>CAZFBA010000028.1:0-50343 GCA_964517135.1 uncultured Gammaproteobacteria bacterium
ATTTGGGTTTTGAAAATCGAAAAAATTTTAAGTTGTGTACTGATCTTATAGTATACTACCCGGGTGGCCAGAGGGGGGGGCTTGCATCGGCATTATTTATTTTGATCGTTTATAGCCTGTTTGATAAGTTTTTCAGGTATATTTAATTCTACAGCCCTTGGCAATACATCATATTCAAGACTATAATCTTTATCCCTTATGATATGTCGAAGTTTTCTATCTGGCGAACAATCTTCTTTATCGTATGGATAATCAAGAATTATTTTTGCAGGCTTGCGTTTTTCCACTGGCTTGAATTCATCTGCCATTACAAGTTCTACGGGCACAACTACTTTGAGAGAATGACCGTCATTAACCGGTATAAACTTAACTGCTGGATCTGCTAAAACATTAGCTGCACCTGTATCTTTTGTGATGTTGCCTGTATATTCATTAAGGTTAAGGTAAAACAGGTGATAGTTGTTTATTTTATCTTTTTGATCAATTTTATTCAGGTGATAGTTAATTTTTTTCTTTAATTCCTGTTCAAAAAATTCTGTATTCTTTGTGACAGAGCGATAAGCATCTTTAATGGTTCTGAGAGTTTCACCAGTCAGAATAATATTAACGTTATCTTCAGAAGAAGCAATCTTTCTGGCAAGTTTTTCAGCAGTTTTATGCAGGTATCCGCTTAAAATGTTTTCTAAAACCCCATCAGGATCTTTATAAATAGCATCAGCAATAACCTTAGGGTGATAAGATTTCTTAACATTAGCAACTTCAGTCTTACATACCCCCGGGAATTTTACTTTAAAGCACTCAGTAGCAATAGCTGAAATACTTACTGGCAAATTAACAGTTGCAGCCTGGCCTGATATATCTTTATTTTCAGGCAATTCAAACAGCTCATAGTCTTTATTTTCTTCTGCAATTGAGAAATCTGGCCCAGTAATTTCAATATTATTTCCGCATTTGACATGTGCCATATGTCGGCTGTGATCAGGTGAAAAAATAATAGCATTTTGAATTTCTTCAATATCACCGTCTTTAGCTGCTATTCGAGCGATGGCAACGGCCAGCCCGTGGGTTTCGTGAGCAAGTAATATCCTGACAGGTTCACGGGTATAATCTGAGCCTCTATAATACTCATCAGGCAGGCCTGTCAACAATCTATCTTTTATCATCAGGCTATTTTCAGATATATCAATAAATTGTTGCTTCTCAGGAGGTAAAATTTCAGATTGAAGAGCCTGTTTTTTACCGTTGGAGATATGGTTTCCTTCAGTGAATATTAAAACGCTGTCAAGTTTTTCACTTTTCATGCGGCGTTTTTTGTCGGTATTTGCAGATTTTATCGTACTATTCAGCATACTTGTAATTGCATAGCCAATACGGCTTAATAATTCAACAGGGCTTTTAAACCCATCTTTGCTCTTGTCAGCATTTAGCCGGCAAAATCTATCTTGCCCGAGACCGTTTGAGTTATGAAGCATTTCTCCTATTCTGTCATATACGGCCATAAAGAGGTTTGGCCTGTTTATATGAAGTGAATCATCTTTTATTTGAAGCACAATATCATATCCAAAACTAACTGCATTTCTGCTGTTATTGATATTTCTAGACCTGTTTTCGTAAGTTTTAAGATGATTATGCGGGTATAAATAAGCAGAAGTAGCCTTCATTATTCTCTCTCTCTCTGATTGTGGGTGATAATTGCGTATATATATTGTAAATATTGAGTATGTCTTTCTGGAAAGTGCTTTAAACATTCTAGTTTAACCATTTTAAAAAGCAAGGAAATTTGAGTATATATAAACTTATTTTAATAATAAAAAGACAATTGGGGTCTCTGTATAACTTATAACTTATGACTTTTATTATAAACTTTCAAAACACTTAATTTTGATTGAATAGAATTGATAAAATTAATTTTCTCTTGCTTTTTGATCTGCCCCCTGAAGGAAAATAGTTTATGATTCTGTTTGGTTTATTTTATAATGAATCAGTAAGGTTAAAAATGTATAAAAAGGTTAAAATCAAATGACAGAAGGTATGTCAATAGATCTGGGCCCTGATAAACTTCCACCGCAAAGCATTGAATCTGAGCAGGCGGTTCTAGGTGCACTTTTAGTTAATCCGGATTCCCTGACAACAGTACTTGAGATTGTAAGACCCGAACAGTTTTATAAACAGGCCCATAAATATATTTATCAGGCAGTTATAGACCTTTTTAATAATAATGAACCCATAGACGTTGTTACTGTTTCAGAATATTTGAGGGATATAGATCGTATAGAGACAGTAGGCGGGCGGGTATATATAAATGATCTGGCATTATCAGTTATTACTACTGCAAATGTTGAGTATCATGCACGTAAAGTATCTGAAAAATCTATTTTAAGAGAATTAATAAGAGCCGGTACTCAGATAGTAACAGAAGCTTACGAGCAAACAGATGTTGACAGGGCTATAGATTTAGCCGAAAGCATTGTTTTTGAACTCGGTCAGAGAAGAGATGCTAGAGAGCTAACACCAATAAGAGATATAGTTTCAGATAGCTTTCACCGTATAGAGCAGCGTTATGAGAATAAAGACGAACTACTGGGTATGTCGAGTGGTTTTTATGACCTGGATAGCATGACAGCCGGTTTTCAGCGTTCAGACCTGATAATACTTGCAGCCCGGCCAAGTATGGGTAAAACAGCTTTTTGTTTGAATATTGCCGGTGAAGTTGCAGTTAGAAAAGATACTCCGGTTGCTATTTTCTCTCTGGAAATGTCAAAAGAACAGCTGGTGCAGCGATTGTTATGTTCAGAAGCTGAAATAGATGCTCAGCGAATAAGAACAGGCAACATGCAAATGGATGACTGGACAAAACTATCAACTGCAATGGCACGCCTGGCCCCATCTCCGCTTTATATAGATGATTCACCCGGTATATCTGTTATGGAAGTCAGATCGAAAGCCAGAAAGCTCAAATATGAACGACCGGATCTCGGTTTAATAATAATAGATTATCTCCAGCTGATGGAAGGTGAACCTTCAGCAAAGATAGACCGGGTACAGGTAATCTCAAATATATCCAGAGGCTTGAAAAGTCTTGCAAGAGAAATAGATGTACCGGTTATTGCTTTATCACAGCTTTCTCGTGCAGTTGAACAGCGCCAGAGCAAACGCCCGATGTTATCAGACCTGAGAGAGAGCGGCAGCATAGAGCAGGATGCTGATATAGTTATGTTTATTTACAGAGATGAATATTATCACCCGGAACTGGTTGAAAAACGTGGAGAAGCAGAAGTCATTATTGCAAAGCAAAGAAACGGCCCGGTTGGAACGGTTAATTTACTCTTTTATCCACATATAACCAAGTTTAAAAACCCGCAAAAGCCAATACCAACCTGGTCGGTTTAAAAATTGGCAGGCTTTTGTTTGAATAGACTTTAAAAAATACATTTAGATACTTTAAATTTTTTTTTGAATATGTATAATAAACATCCTCGTTTAGCACTCACTATATAAAGGAAATTGTATGAAAAACATTGTTACTCTTATGATTCTTGGAGCATTTTTATTGGTACCTGCTCAGGTTAAAGCTGATAACACTGTAAACACTGGCAATAATTCAACTATACAGCTGGCTACAGAGATGAAGAAATCATCATACGGAAAAAAAGACAAATATCACAAAATGAAAATGTATAAGTGCCCGGAAATGATGGAATTACACAAAAAAATGAATGCACTTTATACTAAAAAACTTGAACTGAAAGATAAAATGCTTGATTTAAAAATTCAAAAATATGAATTGAAAAAAGAAATGAATCAGGTTAAAAGAGAAAAAATGCAGCTTAAACAAAAAATGATGGAAAAATGGCAAGAAAAACAAGATGTAAAAGATTCTACAGAACAAAAAGCTGCTTTATAAACGGTATCAAAACTTTGTAAGATTTTAAAGACTAATTCATAATTATTAAGATATGGGGTGAATGAGCTTGCATAGCGAGTTTTATCACTTTCAGTATCTGATCTTAGTTTATAATATTTTGCTTTAGAAACCTGTCTTTTGAGAGGGTTTTCTGGTGAGCCTTTTTAAATAAATAACACCCAAAAATGCCCGGCAACACTTCATTTAAGCTGTATGCGTTTGCGTGCAAAACAGTATTATACTTTAATATTTTAACATTAAACTTTCAGTCAATAATCAGTGAGCCCCATATTTTTTCTTAAAACTCTATGAACATTTATTTCAGAATAATTTTTAAAACGTTTTTTAATTCAAAATTCAGGGAATAAAATAAATGCCGGCACATCAGGGAGAATTCACCCGAGGGTTTTTGAGATAACTAAGGTCTCCAGTGATGTGCCGGTTTTTTGTTGCACAAATTTTCATTTTATGAATTAACCCTTTCAAGTATAATTAGTTGCAATACCAAAAAATCGTTTTAATTCTTTAAATAGCATATAAATTCACACACTCAGGAGCAAAAACCGTGCCTGGCAACCCGGCTGACATTTCAGACGCACTGCAAAAAGTAAGAAATTCTGGAGAATTTGTTTATAGCAATCAGGATGATTCATCCAATTTGCTTGCAAAACTCTGGGATAAAATAATGGATTTTATTTATAATATAAGGGAATCGCTGGCTGAATGGCTTAAAAACCTTTTCCCGGAGGTAGAAGTAACCTCACCAGGCTTTGCTGCTGACATTGTTAATATGATCACATGGATCATTATTGTGATATTTATACTGATACTGCTGTTTGTGCTGTATAAGTTACTGATGCATTATCGCAAAAAAGAAACAGAAGAAGTTAAGACTCTTTTGAAAATCAAAGAGGGAGCTATTGACTCAGAATCATGGCTGGATCTTGCCAGAAATTACGCACAAAATGCTCAATACAGAAACGCATGCCGTGCTGTATATATGTCTCTTATACTATACCTTGATGAAAAAAGCATTATTAAATACGATAAAGCAAAAACAAATCTTGAATATCTTCAAACAGTAAGAGGCAAAGAAGATATCTATAATCCTCTCAAGCTTATTGTTACAGTTTTTGAAGAACTCTGGTATGGTAAACACAATGGCTCTGTTCAAGATTATGACCAGTGCCTTATGAATTATAAGAAAGTTGTTAATGGATAAAGAAAAAACAACGTTTTTTATAACACTGATCGTTGCTCTAATTATTCTGGTAGTTGCAACAGCCCTCAGCGTAAAGTTTTCAGAAGATAAAGGCGAGATTGAATACCGGCTGAATCGCTCTATATTTAATAAAAGACCCAGCGGATATGCAGCATGGCACAAAACCATTACGGAAGCAGAGGTTAATATTAAAGTATGGCAGAATAATTACGCCAGTTTGCTAATTAAGGATCAAAAAGATGCAACTATGATACTTGTTTCGCCAGAATTTATTGCAGGAGGCCGTGCTGTATTTACTTCTAATGATATTGACAAGCTCCTAAATTGGGTGAGAGTAGGCAATACGCTCATATTTGTGGATGACTTCAGAAAAGCATCTTCAAGAAATTTTCTTGAAAAACTAAACCTCGAAACCACCCAAACTACCAAAACTACCGATAAACATGACCTTCTTGACAGAGAATCAACTGTATACGGAGAAAAAAAATATAACTTCAACCTGAATTATTTCAACATAACGGATACGCTAAAGTTTAAATCAAAAACTATATCCACCAGCTGTAAAACACGTCTTAAAGAGAAATTTTTAACTCCATTAATTGAAGATGACCTTGGCATTGCTCTTGCTAAAAGAAACTACGGAGATGGAACCATTTATATTTCTACTATGCCAGACTTAGCAGCTAATGACATGCTTTTTGAAAAAGAAGATAACTATCAATTCTTTACTAACCTGGCACTAATAGAAGGAAATGAAGTATACATAAATGAATATGTCCATGGAATGATCAAAACAGATAGAGTTATTGATTATTATAAAGACACATTAATGTCACCTCTTTCAAAACAGATCATGATCCTTCTTTTATTACTCCTCTGGAGTGCATCAAGGCGTTTTGGAAGGGTTAGGCCATATCATGATCCAGATCGTAAATCTTCTCTTGAATACGTAGAAGCTATGTCTAATTTATATAAGCAGGCAGGCCTTACAGGTACAGCTTTAATACCTGTATATAATCAATTTAAACTTGCACTATGTCGTGAATTGAGAATAGACACAAATCTTTCTGATAAAGACCTCTTCATGGCCATCAGGCAAAACTATTCAGAACCACAGGCCTCTGAACTCATTGATCTCATTGCCACTCTCAATGTAACAATCAAGAATGATTACATTTCACGAGAGGATATGGTAGACTTTTGTATGAAATTGAATGTATATCGTTTAAAGGGTTAAAAAATGCCTCAAGAAGTAGAAAGTTTGTTTACAAAAATCAGGGATAACCTTGAATCAATTATTATAGGCCAGCCTATGGCGGTAGACCTTATATTAATAGGCATTTTGGCAGAAGGGCATATTTTGCTTGAGGGAGTGCCGGGCACAGCCAAAACTTTAATGGTAAAGGTGCTTTCACAGCTTATAAGTTCGTCTTTCAATAGAATTCAGCTTACACCTGATATGCTTCCCTCAGACATTCTTGGTAATAGCGTTTATGACCTTAATTCAAGGCAGTTCTACATCAAAGAAGGGCCTATCTTTGCTGATCTTCTTCTTGCAGATGAAATTAACCGTACACCACCCAAAACACAGTCTGCGCTTCTTGAAGCCATGGAAGAAAAGCAGGTAACCATAGATGGCCACTTAAAATATATGAGTGATATTTTTACACTCTTTGCCACACAGAACCCTATCGAGTTTGAAGGCACTTATCCACTGCCTGAAGCACAACTTGACAGGTTTATGTTTAAAATTGTTATTGAATATCCGGGTAAAGAGGCAGAAAAGAATATACTTTTGAACTATCAAAAGGGGTTTGACCCTAAATCTCTTAAAAACAAGCCTCTTGATTCTGTTTGCACTAAAGAAGAAATTGTTGCTGCACGAAAAAAATTACTTGATATTACTGTTGAAGACTCAATTATAGACTATATTATTGAGCTTATTAGCCGTACACGTAATTTATCAGATCTAGCACTTGGGGCAAGCCCAAGGGCGGCCGTTTTATGGCTGGCTGCAAGCAAAGCCTGCGCAGCAATAAACGGACAGAAGTATGTTACGCCTGATCATGTCAAGTATGTTGCCAGACCGCTATTAAGGCATAGACTTCTCCTCACTCCTGAAGCTGAGTTAGAAGGTGTAACAACTGATCAAATTATTAATACACTACTTAATCAGGTTCCGGTGCCTCGCTAGCCACTGATAAAGCTTCAAGGAGTATCTATGTATAAAAAAATACTTTTTATATCTCTGTTTTTGTGTCTTATTTACTCTTTTTCGTTATCTGTTCTGGCAGATAACCAGCAGGATGCGCTGAGGTATAAAGAAGCAGGAATAAAATTTAGCAAGCAGGGTAATTATGATCTTGCTATTCAAAATTTTAAGAAGGCTATATCTCTGGAGCCATCTTTTTTTGCAGCTTATTATGATCTTGGCCTTGCCTATACTTCTAAGAACCAGTATGATTTGGCAATAGAAAGTTATCAGAAGGCTTTAAAGTTGAATCCTGCCAGCAAAGAAACACTTAACAACATTGGTGAAGCTTATTGTGAAAAAGGTAATTATGATAAAGCTATAGAATACTTCAAAAAGGCCCTTGCTATTAATCCGGATTATCCTGAAGCCTGCAATAATCTGGGTATTGCTTATTCTAATTCAGGCAATTTAGCCCTTGCAATAGAGAATTTTAAAAATGCTATTGACCTAAACCCCGGATATCCAGAGGCATACAATAACCTGGCAGCTCTATACACAGAAAAAGGGGATACAGACCTGGCTATTAGGTATTATACACATTCTCTTTCCTGCAAGAAAAGCTCTGATACTTACTATAACCTGGGCCTGGCCTATTATAATAAAGGGGCCTATTATCTGGCAATAGAGAATTTTAACATGGCAATTTCAATGAACCCTGATCAGCCTGATTATTACTACTATAGAGGCAAAACTTATGTCACTAAAGGTGATTATATGCTTGCCATAAGCAGCCTTGATAAGGCTCTTACTCTTGATCCGGGGCATAAAGAAGCCAGGGAAGAGCTTCAAAAGCTTAAAAACGAGGGCTTATAACAGATCCCTGTCGGGTAATAATTTAGCAAATTAATCATATAGATCTGTGCATAACCTGAAAAAAATTAAATCTATAGATTTACTTACTGGTGTCAGGTAAAAGATTTTATTTAGATTTATAAAACCTGTCATAATATCTGTTTTGGATTAGAAAATTTTATAGGAATTTAAATTAAAGAAACTGGCAAAAATTTTTAAAATAGGGTTCAGCAAAGAGATTTGTTTAATTCTTTATGTCGTTTAGTATTAAAAAAATTAAGGCCGAAATCACACTTTTTTACTACTGAAAAATAAGACTTTCTTCTGATATGCTTTTCAGTTGCAGGTCTGATAAAAAAAAACTCCTGAAAGACTAAAATAAAGTTATTAAGAAGATTTTTGTAAAATTCTAAATACTATCATTAAAGTTTTGCAGCAATCCCTTAAAGTTTAAGCGTTAATTTTATAAGGAGTTTTAGAATGGTTATTGCCCAGGTACTTGATAATATAGATAAACTCAATGAACAGACTTCCAGCAGTTTTTACTCTAACAAAGAATTCAACTTTCATAATACAGATAAAATCAACATTAAAGCACTACAGGGTTTTGTTTACCCTGAAAAAAACCTTAATATTAAAGAGATTTCAGAAATTCAAAAGGCCATAAAGGTCAAATTATTCAAAATGAAATATGAACTAAATGAATACCTCAACGAAATATTTGAACCAGAAGATCAAAAAGATAAACCGTTTGACTTCGGTGAATTATACTACATTTGCAGAGACAACAAACCCACAGAAATTAAAATAAACAAAAAAAAACGGCTTTAATGCCGTTAAATGAGTCACACAAGAGATTTGCAAGGTTTTATTAATTTTTTGAAACTGGAGAAAGTTAGTAAAATTAAGCGAATGTTTTGAATGACATATCGATGTTCTTGTCGATAACTTTTTGAACTGCTGATATTTCGGTTTGAAGAGCTTGTTGCTGAGTGTCAACCCTTCTTAACTGAAGTTCAAGAGCTTTGTCAATCTGCTGAAGAGCTTCTACTCTGGTTTGAAGAGTTGCTGCGTCCTGTGAATCGGGGTCTAAATTTGTTTGAGCGTTGAAAAGCATTCCGACTGCGTTGGCTATTTTGAGCCTTTCCTGGTTAATTCTTTGTCCTTGCATTTCAACATCGGACTTTCTGGCTGTTAAAACTAAGAATCTTGCTTGTGATGCTGCTAAACCCATATTGTACTCCTTTTTATCTCTAGTGACTCAAATTATTTTCGTATATCCTGCGTATATCTCTTGTATATATAAAAACAAGTTTTCTTTCCGAATTGCCTGAAATGCTTTAAATATGAATAAATATTAAGACATCCGTTTTTGACTTTGATAAAAACCTTTTTGGGGCTAACCTCTCTAGAATCATGCTTTCAGCAATACATTTAAAGATATTACCCTGGAATACTGCTGGCATTAGTTAATACTAAAGATTTATAATATAAAAAATTTAAAATATTATCGTTATAGCAGATTCCTTAAAAACCTCACTAGAAGGCTATTTGAGTGTCATATATACTAAAGATATATTTTTGTATGATTCTTTCTATTCTTAAAATATCCTCTTCTCCAGAAAGGCTATTTTGTTCGAAAATTACCCTCAACACAACGCATTTGCCCTGTCATAATAGACTTTCACCAAAAAATTCTATATACATGTATATTATTATAATCTTCAAAAATTAGCTTCTTTGTGTTATATTTCAAATCAAATGGGGGAAATTGTAAGTAAGGAAATTTATAGGGGAATTAGATTTCTCAAGCTTAATTAGTTGTATGACAACTTATTTACGTTTATAAGCTGTAAAGTATAGCTTTATTGTGTGATTTTATACCTGTGGGGGGTATCTTGATTATTTGGGGGACGGGGATGTTCGGTATATCAAGTATAAAAAATCTTGAACAGAATCAATATCAAAAACAGAGAAATACCTTTGTTAACAAATCTTTTGCTGGTTTTAAAGGTGACAAACTTTCACTTAATCAACCACGAGTGGATAGTTTTAATTTCAATCCATCAGACCCAAAGCGCTCTGACGAGATCAACAAACCGTTAAGCAGCCTGTCTGATAATCTTAACGGTATATTGAAAAACCTTAAAGATTCAACTTTTGGACTTCTTTCAGAGCCATCAAACTTGAAGCCAGCATACACAAAAGACTATTATGAGTTGAAAGACAACCTCATTAAATCTCTTTCCACTGTTGACAAAGAAGAACTGGTTGTAAATATAGCATTGCTCGGCAAACTCAATGCTAAAGATGCTATTCAACCTCTCATAGAAATGCTTGAAAAGAATTCTACTGAGCCGAAAGTAGCTATAGAAATCGTTAATGCCCTGGCAGAAATTCAGGATCCCAAAACAGTCCAACCTATTATTGATGTTTTAACCAATAAAAGCAGAGACAACCATCTGAGAACTGTCTGTGCAATTACACTGGGCAATATGAAAAATAGAAAGGCCTCAAAACCTTTATTTGAAATATTAAGAAACCAGTCGGATGATGCACTTGTTAGATCTTATGCAGCTCTTGCTTTAACATCATTTCCGACAATAAGAAATAAAGAGCAACTGGTTAGATCACTGGATGATGCATCAGAACTGGTAAGAGCCAATTCAGCACTGGCACTGGGCGCAATCAACCACCAGGAAGCCATACCAGACTTGATACGTCTTCTTAAAGATAATGATACTCAGGTAAAAGCCAATTCAGCACTGGCACTCGGAAACCTCAAAGCTGGTGAAAGCCTCAATGACCTGATCAATGCTCTTGAAGATACGAATTCTTCTGTCATTATATCTATCGCAAGGGCTATAGCTAATATTGATCGTAAAAAAGCCGCAGAAAAACTTATCAGAGTAGTTGATAATACTACAAACCCGATAATATTAAGAAGGAATGCTGCTGCCTGTCTGCAGATGCTCAAGGATCCGAAAGCGGTAAATGTTCTAAACGCCATTCTTGAAGATAAAAACGAAGATCTTATCCTCAGAAATTATTCTCTGGCTGCCCTGATCAATATGAATTCTGCTTCAACCGCTCCAGCCTTGAGATCTATTCTAACAGATCAAACAGAAAACTTCAAACTGAGAATTAACGCTGCCGCAGGCCTTGGTATGCTGGCAGACCAGAATAGCATTCAAGACCTGCTCTCTACAGCCCTGAAAGCAGAAGTTGCAGAACTCAAAAACAATTGCATCAATGCAGTAAGAAATATTGTTGCTATATCTAAAGGAAATGTTCAGGTTAGTTCAACACAGCTACTGCCATTTTTAAAAGATGATAATGAAAGAATAAGAGCCCTGACAGCAGATACTCTTGGTATGCTGGGCAAAAAAGAAGCTGTTGATGATCTGCTTTCTCTTGCTGTAAATACTAAAGAAGAAGGCATAGTAAGAGCTTATGCTATATCTGCACTCGGCAATATCAGAGATGAAAGCGCAAAACAGCCTCTGATGAATATACTGAAAAACGACAAAGATCACCTGATATGTTCCCGTGCTGCAGCTTCCCTGTATGCCATGGGCGCTAAAAAAGACCTCTTTAATATAGTAAATTCTCAAACTGAAAGCTATCAGGTCAAAAACCATGCGGCCGGAGTCTTAATCGGTATGGGCGAAAAGGATGCAGTACTTGAAAACTTCCTGAAACCAGGGCTAAACGTCACCAAACTGCACAAATTAGATATAAAAGGACAGGGCATTGAGGTCGCTGTAATAGACGAAGAACTGGATCCCAACCACCCTGAGTTTGATGATAGAGTTATTATAGAACCTCTCAAACATCATGGCACACTGGTAGCAGGCAATCTGGGAGGCAATATATCCGGTGTTGCACCTAAAGCTATTATTCACGGCTACAACGCCTTCAGCCTGAAAAATGATAACGGCATTAACATAGCTCTGGAAAAAATCATCAAGCAGAAAATAAGCGGTGAAAACGATATTAAAGTCGTTAATGCCTCACTGGGCTTTAATTCTAAGCTAATTTCTAATACACAGGTACAACAAATAATAGAAACATTTGATAAATTTGCTTATATGGCAAACAAACTGGGTATAACAGTAGTTGTATCAGCCGGAAATGACGGTAGAGACCTGCCAATACCCGGGCTGGGTACCATAAATCTGCTCTGCCTCTCTGATCATATTATATCAGTAGGCGCAACAATGAATAACGGTACACCAGATGATCCTGATGATGATGGTAGAGCTGAATTTTCAAGCTACCCGGGCAAAGATTTACCCAGACAGCTTGATGTAATGGCTCCTGGTTTTGAAGTAACACTGCCTTATGCTGGTGGCAGCTACAAAACAGTTGATGGAACATCCTTCTCATCTCCGTTTGTAGCCGGCCTTGTATCACTGATGTATCAGGTTAACCCTGAAATAAAACCTCAACAGGTAAAAAATATTCTAAAATCTACTGCTACCAGACTCAAAAACGTACCTGATAATATGCAGGGCTCAGGTCAGGTTAACCCACTTATGGCTGTTGTTAAAGCACTTGCGCTTACAGATGAAGCAAGAGCTGCTGATCTTGCCTGCAAACTTGGAATAGAAGATAAGTATGACATTCAGGGCAAAAATGTTCCGCTAACATTATTTGATGCTAAAGAAGCTAAATCAGGGGGTATGCTATGTTTAACAGCGTAAATCTCTTAACAGGACCAGAAATATATACTCGTAATGACATCAAAACAGTTGATGTAAACCAGAGAGGATTCACCCTTAAGGTTCCTCAACTGATGGCAGATATAATGGTCGTCAATCAAAACCAGAAATACATAAATGATGTGATGATGCCACTCGACAAAGTTGTGGGATCAAAGCTATCCTTACTTGCATAATAAATGCACTTATATTGTTGCCTGGAAGCCCCCTGATTGTTTAATCAATTCCAGGCTTTTTTTGTGCCAGCCAGCATTTTTTTTTAACCCCCGACACTAATTTCTTGAATCTGTGAAATTTTAAATTATCCAGAGATCTCAAATATACTGATCCTTGAAAGTAATGTATAGATTTCAGATTATAGAGGCCGGGTGTTTTTGCACGCACAGCGGGCAAAAACACCCTACTGAATTCCATCAGCATATATTAATTATTTACGTGGAATGGTATAAGTATAAAGTAAAAAGAAATCTATGAATCAAGATGGCCTGAGACTACGAAAGATTATATTATAGTGGCTAATATTAAGCAAAACTACCGGAGTGCACTTAGTGCACTCCGGAGAGTCTTTTATCTAAGAAACAACAAGGAATACAGGGAAATCAAAAAGAACTATATATGATTATATCAAGATAGCCACCGGTCTTTCTCAGGAAATCAGAGACCTCATCAGAGGTACAGCTCTTGAAGATAGATATAATGACCTCCTCTCCCTGAGTCGCATCAACCCTGCCAGAGCTGCAAATCAGGTACGGCGAGCTGAAAGTGGTATACAACAAGCTCAAAGGACAGCTGGCTTGAGTGGTCAGCAATCAAGGGTATTAAACACATTTAAAAGCAGTTAACACTAAAGCGAATAGGAGCTTTTCATGTTTTTGGGCAGCCCCTTAATTCGCTTTATACTAAACAACGTAAAACGCCCGCCCTATATTTTCTGAAATCTGATTACTTATGGCTTTGATTATAGAGAGAGTTTTAAATTTTTGAGACTGAAAGAAATAAGTGAAGGGTAAATTTTTTTTACAAAACCTGAAACAGTTATACTGAGAGGCTTTTAAAAGAAATTTAAATTTTAAAAAAGACTACCTGCATTAAAAAAAACGCTCTGATACAAACGCCAGAACTCCATAATAACAGGAGATATAGCCTGACAAATAAAGACAGGGCTATCCTTCACAGTAAAAATCTCTAAACGATCTATGTTGAGAATCAAAAATTATAAATTATAATATAGAAAGATAAAATTTTAATCACGGGCCGTGGCGCAGCTTGGTAGCGCACTACTTTGGGGTAGTAGGGGTCGCTGGTTCAAATCCAGTCGGTCCGAAAAAGATCTATCGGCATTAGCTGATAGGTTTTTTTACTGGTTCTTTTCAGTAATGATCTGATCTATTGATGTTGGAGTCTGATAAATTCTCAACAGGGTATTCACATCTCTAGCTGAAATGCCCCTTCTTTTGGATTCAATAGTAATTGGCTGATAAATCCAGTTTTCTTTTACCTTTACATTGATGTCTTTAGCCCCCTGCGGGCCAGTAGGGTACATCAAATCAGCAGGATTGTCACTGTGTCCCCAGATACCCAGCGCATGGCCTAGTTGATGCATAATATACTGGGATAAATTTGACTTATCACGCAAGGTTCTAAGGTTGCCCATATTGATGAGCACTTTAACTTCTTTCTTTCCATCAATGCTGGTAACTATAGGTACTGTAATATAGTCTCCTGAAGAACTCCAGTCGATAAGAATATTGGCAGTCTTGAAATTATCTGTCTGATAAATAGGAACTTTCTTTTGCCAGGCCTCTATAGCCAGCACAGAATTATTAATTTCATCTTCATTATTAGAATGAATAAAAACCGTAACAGGAAAATCCTTCCAGCGCAAAATTTGTCCGGATGAATTTTTAGTAAGATTACTGTAATAATCACCTGCTTCCTGATTATACTTAATATTAAGCGGAGTATAGACATGCTCATGAGGTGATGCAGGTATAGGCGGACTCTTAATATCTGGCCTGAAAGAAGCTATGGTTCTGCCATCCTTAGTAATATTAATACCTTTAACAACAATAGGAGTATTATGACTCAGATGATCAAAGCGTTCCTGAAGAGTGCCCTCTTGCTTTGTGCCAAAAACAGAATATTCCAGACGGCTGATGCGCTCTTCTAAAGGCAGCTGGTTTTTTTCATCTCCAAAAAAGCGTGTTTCCATAAGTCTTATCAGGGTAATTTCTTTATCTGAAAGAGCCCTGTCAACATCTTCTCTGGTATAAAAGGGTGATGATTGTTTTTGAAAATGGTTATAAAGAGTTAGATATCTGTCTTTATATGATTTATGCCTGAGTTTATGCTTGAATACGGTTTTTTCCAGTCTTTCCAGTCGTTCTTTAAGCATATTACGATTGTAATCATGCCCGTAATAATAAATCTCCATGCGTGCAAGGTTTGCGTTTATTTCTTTGCTGGTTAAGTCCTTTATGATATGAGCGTTGCTTGACCGGGCAAAAGCAGGTAAAACTACTATACTTAAAAGCAAAACAATAGCTGCTATTAACAAAATACCCTTATAATAAAGCTTTTTAGATTCTCCAGTGAATGAAATAACTCTATCCTCTAAAAAAACACTTACAACGGGGTTAATAAATCAAAATTTCCTACAATAAATTCTACCTTAAACGAAAAAATTATTTCATAATTTTAATATTCAGCCTTTAATTTGTGGAGACTGCTATTTTTTTCAGGTAATATCTATTTACCAGATTTTTTTGAAAATTGTAAAATATCAGTCAGATTTGAAAAGAAACATTTAAATGTTGAAAGAAAGGGTTAAGGATGAAGATTCCTCCGGCGGCAAAGGTAGGATTATTAACAATTATAGCTCTTGTGCTTTTAATATTCAGCATAATGTGGCTTAAAGGCCGGTCACTGGCAAGCGGTGAAAGATTATCAGTTCAATTTGGCGATGTCGATGGAATGCGGCCGGGGTCTATGGTTCAGATAATGGGTATCAGAATCGGGCAGGTTGAACAGGTTATACCGGTTGTAACAAATGATAATTCATTTGTGAAAGTTAACTTCATCATTACAAAAGAAGGGGTTGACATACCGAAAGGTTCAGTTATATCAGTACAACAATCAGGTATTATCGGTGAAAAGTTTTTAGAAATTACACCACCACCTCTAAATAAAGTTGAACTGCCTGTCAGCTCTCAGAAATACGATATTCAGAAAGGTATACCGGTTCTTTTAAGGTATGAAAATAAAAATTATAGAGTTGGGGAAGTTAAAGGCTCTCAAATAATTTCAAAAGTTGTTGAAGAGTATAAAACCACCAGAAAAGGTATTGAGCTCAACGAAGTAGTTAAAGATTATTATGAGATAAGTTATATCATTGACAGAGCAGGGTTAGAAATACCAGAGATGTCAAATTTCAGAATGCAAGATGATATGAAGGCCCTGGTCATAGAACCTCCTGCTGAATATATAGTACATATACCTGCTGACAAAAAAAAATTTACTACTGAAGACCCTCTCAGAATCAAAAAATTTATGGAATTACAGGTTGAATCTGCGGAAGCCCTTAAAGCTACTAACGATAAGATCAATCAGTTACTTCAACCTGAACAGATAGATAACTTAAAAGATACATTGAGAAATACAAAAATACTTACAGCAAGAGCAACAGACATTATGGATCAGGCTAATCTCCTTATGATAGATTCCAAGTCAGACCTAAAACGTCTCGTAGACTCATCAGCAAATTTATCAGATAATATGATTACTGTATCAGACAATATCAACGCTATTATAGGAGATCCACAACTCAGAAGTGATATAATAGAAACAGTTCACTCTATTAAGCAATCTACTAATGAACTCAGAGACATTATTTCAGATCCTAATCTTAAAGAAACCATTGCATTAACAAAAGAAACATCAGCTAATGTCTCAGAACTTGTTACTTACCTTAAAGATGCAGCCAGCAATAAAGAGCTAAAAGAAAAACTAAGCACAACAATAACCAATCTTAATCAGTCTCTTGACAAATTATCAGAACTATTAGAAAGAACTGACCGTATTACTGCCAATCAAGAAGGTAATATCAAGCAAATTGTAACTGATTCAGCAGAAATATCTCAGAATATGAAAAAGTTTTCAAAGAAACTTAACAAACGTTTCCTGCTATTCCGTTTGCTGTTCTAAGTTAGAGAATTATAATCAATGAATATACTGATAAAAGTAGATAATGTAGTTAAAAAGTATGATGATAGAGCTGTTTTGAACGGTATCAGTTTTGATGTATCTGAAGGTGAGGCTGTAGCAGTAGTTGGTTTTAGTGGCAGTGGTAAAAGTACTATATTAAAAGTTATAAGCGGCCTCGAACCTTACCATGGCGGTAATATAATTGTTAATGATCCGAATATATCAATGGTATTTCAGTATTCAGCTTTATTTGACTCACTTTCTATCTATGAAAATGTTGCCTTTGCACTAACAGAGGGGCCTGGCAAAAAGAAAAAGTATTCTAAAAAGGAGCTTGACACAATAGTACAGGAAAAATTAAGAATGGTAGGCCTTACAGGTGTTGAACACCTGCTGCCGGGTGCCCTTTCAGGAGGAATGCAGAAAAGGGTTTCTTTTGCCCGAGCTATTGTTAATAGCCCACGAATTATTTTATATGATGAGCCAACATCTGGCCTGGATCCTGTAGCATCAACTGTTATAGAAGATTATATAAATCGTCTGAAATCTGAGCTTAATGCAGCAAGCATTGTTGTTACACACCAGTTATCAACTATTTCAAGAACTTCAGATAAAGTTATTATGCTTTATAATGGCAAAATAGTCTGGTCAGGGTCTCCGCAGGAAATGATGGAAAGCGATGACCCTTACGCAAAACAGTTTGTAACTGCCGATAGAAACGGCCCGATGAAAACGGTTGCTGGTTAAAGCTAAATTCAGGCTTTGCTAAGTTCATTAATAGTTTCTACTGCCAGTTTTGTTGAAGTATACAGGTTATTATAATCTGCTATTTCAGGCCTATCAGAAGGTTGATGATAATGTTGTCTGTTTGATCCGTCGTTCATCCACGCCCATAGAAATGTGATAGCCGGTATACCTGCTTTTTCAAAGGCTTGAGCATCTGTTCTGTCATTTTTAGGTGGCGTATCATAATTTATATTAAGCTTATCTGCCATACGTGTTGCAACTGAAGACAGATGTCTATTCATTGTCGGGCCTCCGCCTTCTATGGTCATAAAGTCACCCTTTGCTGCAAGGCAATCCATATTTAAAACCTGTGCTTTGCCTTTAAAACCGTTTAGAACCATTTGTTTGGCCAGATAAGAAGCTCCTAATAGCCCCATTTCTTCTCCTGATGTAGCAACAAAAACAATATTTTTATCAGGATTAGTTTTTGAAAGAATTCTTGCTGATTCTATCAAGGCTGCAATGCCTGAGGCATTATCATCTGCACCTGTATAAATTTTTCCTGTATCAACATTTCTGCCAAGATGGTCATAATGAGCTGTTACAAACACATACTGTTCTGAGTTATTCTTTGATGGTATGTATCCTATGATATTATCAAGTTCAAGTTTTCCTTTATTAAAGGTAAGAGCACTATCATTATTTAGCTTTTCAAACTTACCGGACTGTTTATTAAGGGTGCATTCATGATAAGCCATCTGATAGACCGCTTTCTGAACATACCCATCATCAGTAAGCTCTTTTAAGGGTATAAGACCGGCTTTTTTAAACTCATTTACAATATAATCTCTTGCTTCTCTGGCTCCTTCTGTGCCCGGCAATCTTCCTGCCAGATCATCAGAGGCAAGATACCTGACGTGTTTTTCCAGCATTTCAGGGTTGACCCGGTCAGCAAGACCCTTTAATTGACTAGCTTTACTGGATGTAAAATAAACCAGTGCCTGCTGTGCACTTACAGTAGCTTTGTTATTTTTAAAATTTAAATGATTTCTCTGTAATACCTGCTTTTTATCTTTTAACACACCAGTATTATCAAGCAAATGACTGGCATTAAAAGCCGCTGGCTTCACTGATTGTATAAACACGACATTCCCCCTGAAATTTTTAATCCCCCAATTTTTGTCAGTATAGAACAAACACACAAAGATTTCCAGCCCTGAAAGCCGTTATTTAATAATAAGTTGCATTCAAGAATAAAGATCAGTGCATGACTTAAAATTTTTCGATGTTTAAAACCCGTGCCATTACTAGTGTCTAACTACTTAAAGGAAAGGGGGCTGCGCCCCCTCAGGGCCCGCCCACCCCCAGTGGTCAGCTTTCAGGAATTATACACTCTACAAATAGATCCTTCGCTGCGCTAAGGATGATTTAAAAGTGGGAAAGAGGCTAATAACTACCGGAGCAAATTTAGTTCGCTCCGGAGAGAGTTTTATTTCGGACTAATTTAGGTATTCAACAAACTGTTGTTATTGCTAGGATGGCTTTTAGCTTGACGTGGCACAGTCACTCCCCCTGAATCCTATCTTAAGAGGGTTTGCGAGGCGAACGAAGTGAGCCGAGCACAACCCGAATTGAAGGGCGGGCGGGTTGGGAACTTGCTGTGGCGAAGCCCGAAAAATCTCCCACAAATAGATTCTTCGCTGCGCTCTGGATGACTCAAAAGTTCTAAAGAGGCTAATCTTCAGGAGTGCACTTAGTGCACTCCTGAGAGAGTCTAGAAGAATTTATTATTATGAACGCTTATTTATACTTAAAAGCATAGAACCCACACACCAGGATTACTTACACAAATTTAAAATTGAAAAATTTAGTAATCACAACTATTTAGCTTATCTTGCGTAACTCCTGTTATATAATAAAAGTTTATCAGAAATTTAATCTTTTTAGATAGGCTGTAGTAAGTATTTTTCGTAGTAACAAACATTTTCAAGCGGGTTATAATAGTAAGGCTCAATAATTTGAAATCCGAGAGATTTATAGAGAGCCATAGCTCCCTTCATAGTAGAAAGTGTATCAAGGACTATTCTTTCATATCCGATTTTACAGGATTCGTTTATGATGTATTGTGAGAGTTTTCTGCCTGTACCAGAATTTCTTAACCCGGGCTTAACGTAAAGTCTTTTCATTTCACAGGTATTTTCATTAAAACGCCTGACAGCTACGCAACCTGCAACAATATTGTCATTGAAAGCCAGAAGAATACAACCATCAGGCCGTGCATAGCTTCCTGGAAGCATCTCCAGTTCTCTGTCAAAGTCCTGAAAACAGAGGCTAAAATCCAGTGATCTGGCATATTCCAGAAACAGCTCTCTTGTATAATCAATATGTTCTTGCGTTATCGCTTCAACAATTTTAATCTTTTCATTTGTATCTCGCATAGTTAATAAATTATACCAAAAAGATGCCTGCTGAATGTAAGCAGGCACCAGCTTTTTTAATAGGTAGCATAACTAAGCAGCTTTTTTATTCAGCAGATTATCCAGTTTCTGTTTCATTTTAGCTGCTTCATCAGAATTAACCAGCCTTAAAGCTTGAAGCACAGCTTCATGCGGGACAACTTCGCCGTTACCCTGTTTGTAACCAACAACCCCTTTTAGTTTTTGAGCGGTTGAGTTAAGAATTTGTTGAATCTCTTGAGGATTGAGTTCAGGGTTAACTTCAAGCATAAGAGCTATTACACCAGATACAAAAGGTGCAGAAAAAGAAGTACCGCTAGCTACCCTGTATAGACCACCCGGATAGGGCAGATCTATTTTCATTCCCGGTGCCATGACATCAATTTGTTTCTTTGAGTCAGCCAGCGGGAAGCTGGAAAAAGATGCACGTGTGTCATCTGAGGGATCATCAGGGGTGCCATTGGTATCAACAGCACCAACTACAACTGAATTTTGATTAAATGCTAGCAGGTTAAGAGTACCAATATTGTTTTTAAATACACGTGGCCCGTCTCCTTCATTACCTGCTGCTATAACAACAGAAATACCTGCTTTGTTAGCAAGATCAATAGCCTTATTACACTTTATGACTTCCTGAATAACTTCTCTGTCCCTATAATATTTAGCATCGTAACCCAGAGAAATATTAATTACTTTGATATCATTTTGGCCTGAAAGTTTCTGGTCAACTATCTTTTCAATGATCTCACTTACAGCAATATCTTTATCATTAAAGGCATTATAACTATGGATAATAGATTTGGGTGCTACCCCTGTATTTATACCGGCAATATTACCGGCAACAAGCGTACCATGAGCCAGAGGTTCAATAATTACCCTGTCTTCAAATTCAGGATGGGTCAAATCTACAGGTTTATCAATTGTTGCAATCTCAACCCCATGTCCAGAAAGACCTAACCGGTGAAGTGCAGATACATTAAGACCTGGTTTTAAATAGTCTCTGAGAGAAATATCATTTTCTCCACAGGCCATTAAGCCTATTGTTACTGCTTTAAGGGTTTTATTGTCTATTTTAGTATTCTTAAAAAGGTCTGTCAGCATTGCTTTTTGACCAAGTTGATAAAGTGATATTGTTGTCTGTGTTTTTAACATATCATCATTAGTGGTCAAAAGTATTTTCATCAATGGCTTAACCGCTTTTTTATCTTTAAGCTGGCCCAGAGATTTTACTGCAATGCCCTGTAATAACGTGTTATACTCATTTTTAAGGAACTCAAGAAGAATATCTGCTGCTTTATCTGAACTAATGATACCCAGCGTTTCAAGAACCTCAGCTTTTATTTCAGGATCTGTTGTGTTGAGTTCTCTAATAACAGGTTCTATATCAAGTTTAAGATCACCTTTATTTTTTAAAGCAATGCTTTTCAGTGTTTTCAGACATCCTAACCTTATGTTACGGTCAAAATTTTCTTCCAGAGTTTTTAAGACCACTGATACAGCAGATTTGTTACCGGTTTTTTTAAGTCCTTTTAAGGCAGCTAGCTTTAAATCATCTGAAACAGATGGAGTTGTTAACAATTCTGCCAGTAATTCTCCACTTTTACCATTTTTTAAATCTGTAATAGCCTTTATTGCAGCATATCTTAGTTCATCACATTCAAAATTATTCTTAATTACAGAGATTATAGGGGTTTCGCAATTCTGATAATGCAGTCTGCTTGCTGTGTCAATGGCATTTTTTCTTTGTTGAGTACTGTTTGATTGATTAGCAATAATCTGATTTAATTTGGGTGAAATATCTTTATTCAAGTTTTTTAAAGCTTCGATAGTATTTTGAACTGTTATGTTATCATCACTATCAAGTTTATCAAGTAGAAGATCTTCAGCTTGAGTTGCTTTCAGATCTCCAAGTGCTGTAATTGTAGCTCTGACAACAAATTTGTTGGTATCAGAAAGCAGTGACATAAGAGCAGAAATAGCATTTTTTTCCTGAACTTTGCCAAGTGATTTTGCAGCAGCAATTTTCACCTTTGCTGATTCATCAGAAAGAGCCTTGAGAAGTTCTTCGTTGTTTCTGATTGATGAAAATTCAGCAAGAGCATTAGCAGCAGCAGCTCTCACTGATGGATTTTCATTTTTGTTTGATAGCACTTCAACAAGTGGCCTGGAAGCTCTGCGGTTTTTGATTTTTGCCAGTGATAAAGCTGCAAGAGATCTGTTTTTTGTAGTGAATTGATTATCATTCATAGTATCAATCAATACTTGAACTGTTTCCTGTGTCTTAAAGTTACTGAGTGCTTCAATAACAGCATTTTTTGCAGTATTATCAACCTCAGGAAGTTTTAAAATTCTAATCAGATGGGGTAGAGCTTCTTGCTTTTCAAGCTTTCCAAGAAGCCTGATAGAAGATGAAATATCTTTTGAGTTTTCTGTACCAATTTCTTTAATTAGCTTTTGCGCTAAATTTTCTCTGTATAATTTTAGTTTTGCCTCTTTTGTCTGAGGCTTAGTTGAATTACCCTTAAAAGAGAGGCTAAAACGTGATTTGAATTGATCAATCAATTTTCCTGTTAAAGATAAACTTGCATTATCAAGCCTGTTTTTACAGAATACATCATTGTTTAAAGTATTTAATCTACCTTGAATAACTCCTGATGAATGCTTTTGCCTGTTCTCATTGTTATAAGTATTTAATTTAAAGCCCTGATTGCCAGTATAATTTACTGTATTAAACATCTGTTCCCCAAAAACAAAATGATACTACCTCTAATCCCCCCAGTAATAATCAAGCATGCAAAATAAATAACTTCATAGTTTTTAAAACCAGAATAATAAGCTCAGAATAAATCAACCATTCTCTTCTGATGACTGTTTTAAGCTTTTAAATCAGATTCTTCCTCACAGTAATAGAAGCTTGACTATTCAGATAGTTAAATATTATTTATATTCCCCACGATGGCTAAACTATAACACAAAACAATTAAAATTAAAACCCCCTGTAATTCATTAATGACAGGTCTAAAAGTTACTCTATACTTAAAATTATTTTCTATGACTGCTTTAAATAGCTTTTAATATATTCATTTCAGGTTTTTTTAGAGCTTGAAGAATAATATATTAGCTTAAAGTGAATAATTAAAAATATTTCAAAAAAATTTTTTCCTGAATGCCTTATGAGACTTTATTTACAAAGAATTTCTATTGTAATAAATAATGCCAGAATTATTTGCATTCTTGTTAACATAAAAAACTGATATTAATTTATGGGAAGGCTTTTACAAAAATATATAGGCTAATAGTCTTTCAATGAATCAATATACGGATCACACTTTGCCTCACAAACAGGTTTTAAAGCCTTAATGAAAGAAAGAGCATCGTTTTTTGTTTTTACGTTGTAGATTCCAATTTCCTGGAGGTATTTAACAATGTTGGGATCAATTTTTTCAACTATTATTTCTTCCTCAGGATATTCTAATTCGGATTTAAACAATATTTTAATTTTTTGAAGGTCTTTACATTCATCATAGAGAGTTCTTATATGCTTATAAAATAACCACCAGCGGTTGTTTTTAATATATAATTCTGCTAAATCAAGATGAAGAGAAGCTTTTTGAACTGGTTTATACCTTTGAAGAGTTTTTTGAACTGATTTGATTTCAACATTTAAACCATTATTTGCGTATGTTTTTTGATTCAAAAGAAAAAAAATACATAACATTATAGTAACAATAAGAATTGCCTTATTTTTTTGGATAAATTCTTTCATAGTCTGACTCTCTGGCTAGAAGCTTCATATTACCTTATAAATAAGATAATATGAAACTTTTAAAGGGTCTAATTTTTTAAGTTTTTTATCGTTTAGAGGTATGGGGTTTAATGATTTATAACAGCAGATTACAAAGGCAATAGAACTTTAAAAGTACTGCCAGTTAGCTGTTTTGAGGAGACCTCAATTCTGCCATTGTGTAATTCAACAATTTTTTTCACAATTACTAGCCCCAGGCCTGTGCTGGATTCTTTATTCGTTGGTTTCGTTGATGTTTTTTCAAAGGGTTTAAAAAGTTTGGATAAATCTTTTTCTGAAATGCCCTGTCCCTGATCTATAATAGAAATAGCAACTTCATTATTTTCTTTTTCTGCTTTTATTGTGATGGTTGTATTCTGGTAAGAAAACTTCACTGCATTGCTGAGTAAGTTATCGATTACCTGATGCATCCTGTTTTTATCTATATTAAGCTCTGGTATTTCGGAAAAAATTATTGTTTCTATGTTTATGTTTTTATGATCAGCCATAATCTTCATAGAGTAGTTTTCTAGATTCAGTAATTCTTCAATGTCTGTCTTTTCTTTGTTTAAAGTTATTTTTCCTGACTCAATAGCAGCAATATCAAGAAGATCATTAATTAAAAGTAACATATTATCGCATGCTTTATTTATTTTAAGAAGCATAGAAATCTGAGATTCAGTTAAATTATGGTTATTAAGCTCAAGGATAAAAGAACTAAAGCTTGAGATAACGCTTAAAGGGTTTCTAAGATCATGAGCAGCCATACCTAGGAATTGATTTTTAAGGTCATTAAGTTTTTCAAGCTTATTATTTGTTTGTTTTAGCAATTCATAATCTGAATCGTCGTTAAATATCTCAACAGCGCCAATAATTTTGCCATTTTGATTTTTAATGGGGCTGACATGCACCCATACAGGTATCCTGTTTCCGTTTTTATGTCTGAGGTATACTCTTGCATCGATATAGCAATCCTCTTCGATGGCTTTAACCAGAGGACATTTTTCCTGACATAGGTTTATCCCATCTTCATTAATATGACAGAGTATGTCGTTAAAGCAATTTTTACCCAGTATTTCGTCTGATGTATATCCACTTATGTTTTCTGCACCTTTATTCCAGAACTTAAATTCTCTGTTAATATCAACAAAATAGATACCTTCATATAAGTGATTAAGTAAAGTTTTGCTTATTTGTGTCTCAAGGGATAATTCACCCTGTTCATGTGCAACTATTTCCATACGAAGCCCTTATTTATTAAGATTTTAATTCTTATAACTATAGAGTACAACAAAAAACAGGTTTTTTCTTTTAATATTTAGCTAAAATTATAGTATTTTGCCTGTCATTAAATGATTTAAAGTGGTAGAGATACGATAAACTCGCTACCTTTGTTAACCTCAGACTTTACATTGATTGTTCCATTGTGTAAATCAACGATTTTTTTAACTATTACAAGACCTAAACCAGTGCTTGTCTCTTTACCAGTTGGTTTAACAGAGGCTTTTTCAAAAGGTTTAAAAAGTTTTGAAATATCCTCTTCTGGTATACCCTGTCCTTCATCTTTAACAGAGAGAATGAAAGCATTATTTTCAATTTTTGCAGTTAATGTAACAGTTGTATCAGAGTAAGAATATTTAATAGCATTACTTAACAGATTTTCAATAACCTGTATTATACGATTGATATCTACTTCAACCTCGAAATCTGGTACTTCAGTTATGATATCAACGTTTATGTCTTTATAGCAGGCAAGCCATTGAAAAGAATAGTTATCAGGATTCAAGATATCACTTATTTTTACTTTTTTCTTTTCAATATTTACCTTTCCTGAGTCAATAGAAGTAATATCAAGCAGATCATTTATTAATACTAACAGCTGTTTGCAGGATTTATTTATTCGATTGAGCATTGATACTTGCTGTTCATTAAGGTTTTCACTATTAAAATCTGTCATTAGTTTACTATAACTGTAAATAACTGTTAAAGGGTTTCTAAGGTCATGAGCTGCCATACCAAGAAACTGATTTTTAATATCGTTTAGTTCTTCAAGCCTGTTATTAGCAATTTTTAGATTTTCATATGCTGAATCATCAACAAATACTTCAACTGCACCAATTATTTCACCCATTTTATTTTTTATAGGGCTTACATGAACCCATACAGGTATCTTTTTTCCCTGTTTATTATAGAGATAGATACGTTCATTAACATATTCTTCTTTCTCTATTGCCTCTATCAGAGGGCAGCACATCCCGCAAAGGTTTCTGCCATAGTTATCTTCATGAGAGAGCAGGTTATCAAAGCACTTTTTACCTATTACTTCATCTGATTTATAGCCTGTTATGACTTCTGCACCTTTATTCCAGAATTTAATTTCTCTGTTTTTATCAACAAAATAAATACCCTCATACAGGTGATTCAACAATGATCGGCTTATATGATTTTCCAGATCTATAATATCCTGAGTATTAAGAGAAATATCCAATGCAGTTCACTTATTGATAATGATTCTTGTTACTACTAAAGTCCCTTTATATAAACTATACAACAAAAACTGATTTAGTAAAACAATAAGTTATTTATATATAAAAGTCTTGTAAATCAGGCTTTTACAAATAAAATAAGGCTTTTTAACCCAACTAATATTCATTAAGAGCACATATATAAAAGATGCGAATATTTTAAATAATGTAATAAATTATAAATTACAACTAGCAACATAATTTTTTTTCAGGACTTTATACGTTAAAAGAGAGAATTGTCACGAGAACTATTTTAAGAGGATATCAGGGAGTAAAGATGTTAGTTTTACAAGTACCACCAGTTCAGGCGAATGTTGTTATGTCAGCACATTACGAAAGTAAAGGAAAGATGAGTTCATTAAGTTTTGCAGGTCAGTTAAAAAACCTGAAACCAGAAAGAGTATGGGAAATATTTGAAGAAATTAGCGGTATTTACAGAGAATCAGGGCCAGATGAACACAACCGTGAGAATAATAAAGAAATTAGCAATTATCTTGTAGATAAACTAAAGCCCCTCGGCTTTAAAGTTGAACAAACAAAAGAAGGCTCGGGTAAATATAATATAATTGCAACAAGAAATGTAGACAAAGAAAACCGTGATGCCATTATACTTCAGGCTCATATGGATATGGTTTGTATTTCAGATAATAAGGATCCTAGAAAACCAATTATACTAAATATAGATGGAGATTTTCTTAAGGCTAACAATAGAACACTTGGTGCTGACAACGGTATTGGTCTTGCAGCAGCCCTTGCAATAGCAGAAGATCCGAAATTTAAACATCTTCCACTACAAATAGTCTTTACAGTAGACGAAGAAACAGGAATGTATGGCGCAGCAGCAATGAAAGCCAGTGACCTTTATGGTAAAACACTTATAAATATGGACTCTGAAACCTATGGAGAAATTACTATCGGATGCGCTGGAATGCACACATTCAAAGAAATAAGAAATGTTCCGCTTGAAGAAATCGGAAACAACAACAACCGTAAACTAACTGTTAGCCTGAAAGAGGCAACAGGCGGGCATTCAGGGGTAGACATTAATAAGGGCCGGCTAAATCCACTTAAAGCGCTATTAAAAGAGTTAAGTAACTATCCTGATGTCAGAATAACAAGTATTACAGGTGGAGATAAATCTAACTCTATACCCAGGGAAGGTATTGCAGAAATACTGGTGCCTGAAAACAAACTGAATGAAACAGTAAATAAACTTACAGATGCGCTGAACTCTATCAAAGAAACCCAGAAAGAAACTGACCCTCACCTGAAAGTTTCAATTACAACTGAAAAAGAAAATGAATCACCCCGAACAAAAGTTTTAACACCAGATTTCCAGTCTAAATTACTTGATATACTTGGTAATCAACTTCATACAGGAATGAAAAGCATATATAAAAATGGAGATACAAAAACATCTCAAAATCTGGGCATCTTAAACCTTAATGATGGCCAAATGGAACTTGCTGTAAGCATGAGAAGCTCTGACGTGTCTGAAAAAGATGAAATGTTCAGTAAAACAACTACTCAACTATCAGAACTATTCGGAGAAAAGATCAAACCATTTAATTCTTCACCAATATGGCAACCAAAAGAAAACAGTGATCTAACAAAACTGGCTATAGAAGCTTATAAACAACTTGGAGTTAAAGACCCCAGAGTATATACATGCCATGGTGGGCTTGAAAATGCCCAGTTTGCCAAAAAAAATCCTGAAATTGACCAGATATCAGTAGGGCCAGATATTTTTGATCCACACACCACAAAAGAAAGAGTAAGAATCTCATCTGTCGATAAATTCTATACCTTCGTAAGATTATTACTTGAAAAGCTTTCAAATAAAGAACAATAGCCGCTCAGTATTAAAATATACCTCTTTTATCCTGTTGTACCTGTATTTTGAGGTTTGCGATATCCCAGACCTACTACTATGAAAGACTATTTATGGTTGTAGTAATTTATTTGTTCAGCAATTATGGGTAAATCAGATTTTAATGTTTGAAAAATGTTGAAAATTGTGGTATATAAAAAGATCTGAAGAAAATTTTCTACCAAAAGAAATTTTTCAGAGGGGATTATTCAACCTTATTATAGACTGTAATTACACAGTGAGGGGCTTTCTTAAAGGAGAATTTCTATGACCCAGTTAAGAACCTATGTGTTTTTAGATCAATTACAGCCTCAACTGGCCTCTTTCATAGCTACAACTGCAAGAGGGTTTTTACCTGTTCCAGGAGTTGCGGCTCTATACATTGAAATAGCTCCTGGCATGGCTATTAATAAGATTACTGATGTTGCTCTTAAAGCTACAAAAGTACAACCAGCTATGCAGGTTGTTGAAAGAGCCTTTGGTCTGCTCGAAGTTCACCATGAAGATCAGGGAGAAGTACGGCAGGCAGGGCTGGCAGTTCTAGATCATCTCGGCTTAAAAGAAAACGATCGTGTTAAGCCAAAACTGGTTTCAAACCAGGTTATTCGTAATATTGAACCCTATCAAACCCAGCTCATAAACAGAGTAAGATATGGTTCAATGATTATTCCCGGTGAATCACTGTTTATTCTTGAAACTGAACCAGCAGGATATGTTACATTTGCAGCTAATGAAGCAGAAAAAGCAGCAAACGTCACTCTGGTAGATTTAAAACCTGTTGGTGCATTCGGCAGACTTTACCTTTCAGGGCCTGAATCAGAAATTGATTCTGCTAGCGAAGCTGCCATCAAGATGCTTGAAACACTGGAAGGAGTCGAAAAATAGTTTTTAGGAGGTAAATAATGGTTCAAAACGATGCATTAGGCATGATTGAAACAAGAGGCTTTGTTGCAATGATCGAAGCATCAGACGCTATGGTTAAAGCTGCCAAAGTCGAATTAGTATCATTTCAAAAAACTGGTGGTGGTTATGTGACAGCCATTTGCCGGGGAGATGTTGCCGCTGTTAAAGCAGCTATTGAAGCTGGATCAAAAGCAGCCGAAAAAGTTGGTGAACTCGTATCTGTTCACGTTATACCTCGTCCTCATACTAATGTTGACGAAGTTCTTCCACTCGGCAGACAGGATAAAAAAGACTAATTGAAGGTGTTTAATTTATGTTAATGGGTAAAGTTATTGGGACGGTAGTATCCACCCAAAAAGATTACCGTTTAGAAGGCCTGAAATTACTGCTTGTTGAACAGGTAACCCCTGAAATAGACCTAAAAGGGAGTACGGTGGTTGCTGTCGATTCTGTAGGCGCTGGGACAGGAGAAATTGTTCTCTATTCTGCCGGTAGTTCAGCAAGATTAACAGATATAACCGAGAATAAACCTGTTGACACAGTAATTGTGGCTATTGTAGATACTGTTGAAAAAGACGGAAAGGTTACTTACCAGAAATAATTTCCAGCCCTCCTAATAATGGAGATAATCTATGAGTATTAATTCAACTGAAATTCAAGCCATCGTTGACAGGGTTATGAATAAGCTTGCTTCTGAAGGTGAAACTACCGCTGAACGAAAAGAAAAATGGCAGCAGCCTGTTGCTTCTAGTTCAGGGAATAGTGTTTATAGCCCAGGAGCAAGTAAAGGTACTTATAACAATGTTAATGAAGCTGTTGAAGCATCAAAAATTGCATTCAATAGGCTAAATAATTTGTCACTTAAAGATAGGGGCAATATTATTGAGGCTATTAGGGAATATAGCAGAAGACATATCAATGATTTTGCCAAAATGGCAAATGAAGAAACCGGCCTAGGACGCTATGAAGATAAGATTATTAAGAACAAAGTCGTCATAGAAATGACACCAGGCATAGAAGATGTTAAACCTGTTGCATATACTGGTGATAGTGGGTTAACACTGGTAGAATGGGCCCCTTATGGAGTTATTGGTTCTATTACACCTTGTACTAACCCGACTGAAACTATTATCTGTAATGCAATAGGGATGATAGCAGCAGGTAATAGCGTTGTTTTTAATGCACACCCGGCAGCTAAAAATGTCTCAAAGTTTTGTATTGAGGTTCTTAATGAAGCTATTACCTCTGCTGGTGGTCCACCTGACCTATTAACCCTAATTGCTGAGCCTACTATTCAATCTGCGCAAGAACTTATGAAACACCCTGGTATTAGAATGCTTGTTGTTACTGGCGGTGGAGGTGTTGTTGAAGCTGCTATGGCCAGTGGCAAAAAATGTATCGCAGCAGGTCCTGGAAACCCGCCAGCAGTTGTTGACGAGACAGCTGATATATCGAAAGCAGCCAGAGACATAATTGCTGGTGCTTCACTGGATAACAATATTATCTGTATAGCTGAAAAAGAGGTCATTGTTGTCGATTCTGTAGCAGATGAACTGATTAAAGAAATGGAAAAGGCTAATTGTTTTAAGCTGAATACCTATCAGACAGAAAGATTGCGTAAGGTCGTTCTGCCAGAGATGTATCCTGATGGCAAACATGGCAAAATGAACAGGAAATTCGTTGGTAAAAACCCCTCTGAAATCCTAAAAGAAGTTGGTATCACCGTAGGTGACGAAATTAGACTGGCTATTGCCGAAGTTGATAGAAATCACCCGTTCGTGTGGACAGAAATGCTCACTCCTATAATGCCTATTGTCAGGGTAAGAAATGTAGATGAAGCTATTGACCTAGCTTATGAAGTAGAACAGGGTTGTTTTCACACAGCAACAATGCATTCTAAAAATATTGATAAGCTTCATAAGATGGCCAGAAAGTGTAATACTTCAATTTTTGTCAAGAATGCACCATCTTACGCTGGTTTAGGATATGGAGGAGAGGGTTTTACATCCTTTACAATTGCTTCTCCGACTGGAGAAGGCCTGACATCTGCAAAAGATTTTGGACGAGAACGCCGTTGTACACTCGCTGATTACTTCAGGATTACCTAAAAATGCAGTTTACCAAACAAGAGGTTATAGAAAAGGTCAAAAATGCAGGTATAGTAGGGGCTGGCGGAGCCGGGTTTCCTGCATATGTGAAGTTGAACTCTAGTGTTCAAACTTTAATTGTTAATGCTGCTTCCTGTGAGCCTCTTGTCAATGCTGATTTTATTGAAATAGCTGAACATACTGATAAATTACTCGGGGCAATCTCTGTAGTCCTTGATATAACAGGTGCTAAAGAGGGTATTATTGCATTAAAAAGTAAACAGAAAAAGTACATAAGTATAATAAATAAAGCGCTTAAAACCTTTAATGACAGCCGGATCAAAATTTTTCTTCTGGAGGACTTTTACCCGGCTGGTGATGAGTTTATTCTTGTATTTGAAGTAACCGGTAAAGTTATACCTGAGAGGTCATTACCTCTTGAAGTTGGCTGTCTAGTTCAGAATGTTACAACTCTTGTTCAGATTTATGATGCCCTGCATGATATTCCAGTAACAGGACGCTTTGTAACTATAGCAGGCGAAGTTAATAACCCGGTTGATGTTTACTTACCGCTTGGAATGTCGTTCGTTGAAGCCATTAAACATGCTGGAGGTTCTGTTATATCTGATTTTAAGATTATTCATGGTGGGCCTATGATGGGTAAACTGGTTGACAATATTGAATCTGAAACAGTTATAAAGACTACCAGCCTGATTCTTGTTCTGCCAGAAGATCATATACTGGTTCAAAGAAGAATTCAACCCATAAACACAACACTAAAATTGGCAAAATCAGTTTGCTGTCAGTGTACCACATGTTCAGAACTTTGTCCCAGAGGCTTGATTGGTCATCCGCTGGAACCTCATAAAATTATGAGAACCATTGCTTATAATTTATCTGATGTTCCTGAAAATGTAATATCTGCCAATTTATGCAGTGAGTGTGGCCTTTGCAGTATGTATTCTTGCCCTATGGGACTGATCCCTCACAGAGTGAACATTGATATTAAACAGGCACTGATGGCGAATAAATTCCAGTTTAAAAGAATGTATGATGACTATGAAGTTGATATAGATGTTAGAGAAGACAGAAAGGTTCCAACAAGTAGGCTAATTGGCCGGTTGGATTTACAAAAATACTATAATATTCAACCAGAATACCTGAAAAAAGCTATTTTACCTGATACAGTTAAAATAAGTCTCTGTCAGCATATAGGTGTACCTTCAATTCCAGCTGTAAAAGTTGGTGCCAGAATAAAAAAAGGAGAATTAATTGCTGATATACCTGAAAATAAACTGGGCGCAAAAATTCATTCTTCTATTGATGGAAAAATAGTGGCAATCAGCGATAGTCAAATTCATATCAAGAGGTCATAATGAAAGAAATCTGTATTGCACTGATAGAAGTTAATAGCATCGCCATAGGCATCAAATGCCTTGATGAAATGGTTAAAAAAGCACCTGTTAGGGTTATAGAAGCAATGACTATATGCCCTGGCAAATATGTGATTCTCATTACGGGGGAAGTTGCAGCTGTTGAAGAAGCTTTAAAAATTGGAAAACACTTTGCCTCTTATCATTTAATCGACGAACTATTTTTACCAACTACCCACTATCAGGTTTATCCGGCTATTTCAGGCACGACAAAAGTTGATGAAATTGATTCACTGGGAATTATAGAAACTTTTTCTGTGGCATCAGCTATTATAGCTGCAGATAGAGCAGCTAAAACAGCTGATGTAACTTTAATAGAACTCAGACTTGCAACAGGATTGGGAGGGAAAGCTTTTGTTACAATCAGTGGAGATATTTCTGAAGTGCAAGCTGCTGTAGATTCAGGTGCTGAGCTGGTTAGTCAGGAAGGTTTGCTGGTTAAAAAGATTGTTATACCAGCTCCACACAACGACATAACAAGATTTATTCTTTAAAAGGACTTAATATGTTTTTAGGAAAAGTAATAGGAACAGTCGTTACAACCAGAAAAGATCCCTGTCTTGAGGGTAAAAAGCTATTACTGGTTATTATAACTGATGAAAACTTTAATGAAACAGGTGAACCTCTGGTTGCAGTTGATACTGTTCAGGCAGGTATAGGTGACAGGGTTTTCATGGTAACCAGCAGGGAAGCCTGCCTTGCATTACCTGGCCCTCTGAACAGTATAGATGCTGCTATAACAGGAATTATAGATTCAGTGGAGTAAATTAACACCATGATTGTTTGCAAAGTTAAAAAAAGAGTCGTCTCATCTCACAAATTAGAAGTTTTTGAAGGCAGTAAAATATTGCTGGTTCAGCCTGTTGACCCAAAAACAGGCAAGAATAATGGACAGTCGTTCCTCGCTCTTGACTCAGTACAGGCAGGCCCGGATGATTATGTCTTGGCATCACGTGAGGGAAATACTTGCAGACAAATTTTTGGTGATAACAGTGCACCAATTCACGGTATTATCCTGGGTATAATAGACGAAATTAAGATAGGGCAATAAATATGACTTTAGAAAACAAACTTAAAAAAGATTTTATTGAAATATGTCATCTTATGCACAATAAAGGCTTTGTTGCCGGTACAGAAGGCAATATGTCTTGCAAAGTGAATGACAACAGGATTATTGTTACACCTTCAGGGGTTTGTAAAGGACTTCTGGATAATGAACAGCTAGTTATAATTGATAAAGATAATAAAAAGGTATCAGGTGCCTTAAAACAATCTTCTGGAGGGAAAGTTAATCTTGCTATCTATGAAGAACGTCCTGATATTAACGTTGTTATCTGGTCACATCCTCCTGTAGCCACTGCCTTTTCTATTGCCGGGTCTCCACTGGATATAACAGCATTGCCTGAAACTAATCACGTATTAAAAAAGGTGCCTACCTCTGATTTTGCAATGCATGGGGATACTACTGCCATTTTTAATTCTATCAAGAAACATATTAAAGCTTATAATGCTGTATTACTGGCTCATAATGGCTTAATTACGCTTGGTAAAACTATTCACGAAGCTTACTTTAACCTTGAACTGGTGGAAGCAGCCGCTAAAACACTACTGACAGCAAAGCAACTGGGTGTACCAAAGTCGGTACCTCAAAAAGATATAGTTAATCTCGCTCAATACATTGACCATACACTCCTAGCACCTGGAGCAACCAGAGAAGAGATCTCTAAAATCTGTCAGGAGGCTAGAGAATATAATTTTTATGCAGTTTGTGTCAACCCGATTCATGTCAAACAGGCATCGGAAGAGCTCAAGGGTAGTGATGTTAAAGTGGCTGCCGTTGTTGGTTTTCCGCTCGGTGAGCACTCAACTGAGATAAAAGTACTCGAAACAAAGGAATGTATTGTAAATGGTGCAGAAGAAATTGACATGGTTATTAATATAGGGGCCTTAAAGACTGGTAACTATGCTCTTGTCAAGAAAGAAATTGAAGAAATCGTAAAAGCTGCTGGCAAAGCACCTGTTAAAGTTATCATTGAAACAGGACTGTTATCTGAAGAAGAGAAAATAACAGCCTGTGTATTATCTGTAGAGGCGAATGCTGCTTTTGTTAAAACATCTACAGGGATGCTTAAGAGTGGTAAAGGTGCAACAGTAGAAGATGTCAAGCTTATGTATGAGGTCGTTCACAAGCACGGCCTTAAAGTCAAAGCCAGTGGAGGAATTAGAGATAGGGCAACAGCTGTTGCAATGATTGAAGCAGGTGCTGAAAGGATTGGTGCAAGTGCTGGTGTGGCTATGGTAACAGATAAAAAGATGTCTTCCAGCGGTTATTAGGTTGATTTAACAAGTTATTTCATATAAGAAAACCTGTGAATGTTTATATTTTCCAGTTAAAAAAACCTTCCTGCCACTGTTTCCATTCCCAGTCAAAAGCTGAAGGTATATAGTATTTTTGTTTATGGTCATTATTAAAGTAATCTTCCAGTAATTCATCAATGTTTTCACTGAAAATATTGTTTATAGATGCGTTTTTTCGTGCTTCATCTTTCCAGGCAGACCATTTAAATCTAAGCATCAGACTTTTCAAGTTATTGCCCCAGCATTTAGGGCTTAGATGGTTTATTATTCCTCTCATTTGGTTTGCATCAAGATCTGAATCAATTAATTTTAGTGCTGATTTGAATTCATGCCACATATAATATCTCGAATAAGAAATATTATGGTTATCTTTAATAATAATATCAGTTTTTGTATATCTATCAGGTAGTTTTTCAGTTTTTGATCCCGTTTGTTTGCTTGCTATAAAGTTAAAATCGCTTCTCCATTCTCCAAGTTTTTCCATGATAGTAATCTGCTCAGTTAGTTTTAGTTTTTTAAAGTTTTCATAAAGTTTTACAGGAAATATTTCTCCAGCATCTTTTATATAATTGAGATTTTTCCAGCAGGATAATTCTAATTCATTGTCATTAAACATTTTCCCCCATTCATTTGCGTAAAAGGTATTAACCAGCGGGTGTAAAAAACCATCTTTCAGGCCAGGTTCGGTTAAGGATTCAGGATACGTCGATAAAGCAAACCTGAATGGGTGAGAGTCTGTAAGGGCATCAAGAATATACTTAACATCAGCAGTATTTTTAGCATTCTTGCTTTTAAATGCAGCTCTAGCCCATTCTATAAAGAGTCTTGCACCTTTTGAATAGACCTGACATTTTATAATTCCATCATCTGAAAGTAGTTGAGAAAGGTTATTAATTCCAGCAGAAGGGTTTTCTAGATGGTGAAGAGTTCCTGTACAGTGAATCCAATCAAAATTATGTTCCAGAATATTTTTGGTAAAGTCTGTTGAACTAATATCAGCAACTATCCATCTAATTTCAGGTTTCATTAGTTTTGAACAGGATCTTTTAGCTATTTCAATAGCTTTTTCACTAATATCAACAGCGTATATTATTTCTGCGCTAGTGTAGCTATTTGCTATAGCGGCTGTTGATACAGTTCCACAGCCTGCAATTAGTATTCTGGGTTTCTGTGGGACAGGTCTATTTAATATTTTGTAGTAATTTTCAAATGTTCCTGGTAGCAATGTTCTTTTAACTGGTATTATTACCCGGGGATAAGGATTAAGATTATAGAATTCTTTGACCAATTGATTCATATCAGTAAATAAATTGTTTTAACTCTTCGGCCATACCTTCATCAAGAGGTATAAGGATCTCAATTTCTTTTTTTGCAAGCTCTAGCTCATTATTTTCAATATATAGATTTGCCAGAGCATAATGATAAAGAGGATTATCTGGATCAATTAAAATGGCTTTTTTTAAATTTTCAAGCGCATTTTCATATTCATTATTTTTAGCATAGATAGAGCCCAACATATAAAAGCCTTCAGGGTCATCATTAAATGTTTGTATAAACCTCTTAAGGATTTCAATAGCAGCAATTGGCCTTGAATGCGTCATATAAAGCTTTACAAGTTCCATATATACCTTCTTATCCTCTGGAAATAGTGAAAGAAGTTTTTCAAAATATGTTGAAGCCTCATCAAATCTTTTTAGTGTCATATACATAATTGCTATACCCCTTAGTGCATTAATGTTTTCAGGTTCAATTTCCAGTATATGCTTGTATTGATTAATAGCATCATAATGATTATTTGTTTTATCATAAGCTAATGCAAGTAAAAAGCGAGACATTGTATCTTCTGGTTTGTATTCGAGGGCTTTTTTAATTTCATAAATAGCTTTATCATATATTTTCATTGAATAATATATGTATCCAAGCTGGCTATAGATTTCAAAATCATTTTTACCCTGATTTAATATTTTGTTATAGACTGCCCGTGCTTTGTCAAGATCATCCATGCTGGTATAAACAACACCTAGTAAGAACAAAGCATCCAGCATTGTATCATCTATTCTTATTATATGCTGTAATTCATTTTCTGCTTTCTCAAATTCATTTGCCCTAAAGTAATTTAGTGCTAACTTATACCTTACATCTATGTTATCTGGCTTTAAAACGGAAAGTTTTTGATACAAAGCAATCTGATTACTGATTGAATCTCTGTTGTATATTTCGGTTTGCTCTGTTTTAATGGTATCTTCATTTTCGCTATCCAGTGTTTCATCCGATTCTACAGGTTTTTCAATCTTATTTTCTTCCATTTTATCGTCATCAGAAGATTTTTCTGTTTTTTTGTAAAAACCAGAAGCATCTATTTTATCAGGATTCAATTGATCATATATAATATCTGATTGTGGTTCAAACTCTTTCAGGGTATTGTCATATGGCAATCGTTGTTTAAAGTATGTTTCTAAATCGAGGTTTATAATATAATCTGTCAAAGGGTTGTTTTCCTGTAGTAAGAAAGCTATTTCTTCAGATTTGTTTAGTTTTTCTTCTGTTAATAAGTTATTTATTTTTGTTTCATCGGGATTTCTGATTTTATCAGATAGATAAACGAGCAATGAAAAAGCTTTTTGGTTTGTTAGATCAAGATTTAGTACCTTATTTAAAATTTTATAAGCTTGATCATTGTTGCCAGCTTCAATATTAGCCAGAGACAGATTTAACAGGTAATCAACATTGTCTGGATCCAGGGCAAGAGCTCTTTCAATAATATCAATAGCCTTATCATAATTATGTTTGGCTATATAGCATAAGCCAATATCATTATATACCCCTGCATTTTTTTGTAATAAAATGACTTTATAGAAATAAATAATAGCACTATCAAAATCATTTACTTGTTTATAAGCAAGTGCAATGGTTTTCAATACTTGAATATTTTCAGGTTCAAGTAGTAAAATAGTTTCAAAGTATTTAATAGCATTATAATAATCTCCTGTGAGTCCATAGAGATTAGCAATGTTAAATAATGTTTTAATATCGTCTTTTTCAACAGATAAATATTGTTTTAAAACTTTTATAGCTTCTTTATGGTTATTTTGTTTGATATATAAGCTTACCAGATCATAATAAGCCGGTTTAAAAGTATTATTTTGCTTGATAATCTTTTTAAATGTATTTTCGCTTTCTTTATAATCGCCTGAATCTACGTATAATAAGGCGAGGATATATTGCAATTCTTTATAATCAGGGGTTTTGAGTAAAATATTATTAAGTATTTTGATACTTTTTCCCAATTCTCCTTCATTATATAGATTTGCGGCTTGAGTATAATCTTTTTCAATTATTTCAGTAAGTTCAGTAGGTTTTAAATCTTCAAAATAGTTATTTTCTTGCGAATATACAACAATATTTGCACTTAAAAGTAAATATAATAATGATACAACTAAAAATTTTCTCATTTTAACAAACATATTAAACAATACCGGTCTTAAATATAGCCCTGCTCGTAGGCATAGCTGGATATTTGTGTTCTGTTAGAGAACTTTAATTTCTTTAAGATATTTGCTACGTGTGTTTCAACAGTTCTTATTGCTATACAAAGTTCTTCTGCTATTTCGTTATTGCTTTTACCTCTTGCGACAAGCACCATAATTTCGTGTTCTCTGGGGGTTAAATCAGCAGGGCTCTTGACTTTACTCCAGAATTGAGTTGCCAACAGTGAGGAAATATCCTGAGAAACTACACGTTCACCACCTAAAATCTTTTTTATTGAGCTGTTTAGCTGTCTCAGATCAATACTTTTTGTTAAGTATCCATCTATATTGTGTTTTATAGCAGCTTTAACGTATTGCAAATCAGAGTGAGCAGTAAAAAACACTACTTTTTGTTCTGGAACCTTTGCTTTTATTCTTTTTAAGACCTCAAGGCCATTGATATCAGGCATAGAGATATCCACAATGAGTATATCAGGTTTTTTAACCAGGGTAAGGTTTATAGCATCATTTCCATTTTCTGCTTCAGCCAATATTGTTATATCAGGATCTTCTTCAAGCATTCGCCTGGTGCCTTCTCTTACTACAGCGTGGTCATCAGCTAATATTATACTTATTTTGCTCATAAAGTTACTTCCTCTTGTAATTTCTCATCTTCGACCTTCTCGAAAGGAATAAAGAAATTAACACTTGTCCCTTGATCTATTGTTGGATCAATATCTATAGTGCCTGATACGCTTTTAATACGCTCCTTAATACCAATCAGGCCAAGCGTTTGCGGTTTTTCATTTTTATTGTATTTAAATCCACGGCCATCATCTTTAAGTTCAATATAGATACCATTCCTTTTATAGCAGAGATTTAACCAGGCATTAGTTGCTTTAGAGTGTTTTTTAATATTGCTTGTGAGTTCCTGAATTACTCTAAAAACAACAAGTTCAGTTTTTTCAGGTAATTTAATACTATTTTCTTCTTCTATGTTTAAATGAGGAACAACCCCGTATTTTTCAAGATCGTCAAGAAGCCACTCAACAGCACTATGCAATCCAAGATCATCTAGTATACTTGGTCTAAGATTCTGACAAATTTTTCTGATCTGTGCTATAAGTAATCTAACATCATTTTGAATTTCAAATTTATTGTCATCCAGTAGATTGTCAGCTTTTCTTACCATACCAATCAAGCCTTGAATAATTTCATCATGGAGATCCTGTGCTATTCTAAGTCGCTCATCTTCCTGTATTTTTACGTTTAATTCGTTGCTGAACACCAGTTCTTTATTTATCATCTTTATTTCTATAAGGTTCTTTTCCAGTTCTTTGGCCAGTTTATTGGCTTCTTCAGATTTTTCTTTTGCATTTTTGTATAGTTTAGCATTAGAAATAGCTATTGTTAGCTGATTTGATATATCAGTAATGAGTTCTACACTTTCTTTTGTCCATATTTTAATTTTATCGTAGTTTTCAAGTTGAATAAAACCATAAATCCTGTTATCGTGCAGTATTATAGGTACAATTACAAAAGATAAAATACCCAGTTCTCGATACTGTTTAAGCTCTCTTTTATAAGGTTTATTAGTTTTCACATCATTAATAACAAGTGGTAATTTGGTTTCTCGAGCTTCAATAAGAAGTGGATTCTCTTTATTGACAATAATTTCATTGCATAAGTTATTTTGATCAAGCTTAGAATCAGGGTTAACATAACTATAACTAATTGATATAGTACCTTCATCTGAATATTCAAGAATCATACATTTATCAATGCCTAGCGTCTTAGTAATTTCTCTTGTTGCAATGTCAAATATTACTTTTAAATCAAGTGTAGAGCAAACAGCAGTTGTTAATTCCTTAACTACTCGTTCCCTTTTTGCCTGTTTTTCTATCTGTTCATACAGTGTTGTAAGATGGTTAATAGAAATAGACATTAAAATAATACCCAGCAGAACACATACAAGAGTTATAGTAAGTGTAACCCCTTTAGAATAGTTTTTTAGCTGTTGAATGTTATCCTGATAGGTTGGTATAGCTATATCTTTAAGGGTATTAATTTGTGAAACTATTTGAAAATTGTTATCATAAAGTTTATTAAGCATTTCTTCAGTATTTTCAGTAGAATCAGGATTATCTCTGGTCTTAATAATTTGCTGTATAAGATCATATATGTTGTTATGATAATAATTTTCAATTAAATCAATATTCATAGCTTCTGAAGATGCTTTATCGCTAATGAATCTAAGAGATTTAAACCTGTTTGAAATATCTACGTTAAGACGTTTTATTTCTTCTTTAATTCGGTCATCAGGGTTTAATAAGTAAATATCAACCCTTTTAACAAGTCTATCAACAGTTGATGAGATTTCTTCCAGAAAAAGTTTTTTTGAGACGCTTTTAGTAACAAGATCTGAAAGGTCTGTCATTCTGCTGCTCAGGTTATAAGCAGTATAGCCTACAATTAATGTTAATAAAACCATTACTCCTAAGGATATAAAGAGATTTTTCTTCATTAAAAACTTTACTCCTGATATTTGTCATTCATTATTTTATGTTGAAAATGCCTAAATTTCTACTATTTTCTAGGAATAATTACCTAACCATATAAAGACCACAGAAATGAGTTATTTAAGATTATAACAATAATATTATCAGTAATAAAAGGTATTTTTCAAGGTAATTACCTTAAAAGGGTTGGTCTTAAAGGAAACCTACTGCATCTGCCCGGCAAAGTTTGCAATGTTTAATAACAGGTAGATATTGTTTACACCTCTTTCTAATTTCAGCAAGTATTTCAGGTTTAACAATGTTTGCATTTTCAAATGCTGTTCCTTTGACAGGTATCAATGAAACAGGGTTTATGGCTGCTGCACCGTATTTATGACCTACTTTTGCAATGTTTTCTACTTCATCAAAGTTTATTTCATCAATTAGTATCGTGTTAATTTTGTATTTATAGTTGTTTTCAGAAAGTTTTTTCAGTGCTTCTGTCTGTTTGTTGTGTATAATCTTTGCAGCTTCTTCATCATAGTAATATTTAGAGTCATAATAGACCCATGAATAAATCTTTTGAATTGCTGGTAAAGATAAAGCGTTAATAGTAATGGTGATATAGTCTATTTGCAGAGAGTTAATAAGGTTAATATAATCTGCTAACATTATTCCATTTGTTGCAAAACAGGTTTTCAGAGTAGGAAAATATTTTTTAACAATCATAAAAGTTTTTTCAAAGGTATCAACATCTGCAAGAGCTTCAGCAGGGCCGGCAATTCCAGCTATTTTTATGCAAGGATGTTTTTGCAGGGCAACTTCAATATAATTTTTGACATTATCTACTTTGAGAGGGATTGTACAGACTCCGGGGCGATTTTCATTGGGACAGTCAAAAGATTTTGCACAATAATTACACTGAAGGTTACAGTGAATAGCAACTGGTAGATGTATCCTTCCTGTAGTATTTAGCAGGTCAGCATTATAACAGGGATGTTCAATCTTATTTTCTGTCATTAATTATTCCTGCCAGATTGGGTTGCGTTTTTCACAGAATGCATTTACTCCTTCAAGTGAATCAGGGTGTTTTATAAGCTCTTTTAAGTATATTTCATTAATCATATTGCTTTTGTTCTTTACGCTTTCTATTAATGGCTTTCTTAAAGCTGTTACGTTGCTTTTTAATGCAGTCTTTGAATATCCTGTCAGGTTATTAATAAGTTTATCAGACTTTATATCAAACTGATCATCTTCAAAGATTTTGTTAGCTATGTTATAATTAACAGCTTCTTCTGCGGTGATAGTTCTGGCAGTCAGAATCAGTTCTGCTGCTTTTTTATATCCGGTTATACTAGGTAAGAGGGCAATAGCAAGCGGAGCCATATGTGCCAATTTTATTTCTGGTTGTCCTAATTTTGCATTGCGGGATACAAGTGTTATATCAGTTAAAAGGGCTATTTCCATTGCCCCTCCAAGGCACATTCCTTTTATAGCAGAAACAGTTGGATACGAAAAGTTTAAAAGATTCTCAGTAAGAGTATTAAGCTCATTTAATATCCTTATGATGTCTTTTTCATTATGTTCTTTAATGTCTATTCCGGCAGAAAAGTTTTTCAGGGCTGTTTTTATAACAAGGCATTTGATATTTTTATCTTCATTAAGAGCACAGAGAAGTTTGTTAATTAGCTGAAGGTCTTCGATGTCAAGAATATTTAAAGGGTCTTTCATTAAAGTAATTGTTGCAAGGTTTTTTTCAACGTTAGAAATTATATGAGCAGACATTCTGAAACCCTTTCAAATTTATTTAATAATCATACCTGTTAAGTTCTCATTTTATCAAAATAAAGCTTTAAAAGTGCAGTTGCTTTTTCTTCTTCTATTCCGCCGATAATTTGCGGAGATGAAATACGGCTGAAATTGCCAAGATCTATAGCGCTGCCGAATGCACCATAGAGTTTATCGTAGGCGCCAAAGACCACAACAGGTATTCTGCTATAAAGAATTGCTGCTGCACACATAGGGCAAGGTTCCAGGTTAGTATAAAGGATAACATCATCGAGTCTCCAGCGGTTTAGATTTTTGCAGGCTTCTTTAATAACAAGCATTTCAGCATGGGCTGTAGGGTCATTAAGCTTTTCTTTCTTGTTTATTGAAGAGGCAATAATGTTATGTTCTTTTACAATTAAGGCTGCTACAGGTATATCTTGCCCTGAACTGCTTGCTAGGGTTAAAACCTGATTCATATAATATGTATGATCTTTAATATTAAACTTTTTCATCAGACTATTCTTGAATAAAGCAACCATTCTGTACAATTTGAATCATTGTGTTTGTTATAATAGGGTCCAATTGTTTGCCAGCGACCCTGTTAAGTTCTTCAATAGCCATATTGATAGGGAGACTTTTTCTGTAAGGTCTGTCAGTTGTCATTGCATCAAAGGTATCGGCTACAGATATAATTCTTGCACCTATGGGTATGGCTTCTCCGGCAAGCCCGGCTGGATAACCTGTACCATCGTAGTGTGTATGATGATGCAGGACAGCATCAATTTCGTTAAAGTATTTTGTGAGGGGTTGCAATATTCTAAGCGAGCTTTCAGGGTGTTTTTGTATTTGAGCATATTCTTCTTCTGTCAGGTGGGTTTGTTTGCGCAGTATACTCTCGGGAACGCCTATTTTACCTACGTCATGGAAGAGGGCAAGTGTATAAAGCTTTTCAAGAAAGTCTTCAGGGAGGTCTAATAATTTGCCAATCATACGTGAATATTTTGCAACTCTTTCAGAATGCCCTGCGGTATAAGGATCTTTAGCATCAAGAGCTATGGCCAGCGATTTAACCGATTCAAGATAGGGATCCTGCATGGCTGATGGCAGGTCAAAAATGATTTTATCTGCTGATATTACAGGGTCTTTAGAGAGCACCAGACTTCTTTCTAATACCGACTCCAGTTCTCTGAGATTTTCAGGCCAGTTGTGCTCAAGCAGCCTGGTTAGGGCATCATTGGATAAACGTACAGGTCTCGTGTGGCTGGTTTTATCAAGTCTTTCAAGTAGTTTTTTTGCTATTACAGGTATATCTTGTTTTCTGGCTGTAAGAGGCGGGACTTCAAGTACTTTATCCTTGCTGAAATAATCTTGAACAGGGTCTTGCTCACCGTAAATACATAATATTAACGGCATTTTTTCAGGTGAGTTAGTAGTTTTATACATTTTTAAAAGATCTTTAAAAATATTTTCTTTAAGTTTAGAGCAATTTAAGAGTGTAATAGTACCGGAGTGGGCCATTTTAATAAAACCAGGTTCATCAGGCCCGCCCATAAGTTTTGTATGCTGGTTTTCAGGCAGGTAATTTTTACAGTCCATAACTATATAGGGGTCACTAATTCTTATGCCGCTACGGTGAATCAGGCGTGCGATATAGCTTTTGCCAGTACCGCTCTGGCCTTTGATAGCGTGTACGCCGCTGGAAAAAGCAATTTCATTGATCTGTTCAACCACCTTTTTAATAGCATTACTGCGGCCTACAACAGCAACTTCAGAGTGAATATCAAGTTCAGTACTAAACATTTTATTTAGTACTGTTTGTTTGCCCTTTAATTCTTCAAATCTCTGGTTGAGTTTAGCCAGTCTCTGGGCAAGGATCTTACTTATTGATAGCCCCATATGGGCAGAACGTAGTAACAGGTCGTCAAAAGACTTGCTGTCAAGTTTTAATACCCTTGTTTTTTCGAATGTCCTGACTGTTGCACTTCTTTTCTCGCCTGTCAGGAGTGACATTTCACCAAAGCAGTCTCCAGGGCCCAGGTGAGCAAGCACAAAAACGTCACCTGTTATGCAGTCATTACCAAGCACTTCAACCAGTCCTTCTACAACAAGGTATAGTGAATCACCATGATCACCTGCATTAACAATATTTTCTCGAGAATCATACAACTCTTCTCTCATCTTACTGGCAATTTCAAGCCGGTTAGTTTCTGAGAGATTACCAAATAAGGAAGTGTTCAGGATGATTTCGGCTATTTTTTCCTGGTTGATAGACATAAGCTCTTTGAACCAAAATACAAAACAATACAGCTGTGTGTTTAAAAAATGTTATCAAAGGATAACCCGGCGTAATAATGTCACTTAGTCAATGTTAGGGCCGGGATCAGCCTGGAACCTGTGATCTTTTTAGACCCAGTATATTATACCCTAAAAAAAGGACTGATGCATATCTTGAAAAGTTCTTGATTTTTGAAACCCTTGTCTTGGTCAGAGTTGAAACACTGTGCTGCTATTTTGCGGTAATAAGTACTTGAAAAAAATTGTTGCAAGTGCTGTATCCAATCTTACTCAATTGAGTTTGAAAGTGTGTATAGTCTGTAATACAGTTGCATCCACCTTCACCTGCAAAACAGGCTATCCCCATAATTAAATGAAGAAGGTATGGAGTTTGAAGAAACCTGCTTATTCAGCCCATATATTTACTTTTCAAATTTTTGAAAATCGAGACAAAAAAATTTTTATTATCGTAGTTATGCACCGGTCTGAAAATTTGTTGAAAAAAAAAACAGCACACATCAGAGCTCAAAAATGTCTCTATTAAAGCGCAAAATAGTGTCTGTAATTTATAAAAATAGCTGATAACAGTATTATTAAAATTACCTGAGCTGAAGAAGGTTTTTCTGTAAGAAATTTATTTAATTTTTTTCTGTGAAATATAAGATATCAGGGCATCAACCACCGCAGGATCCCATTTTGTGCCGGCTTCTTTTTTCATAACTTTTATGGCCTGGTCTTCTGTCATGGGGTTTCTGTAAGCTCTTTCAGAGACCATAGCCTGATATGCATCAGCAACTGCTATAATACGAGATCCAAGTGGTATGCTCATGCCTTCGAGACCTTCGGGCTGGCCTTTGCCATCCCATCTTTCTCTATAATAGTTTATATATGGCACAACCTCTGAGAGGAAGTTCACTTTCATCAGTAAGTTAACACCAACATTTGGGTGATCCTGAAGTTTTTTCCAGTCTTCTTCTGTTAAGCTTTCTTTTTTAGAGAAGAGTTCACCGGGTATCATAATTTTTCCGATGTTTTGAAGCAAGCCGGCATAATATATAAGGTCTATTGTTTTCTCGTTAAGGTTCATTTCCAGTGATATATATCTGGCAAGTTCTGCAACTTTTCTTGAGTGTTCTTTAGTAAAGTCACTTTTTGCATCTACGGCACCTGCCAGTGCTTCAACAAATCTTTGTTGTTCAATGCCAAGATCGCCTATACTGCCGGTTAGTTGAGCCCTCACCCGTGTCATATCGCTGGAAGAAGCTCCTTCATCCTTTATAAGTTCATTTGCTTCATCCATGAGGTCTTGAAGCCTTATGGAAACAGAAAAGATTGCCGCAATAGATTCTATGAGGTTTATATTAGCCTGCGGTATTTCCTTTTCTTCATTTGAATAGAGGTTAATGATACCTATGGCTGTTTGTCCTGAGTGCATTGGAACGCTCAAAAGAGATACAATTTCTTTTTCTCCCAGCACATTTCGGGGTTTCCAGTAAGGGTTCATTTTAATATTTTTTATCTGTATTGTTTGTTTTTCACGGTAGGCCTGTGTTAGGGGGCTAATTTCTCCGAATCCAAACCCTGTATCTCTTGATTTATCTTTACAGGAAGTGCCAAAAAGGACAAGTTCTTTGCTGGTAGTGGTTTTTAAAAGTGGCAATATATCAGGCTTAAGGAATATATTGCAGCAATCCATACCTATCATATTGGCAATAGTTATGGCTATTGAATCATAGACAACAAAACCTTCTTCGCCTTCAAAGCCGAGAAGATTAAGAGTATTATCAATTGAATAGATTGATATAAGTTCTTGAAGTTGCTCTTTTAGTCGTTTATATTTCTCTTCAGGGGAAACGTTTATTTTTGAGCTTATTCGTTCTAAGAGATCTTTTGAAAGAAAGTCTTCAGCAACAAAATCACCTACATTTAAAGCAAATATTGCTTCAAACGGGTCATCATAATCTACATAAGCACCTTTTTTACCGGGGTTCGTCACTTTACACTCCAATAAAGATACAATAATACTATAATTAAAAGTTTTCTCTTGTGTGGTTTAGCTTGTTCAATATTATAATCGGTATAATATGAAAAAACTTTTGCTTTTTTTTAAAAAAAACTGTTTTGTTTGAATGATAGGTTCAGGCAATAGTCTTTCAAGAAGCTTCTTTCAGCTATTAAAATTATTAAAAAATAACATTTTTTTCAACCAGGTATCTTCGTTCTTTTTCTTTTGGGCCTTCGAGTACAAAGTAGAATTTATCGAGCTTATTGATAGCATCAAACTTGAAATTGTAGCTATTGAAGCAGGAATAAGGCATCAGGGGATTATAGTTATCAAGGTCTGCTTTATTCTGGATAACTTCTTTATCTGCTTTTAGTTTTTTGGGTTTGCTATCACGTTTTTTAAATATCCAGAAGCCTTTGCCTTCTTTTTTACCTTCTGCATCTTCTTCTGTTTCTTCAGGTTCTTTGAATTCTTCGACGTAGGCTTTATAGTCTTTACAGACACCGGGATTTGAACCGACAATCTGGACGATGAATCTGACTTCCTGTCTTGTTGTTATCTGGTTAAGCTGTCTGCCGAGTCTTTTTTTGACAAGTTTTATATCCTCGTCTGAAGCCCCGGGAACATTCTGTGATCTGGCTTTAGTGGCAAGCTGTATAAATGGAGAGTAGACAGTGAGTATGAAGCCATCTTCTCCTTCTATCCAGTTAGGCCCCAGGATTGTTTTTGTGTCTGAATACCTATTATCAAGACCATATTTGATGGCTATTTTAATACTCTCATCATCCAGGTTTATTAGTGCTGGAGTCTTTGAGATGGTTACAACTATAAATAATGCTGATAATATAAGTATAAGTAATGGTTTTTTCATGGCAGGCCTCAATTTTTGGTAATTAATAAGATTATAGTAAACGCATTTGAAACACTTTTGAAAAATCAAGCTCTTAGTTAAAAAGACTTCATTTAATGAGGTATTAAATTATGCATTCACTATATTTTAAAATAAGCGTATTAAAATTTAAACTTTTCAGCACTAAATTGTGTAACAAATTTTGTTTATTTTCTAGCACTCTAGCGTTTGCATGCACGGACGGGGAGATTATTCTGTACTAATGCTAAAGCTGGGGGTGGCCTGGCAAGCATTAACCTGAATACTGGGGGTGGGTGGGCGGGCCCTGACCGGCCGTCAGGCCGGGAGCTTCTTCATTAACCAGCTAACAAAACTCTTAATGCTCTCAGGAATCAGCAACTTCGCCGATAAACTGAGAGATTCCATTATATCTATATCCAGGTCTGCCCTGAGATCTTTTAAGCTGGATTTTTGATTCTCCATTTTTTTGATTCTCTCTACAAGTCCCATTACTAAACTCATAGATTCAACCATTCGTGGCTCTTTTGCCGATAATTTATCTTTATATGCTCTTATGGCCTTTGCTGTTTTCTCGCTGACCGGATCTTTCTTGCGGCTGGCAGTTGTTACGTATTTAAGAAGAGCTGTATTATAGTCAGAAGGCTCTTTTAGTACATAGGGGTTTCTATGCTGCTTTCTGGTGCCTGGGTCTTTTTGGTGTTTTCTGGTTCGTTTAACGTGGTTTTTAGCTGGCAGGATTAAGGTTTCAGATTTTGTCTGTATTTCTGATTCCTGCTCACAGGCTATTTCTATAACCTGCTTTTGTTCTTCTGTTTTACTGACTGCCTTTAACAACAATGGTTTAGAATATTTAAACCTGTAGTTTATGTTTATGTATTGTTCAACCCAGGCCGGATCATTCTCAGAGCATATTTTCTTATACCATTTTTTGTCGCACTCAGGTTCATGAAACCAGTGCATAGTATGAAGCGGTATATTGCCTCTGTTTACTAGCTCATAGAACAAATTAGACCTGCTATTAGCTGAAGAAACAGCAATACGGTTTACACCGGTTCCGTCAAGTGAATGCCAGAGATTATCAGCCTCTTTATGAAATGCCATTTCATCAAATATTACTACTTTATTCTGAATTTTATCTTCAGCAGAAAACAGTTGTGCAAGGTTAAGTGGTTTGTTTGATGGCAGCAACACTATAGAACTGCCTGAATGGATATTATCTACTGTATAGAACCTGAATATTTCGTTATGATGCCGCATCTCACAACTACAGTAGTTACACAGCTGTAAAAACATCTGTATATACTCGAAAAGCTTTCTGGCAGTTGAAGAAAACCTGTTTCCAGAAAGTGAAGGACAGACAATAACTATACGGGTATGAGGTCTGAAGAACAAATACCAGAGAGCAACAGAAATAATAGAGGTTGTAGCTCCGAGGCCAGTTGTTTTTTGCACCAGCAAAGGTACCCCAGATTCTATATGCTTGATAAGCTTTTTGATTAGAGTTTTACGTGTTCGGGTTGTGATAAAGTCTTTAAATTCAAGTGTATAAAATGTTCTTTCTTCCTGTAAGCTGCGACTGGGTAAACCTGTGATAAATTCAAGCCAGAAAAAAATATTATTAATTGATAGATACTCAATAATTTCTTCAAATTCGCTGTATTTGCAAATTAAGTCATACAAGAATTTTCTTATTGACTTAATAGTTTCTTCTATTGAGGGTTTAGTTTTGAAAAAAAATTGCATACAGAAATAATACCTTTTTTTAGGTGAAAAGGGTTACTGGATAATAATTTCAAGGCTGGTGCATAACCATCAGGTTTTTAAATTCAGGTTTTCAAACCTACTTCAGCTTACACCGAAGGAAGAAATAGGGTATCACTCATCTGCTTAGCAGGTTTGTTCGATCCCTATCTTACTTTGAAACTGTTTGAAAACCTTAGGGTTATGCAATGCTTTCTTTTCTAAGTTTTAAATACTGTAAACATTTATATGACGATCCCGGCAGGGGTATACTAATAGTGTAGCATATGAAAATTAGTTTTGCAAGTCTTTTGTTCATTCTTTTTAGTAAAAAGAAGTAAAAACTTTTCGCAATTTCATTCTCAGCAAATTCCTGCAAGCTGCTAGTCTCTGCTTCTGTTTATCATTTTAACTTTTCGGGCTATAATAAAAGATCAGTGCATAACTTAAAAATTTTTCGATTTTCAAAACCCAGAT
>CAZFBA010000029.1:0-16314 GCA_964517135.1 uncultured Gammaproteobacteria bacterium
AATTATTAAACTGTCTACAGCTATGTTTTTTTTGGGGTTTGTTTTTTGGGCAAGCGGCCCCAAAAACCAAACCCGAAGAAAAAATTTAACCAGGCAGTAATGATGTAATATATTTATTACTAAACGCCTGTTTCACTTAAATATATTTAAAAAAAATGTTATATTGTAATAACATTCTGTGAGGCTGGTTTATTTTTTTTCTATAACGTCTCAGGGTTAATAATTCACATAGTAACAGTAACGTTTTTCATGTCATTCAACAAAATATTAGGCAAATTAAATATTTTTAATATATTGCTGTACTTTATTATTGTAAGTTCAGTACTGTTTAGTCTTATCATAGGTATGCAGATTTTTAAAGTGAATCAATTCTTTGAAGACATTGAATTAAAGACACTTGATTTGCGTTTTAAACTTCCCATAAAGAGTATTAAGCACAATGAAGACATAGTTATACTGGCTATAGATGATAACAGTCTTGAGGTATTAGAAGATAGCCTCGGGCGCTGGCCATGGAGTAGAGATGTTCACGCACTTATCTCAAAGGAACTCATTGATGCTGGTGCTCAATCTGTTGTATTTGACCTGATGTTTATTGGCAGGCAAAAAGGCTTTGAAAAAGAAGACCAGGAACTAATAGACACTGTAAAAGAATATGATGAAGTCTATCTGGCTATGAACTTCGACCGCAGAGAAGAAAGTAACCCCATTGATATTATTCAGAATGTTGAAGACCTTGCGATAAAGGTTAAAAACTTCTCAGATCTTGATTTTTCAGAAGCAACATTTACAAACGTAAGGGCTATTTTACCGGAACTGTTAACCAGTACCACAAAAATAGGCATTATTAACCATAGTCGTGATAATGATAGCATCAGCCGCAGAAACCACCTTTTATTTAAATATCATGGCAAGTATTATCCTTATCTGGCTTTAAAAGTTGCTATTGATGTAATTGCCCAGCGGGAAGGCAGGCCTATTAAAGAACTTATTATTACTAAAGATAATTATCTGGTAATAGGCAATACTAATATACCTCTTCAAAAAGATGGAAAGATGCTTGTAAACTGGTATGGGCCCAGTCAAACTTATGACTATATACCAATATGGAAAGTTATAAAGTCTATACATCAGGTGGAGCAAGGAGACCCGCCTATATTAGACCTTGAAAGAACCTTTAAGAACAAAATCATTCTGGTAGGAGCTACCGCCAGCAGTTTATTCGATATTAAAACAACTCCATTTAGTCGAGTTCACCCCGGGGTAGAATTTCAGGCAACAGTGCTCGATAATGTCATAAGTGGAGACTTTCTTACCAGGGCACCGTTTTATGTTAATGTACTTATTAGCCTCATTCTATTCATCTTAACAGGGGCCTGTGTGCTTAAAATACGTTCAGGTATGGCAACTTTTATCATTACGCTCAGTATTGCTCTTGCATACCTTATTGTAGCATCTATGGTATTTAGCTACCTTTACGTCTGGATTGATGTTATGTTTCCTATGCTGGTTATATCTGTTACCTTTACTGTTATGTATGTTATTAAATATGTTATTAAATCCAAAGACTTTGAATATACCTATAAACTGGCTGTAACTGACGGCCTGACAGGTCTGCATAACCACAGATTCTTCCAGGAAAGAATGGTTAATAATATTGAAAGATGCCGTCGCTACAGCACAAATTTCTCACTGTTACTACTGGATATCGACTTTTTCAAGAAGTTTAACGATAATTATGGCCACCAGGCAGGAGATGCCGTGTTAAAACAGGTTGCAGAAACCCTCAAAAAGTCTGTCAGATCTTCTGACCTTGTCGCAAGATATGGGGGGGAAGAAATGGCTATCGTTCTGGATAACGCAGACACAGAAGAAGCTATTATTATTGCAAATAAAATCTGTAAAACGGTCGCAGAAAAACCGTTTAAGCTTTCAGAGACCATTGATAAGCACGTTACAATTACTCTTGGCGTGGCAACATATCCGAAGCATGGTGACAGCCCTACAGCATTGATTGAATTTGCCGATAAATGTCTCTATAGAGGGAAAGAAAACGGCAGAAACCAGGTAGGACCTCTTTATGGAACTGAAGAAGAATCTAATAGCCAGACCGAAACATCTCAGGAAACAGATGATACGCACAATAACATTGAATTTTTTGTTGACTCCAAGCCGGTAGCAGTCGAAATAGTAGACATTGTGGCAGATATTACCCTTGATGATAACGGCAATCATCGTGAAAAATTTACCAGGCTTGAAAAAATTGAGTCTCAGAAATCAGGAGAGTCTAAAGAAGAGAAACAGGTTTCCTGACCTCGAAGTAGAAAATCTCCTTCAAGCAGATCCAGAGCACAGCGAAGAAATTTATCAAATGTTTATTCTGGATTGTCACGTAGGGCCAAAAGTCCTCCTCTCAACAATAATAGCTTATTGAATGCCTGAATTGGCCTGAAATAAAACTCTCACCGGAGCGAACTTAGTTCGCTCCGGTAGTTTTGCTGAATATTAGCCTCTTCTCTTTTCTTTTATACTGCTATAATAAACATTTCGGATAAAATTTCTTTAAACCTGAATCAAATAGCTTCTTCTAGCCAGAATGAAAGATTTTTCTGGTTTCGATTTTCAAAAATTTTATAACAGGAATTACTGATTTCAGCATAAACAGGGGATCACCAATTTCCTGAATCTATACTAAACGACATAAAAAAATAAACAATTCTAAAAGTCTCCAATTTATCTGAAATCTGATTACTTATGACTTTGATTATATTACTTCTTTCAAAGAGCAGTATATCAGGTGTTTCATTCAGGTAAAAAAAACTTATTGTTTTTACCTTAACTCTTGCGAAGATGTGTCATTTTATTTACTCTATGTAAGACTGATGTATAACCATGATGATGTTTTTCTTGTGTCTGGTTATGCACTGATCTTTCTGTCACCCGACAGAAAAAAATATAAGTAGATTTAAGCCTTAAGGAGATGAATAATGCGTCCATCGAAAAAATTATCACTGATTCCACCCTATCTTTTTGCAGAAATAGATAAGAAAATCGATGCAGCAAAAGCCAGAGGAGTAGATATAATTAATTTAGGTATTGGTGATCCTGATCGGCCAACACCTGAATCTATAGTAAAAGAAATGCACAAAGGTATTGATGATCCATCAACACACGACTACCCACCCTATCAGGGTACAGTTGATTTTAGAAAAGCCTGTTCAAACTGGATGAAAAAGAGGTTTAATGTCAACCTGGATCCTTCTAACGAGATATTAGCTCTTATTGGCTCTAAAGAAGGTATAGCCCATATGATTTTTGCCATGATCGAGCCCGGCGATTACGTTATCATTCCTGACCCGGCTTATCCAGTGTATAAAAGTTATACTATTCTCTGCGGCGGAACCCCTTATACACTACCAATAACCCCCGATAATAATTATATGCCTGATCCGGCTGAAATACCAGAAGAAGTGGCACGGAAAGCCAAAATAATGTTTTTAAATTATCCTAATAACCCTACAGGGGCAGTAGCAACAAAAGAATATTTCCAGAAGGTGCTTGACTTTGCTCGTAAATATGACATTTTAATCTGTAATGATATGGCCTACTGCGAAATGACCTTTGATGGTTATGTGGCTCCAAGCTTTCTGGAACTCAAAGGAGCAAAAGACTATTGTGTAGAATTTTACAGTCACAGCAAAACATATAACATGACAGGCTGGAGAGTCGGCTGGGCTGCTGGAAACCCTGAAGGTATTGCAGCACTTTCGCTTATAAAAAACAATACTGATAGCGGTGTCTTTAAAGCAATACAGAGAGCAGCTATCGCCGCTTTAGAAAGCCCTCCTGAAGTGCTTGAAGAAATTAATTCAGTATACAAAGAACGTAGAGATACTTTCATAAAAGGCCTTAATAAACTTGGCTGGAATGTTAAACCCTGTAAAGCTACTTTTTATTTATGGCTGCCAGTTCCTGAAGGCATGACAAGTATAGATTTTGCAACTGAAATGCTTGAAAAGGCCGGTGTAGTTGTACCTGCCGGTAACGGCTATGGTGACAGCGGTGAAGGTTTCTTCAGAATTGCTTTAACGGTTTCAACAGACAGACTTGAAGAAGCCCTTTTAAGAATGGAAAAACACGGTATCAGTTATCAAATGTCAAAAGTTACGAAGTAAAATTTTAACAACCTTAATTTTACTATAGAAATGCCGGCAGTATTAAGCTTCGGGCTTGTTTTCAGTTGTGTATTGACCTATGTTTTTAATCAGAGAATCTGACTGTTATCTGAAAAAGTAATCATACAATCAAGAAAGCAATGCTAGACGTTGAAAATGCAATCAGGGTCTGCTGCCATATAATTACCCCCGCTGGCATAGAACGCCCGTGCCCTGCACCCCCCGCAAACCCTCTGATAAGTGCATGAAAGACAATTCTCGCTCAGTGAATCATTATCTCTAAGTATCTTAAATACTTCTGAAGATTGCCAGATCTCTTTAAAAGGTGTCTTGAGTATATTACCTGCAATGACAGGCAAATAACCACAGGGATAAACATCACCTGATGAACTGACAAAACAAACCGCAGTGCCGGCAAGACAGCCTTTAGAGATATGATGCAACCTGCCTGGTTGTTGTTTAAAGACTTCAGGTGTTTTATTCTGCAAAAGCCTGTAATACTGAGGGGCACAGGTTACTTTAACAAAAAGTTTACTGGAATAACGCTTCTCAAGGCAATATATATCTTTTAAAACCTGTTCATAGTCTTCTGCATCAAATAGTTCAGACTTATCGAGCATCCGGCCACAGCCAACCGGAACCACTACAAAGAAATGCAGAGCTTCAACCCTTTTTTCAAGGGCAAAATGAATCATTGGCTCCAGCAGGTGACAGTTTTTTCTTGTTACAGTCATGTTAATCTGAGAACTAATACCGGCTGATATTAACATATTAAGGCCTTTTTCAGCTTTGTTAAAAGCTCCTTGTGATCTTCTCAATGCATCATGAGTTTTAGGATCAGGGCCATCAAGGCTGATAGATACTCTTTGTATGGATGAATACTTTATTTTACTTACTATACAATCATCTATGATAGTTCCATTTGTTGCAAGAGCTGTTTTCAGGTTTTTTTCTCCTGCATAATGTGCCAGGTCAAAGATGTCTTTTCTTAGCAGCGGTTCTCCTCCGCTGAATATAAACACTGGTGAGGCAAATTCTGCTATATCATCAATTAAATCTTTTGCCTGCCGTGTATTTAGTTCGTATTTATTCTCTGTTTCTTCCATGCGGCAGTGAGCGCAGGCGAGGTTGCAGCGTTTTGTGCTTTCCCAGAAAACTATTCGCAGGTTATAATGTTCCATTTTCTTCTTTTATCCAGCGGGCAGCTTCTTTAGCGAAGTAAGTAAAGATGATATCAGCACCGGCACGTTTTATAGAAATGAGTGTTTCCGTAACGATTTTCCTTTCGTCGATCCAGCCTTTATCGCTGGCTGCCTTAATCATAGCATATTCACCAGAGACATTATAGGCTGCTACCGGGATATCTGTTAGTTCTTTAGCTTTTGAGACGATATCCAGGTATGCCAGAGCAGGTTTAATCATCAGTATATCTGCTCCTTCTGCCACATCAAGGCTGATTTCTTTTATGGCTTCACGGCTATTTGCAGAATCCATCTGGTATGAGTTTCTATCGCCGAAGGCAGGGGCAGATTGGGCAGCTTCTCTAAATGGGCCGTAAAAAGCACTGGCATATTTTACAGCATAACTCATAATTGGTATATGTTCAAAGCCTTCATTATCAAGCACCCATCGTATGGCTTCTACACGACCGTCAAGCATATCAGAGGGTGCAACAATATCTGCACCGGCCCGGGCTTGAGAGAGAGCTACTTTAGCCAGGAGTTCTACAGAAGGGTCGTTTATGACCTGATTTTTCATAACTATACCGCAGTGGCCGTGGTTCATATACTCACACAGGCAGGTATCAGTTATAACAAGTATTTCAGAGAAGTTTTTCTTTATTTCTGTCAGAGCCACCTGAATTACTCCATCTTGATCGAAGGCTGAGCTTGCTTCAGGGTCTTTTCCATCGGGTATGCCAAACAGACAGATTGCTGGAATACCCAGTTTAATAACCTCTTCAATCTCATTAAGTGCATGATCAATTGTCTGGCGATAGATACCGGGCATAGATGGTATCCCGTCCTTTTTGTTTTTACCTTCAGAAATAAACATGGGATAGACCAGATCGTTTGTTGATAGGGCATTTTCTCTAACCATTTTTCTTAAAACAGGGTTGAGCCTCAGTCTTCTGGGTCTTATAGATGGAAATGTCATAATATTCTCCTGTTTTGAAAGGTGTGTATTATTTTTAATGCAATAATGGCTATGGTTTTATTGTATCAGGGTTTGAAAAAGAAATGAAAACCTTTATATTAGAATTTCAAAACCATCACCTCTTTTAATCACCTGAATATCTTACTACAAAAATTTATCTAGAACTACATAGCAAGAAAAAAGCACATTAATATATATTTCAGAGTATTAAGTTTTTTAAAAATGTTACTATAAGAAGAAAACACTTGAATTCTTGCAGTCAATGTGTTTTGATATAAAAAGGCAGATATAAAAAGATACAAATTTTAAATCACATATAAAGTTTTTACACAACTTACCGTAGTATTAAGTAAGAACTTTAAAGAGTTTATGTAACATTAATAATAAAATAATGGTAAATTTATAACAAGAGCAGAGTATATTTTAGTGGAAGGTTAACAGGTAACATAGTGAGGGCAATAAATGATAAATAGAAGCAGGTTCGGGTCAAATCTTGTTGAATACGTAATACCGATAGCTGTTATAGCTCTGGTTGCAGGGCTTGGCCTTTATAATATGATATCTTCCGGGTCTATATTAAGCTTTGCTTCAGGCTCTGGAAACATGGAAGTAGATAAATCAGCCAAAAAGGGTGTCATTAACCCTTCTAAAGGAACAAAGCTTTTAGTTAATCCCAATGCCGGTGACCTTGGCGGCTCTATTGATAATCCTGTGGGGCAGTGTCAGGATGGCATTTGTGCAGTAGATTATGGCAAATTTATCATTACTAACATACCTGAAGAGTTTGACGAGTTTATTCAAACCAGCGGGGCTTCTGGTGGCGTTGGTAAAATGGCAGATTATCTGAATAAGGTTGCTGATGATTATGAAAATATTGGTGAGTTTAATATTGCAAACGAGATAAGGCTTCTTGCTAACATGGGTCACAACATAGCTCTTATTATGGCTGAGTATGAAAATATTTACAATTCCTGTTCGGGTGACCCTGTGTGCATAAGCAGTTTTGATGATCAGCCATTTCCTGTTCCTGCTGGATATGATAGCTCTCTTTTACCTTTCCCGGCAGGTGCTACCTATAAGACCATGTTAGATTCTGGTGCTCTTGGTGCAGCTGTAAATAATAATGCAACTTCGCCTCTTGCAGGTGCCTATGTATCACAGTTAAATAAAATACTTGGCACAGGTTCAATTGATAATTCTGTCAAAGGGGTCATTGAAGAACTTTCCTGGAACATTGGAACAGTTGGTCAGGATTTTCAATCAAATTATCTTTATACAGTGGGTACCACTCCGACATATTATGATCCTCTAACAGGTGCTGTGACGCAGCCAGGATCCTATACATCTTTATCAAACTACCAGCCCAGCAGCATTACCAATGTATATTCACAGTTAATTTGTGCTGAAGGCTATGGCACTGATACTGGAGTATATTGTCACTAGTATAGATATGATTTCAGTCAGTTTTATTCTGTCAATGCTATAATTTCTGGTAGTATTGAGGGTTATTTTTGTGATAATCCATGTCAGTCAGGGTTGTTAAGATTGTTATTCTTTAATACCCCTTCAAGGCTAGCAATACCGGCATAGAGAGCAGGCATAAAATTTCCTGAAAGCAAAACCACAACAAAATGTTGATCATTTATTTGTTCATCACGCTTTAAGAAATTTAACTTAATCTAATAATCGCAAAATCTGACTGGCTTTGCTGCAAGCAGGTTTTCAGGATTGAATAAAAAACCTGAAGTGTTATCAAGCAATTTTAAAAAGAATTATGGTTTTCATTTGGGCTGAGTTATTTAACAATAAAAGTAGAGTCAATTTTATGCAGGACGCATATGAAATCTATCAAGAGATACTATTATAAAACACTTGCTTTAATATATTATAAGCGGAGAGACTATGATTCTGCTGCTCGTATGTATTTTAAACTGATACAACTGGAGCCTGACAACACTGAATTTTATACCAGATTGGGTGGTTGTTATGCTCTGTCAGGTGACAACCGTTATGCTATAGATACTTATAAGAAAGGTCTTGAGCTTGATCCTGATAACTATAAGCTTCATGAAGCTCTTGGAGGTATCTATTCTTTTACGGAGGATCTTGACCTGGCAGAAGAACATTATTTAAAGGCAATATCACTAAATCCTGATTCATATAAATCTCAACTTAACCTGGGTGATATTTATAAAGCAACAAACGAATATGAAAAAGCTATTCAGGCCTACACAAGAGCCAGTCGCATCAACAGGGATAACCCCTACAATTACAGTGCTCTGGGTGATGTCTATTTTAAAACAGGTAATTATGAGAAAGCACTGGAAAATTATTTAAAAAAACACAGCCTTGACAGAAAATCTTCCAGCATCTGTACCGCTATTGCTGATACATACTGCAAGCTTTACAGGCTTGATGATGCAATTGAGTTTTATAGAAAGGCTATAATGCTTGATCCATATAACCCGATACCCTATGCCAGTGTGGGTTCACTTTATCTTGCCCTGGAACGCTATGATGAAGCTGCTTATGTACTGGGTAAAGCTCTTTTAATTAATCCTGAAGATGTAAGCAAGCGTTCAACTATGGGTTCTGCCTATAAACACAGAATTCTTGAACATCAGGTTAAGCAGATGCATAGAGAAATACATCTTTTGTGCCACCTGGGAATAGCAAGTGCGCACAAAGCAAGAGAAAAATATGATGATGCTATCAGGGAATATAATAATGCCTTAAGTATAAACAGCTCAATAGCAGAAGCTTTTACAGGCCTGGGAAGTGTCTATGCTATCAAGGGAGATTTTGAGCAGGCAAATGACTACCTTTCAAGAGCACTCATTCTTGAACCTGACAACCCTGAAGCCCTTTTGAATATGGGTATACTTAAAATTAACCTGAAAAAAATGGATCAAGCCCGGCAATATTATGAAAAACTTTCTGAACTGTGTCCTGAGTTTGCCGTCAATCTGTTAAACTTAATAGAAGAAGAAATAAATAACGCCGAAAACCCTGAAAGTGCTACCAGTAGTGACTAATATCATTTCATTGGGTATTATTTTTCAACAATAAAGGTTACAGGCCCATCATTGATAAGGTGAATTTCCATCATGGCTCCAAAAGAACCTGTTTCTACTGTGATGCCTTCTTTTTTAATCAGCTCAACAAATTGCTCATAAAGAGGTTCAGCCTTTAAAGGATGTTCAGCACTATCAAAAGAGGGTCTTTTGCCTTTTCTGCAATCTCCGCTCAGTGTAAACTGACTTACAACAAGAATACTGCCGTTTGCATCTTTTACTGAAAGGTTCATTTTGCCCTCAATATCAGGAAAAATTCTTAAGTTTGCTATTTTAGACGCCAGAAATTCAGCCTGAGTTAAGTTATCTCCTTTGTCAATACCGACTAACACCAGTATACCGTTTTTAATAGCGCTTATTTCTTTATTGTTAACTTTTACTGATGCTTCTTTTACTCTCTGCAAAACTACTTTCATTTTTCACTACCTTTCAAAGGTATTTCTAGAAACTCTTTTAAGACAGGTATACTTTCACTTAATTTGTCATAATAGTCCTGACAGAGTTCTAGATATCTGTTAATGTCTTCCAGTCCATTAATAGAGATATTTCTACCGAATTCCTGTCTGAAGGCATAGCTTTCTTTTTGAATCATAGGAGACATTAGCTGGCATGACTCATTAATGATCCGGTCAATTTTGCCATTCAGCTCATAGAGCTCTTGAAACTTTTTAAGAATGTAATTTTTATTAAAATCATACTTATCCAGCTCTTCTAAAAGCTTTTCTTTTATTTTCTGAGCTTTATTGATAGATGGCAGTATCTTGTCAAGGGTATTGTAATTATCTTTTAGTGCATTAGCAACTGTCATCTTACCTGCTCTTAAAGGATTTATAGAATTCTGTTCTGCTTCTTGAATAATTGCTTCAACATCAATCTTTTTATCAGGTATAAGCAAAGCTGCCTCAAGAAAAGGGATATGCTCCAGGCCTTCAATGTAGGCCCCGCCTTCTGTTGCGTTAATAATCCTTACTTTGTCTTTGTATTCACTTGCGATTTCTTCATAATATCTTCTAAAAATAGCATAATCAGTATTTGTAGTTACTTTCTCACCATGCCACCCCGGTACTATAAGCTGCTGTGCTTTTTTATGCGGATTAAACAATTTGTCATCAGCATATACATTACCTTCTTTATTGTAAGCAAGATCCTGGCCAACCATTATGATAGGGTTACAGCCAAAATTAATTGCTGCATATAGTGCTGATACTGCAACTGTACCTCTATTAATATAGTGTTTGTTGTTTAATTTAAGCTTTGCGGCCAGCCAGTTACTGAAGTGGTCGTTACAGGGTAAATAGACAAAATTTCTTTTTGAGTTTTGGTTATATATTGCTTTATTTACCGATGGCTGGGTTATAAAATTAAGTTTATCAATGTTATTGACATCATCAAGTTGCTTTTCAATGGCTTTATTAACATCAATATAAACAGAAAAATCCGGGTGAATTTTATTTTGCTCTTTAACCAGTCTTACTGCTCCTCCTATACAGAATATAACTGCATTATCAGAATATTTTTTGACCTGTTCTATGTTTTTCTTCAATGATGGCCCGGGAGAAATTATAATTGCAGGTATATCACTAAATTTATCTTTTAAAATATCTATATAATGGCTTTTTAGAACATTATTAATATTTTTAATAGACATTTTTAGCCATTTGTCAGATACTTCAAAGAGTGTAAAGTAGTTATTATTATAAATACCTTTTAGAAACATCAATTCATTTTGAATATCTTTAATCATATCAGGATAAATCAATTTATAAATATCGAGAAAACACATATTTATGGGGTCTTCATAAAGGTAAAATTTCTTAAAGGCCATATTCAGGTCTTCTTTTTGATTGGCAAGCATAACACGATTGTCTGCAAGTTCTTCAGAGAAATCAACATTTTCAAAAGTAATACGCAAAAGGTCAATATTTGGTTCAAAGAGCAATATTCTTGATTCTGAGCTGATATAAACCCTTTTAAAGAGGTATCCAAGTCCTATTCCGAAGATAACGTTTATTGCCTTTCTGGAGGTATCTGAAAGCATTGAAAAAACTTTTTGAGCTTCTTCTTGAGGATTTGCAACAGAATGAAAAGGTACATCCTCGTATATGAGGTTAACATCACCTGATTCTGACAGTGCAAAAGTATAGTTACCTGCTATTTTATGATTTCGAATGTTTTGAGCCAGCTTCGGGTTATATTTTTCTATATGTTGAAGGTTTTTTTCAAGCATAACAAACCTTTCAGACAGATGCTTTATTTAAAAGGTTTTCGTTGTCTTCAACTACTTGAGGTAGCAGGTCTTTAAGGCTTCCAGCCCCTGATATAACAGCTTGATATAACTTGATAGAGTGGAAAATATTATCTTTTAGCATAGCAATCTTATCTTCTTTATCTTCTGTTTCTGATGATCTGGCATATGTGCTGCTGAATTCAAATAGTTCCTTTTGAATAAACGGGTTAATGAGTTCTGTTTTTTTAATTATAGAAACAAGTTTCAGGTCGAATTTACCTAGTTTATCTATGTTTTTATCTATTACTCTTGCATTCATTCCGGGTTTTTCCAGTTCTTCCTGTATTTTTAGAGCTATTTTCATTGCTTTTTGTGCAAGATCAGAGGCTTCAGCAAGGTCATTAATTGCATTGTAAATTGCATTAAAGAGTATCTGGTAATCAGGTCTTGTTTGATTGAAATCTTCGAATATTTCATCAATTACTGCATTGATATTTATGCCGTGATCAAGATTAACCTCTTTTAGTGCCTCTTTAAACGGCATGTGTTCTAAACCTTTAATAAATGCTCCTCCTTCAGAGCAGTTGATTACACGCTGATCTGTTTTTGGCAATTCTCTTTCGGCAATATCAATATAGTTATCCAGAAAAACATGATAGGAATTAGTTGTCAGGAGGTCTTCGCCGTTCCATCCTTTAACATATATCGAGTCAGATGCCATAATTTCATTTCTGGCTTTAAACTCTTCTTTAGTCAATTCAAGTGTTTTGCCGATTTCTTCATAGGTTTCATCGGTATAGCCGTAAGAGACCTTTCCATCTTCAGAAATTTCATATTTCAGCTTTTCATAAGAAGAATTTGAAGCATACATTTTACCGTCTCTGTAAGCTAGATCCTGACCTGTAAGCATAACAGGCGATGCCCCTGAATGCTGTGCAGCATAATAAGCAGTTATAGATACGGTTCCTCTGTTAGGAAAGCCCGTTACATCTCTTGTAACGGTTCTGCCAAACCACTTCGCAATACTATCGCCCAATGGAAAGTTTATCATAAAGCGTTTTACCGGAAGCTTATAGATTGCTCTGTGTGTCATAGGTTGAACAATAACAGTCAAATCATCTAGATAGCTTATACCTTCAAACTGTTGTGAGACGTTCAGGTTTTCGATTACAGCTACCAGATGGGGTTTAATGCCGGCTTTATGAATAGCTTTCAGTGCCTGCCCGACAGCAACAATGAATACTTTATCCTGAACTTCTTTAAGTTGATCAATGGCATATTCTAGAGAAGGCCCGGCAGAAACACACACAGCAGGAACCCCTTTCAGTCTATCTTTCAGCATATTCATATTCGGATATTTCATTACATCAAAAATGTTGTTAACTGCTGCCAGCGACCATTTCATAGCTTTCTTGATGACTGTTGACTGGTTAATAGTAGAATCTCGATAAAGCATTTGAAGCATTTCGGTTAGTTCTTGCATTTGTTTAGAAAACTTTAACCTGTATGGAGTTAATGTTTGAAGTCCAACATAGTCTCCATGATAATAATTTAGCATAAAAAGAGGTTTCATTTCTTTAATATCGCCTAATACACAGACATTAGGCATAGACAACTCATTGCTAAAATCTACCACTTCAAGGGTAGCCCGTAAAATATCAAGGTTAGGTTCGTATAAAACCAGTTTACCTTTGCATTCAATGGTTGCTCTTTTGAACAGATAACCAAGCCCCAGGCCAAAAACAACATTAAATGACTTATAACCAGTATCTTTAACATTGCTATAAATATTTTTAGCCTCCAGTATAGGGTTTTCAACACTATGAAGTGGCATACCTTCATACACCATAATGATATCGCCTGATTGTGCACACATAAAGTCAACATTGACAGGCGTATGCTCTCTAATAGTTTCTGCAAGCTTTTTGTTTTTCTTTATTAAAGCCTCAAGATTTTTTTCCAGTGTCTCGTTCTTTTCTTGCATATATTGACTTCTCCCCGTATGATATAAAAGTATACGCCAGCTGGCAAAATCTGGGCAAATATATCAATGACTTAATTATTATACTCTAAAAATGTCCTTTAGAAAGGGTTTCTATATTATAATAGAATCATAAAACATCACTAATATTATTATATTTCAATACCTGCAAGGAGTCATCGTATGAAAATAGGACAATTTGAAATTGGTGAGAACAAACCCTGTTTCATAATAGCTGAAATAGGCATCAACCACGATGGAAATATAGACAAAGCAAAAGAATTAATTTCTATTGCATCGAACACAGGGGCAAGTGCAGTTAAGTTTCAGTCTTTTATACCTGAAGATCTTTATTCGGCTGAGGCCTGCCCTGAAGGTATAGAATTGTTAAACAGATATAAACTGTCTTTTGAAGATCAGCAATATCTTTTTGATTATGCAAAATTACTGGGTATACTCTTTCTATCAACACCCTTTGAATTTAAATCTGCTAAAATGCTTGCTGATCTAGGTGTTGAAGCGTTCAAAATTGGGTCCGGTGAAATAAATTATTTTGAATTTCTTGAGTATATTGCAAAATTTGATAAACCTGTTATTCTTTCAACAGGCGGCAGCTCTATTTCAGACGTTGACAAAGCTCTTGGAACCATTAAAAATGTTACCAGTGCTGATGTTGCCATTTTACACTGTGTTTCTTCTTATCCTGCAAAACCGGAAGACCTGCACTTAAGAGCTATTAATACTCTCAGGCACACTTTCCCTGATTCTATTATAGGATATTCTGATCATTCAGAAGGCTTTGAAGCCGCTATTGCTGCTGTAACCCTTGGTGCCAGAATAATAGAAAAACACCTGACTTATGATAAAAATGCTGATGGGCCGGATCACAAAGCATCTGCAAGCCCTGAAGAGTTTCACCAAATGGTAAAATCCATCAGACAGGTTGAAAAGATGCTTGGATCAAGTGAAAAGAAACGACAGCTATCAGAAATTAAGTTTACCAGAAGCCTCACCATTAAAAGGGAAATAAAAAAGGGAGAAGAGATTAAAGAAGAAGATATCGTTGCCTGTCGCCCATCCGGGGGGTTAGCCCCGGTGTTAAAGTATATCTTTTCTGGAAGAAAGGCCTCTCGAGACATTAAAAAAGACGAACTGGCCAGTTTCGATATGATCTAACCTGACATTTATCAAGCCAGTAATAATTGAGATATATACCCTACTGAATTCTATCAGCATATATTAATTATTTACGTGGAATGGTATAAACGACATAAAAAATTAAACAATTATAAAAGTGCCTTATATTTTCAGAAATCTGATTAATTATGACGTTGATCATAGTTTTCTTGGTTTCAATAATTTTATCAGTCTTTTTATCTTTAGGGGGTCTCTGAATAATATAAAAGTTCTTTGATTCAAGAAATTGGTTACCCCCTGTTTATGCTGAAATCAGTAATTCTTGTTATAAAATTTTTGAAAATCGAAACCAGAAAAATCTGTCATTCTGGCTAGAAGAAGCTATTTGATTCAGGTTTAAAGTATTTTTATCCGAAATGTTTATTATATCAGTATTAAAGAAAAAAGAAGAGGCTAATATTCTGCAAAACTATCTTCTTTTATTAAGGAGACAGAAAAACAGTCTTTATAGCAAGGCTAGAAGAATTTATCATTATGAACGCTTATTTATACTTAAAAGCATATAATCAATATACCAGGATTACTTACACGAATTTAGAATTGAAAAATTTAGTAATCAAAACTATTTAGCTTATCTTGCGTAACTTTTGTTAAAAAAACAACCAATATGCAGAAAAAAACAGTCAATTCTTGCTATTAATTATGGTTGCTTAAAAATATTGTCGTGTTAAAATGTTAAAATCATCTTTTAAGTGAAATTGTTTTTAATAAACAGGATACAAAGTTACTTTCTCTGATATCAACCTTATATAAACCAGACCTAACAAGGCATTCAATCTCTTTATAATGTAAAAAAATATTAATTTTGGGGAAAAATAATAGCTTTTTTAACAATTTTGAAATTCAGGGGGGTTATATTAGTGGGAATATATATTATTTGTAGTAAAACTTTGAACCAGGTGTTATATGGTATATTTTAGCCCTGCTGTAACGCAGCAGATAAGCAATTTCATAAATTTTACGCCTACACATCAACGATTTACACTTGGTGCAACCGGTATTGTGTCTCAACCAGCTCTGGATTACTCTAATCCGTGGGTTGATAAAGATACAAGAAAATATTCAGCCATAAAAACTGCTATTAAGATCTTTGTAGGTACAATTACAGGTGTCTTATCTAGATATGGCGGCCAGAAAATGGGAGAATGGCTTGTTAATACCGGTAAAATGGAAGTGCCGCAATCAATATTAACAAAATTTAAGAACATGGGGCCTGATACTCTAAGATATGAATTCGCCAAGGTCAAAAATATACCTATAGAAAAAGTTCCTAGAGACCCTAATCTGTATAAAACATTTGCTAAAATGAGGTTTGGCAATGCTGTCGGCTGGGTATGTGCAGTATTAGCAGCTGCAGTGGCAGTATTTGCCCTTGAAATACCTTTTATAAACAAACTTCTAAACAGGGCTTTAAAGAAATTTGCCCCTCAGGATGACCAGAATCAACCACCTGATAATCTTAAACAAATCAACAAAACAGCATAGTAATCAAAAGAATGTAAT
>CAZFBA010000029.1:16414-49992 GCA_964517135.1 uncultured Gammaproteobacteria bacterium
CAACAAAAAACATAGTCAACAAAAAACATAGTCAACAAAAAACATAGTCAACAAAAAACATAGTCAACAAATCCAGGAATATTAAATGCTAAAAAATACCATCTCAAAAATAGCTGAATATGCTCTGAAAGATGACAGAAGTCTTGCAAACTTCCTGAAGTGGTCTGCTGCATTTAATTTTGGTATTGGTTCTGTTGGTTATACACTTGGTTTAGCCATAAATGATAAGCTTCCTAAGAAAGAAAAGCCTTTTATGGTAATGCAGGAAGCTGTTCAGGGAGTTTTAAATATAGCAATATTTCTGCTTATAGCTTCGAGTTTTCAAAAGTTTGGCAGGATGTTAGTAAAGTCAGGTAAGATTTTGCCCGGCATAGAAGGGTTAAAAAGGCCTGAAGTGGCTAAATATGTTACCCAATATTTTGATGATGCTGTTAAGCTGGCTAAAAGTAATCCAAAAATCGAAAGTGCTATAAGAACTTTTGTATCAGGTTCAGAGGTTGTAACATCTCTATTGGGTACTATAGTTGCTTTTAACCTGGTTTCACCATTTTTAAGAAATCTGCTGGCGAGCAAATTGCAAAAGAAAGGTGACAAAAAGCTAGATATAAAAGAACAGGGTGCACCTGTATTGCCGTCATTAAAGTTAGGAAATAAGACCAATATTGACCCCGCAAATCCATTTAATGCTTTTAATAAAGCTATGACAGTAAGTGGCCTGGCACAGAGAACGGTTGTTTCTCCGGTTACTGCTTTAAGAATTTAAGTTAAATCAAAGTTTTTGGGGTTTTCTCAAGAGTGAATTTGAGCAGGGAAGCATTTTTTATATATTAAACGATATAAAGAATTCAGCAATTCCAGCAACTTATGCCCGGAACCTCCAAAAACACTAATTTCTTGAATCTGTGAACTTTTATATTATTCAGAGATCTCGCCTGTATATTCTTTCAGCAGGAATAAAAATACCAGGCTAGGTTGCCTGGTAAAAGAAGTTTTGAGCAGGACTGGTATTTTACTATTTAGAGAAATCTGTTTTTTTTAAGAGCTTATAGAAATGATTATTATTGAGCCAGAGAAATAAGAAGGTCTTCAATATGTTTCATGTCTTCAGATAAATGTTGTCCACCCTGTATTGTATGGGCCAGTTTCTCAAGAGTGGTTGCCATACCCGGAGCACATTCAAGCATACCCTGTAAAACTTTAACTCTTTCTTCCGGAGCAATTGATGCCATTGATTTAAGGGCAGCCATTTGAGCTTCTTCTGATTTGCTGACAGTATCAGCTACGCCTTTAAAGATATCTGATTCGTGGCCGTCAAGATTTTTGCCCATGATAACCATTTTGTGTATCATACCCATATATTTTTCACCATTTTCTTCTCTAGAATGTTTTTTGTGCCAGGGTTTATGACCAAATAAACTGCGTACACCATCAGCAATTTTATGGGCAATGAAGCCAATACCGCCAACAACCGTTTCAAGAACACCTTTTACTAAATCCTTAACACCTTTAACAATATCAAGATGAAGTAGTGAATCAACACCGTTAAATATATCGTTAACACCATCAACTAAAAGTGCAAGAGATTGTCCGGGGCCGTCCACTCTACCTTTAGGGAGGTCATTATCATCAGAAATTGCAATTAGATGATGATCGTGAACATTATCCCATTTTTTGGCAAAATCACTGTAAGACATGGTTGACTCATAACCCCTTGCCGGATTATTAATGACTAAATCTACACTACCATCAGGGTTTGTTTTATATCCATTTATAACAATAGCGTGATAAGCGCCGGAATCTGTTTTAATAGTTGCAATTAAGACATTATCATTATCAATATGATTTTTAATTTCCTGAAGATTGCAATTGTTATACATTTCAGCATACAGACCATAATCTCTTGCGGCCTCTACAATGTTTCTGTTGGACGTGCCGAAGAGTTCCATTCTTCTGACTTTTTTATCGATTTCGTCAGGAGTTACATTTTTACCGAAGTGATTGAGAGCCATTGCCAGTGATGTTGTAGCACAGGCATTATTTTTCTGTTTAATAGGTTCAATAGGAAGTATATTTTCAGAAGCTGGAAGACTATAAACAGGTGGTGGTGGAGGTTCTGCTGGTAAAATTGTATCGGGAGAAGATCCCGGGTGTCTAATTGTTTCAACACCTGGATGGTCGCTTGAACTTGATCCTGAAACTGCTTCATCAAGAGCCTTAAAAGTTCCTACTAAACTTAAATCATTTTTATTATTAGATTTTTGATTTTGTTCAAACAGTTTTTTTAGTAATTCTTGTTCTCTCTGGAGCTCACGCTGACGTTCAAGTTCACGCTGGCGTTCAAGTTCTTGTTGTCGCCTTTGTTGTTCAAGTCTTTGTTGTTCAATAGTATTTTGATTCTGTATAGTTGCTGTCATAATAATTCCCCCTGAATTTATCCACTAATACGTCATTGATCCCTGTGTATATATAAAAAAGATATAACCCTCCGAATTTGTAGAAATTAGAATCAAAATGATGAAAGAAAACTACCAATACATATGTATTGCTTTGCCAGGTATTTTATTACTATCCTTAATTAAAACTAATGGCAGGCTTTCAAGTCGTCGTTTCCAGCTCCGGAAGCACAAATAAGACTTGAATTTAAATTGACATAGTTACTGGCATCATAGTTTTTAAGGCTTAATAGTGGATCTGAGGGTACGTCCTTCTTTATTCCTTCGGCTGTTAGCGGATCATTAAAATATATATATTCATGCTCTTGATGTTCACCGTTTGCAAAGTTTATGTTATAAGCAAAATCCTCTCCTAAAACCCCTATTGTCCAGGATAACTCTTTAATTACATTTTTAACAGAATTATCTATGCCTGATAAATTACTGACAATATCGATTTGATCAGTAAAAAGATAACCCGGATAATTACTATTCACCTTATCATAATACTGGGGATCATCACTGATTTTGTATGACCTTGCACATCCTACACACATAGACCCGAGTATACTGGAATAGTTATGATTGGAAGGAAATTCATAATAGGTCTCGTCAAAACCATCAGGGATGCTTACAGCATTCGTCATTAAAGCTTTTATACACCCGGCATCATAGTTACAATTATTTATTTGAAGCTCAATCTCTTTTTCTGTAGCACCAAGACCGTGACCAAGATTTGCTAGTTTCCTTACTTCAAGAGCTTCTTCTCTCTTGCCTTCCTGTAGAAGCTGGTCTGCTATTTGATCAAGTAAATCAGCAAGCTGACTGATGCCGCCGGAGGCTCCATTATTCTGGATAAACTCATTAAAATTCTCTGGCAAACCGGTTAAAATAAACGTTCCATAATCTATAGTGCACTTTCCACCTTCACAGACCTGAACCGGGTTTTCTGGTGTGCCTCCATAGTCTCCCGCCGCAGGGTTCAGTAATATCTCTTCGGAAGTTGTTTCTTCAGAAGAACTTTCAGACTTATATGCTTTTCCCATAACTGCTTTGCCTGATGCTTCATCTATTTGTATATTACTGCTTGCCACAAAAAATCTGATAAGAGAGTTATCAGAAAAGATAATAAAAAGGCCAGCACCTGCAACAAGGGCAATCAGGGCAACAGGTATAATATATTCTATAAGGTTGGAACCCCAAATAGTCTTTTTGTTCTGCAAAATATTGTCCTCACTATTTCTGGTTTAACAAAAAAAGTACCAGAATCTATTTTTTTATCGAACAAGTTTCTGAAAACTTAAATAAATAGTAATTATTCTTGTTATTAGAAAATTAAAAAAGCTAACATCAGCTCTTTTTAAAATTTATGTTTAAGTTTTTCAAGCAACTCCGGCAGTATATTACCAGATGTGCTCTGCAAGAAAACGTCTGCAACAGGTGTAATGGCACTTTTTTGAGGGTTAACTTCTATAATAGAGGCATTTGAGCTTCTTTTTGCAATCAGAGGTAATGATGCTGCAGGTTGAACCAGCCCTGAAGTTCCGGCAACAATCATCACATCGCAATTAGCAGCTATATGAAAGGCAAAAGAGAGTTCTTTTTCAGGGAGAGCTTCGCCGAACCAGACAACGTTGGGTCTTATCATTCCGTTACAATTTCCACACCGTGGTGGAACCTGATCGGTATCGGGCCAGTTTTCTACAATGGTGTTTTCTTCAAGGCATTTAAACTGCAATATGTTGCCATGGAGCTCACAAACGTTTTTAGATCCGGCTTTCTGGTGCAGATTGTCAATATTCTGGGTTATAAGATAAAATTCTTCAAAAATATCTTGCATTTCAGCGATTGCATAATGTCCGGGGTTGGGTTTGACCTCTTTTATCTGCTTGATTCGGTCCTGATACCAGTTCCAGACCATGGCAGGGTTTTTCAAAAAGCCTTCAAGGGTTGCAAGCTCTTCAGGATCAAAGTTAGCCCACAGTCCTTTTTGTGTTTCTCTGAAAGTCGGTATACCGCTTTCACGTGAAACACCTGCTCCTGTTGAGACTACAACTTTTCTGCTGTTTGATAATATTGTTATAGCCTGTTCCAGCTCTTTTTTCATTATTCCCCCGGGTGATTGAGCAGCAAGACCTGTGATTTAAGCTTCTATAAGAGAACCTTTACTTTTGATGTCTTCAATAATATCAACAAAGGCCTGAACGACAATCGGGTCAAAGTGAGTGCCAGAGTCTTTTTCAATGATAGAAGTGGCTATTTCGTGATCCATACCTTTTCTGTAGGGTCTATCAGAAACCATACCGTCATAGGCATCTGCAACTGCAATAATGCGGGCACCAAGTGGGATCCCTTCTCCCTGAAGGCCTTCAGGATAACCTTTGCCGTCAAAACGCTCGTGGTGAAATTTGATCATAACGACAACATTTTCCAGTTGTTTAATGTTTTCAAGTATTTTTACCCCTTTAGGAGAGTGTGTTTTAATTATATTGTATTCTTCACGGGTAAGTTCTTCTTCTTTATTGAGAATAGCTTCAGGAATACCTATCATTCCAATATCGTGAAGCAGCCCAGCGAGTTCCAGTTCTTGAAGTTCGCTATCTGAAAGGCCTAGTCTTTTGCCTATTTCCATTGAATACATGGTGACCCGTTTGCTTCTGCCCGATGTAAACTTATCTTTAGCGTCAAGGGCTTCAGTAATTGCTGTTATAGTGCCGGAGAACAATTCTTTGAGATCCATTGTGAGTTTCTGGTTATCGATATTGAGCTGATAACTTTCGAGAGCACGCTTGACAGTATTTTTCAGTTCTTCAGGTTCCCAGGGTTTTTTGATATATCGGTAAACCCTGCCGGTATTAATAGCCTTTATGAGAGCATCTGCATCGGTATAGCCAGTAATAATAAGCCGTATGGTGTCAGGGTATTCTTCTATGGTTTTTTCAAGGAACTCAACACCTGTCATACCTGGCATTCTCTGGTCGGTGATGATGAGATCAATTTTATTGTTACGCATTATTTCCAGGCCTTCTTCACCGCCCTGAGCCATAAAAACGTTATAATCCTTGCGAAAGGTTCGCTTGAGGAGTTTCAGATTGCTTACCTCATCATCAACAACAAGAATGTTATATGTCATAAATATTAATTCTCCTGGCTTTTATCACTCTTCTTCTGTGTGTTCAGTATGATTTAACTGGTTTTCTTCAAGATCTTCTTCATCGTCATCATCAAAGAGATCTTCTTTTAATAAATCGGCAGATTCTTCAGTTTTTTTAATGTCTAATCCTTTCCATTTTGCAGGAATTCTTACAGTAAATGTTGTTCCTTCGCCAACTTTACTTTCTACAGAAATTGTTCCATTATGTTTTTCAATAATACCATAACTAACAGATAAACCGAGACCTGTTCCTTCGCCAACATCTTTTGTTGTGAAGAAGGGGTCAAAAATTCTATTCAGATGTTGAGCATCTATGCCACGGCCTGAGTCAGTAAAGCTTATTTTGACAAAGTCACCGTCTTTACGTGTAACGATTTTAACGTCACCTTTTCCGTCAATAGCCTGAGCAGCGTTAGCGAGTATATTCATAAAGACCTGGTTGAGTTGTCCGGCAAAGCAGGTAATCATAGGTATTGATTGATCATAGTCTTTTTCAACTTCGATGCGATTTTTATATTTATTGTGAAGTATATTAAGTGTGCTATCAATTCCTTCATGGACATTAACTTCTTTTAGATTTGCTTCATCGAGGCGGGAGAAGTTTCTCAGATCAAGAACTATCTGTCTTGTTCTTTCGGCTCCTTCTTTACAGCTATCGAGTAGGTCGTCAAGGTCTTCAAGCAGATATTCATAATCTATTTCTTCTTTATAATCTTCTATTTCTTCACGATCTTCTTCATTAAGTTTTTGTATAACTTTTTCATATTTATCTATGAGGCATTTCATGTCGTGAGAATAATTTTTAAGGTGTTCCATATTGCCGTAAATAAAATTAATGGGGTTGTTTAATTCATGGGCAACGCCGGCAACGAGTTGACCAAGAGAAGACATTTTTTCAGAGTGTACGAGTTGAACCTGGGCAGCTTTGAGTTCCTGATAGGCGTTTTCAATTTCCTGATTTTTCTTTTCTACTTCTTCTTTCTTTTCGGCAAGTTCTTTTGTACGTTCTCTGACCTTATCTTCAAGGTAATTGTAGCTTTGTTCAAGTTCTTCTGCCATTTTGTTAAAGGATTCTGCCAGCTTGCCTATCTCATCATCTGTTTCAACAGGTATTCTAAAAGAAAGATCTTTTTGAGAAAATCTTTCAGAACCTTTATAAAGCTCTTTAATGGGTTTGGTTACCATACCTGCAAGAAATAATGACGAGATAAAACCACAGAAAATAAAAGTTATAGCTAGGGCAATATAGCCTCTGTAGAGGGTAGCTACTTCTGATATTGTACCGAGATAAGTGTAAATGAGCACCTTTGTATTATCTGGCAATATAATTACGTTTCTGTAAATAGGAAAATTTAATTGTGAAAAGAGTATAAGATCTTTATACATCTGTACCCAGCTCTTGCTGCCGGGTTGTGGTGGTTCAAGGACGTTAATAATTTCAATGAAACGTTTATTTTTAATTGTTTCATTCTTTAAGTCTTCTTTGGTGGTATAGAGAATGTTTCCTTCGTTGTCGATGATAGCAGTAAAAACTATAATGTTTTTACTGAGAAGTTTTTTTACCAGTATGTCAAACTTTTCGTAATCTCCGCTGGTTATTTCTTCTTGGTTGAGTTCAACAAGAGAGTTTGTAAGATTGTAAAGGGTACTTATTTTATCGATTCTGGCTTTATGAATAAGGTTTATGCCTGTCCAAACGGCATAAAAGGTCATAAATAGAACAGTAATAAATATTAGAATACTCAGATAAGCCCAGAATTTGCTTGCAATAGTTTGTTTGGGCTTAGAAATCTGAACATCCTGATTGTTAAAACCGGGCGTAGAAGTATTTTCAGTCTCTGTTATATTGTTTTGCTCTTCTCTGCCGTTAGGTTCGCTCATCACTGTTACCTTACAAACAAGTTAGTTGATCCTCTAATATTTTACAACATAATTACATGTTAAATCATTTGAGTTTTGCTGATTATGATCGGTTTAACTTAATAATTCCCTTATTTATGATGAAATACATTCATTATTATAACTAAAATAATTGTATTACGATAAAAAGTAAATTATTTAATTTTTTAAGTAGATTTAGTATAGTTCAGAAATCACTGTTATCTGGTAAAAGATTTTATTTATATTTATAAACCTGTCATAATCTTTGTTTTGGATTAGAAAATTTTACAGGAATTTAAATTAAAGAAACAGGCAAAAATTATTAAACAGGGTACAGCGAAGAGATAGCTCGGGTCTAGTTTTTGGGCCTGTGTGCCTAAAAACCAAACCCTCAGAAAAAATTTAATCAGACAGTAATAGTATTATCTGTAAAATTATAAAACCGCCAGTTATAGCTGACGGTTTTATGGTGGGCGTTGAGAGACTCGAACTCCCGGCATCTTCGGTGTAAGCGAAGCGCTCTACCAACTGAGCTAAACGCCCTCACTTAATCTGTAATTTAACACTCATAATCTCTGTCGTCAAGGTTTTTTATATGTGTGATCGTAATATTTGTTAGATTTCTAAACTCTAAAAACTATCCTGTAAGCAAATATACAGTGATACACCCCCCTTTTAACTATTGTCATTTGTAAAAATAATAGCTGAAATCAACTATTGATTTTCCTGATTTCAACTATTATTTAGGTCGCCTGTTTTGTTTTTATAATAATAAGAAATCTTATATTTAAGAGTAACGTGTTTAAGGAGAAAACAAATGACAATGATTAAAGCAACACCTACATTTAGTCCAGCTGCAAAGGCTCATTACAATAAAGCTTACTATGGTAATGAAAATGGAGCAGTAAAAGAAAAAGTAACACCTGGAACACCGGCTAAGGAAAAAGCAACACCTACATTTAGTCCAGCTGCAAAAGCTCATTACAATAAAGCTTATTATGGTAATGAAAATGGACCAATAAAAGAAAAAGCAACACCTACATTTAGTCCAGCTGCAAAGGCTCATTACAATAAAGCTTACTATGGTAATGAAAATGGATTAAAAAATATTAAAGCTATAGATAATGGTTCATTAAATAATCAAAACTATTACCAGCAAGCTTCTAATAATGTTGTTGGATGTTATGCTGATAATGAAGTCCAGACAGCAAATGGTTCTTATCAGCAAGCTTCTAATTATTCTTCTGTTAATGCAACCAAAGTAACACCCGGAACACCGGTTAAAGAAAAAGCTACACCTAATTTTAGTCCTGCAGTAAAGGCTTATTACCAGCAAGCAATGAATTATAACTTTATGAACTTTTTTAGTAATATGGAATTGTACAAATCTTGCGGTAATTAGGTTTTTGTAAGACCTGTAAGAATTGAACTTCCAGACTCAACAAGAATGTTTAGAACCAATAATACTGTTTTTAGATGTATTACCTGAAATGAAGCCTGAGCATAAAAACTGATACATAACTTGAGAACAATAAAAATCTGCCCTTAAATCTAGATAATCGTGCATTAACAATATAGCGCCCGGAGTATATGGATAATAACAAATCAGGATAAGTCTCTTCGACGATCCAGGCTCTTAAGGTGATCAGGGTCTAAAATCAAAAACCCTGATTTTTTTTTGTTTTGCAAGCAAGTATAAATGAAAATGTACTGCCTTTATTTTCTTCACTTTCAATAGATAAAGAAGTATTATGAAGGGATAAAATCTTTTCAACAATAGCTAAACCAAGACCTGTACCCTGAATATTATTCTTTTCATTATTTGTCGCCCTATAAAACTTCTTCATAATTTCTTCTATTTCATCTTTTGCTATACCTGTGCCCTGATCGATGACTGACACCCTGACATTTTCATCTTCTGTTTCTAGTTTGATAGCTACAACACTGTTTTCAGAGGAATATTTTATTGCATTAGAAAGCAGATTGTTTATCACTATTTCAATTAACTTTCTATCAATCAACACATCTGGTATATCCTTATGTTCAAAGGCAATACTAATATTTTTACTCTCTAAAACATATTCTTGCATCTCTATGCACCTCTGGATGTCTTCTATAATGTTATTAGCAGATATATCAACAATCATGAGGTCACTTTCAAGCTTGTTTAAATTCAAGAAATCAGAAATGATATTAGACATTACTTCAGCATACTGAAAGATATTTTGATTGTTTTCCTTTATAGAATCAGCCGTGTTGACTGCATCAATTTCTTCTGAAGCAAACATAATATTCATAAGAGGTGTTTTAAGCTCATGACTGACCATCCTGATCATATCAGTTTTCAGTCTGTCTATTTCTTTTAGTTCTGTAACATCGTTAAATATAATTACATATTGCTTTTTTTGTTTTGAAATTGCAGTGACAAAACAAAGGAAATATTTATTGTCTACAGATATTTCTTGCTTATGAAACTGGCTCTCATCTTGAATAAGTTTTATCTTTTCAATATCAAATTCTGGCATAATATCATTAATATTAACATTAAGCACAAGTGTTTGCTTGAAAAGGTCTAAAAATCTAGCATTGCTCCATATTATTTTGCCTGATTGGTCAATAACTATAATACCGTTATTAACACCATTTATAATAGCTTTTATCGTTTGTCTATCCTGAGAAATAGTTTTCATAAACTCTTGCAGAAGAACCATTTTATCATTTATATTTTCAGGTATATCTGTTAAAGGTACGTTTTCATCTTCTTTAAGGTCATTAATAGTTTTAATCAGGTTAGTATCAACACTTGTTGCCGTCAGATAAATATCAAACCCGAATAACATAAAAACTAAAACAAATGAACTTACAGGCGGAACCCACAAATGAGCGTGTGTAAAAAGAAAATAGTTAGAAATAAAAATAATTATCAGAGTAATTAAAAATGAAATCCCAAGTACAAAAATATTTTTGCCTTTTGTTATCAAGAAAAATATTGTTGCCAGTGCTATAGCATAAAGCATCGTTAACCACAGCGGGCTTTTTTTCAGCCCTCTATAATTGAGCAGGCTATCAATTATCTGTGCTTGCAACTCTATAGAAGTTGATTGAAGCGACTCTTTTTTTATAGCAAGAGGTGTCATATAGACAGGAGAAATATATCCGTCTGTTACCCCTAAAAGAACTATTTTATCTTTGATTAAGGCCGGATCAAAACTGTTATCGAGTATATCAGAAAATAAAATGTGTTTATATAACTCAGGAGGACGTTGATAATCTATAAGAATCTTTTCATTTGCCCTGTAATTATGCTCAGCATCTTTAAAAACCTCAAATAGCCATCCAATCCTGGCAGGAAGATTTTTTATGCCCTTTTGAAGGTTAATATCAGGATCATCCTGATAATATAAAAATACAACATACATTGAAAAAGCAGGATAAAGCTTTAAAGGCACAAAACTTCTAATAACATCTTTTTCTCCTAATATCAGGTGACCCTTTTTTATATCAGGAAAAATGCTTTTATCAGGCAAAAATAATGCCTTTTCTTCAATACTTGAGTTGCCCTTATCTTTTAATTGTAATTTTTTATAATTAAATTTTAGCGATAAGACAATATCAGAAAAAGATTTCAAAACATCATAAAGCTCTTTATCTGATTGCATATCCTCAGAAGTCTTGCCCTGCGGATTTGTAAAAGATATATCAATGCCGATTACTTTTGGTTTCGCCTCAATTATTTTCTTTAAAGCTTCAGCATAAAGATATCTCTTCCAGGGCCAGTGTCCCTGCCTGTTTATACACTGACTGTTAATTTCAACAATTACTATATCAGAACAGAGACCTTTTTTCTGGTTAAAAATCAAATAGCTGTCATAAATTCTGTTATTAATCGTATCAAATACCCCCGATATGCTTGAGAGAAAAACAATTATGATAGCTATAATAAAAGTTCTATAAGACATTTACTTTATTTCTGTTTAAAATTGTTCGTAAGTAACTCAAAATATTTTTGTTTTTCAATTTGATTTCAAAATAGTTTAATACAAAAAGGGATATTCAAAATTAACTGTAAAATCTTTTTTTGATAAAGTTATAATTATTTAAGTTAAACTTATCCAGAATTATAGCTAATAACAATGAGCGATCAACAAAAAAAACATCATATATTACTTATAGAAGATGATAAAGATATAGCATCTTATATCAAAAGGTCTTTTGAAGCAAGAAATTATGTAGTTACTCATATTGGCAACGGCCTTCAGGCTATAAACACAATAGAAAGCCTTCCAGATAACCATTATAGCATAGTACTTCTTGATATAATGCTGCCTGGTGCTACAGGATGGGAAATTCTGGCCAGAATAAGATCTATGTCTATATTTAATCATTGCCCCGTTATAATGTTAACAGGCCTTGACGATGATTCAAGCGAAGCAAGAGCATTATTAGATGGAGCAGAAGACTATATTGTTAAGCCCTGTTCTATGAAAGTCTTGTCAGCAAGGGTTGAAGTTAACCTGCGTAAATCTAACGCCTCTCTGGTTAGTAATATAGATCTGCCATGTAATAAAAATGACTTTGAACAGCTCAGCGATAGAGAAAAAGAAATTTTAAGTTACCTTGTTAAAGGTTATAGCAACAAAAAAATAGCTGAACTTGCCTTCATAAGTGAACAAACAGTTCAAAACCATCTCAGAAGTATATTCAAAAAAACAAAATCAGAAAGCAGACTGCAAGTAGCTATTGCAGCATTAAAATATGGGTTAATCTAGCAGGCTGCCTTTAAAGATATAGAGAACCTTCAAAAGCATATTCAGCCGGCCCTGTCATATACAGGCGACCGGAATCTCGATCATAGTTGATAAAAAGTTCACCACCAGGAAGGGTTACTTTTATCTTTCTGGCTGTAAGCTTATTTATAACAGCTGCTACAACACATGCACAGGCACCTGTACCACAGGCTAACGTTATTCCACATCCACGTTCCCATACATTCACCTTAATATGCGATTTTGAGAGTACCTGTACAAATTCTACATTTGTCCTACGTGGAAAAACAGAATGATTCTCAATTGCAGTGCCATATTTTACTGCATCAACAGGCTCATCAACAAAGATAATACAGTGAGGGTTACCCATGCTGACACAGTTAATCCTGAATGTTTTATCCAGAACATTCAAAGGATAATCAATAATTCTATCGCCTGCAATATTGACAGGTATTTCAGCCGGAGTCAGTACAGGTTCTCCCATATCGACAGTTATCATGCCGCTCTCTTCGACCACCGGTGTAATCAGGCCTGCCAGCGTGGATACTGTAAACTTTGCTTTATCAATCAGGTTTCTATCATAGACATACTTTGCAAAACATCTGATACCATTGCCGCACATTTCAGGTTCTGTGCCATCCGCATTAAAAATACGCCAGGCCGTATCAGCTTCTTTTACTGCGTTACGGCTTCTAACGACAATTAAGCCATCACCACCAATGCCGAAATGCCTGTCGCAAAGTTTTTTTGAAAGCTGTTCATAATTAACATTAGATGGCAATTTTTTTTCTTCTACAAGTATAAAATCGTTGCCAAGGCCGTGCATTTTAGTAAACTCAAGCTGGGTCATAGTATCCTCTTTCAGGTTATTCTGCTTCTCGCTAAAAGTATAACACAGCCAATCAGCCATCTTCCGGCAGCATTACAAAAAGTAAAAAATCATAAACTTTCTTGTTATTTTTTTTCTTTAGATGTTTTTATATAAAAAAGATCAGTGCATAACTTAAAAATTTTTCGATTTTCAAAACCCAGATCCCGCCCACCCTAAAGGAAGGCATAGGGTTTCACTCCCAGGCTAGGCCTGCTCGTTCAACCCATATCTTAAATTTATATTTTTTGAAAATCGAAACCAGAAAAATCTTTCATTCAGGTTATGTATTAGTCCTTAAAAAGAGAATAACAGGTTATAACCATATGCCCGTAAAGTTTGTTTATTCACCGTATGTTGCTGCAGCCATCAACCAGGTTGGTGACTATGCGAATAATTTGAAGCATTATAATCCGTATTATAGCCCTCATATGTCCAATACAGTGGGTACGTCGTCTTATTTGATGTCTAAAGAGAATATGCCCCAGCAAGGTAGAGGAAACCAGCTTAACTTTCTGGCATAACTCTTTAAAAATTTACAAAAATAAATAATCAAAACTTATTCAGGCAATTATCATTGTGTTTCTTTTTATATATGTTGAATAGTAACTATCGGGTATTTAAAAAGTAAGAGTAAAAATATTGATCAACCCCATCTATTTGCAGACAACGGCGGTACAGCCCCCATCAAAAAGACCTTATACAGGAGATATTAAAACATCTTTGGTGAAACATCAACCTGCCATTAATTCTGAACCTGCTTTTACAGCAGATTTAAATGCATTGCAGGCAAAATATTTAACAGGGCTTAAAAAGCCTTTAGCTCCTTCCTTTGGTGCTAACAAGGCTCTTTCTATTGCCCGTAATGGTATAAGCGACATTTTTCAACAAATTGATGGTGGCTATATGCTTGATCTGGAAACAAAAACCGTTGCCTATTTTGGTGATGATGCTAAAAGGTTTCTAAAAGACAGAAAATTTTTCCCTTGTGAAACTCAAATAATATGCCCCGACAATGGTCATTTATCTGTTACAACTGAAGGCAAAACCGGATACATCAATCAGGCTGGCGCTATTCTTACAGGCAAAGAAGCAGAGGCTGAAGTAAAAGTTTTAGATGGTGATCCTATAGTAATTACAACCCAAAATGCACCATTATGGTATGAAAAAGCACTTCCTGATGGTCCTCATAAAGATAAATATAACGAAATCATTGAAATCAACAAACGTTTAATGGCCGGAGACGTTCTTAAAGAATGTTTCAAAGAAGCTGAGCTGACCAGACTTATTAATAGCAATATTATTAGAGAACTCGATAATAAATATGTTCACTTTAATTATTACGAAAGCGGCTATGACCTGAGCAAACATCTTGATAAAGAAGGTTTTACAATTGAAGAAGCAGATATAGTTATCAAAATATGGCTTGAATCAATGCACAGACAACTTTTAAATTTAGATAGCGGTGTTGTATCGGCGAAACTATTTAAATCCAGAATACTTGACAAACTTGTTAAAGCACAAATACTGATGCCGCAAATGGCATTTAACGATAATAGTTATTATTCATGGCAAACAGCTTTTAATGAAAAAGAATTAAGGCAAAAGCTTCTTCTGGCTGGCATCTGGGATCACACCCAGGATGAAATAGTCTCCATTTGGAAACATACTACAAATGCTGGATATGATCACACAGGGCTGGTTATGGATCACGGAAAGGTTGTTATATATGCACTTAAGCACAAAGCAAACATCTGGAATCAGCAAAGCACTGAATGGCTGGTAAACTCTCTGGCATTTCCGGGCAAAAATGAGCCCTTCACTGTAGGAGTTTCACAGGTAACAGCTCCTGAAAACTTTAAAAAAGCTATACCATTTAAAAAAATAAGGCCCTCTGAAGCTTTACACTTGCATCCTGCCAGTAAAGATAAACACCAGACAGAGGTTTATTACATCAATAATGGCGAAGCAGCACTTTTAACAATGCAAAACAACAAACCACGTATTCAAATTCTTAAAAAGGGTGATATGGCACTTATTCATCCCGGGGTTCCACATTGTGTTATGGCTGTTAAGGGCAACTATGAGCATTCTGTATTTCAGATTCCATCAGCATTTCAGTATGGGTTTGCTCTGAAAGAAGAGCAAAAATATGAAGATTTTGGCATAACAGAAAAAGATATTCTTCATGATGCCCTTAAAATGCTTGATGAAGGCCCAATAATTGTAGGTGTTTGATTTTTAAAGCTTGCTCAGTCAGTATCTTTTCTGGCAATAAACTGCGATAAAATTACAAAGCTTGCTGCAAGGTCTTCGTTCCAGACAAAGACATCGTCAGGTACTTGCAAATGTGTTGCTGCAAAGTTCCAGATAGCCTTAACACCATTTTTTGTCAGTATGTCAGCTATTTCCTGAGTGTTATCTCCGGGTATAGCCAGAATTGCAATCTTAATATTTCTTTTCTTTAGTTTGCTTTCAAGCCTGTGAACAGATAAAACTTCTTTATTTGCAATTTTTGAACCTATTTTTTCGGTATCCTGATCAAATATATGAACAATATTTAAACCATATCTTTTGAATCCGCCGTATTTAGCGAGTGCTACACCCAGATTTCCGGCGCCGATCAGCACAGCTTCTTTATTTTCTTTCATTCCCAGGTAGTGTTCAAGGTGCTCTTTAAACTCTTTTGTATTGAAACCAACCTTTGGCTTGCCCATATATCCTGTTGATGCAATATCTTTGCGCACCAGTGTATCGTCAATGCCCAGTTGTTTTGCTATATACGCACTAGAAATATACTTAAAACCTTTTTCTTCCATATCGCAAAAAATGTTATAATAATAGGGAAGGCGTCTCAATGTAGTTAAAGGCACCTGCTCCATAGAGAGAAAAACCTGTAACTTCTTGCTTTTTGGTTTATTTGTTTTCTCCAACAATCTTTCTCCTGTGATATGAAGGTGTGATGAAACAGGTTAATATTATACACTTTGAGGTACTATTTAACCACAAAAACGCCTGCTCTGGCTGAAAAGTATATACTTAAAGTTAATATTTTCAAGCTGTTTTTTGTTCGGAGGTTGCCATTTTAATTGCAGTTGAGCTTTTGTTTCAGAAAGTTTAGATTTTATTGACAACTTATATAAACCACGATCAAGATCGAAACTGTCAATAATTGTTGCGCCGTCAACATCTATACGGTTGCTCAAAATCATTTGTCCATCGAGATAAACAGCAGCTACACCACCTGTTTCAAGCTTCAATTTATAACGTCCTGGGGTTTCAACACTTAAATAGCCATCCCATATCGCACTCTGATAGCCTTTATCTTTATACAAGCTTAAATCAAAAGTCTGGACATAGGTTTGAACCTCTGGAATACCTGTATAATCTGTTGTTTTATAAAGATATAACTTCAATCCATTAGTAAGAGCATATTTATAAAACTGAAACCGCTTATTAACAGCTATATATTGTTGGTCTCTAAATGCTTTTACCTTTATATTTTCAAGTATTTGAGAAGGAGGCATTTTAGCCTTCATTCTGGCTAGCAGTATACTATTGGGTAGCATAAAGATACGGTTTTCTTGCTGAGCCTGGCTGATAACTGGATTATAGTCAACATATAATTGAATATCGCTATTTGTTGAATAGAAGTTTGAATAAAGCCCATAATTTAAGACGGTAGCACCGCACATATCTGTTTCAGACCCCTGAGGATAGGCTTGAGATACATAAAAACCTTTAGATTCCTCAAAATTTTCTGGTGTAAGATATACCTGGTATGCAAAAACCTGACCAAACGGATCTTTTAATTCTACTTTTTTTGCCTCCGGGTAAAGCTCGTCTATAACATAATCAAACTCTTCAGGGTAAATCACGTAACATTGTTTATTATAAAAACTAAAAAAGCTTGAAGGCCTGTCAGGCAAAATTGAATAGAATGGATGATCCAGTCCATAAGCTGTTTGCTGACCATTCTTATTAAATACAGGTGGCAAATAATTGAGCAGCAAAGCTGTATAAGACCTGCTTGTTAGTCCTTTAGTAACAAAAATGGCTGCTTCATTATTATTATCTCTGATTTGCTTTATCTGGCGGGCAACAATAATATCTTCAGGGTTCAGAGTAGAATTATATGATACAAACGATTGTGGCCTGATAATAAAGTATACATAAAAATTTATTGCTGTTAAAACAGCCAGCAAAGAGCATACAAGGGTCATAGCTGCTTTTTTGCTGTATCTGGAAGAACAAAGTTCATAGAGCACTCTGAAACCCTGTGCAGAATAATACATTACAACAGGAATAATCATTCCTGTACGGTAAGCATGGGGTGAATCATAATATGTTGAGAATATACCTCCCATAAGGCCCAGCACAAGCCAAATAATCAACAGTGCATTGTAAGATTTATTTATATTTTTCAGCCCGATAAGTAGCCCTACAATAAAAAGAGCACCTGTTATAAAGTCAAGCTGTGGCCAGCTCTCGGTGTTATGTCTGTTCTCCGGATCTCCTTTGAAGTGAAACATCTTAAGGTGGTTTATTGTCGATACCAGAACTGGCTGTAATGACTTTTCATTTTTGATATGATGTACTATAGAAACCTCATTAATCCTGTTAAAAAGGGCTGATGGATTTTTAATATAATCAATACTACCGGGCAGTATAACGATCATAGAAGCAGCTATTACAATAAGCCCATATCTCAGGTATTCTCTTGCGGAGTCTTTCTGATAAAGCATAACTACAAAAAGAAAGAGCATTAAAATGCCAAAAACCAGACTGAAAGCAATATAAGTATAAAAGGTTAATCCCAGCAACATACCGCCTATTGCCAGATATTTCTTCTCTTTTGACTCAATACCCCTGATGATATAATAGTATGAAAGTACCTGAAGCTTGCTCATCAGAACCTCATTCCAGCCCCACCGGCCCAGAGTTACTGACCAGTGAGATACCGAAATTAAAAACATACAAACCATCGGGGTAAAAGTATTTTTAGACACCTGACGAAACAAGAAATAAGAAGCTACAATAATACCTATTGAAGGTAATATTGAAACCAGCTTGATAGCAAGATAATTAATACCGACAATCTTGAAAATCAGTATCACAAAGTAAATGTAGAGATGATTAAAAACCACCCAGCCTTCCTGAATCATCGGGCTGGTCTGAAAAAGCCCTGCCGGAATTTTATCTTCTAAAATCTCTAATGCCCTTAGAGAAAAAGCTATTTCATCCAGCCAGAGCCCATAGGGCAGGGTTTCAAGTTTATAAAACCTGAAAAACACACCCACAGCCAGTATAAACAGAAACAGATAACGCTCTTTCGGTGTATCAAAAAATTTGATCTTTTTAAGCAATTCAAGCTTTATATGAGGTTTAAAAACACCTGAAAATATCAAAATAAGTGATGCCAGCCAGATAATCAGGGTTAAGAAACCATTAATATCAACCTGGCCCAGTGCTACACTGAGAAAATATAGAATAATACCTGTTATAATGAGCATGCTTCTTTGCATTAAACACTCTCGCTATTCATAAAGGCTTTCAGTGGATCAAACGGACATCTTTGCCGTTTTTAAATACTTTTAAGAAAAAATAAATGCCACAGGGCCACGTTTATAGTATTTTTCCCTTACTATTTTAGACAAATTATAAATTTATACTCTTCATTTTCTCATTTATATTATTATATTGAAGACAAATGTTTTGTGGAAATAGAAAAATAAGCAAGTTATAATCCAGCAGTCAGAGGCTTATTTATGCTTGAATCACTCCGGAATATAATAGACAGGATATCCCGCTACGACAGCCTCGTAGGTGAATATGAAAAGGCGGCAGAAAACGTGCCTACAGCCGCCAAAGCCTACATCAACTGGGGAGTTCAAATTGCAAGCAGAGGCAACTTTCTTGAAGCAATGAATAAATTTCAGGCCTCAATCAACATTTCCCCCAGAGAACCAGAAGGATACACGAACTGGGGAGTTGCTCTTGCCCGAATGGGAAAATATGAAGAGGCTATAGAAAAATTCAGGGAAGCTGCAAAAGTCAACCCCGAGTACGCTCAGGTTTATGTGCTCTGGGGAGCAGCTTTATCAGAACTTAACCGGCTTGAAGAAGCTGAAAAACGTTATGAAAAGGCTACTGACCTGGCTCCATCTAACATTGAAGCTTTTGTTAACTGGGGTGTATGCCTTGCACGTCAGAAAAAATTTAACCTTGCAGTAGATAAATTCTCTACGGCTATTTCTTTAAACCCCTCTCACTATCAGGCTTATTTTCTGTGGGGGGCTGTTATAGCCGAGCAGGGTCAATATGAAGATTCAATAGAAAAGTTTGAAACAGCCATAAAAATTAATCCACAGCATGCTGATGCCTATCATTTTCTTTCAGTAGCACAGAACAAGCTGGGCCAATATCAGGAAGCCATAGGCAATACACATATGGCGCTTAAGTTTAACCCGTTGAAGTTTGATGCCTTCATCAATCAGGGTGATGCATACAGCAATTTAGGTAGCTATGAAATTGCCATTGAAAGTTACAAAAAAGCACTGGATATCAATAAGCAAGCCCTTGATGCCTATATTAGCTGGGGCATAACTCTTAACAGAATGAACCGGGCCGAAGAAGCCATAGAGAAATTTAAAAAAGCTCTTGAGATCTCTCCCGGTGCTACCAATGCACGATATTACCTGGGGTCAACGCTGGCAGACCTCTCTCGCTTTGAAGAAGCTATTATCCACTATGAAGAGATTTATCAGGATTCTCCTTCATATTATGACAACCTGATTAACTATGGTATGGCTCTAAATCGCCTTGAAAGATATGATCAGGCTCTTGTCAAATTTAAAGAAGCACTTAATGTCAATACTGAATCTGTTCAGGCCAATTATTATATTGCCTCAATATATTCCAGTAAAAGTCTGTATGAAAAAGCTACCGCCTATTATGAAAAGGTTATAGCCATAAATAATCAGCATATTGACTCTTATATCGGTCTTGCTCTTGCTCTAAACCAGCTTGACAAACCTGAAGAAGCCATCAGCAAAATGAGAACTTGTGTAAAACAACAACCCGAAAATGCTAATGTTTATTATATTTACGGTTTAATACTTTCCAAGTATGATAAATGGCTTAAGGATGCAGCTGATAAATTCAAGAAAACTATTGAGCTTGACCCTTATTATATTGATGCTTACATAACCCTGGGAGAAGTACTTTTAAAGCTGAAAAAACCTTCTGAAGCCACAAAAATATTTGTAAGTGCACTTGATATAGATCCGGATCAACCAAACGCAATCTTTATGATAGGAGTTTCATACGCTGAAAGTGCTAAACTCATTGAAGAAAAAACAGAATACAAAGATAAAGTTGATACACTGTACCAAAAAGCACTTGCTTACTATCTTAAAACACTTGAGAAATCACCCGACCATATAGAAGCCCGGGTAAACATAGCCTATCTAAAAGCCAAGCAGGGCGATATGGAGACTTTCCTTGAAGATTTCAGTGAAATACAGCAAAAATACCCTGATCAAAAAGCTATTATAACCTTTTATCTAGGGCAGGCTTATGATCAGCTTGGTATTGCTGACAAAGCAAAAGAACAGTTTGATAATGCTCTTGCAATGGATCCAGAACTAGTCAACTTTCTTCCAGATGGTTATTAGCTGCTTAGCCTGACATAAATTATAATACCGGGTTGCATTCTTTTCATTACCATACAAGGAAATTTATTTCAGTACCTTAGACCCTGAAACAAGTTCAGGGTGACAAAAATTGTCAATTGCTCGCAAAACAGCATATCAGGTTCTTTTGAGGGTTAACCTGGCTCATTATCTATGGAATCAGTTGCATTTTGATGGCAACTTAGTATTATTTAACGTTTGCAGGCAGCAGGTTAGCTGAATCCTTAAGCATTTCTTTGATACAGTTTTGCTGGGATGCATTAATTGGTACCAGTGGTAACCTTACGTTATCGTTCTCTATTACACCTGTTTCTTTTAAAGCATATTTAAGTGGTGTAGGGTTCGGAGCGATAAACAGTGTTTTGAAGACAGGGTAACATTCTCTTTGTAACCTTGCAGCTTCTTGAACTTTTCCGGATTTATAGTTTTTTATCATTTCTTTCATTTTGTTACCAATAAGATGAGAAGCCACAGATATTACCCCAAAAGCACCAAGAGACATCATAGGCAGTGTCAGGCTGTCATCTCCGCTGTAAACAACAAAGTTATCTGGGGTCAGCTTTGTTATTTCTGTTACCTGATCCATGTCAGGGTGTGATTGCTTAACTGCAATAATGTTTTTGTTCTCTTTAGCTATCTCAGCGATAGTCTGTGGGAGCATGTTAACGCCTGTGCGGCTTTGAATGTTATACATAATAATGGGTGTATCAACACTGCGAGCTACAGTGTCAAAATGTGCTTTCATTCCTTCCTGTGAAGGCTTGTTATAATAAGGTACAACAGTAAGTAGTGCATCTGCCCCTTTTTTAGACATTTCTTTTGCTAGCTGAACAGACTTATCGGTATTATTTGTGCCTGCCCCAACAAGTATTTTAGCTTTATTGCCCACTGCACTCTTAACAGTAGCAATCATTTCTTTTACTTCATCTGGTGAAAGAGTTGGTGATTCTCCGGTAGTGCCTGAGACCAGTATGGTATCAGTACCATTGTCAACAAGGTACCTGGCAAGCTTTTCTACCTGAGAATAGTCGACTTTAAGATCTCTGTCGAACGGTGTTATCATTGCTGTAACGAGTTCACCTAAAAAAGTCATATAAATTTCCTTTCCTGAATTAGGTTGTAACCTTTTGATAATTTAAAAGTTTCATTTCAACAAGCTTTTCAGCCAGTCTTACAGTATTAAGTGCAGCTCCTATCCTGAGATTGTCAGCAACAACCCACAGAGAAATGCCCGTAGGGCAAGAGATATCAGCTCTGATTCTGCCAACATAAACAGGATCCTGGCCGGCTGCATCCACTGGTGTAGGATAATTATTGCTGGAAGGGTCATCCCAGATTTCTACATATTCACTCTGTGAAAGTATTTCTCTCACTGTAGCAGGTGACATTTGTTTCTCAAATTCAAGTGTAACAGACTCACTGTGAGAAATAAAAACCGGTACTCTAACAGCTGTACAGCTAATCTGCATTTCAGGGGCATGAAGTATCTTTCTTGTTTCATTTACGACTTTCATTTCTTCTTTAGTGTATCCATTATCAAGAAAAGAGTCAATGTGTGGTATCAGGTTAAAGCCAATTACCTTCTGAAAAGATTTAGGTGTATATGTTTCATCTTGCATAACTGCTTTTGTGCTTTCAAGAAGTTCATCTATAGCTTCTTTGCCTGCACCACTGACAGATTGATAAGTGGAAACGACCATTCGTTTTATTTTGTTAATCTCATGAAGTGGCTTTAATACTGGCATAAGTTGAGAAGTGGAGCAATTAGGGTTGGCGATAATACCTTTGTGCCATTTGAGGTCTTCATCGTTAACGCCAGCAATGACCAGCGGAACATCTTCTTTCATCCTGAATGCGCTTGTGTTATCTACTATGACAGCTCCTCTTCTTACGATCTCATCCACAAAACGCATACTTGTAGATGATCCTGCTGATGATAATACCAGATCAACATCATCAAAACTTTCCGGGGTGGTTTCTTCGATTGTAAGTTCTCTATCTTTAAACTTTATCTTTTTGCCTGCTGAACGTGCGCTGGCCAGAAGCTTAATACTTTTGTATGGGAAATTACGCTGTTCTAATATGCTGAGGATTTCTCCTCCTACAACGCCTGTAGCACCTAATACAGCAATTCTTGGGTCAGTCATGGTTACCTCTCTTGTCATTTCACGTGTAAACGGTTTCTGTATTGTACCTATAAAATGTTTTCCAGTCCATACACTATTTTGTTTTGTGACATTGCATTTCTAATAGCAAGAATTACACCTGGCATAAAGGATACTCTATCAAAAGAATCATGACGTATGGTTAGCATTTGACCTGGCCCTGCTAGATATACTTCTTGATGAGCAACAAGACCCGGTAATCTAACAGAATGTATGTGAATATTATTCTCTGATACCCCTCCTCTGGAACCTTTAAGAGTTTCTTTATCATCTATATTAGTTTTGCCAAAAGTTTTTTGCACAGAACCCATCAGTTCAGCTGTTTTAATAGCAGTGCCTGAAGGGGCATCGAGTTTTTTGTTGTGGTGCAATTCCAGTATTTCAGCGTGGTCAAAATATTCACTTGCTTTTTTAGCAAACTGCATCATCAGAACAGCACCTATAGCAAAGTTTGGGGCTATCATACCCCCGAGATTCTTTTCTTCAGATTGTTTTATGATTTCCTGAAGCTGATTTGCGGTGAGTCCAGTAGTACCTATGATGGGGCTAACATTTTTTTCTATCATGGTAACTGTATGCTCATAAACCAGTGCCGGATTTGTAAAGTCAACAGCAGCATCAACTTTTAGTTGTTCAAGTGCATTTTTAAGTTTTTTGTTCAGAACAATATTTTTGCTTTTATTCAGAAGATTTTTGTCTGCAAAATTTTCCAGATTATCTGATATATCAACCAGTGCGACAATTTCCATATCCTCTTGTTCTTGTACTGCTTTAACGACAGCCTGTCCCATCCTTCCGCAGGCACCAGAAATAAGCACTTTTATTTTATCTGCGCACATATTCACCTCATTTTAAAACTTTTAATAGCTCAACAATTTGTCCTGTTATTATCTCATAAAAAAATCTATGTTCAAATTTAAAATGGTTCAGAAATACTTGAGGTTAATCCATAATCGCTAATTTGGTTCTGAATAAAGTTAAATTTAATTGTGTTATTTCTATTATATTTTATGGTTATAATTAATTGCTTTCGGCTCTGATTGCTGGCTTTATAATGTTAAAATTCTTTACTCTTTTTACCAAACAAACATTTAATACTATGATTTTTTGTATGAGAAGATTTATACTATATTTAACAGCATATAATATAATTTTTACTTTATCCCGGCTTGTTTTTGCAGTAGTGGATCCGGGTAATTCTTTTCTCAGAGCACTTCAATTTCATGATAATACCATTTATGTTCTCATACCGGTCTTTATATTCTGGAGTTTGCTATATTTTACTATACCGGCGGCTATATATGTAACTGTAGGTAGTGCTACAAAAAGAATAAACCGTTTCAACCTTTCAACACTTACTATAAACAGCGCAGCCTGCCTGACAATGGTTATGCTTTGCTTTATGTTTGGTTTTAACTATTAATTAACCTTTCTAAAACATGCCCTTATAATTCTTAAAGATTATTCAGGATAAATAAGTTTTCATATCTACTTGATAAAAGTGTTATGAGTTTAGATAAGCTTCTTTTTCTAATAATATATGCTTAAATTGTATTATTAATTTATATTAATCTTGCTTAAGCCTGAAATGCCGTTAATTCTGGCACATTCATTGTAGTAATTATCTTTTTTGCTTGCAAATGATGGTTTTTTTCGCTTAAGTTATAATGTATATTTATTCCTGTTTGTATCAACATCTTAACAAGTTTGGCATATCTATATATAGTGATAAAATAAGACTAATCAGTGCGAGAAAAAGAAGAATACTGATAATACTTAACTAAATTAAATGAGAGGTAAACCAAGTGAAGAAAAAAGTATTAGTCGCAACCATCGCCTTTCTTATGATCATCGCAAGCACCACCCTCAATAAAGTAGAAGCAAAATCAGTAAATCATAACCCTTCTCCACAGGCAGAAGCCCACTTTAAAAAAGGTATAAGTCATTCTGTTAGAGGAAATCTCGGAGAGGCATTAAAAGAATATCAGTCAGCCATTAATATAGACCCTTATTATGCTCTGGCATACAATAATTTAGGCTATGTTTACAGGCAGCTTGGCAAAGTTGATATGGCTATTGACTATTATAAAAAGGCTTTAGATCTCAACCCTAAAGATGATACCAGTCACACTAACCTTGCCAGTGCTTATGGCAGCAAAGGCCTCTATGACAAGGCAATAGAATGTTATCATAATGCACTTGAGATTGATCCTGGTTCAATTACAGTTGAGCTGGCACTGGAAAAAATTTATAAAAAGAAAGCTAAAGCAGAAAATAAAACTGTTGAAGAAGTTGAAGCAGAAATGTTAGCTCTCTACCCGCCAAAAGATACCGGGCCGAGTTATTCTAAATATCTTCATTTACTTGAAGAAACTAAAACTGAAAAAGAAACTATAAAAGAAGAGATTACAATCGTAGAAACAGAAGATTCTTTAGAAGTAGAATCTATAACTGAGATGGAAATAAAAGAAGACATGCCAGACGAACCGGGTTCAGTTAAGGCAGAAGCCGGGCCAACAAGTCTTCCTGCTATTAATATTCAAGAATACATTGAAGAAGAGCTGGAAGTTGAAGCCCCTGCCAACCAGCAGAGCACAACAACCGAACCTGAAGCTAATAAAGATACTACCAATACTTCAATAGATACAGAAAACAAGGTGCATGAAATGCTATCAGACCCAAGAGTGGGTACCCTGATGGTTCTCTATCAGGATTAATAAACTGTATCATTGCTGGATTTCTTAAAAGTTATTAATTAAGTCGTTTAACCTTTATAAATAGGGCTAAACGGCTTCTAATAATAAGTTGTATTAAATAAGTAACAGTGTTTTATAAGGTCAATGCATAACTTAAAAATTTTTCGATTTTCAAAACCCAGATCCCGCCCACCCTAAAGGAAGGCATGGGATCTCACTCGCAGGCTGTGCCTGCTCGTTCAACCCATATCTTCACTTTTAAAATTTTTGAAAATCGAAAGCAATAAAGTTTATTGTTATAGTTATGCATTAGTTTTTTTACACTAGCGTTGCTTTATCAACGATTTATTCTGATCCTGCTTATATACCGGGCGTGCTGTATCAAGAACAACATTCAGAAGGGTATTAGCACCTGCTTCAATATCTTTTTTATAAATCATTTCTTTTACGTTATGGCTAATACCATCCACGCAGGGTACAAAAACCATTGCAGCGGGGCAAATTGAGGCAATAATCTGTGCATCATGCCCTGCGGTGCTGTGCATTCTTTTTGTTGAATAGCCAAGCTTTTGGGCGTTATTTTCTACTCTGTTTACCATATCTTTGTTAAAGAAAGTAGGTTTAAAACGGGCCAGAGAACGTTTTGAATATCTGACACCTTCTTCGTTACAAACTTTCTTAATATAATCTTCAAGCATTCTTTCTGCCTGCTGTAAATCAGCCTCATCAGGGTTTCTCATATCAACTGTCATAACAACTTTATTGGGGCAAACGTTTACAAGACCCGGGTATACCTCCATTCGACCAATAGTAGCCACCTGATATTTGCCCAGTTCAGTTGTAATAGTTCTAGCATAGCTGGCAACCTGTGCAGCAGCATATCCAGGATCGTTTCTCAAGTTCATAGGGTAATAACCTGCATGACAGGATTTACCTTCAAAAACGACCTCACACCAGGATATACCCTGTACAGACTCAACAACACCAATATCTATACCTTCCCTTTCAAGTACTGGCCCCTGTTCAATATGAAGTTCAAAGAATGCACTGAGCTTATTATTACCTACTGGATCTTTTCCAGCATAACCGATACGTTTTAAACAGTCACCTACATTTGCACGGTATATACCAAAGGTACCCAGGGCTTCATTCAGAGGCATTTGCCCTGTATAAACAAGACTGCCCATCATATCTGGCTGAAACCTCGAACCCTCTTCATTAGTAAAAAAGGCAACTGCAAGAGGTAATTCGGTTTCAATATGATTTTCATTAAGAGTTTCTATTATTTCTAACCCGGCCAGAACTCCCAGACATCCGTCATAAGGGCCTGCTACCGTAACTGTATCAATATGTGATCCCATCATAACGGGAGGTGCATCAGTTTTGCCGGGTCTGCGAGCTACCACATTACCTATCATATCCACTGTAATTGTCATGCCAAGCTCTTTCATCCAGTTAACAACCAGATTTCTACCTTCCCTGTCATCTTCTGTAAGGGCCAGACGGCTAACACCACCATCTTTTAAACCGCCTATTTTTGCAAGATCTGATAATCTTTCAGTTAATCTTCCGGTATTAATTCTTATCTGGTTGTTCATGGTTTTCTCCTGTGGTTTAAATGATTACTTAAAGTTGTTTCTTACTGCAATAAATAAATCAATACATATGTATTGATCTGTTTATTAATTCTTTCTTTCTAAGAAAAACTCTTGCCTCTTTCATTTTTCAACAAATACATTTAATTTTTGAAGCTAATAATTTTCAGGAGACATGAATTTTTCTTAGTCCTGTTAAAATGAATTATAGCTCTTTAAAGTTTTTTTTGTAGCCTCTTCAGAAATATTTATATCAAATAATACGGGAACACAATAGTAGCAAGGATGGTGTTATTATTAATATTTATTAATATAATATTTCCTATAATAAGCAATATACTGACATAGAGAATTTATAGAGTTTTTAGAGCCTGCTATACGCAAAACTAAGAAAATTCCAAAAATTCATGATGCAATTTTATGGTTAAATCTATCGATGCCGTCAGGTTTTGAGTATGGCTGATTTTGTATCGTTCTTTTAATATTGTCGAATTTAGCCCTATTGTGTTGCTGTAGTGCCGACAGAAAACTAACAGCAAGGCAAACAAAACCAACAAGATTTACCAAAGGACTTGCATCCAATATCAAATACTAGCGAGAGGTATTTGCTTATTTAATACAGCTTTAATCAATGTATACAACAGTTTTTTCCTGTTAATTCAGTATTGAAGCAGTTTGTATAATTGATAAGTATTAAAATTTCGGGTCTTTTCAGACAATCCTCATACACTAAAGTAGCGATCATCTAGTATTAAGTCGAGTAAATAGGTTTAAAGTGATCAACAGCGATTGCTGGAGATAGTAGAAAATTAGGGGGTTTAAAAAATTTGCAAGATGTTTTATAGTATTCATAATCAACAAATGCCTCCTTATTCTACATATCAGATAAGGAGGTTATTTGTTGAGCATTTTTTTAATTTTTATATCTTTGGAAAATCGAAAATTTTTTAAGCTCTACACTAATTTTTAGAATAAGAATTAGACAAGAACATGGTTATCCTGAGTCTTGCATATAAAGTGAAACAAAAAAGTTTCTGAGCCTGGCTTTTGAAGATTCACCCATATAACGATGATTTCCCCCCTTTGATATATGCAGCTCAGTGATAGCCCCTTCTTTTAAACTATCTGGAGATATTATTCCTTTTATGTTAGGGCTGGCTGCAGCTAAACCTTCAGCCATAGACGGCGGGACAATAATATCATTTTTGCCTGAATGAATTATCAGGGTAGGGATTCCCTTTGTTTCTGCCAGTCTTTCAGCTGTTCTGTAATTAAAGAGCTCTGATTTAGAGAGGAAAATGAGTATTTTATCAACATCGGGCGATTTTATGAGAAGACTGTTTTCTCTTTCAGATATGCCTCCGGCCTTTTCAAGGAAGGTTAAGAATTGAGTATTCGCAAATAACTGGTTGTTATCTGTGAATGTACTCTCCAGGACTAACCCTTTTATTCCCTTGTGCCTTGCAGCCATTTCAGCTGCCGGGCCTCCGCCCATTGATAAACCCCATACGACGATGTTGCTGTCAGGGGTGCCCTGTTGATTTATGAAAGTCATTGCTGATTCTGCATCTTTGAATATATCTTCTCTTTCTTCAAACACCGGCAGGTGTTTGTTTTTACCATATCCCCTGTATTCAAGCAACAGGCCGCCTGTGCCGAACTCATCATTAAGACCGGCTATGAATTCAGCAACATCCTGATACAGTGATACAGGCTGCATGTTGCCATGGCAAAAGAGTATGGTCATTTTCACTTCTGGTTTTGGGGGGATATACCAGCAATTAAGTTCCATACCATCTGATGTTTTTGTTTTAACAGGTTGAATTTTCTCCTGTAAAGAGGGCGTTACTGGCGCATCTACATTATATGACCTGAATAAAAGCTCTCTTTTTAGTATTGCCAGTTCTTCCGGGTCAATTGAAAGGTGAAGATCTTTGATCAGTTGAAGGTCGTGCGCACTTAAAGAAAACACAGGTATACTCCTTTTAGAAACCCCTTAAAAATTAATTTACCATAAGAGAAGGACAGGCTGGTGAATTCTTTTTTATGTCTATAAATAATTTGTAAAGTTTTCTAGTTATAATGTTACATTTAAGCATAAAAAGACATTCAGTAATTTTATCTTATTATAATATTATGTCGGAAAGGGATCATATTTATAATAACTATGATATTGAAAAAGTAATTTTTTAAAATTTTTTTTGGAGGGGTTTAATGCTGTTTACAACGGGGATTCAAAATTCAACTTTATCTTATAATACTTATAAAAAGCCTGACAAAGAGTTTTCAAGGTCAATGTCGTCTTTGAAACCTTTAGATAATGATGTATGTTGTTTTAGCGGTATCAAAAATATTAAAACTAATAATGTAAGTTTTGGCAGAATGTCACCAAAACAAACAATAACACCACATGATAATCCCTATGTTCTTATACATGGTACCATTGTTAAAGAAGATTCGATGTTTTCACTGCGTGATTTTTTACAACCAATGGTTCGTAACCTGGATTTACAATTTTATCCAAATATAACAGATGGAAAAAAGATGGAAGATTGCGGCCAAGATGTTTCCAGAAATGTTAACAGGGTAAGAATTAATACGACAAAAGATAAATTAAAAGAACTCAAAAATATAAAAGATAATCCTGAACTGTTAAAAATACATTTTGGCATCAATCAGGATTTATGTCGAAATAAATGTGATACAGACCAAATCGTAAGTTTATTGCCTGATATCATTTCTGAGATAGAAGATATTACAAAGAGAGGCAAAAAGGATCTTCAAGAAAGTTTTAGCACCAGAGTTAAAGCCGTAGAGTTAAAATTAGCTGAACAGATCAAAAAAAACAGATTTTGGTAACTGGGATAAAGCTAATAAAGATAAATTATGTGATAAAGCAGCAGCAGCAATCATTGACGGAATAGCCCCGAAAGCTGTTTTGGTAGGCCTGAGTATGGGTGGTTTAGTTGCCCATATCATGGCTTTAAATCCAAAAGAAGTTGCTTTTGATAAAAAAGGGCAGCTAAAAGATCAAAGTAAATTTACTTATGATGCAGCAAACGGTATAGCCGTATACACTTCACTGGGAGCTCCGGTAGAAAACGGTACTGATATGGATTCTGCCGGTATGAGAGAAGCCCGTTTCGACTGGTGCGATGAAACAATGCTAAGACCAATAGAAAAATTCTGGGGCGGATTGTTATCATTATGTCCCCCATGGTTAATAGGTAAAGCAATATTCAAATATAACGCTCTTGATTTTTCACTAAAGAATGATATTGAACCGCTCAGTAATCCAGCTCATCTTAAAGAAAAACCCGCTTTATTGCAGATGACTAGAAATTCTGATTTTCTCAACGAATATGTCATAGGTAAACATGCACCGGCAGGTGTTTCAAACTTATCTTACTATCATCCAGCTGATAAATTTATGGATATTGATTGTGTTAAATTAAATGAAAATCACCCGAATAATCATAATATCAAGGTGAATTTTGATATTACCGATGAGGTTGTAAATGAAGCAAGAAGTAATCTTTCTGTGGGAGAAGCGATGATAGCAACCATGCAGATGCTAAGCGGTCAGGGTATAAACTTAAAAAAAGGCCAGGAAATGATCAAGTCGCTTTATGCACATGAAATTGTTCCTTTACAACCCCAGGAATTCATAAAATCTTTTGAAGAGAATGTTTTAAACAACCCTGAGCAGGCAATAAGAATGCTTGAAAAAAGCAATTCTGACACTTTAAGATATCAGTGTCTCGATGTAATCCATAAACATGTACAGCAAAACCCTGCTTACCTGAGTAAAAACCCTGAATTGTTAGAAAAAATTAAAGAGGTCAGCGCTGAAAATATGCCATTTATAACTTCACCATCATATCTGGCTGACCATATTTTAGGAATAAGCAAATAGAGAGAACTAAGCAGATAGAGACAAAAAGGCGGATTGAAAATGATGAATATTAATCCTGTAATGTTACCCCCCCCCGTAGCTTCTAAACAGAAAGAGAATTTACCTTACCCGACAAAACAGCTAAATTTTGGATCAAATGATCCACAAAACAACCTATCACCCTCCAGTTTACATCAAAATGTTGCTTCTTTTCTGCAAAAAATGCAGCAAGAGCCACCAAAAGCCGTATTTTTAAAGTTTATTATGCCTAAGGTTTATCCTTATAATGCCATATCAGTTGTTTTTGTTCCCAATAAAGATATGGTACCTATGGAAATACCGGGTGAACCGGCTGTTGTAAAAAGTGGTAATGTTGATCTTCATTGCTGGTTTATACCACCAAAACCCGGAAAACCCACTATTTTATTCTGCCATGGTAATGCCTCAAATATATCAACTACACAGGAAGTTGCAAAGCAGCTCTCTGCCGATGGAAATGGTGTAATGATGGTAGAATATGAAGGTTATGGCCAGAATGAAGGCACACCATCAGAAAGTAAGTTATATCAAAATGCTATAGATGCTGCAAAGTTTCTAAATACACAAAAGGGTATTCCTAATAACCAGATCATACTTATGGGACACTCTTTAGGTGGTCCGATAGCAGCACACACAGCAGCATCTGTATCAGAAGAAAACCATTTTAAAGGTTTAATACTTAATAGCACAGTTCCTGATATGCCAACGCTGGTAAAAAGCTGGATAGATCATGAGTATATCGCTAAAACCGATGAGCCAAAAGAAAACTATTCATTAGAGAGAGTAAGGAATGATTTACAAAATGGCGGCGGTTTATTTTCAACACAGAAAGCGATCCCCGGAGTTCCTAAAAGTACAAAAATACTTGTAATTCACTCAGAGAAAGATAATGTTGTCGATGTCACAGTAGGCAATAAACTTATGCAAATGGTTAAAGCCTACAGGCCAGATGCTTTAACCATCTGGGAAAAAGATAGCTCAGAAAGCCACCAGGATTATACTGTCAGGATGCCTGCAATAAAAAATTATGTTTCTTCGCTATCCTTGAATCGTCTGGCTTAAGGCATTCTAATATTGACTTTTACCTATTTTTTTCTCTGTGATAAGCTTCTGATGTGCTTATAACAGATAAACCAATGAAAGTAAACTTTACGCATGGAGATATATTTATGACTAAATGGATTGTACTGATAGCAGGTGTAGTTATACAGACTGTTCTTGGAGGTGTATATGCCTGGAGTGCTTTTGTACCTGCTTTGAAAAATACATATGAACTCTCTAATAGCCAATGTGGATTGATTTTTGGTATGATCATGGCTGTTTTTACGCTTACAATGATTCCTGCAGGAAAAATGTTAAAAAAGTTTGGTCCAAAAGTGCTTGCTTTAACAGGTACGGTGCTATTTCTTGTTGGATATACGCTGGCATCATTTTCCGGCGGTAATTTCATTATATTGCTAATCGGGTTAAGCATAATAAGTGGTGCCGGTTCTGGTATAGCTTATGTTGTGCCATTAACAATAGGTATGAAATGGTTTCCTAATAATAAAGGGCTGGTTACAGGTGTTTCTGTAGCAGGTTTTGGATTAGGAGCACTTTTAGTTAGTTTTCTGGCTGAATATTTACTTAACGTAGCAAAATGGGATGTTCTGGAAATATTTCTCTTCATAGGTTTAGCCTTCGGTTCTGTTGCAATATTCTGTTCTTTCTTCCTTAGTGAGCCTGAAGTAACAGCGAATATAAATCAATCTGAAACAAAAGAGTCATTAAAACCTTATGTGTTTTCAAAAACCTTCGCACTTTATAGTTTGGGAATGTTTTCAGGAGCATTTGCGTGCTTGTTAACTGTCAGTAACCTTAAACCACTGGTTTTAAACCTTGGAATGCCCGTCAGTTATGCAGCATGGGTAATTTCTATTTTTGCGCTTGGTAATGCTACTGGTAGAGTAAGCTGGGGACAGGTTCATGACTGGCTTGGATCAAAGAAAACAATAACTCTTTCATTGCTGGTTCTTTTATTTTCTTTAATTCCTTTCCTTTTTGAACTACCTTCAGCATTAATTCTTTTATCAACATTTGTTTTCGGGATATGTTTTGGATCTTTTACCGTCGTTTATGCTTCTTCAATAGTTGAAAAGTATGGTATTGAGATATTCCCAAGACTTTATCCTCTTTGTTTCTTGCAATTCGGCCTTGCTGCTATTACAGGACCCTTTGTGGGAGGATGGATTCTTGATTTAACAAACTCTTATAGTTATTCTATTGTTTTAAGTATGGGCATTGTATTATTTGCAATGGTTATTATCGGGCTAAATCTCTATAAAGATGATGCCCCTCAGAAGGAAAAAAAACTTATGAAAACCGTAAAAGCTTACAAGCCTGATGCTGAAAAA
>CAZFBA010000030.1:0-49290 GCA_964517135.1 uncultured Gammaproteobacteria bacterium
TCGCTTGGATTTACCGGAACCTGCATCAGGTGTCCAACCTAAACCACCGTTAATTAACAACAACAATGTCTATCACTATGTCCTGAATAACATTTTACATACATGTCATTATTAAACTTTAATTAAAGTTATTTATTTGACACTAATAATACATATGTATTTTATGCTCACCACACCCACAAAAAAACCTTTTAAAAAAGACTCTTTCATTGTAGTATAAGAACAATAGCTGTAATATTAAAACAAAAAGGAATCTCTATGAGCTTTGAACCATCCTACTTAGAGCTTTACCACACAGGAGAACTGGAAAACCGTATTAATAAACTTGTTAATAACCTTGAAGACTGTACTCTATGCCCCAGAAAATGCCATGTAAACCGTAATACCAAATACGGTTACTGTCAGGTAGGTAGAAATGCAATTGTATCAAGCTACTTCCCTCACTTTGGAGAAGAAAAACCTCTCGTTGGAATTATGGGCTCTGGAACCATTTTCTTTTCTTTCTGCAATCTAGGATGTGTATTCTGTCAGAACTTTTCAATATCTCAAAAAGGTGAGGGTAAAGCTGTTAACAAGATTGAACTTGCAGAAATGATGCTAAACCTTAAATCAAAAGGATGTCATAACATCAACCTTGTTTCTCCATCACATGTTATAGCTCAGATAGTTGAGGCTTTGCCCATTGCTATTGAGCAGGGCCTAGATATTCCACTGGTTTATAATTCTGGTGGCTATGATAACCCTGAAACTATTAAACTTCTTGACGATATAATTGATATCTATATGCCTGACATAAAATATGGCAATAATGATGTAGCATATGAGTTTTCATGTGCTAAAAATTACTGGGATATAACTAAATATGCTGTTAAAGAGATGCACCAGCAGGTAGGAGACCTGATTATACAGGACGGTATCGCCAAAAAAGGCCTTATGATAAGACATCTAGTTTTACCAGAAAAGCAAGCACACTCTGAAAACATCTTTAAATTTATTGCCAGTGAGATAAGTAACAGCACATACTTAAATATAATGGATCAGTATCACCCGGAACATAAGTCAGACCTGATACCCAACCTCAATAAAAGGGTTAATCGTAAAGAATTTATGGAAACTGTTACCCTTGCACAAAAGTATGGCCTGCAAAGACTGGATTAATAAATAGAGTTTTTTATAAATAGCTCTTTTTCAACTATTTCACAGATTATATGTCCGATTAATATTTGTGATTCTTGAATTCTGGCAGTTATATTAGATGGAACATTAATCAAAAGAGCTGCATGCTCTTTCATATCTCCGCCTTCTCTTCCGCTTAAAGCAATATTATAAATGCCTGATTCTTCTGCATATTGCATAGCCTTAATAATGCTTTTTGACTTTCCGCTTGTGCTTAGTGACAACAGTATATCACCTTTATTACCCAGTGCCTTCAGCTGTCTGTAGAAAACTTCATCATATGAAATATCATTTGCAATAGCAGTAAGCGAAGATGTGTTTGTTGTTAGCGAAATAGCAAGAAGTGGCTCTCGATCAAGGTATAATTTACCCATAAGTTCTGCTGCCAAATGCTGGGCATCTGCAGCACTACCACCATTACCACAAAATAGAACTTTTTTGCCCTGAACAAAAGCTTCAATTATTTTACTGGCTGCCTGATTAATTTTCATTTGCAGTTTTTCATCTTCCAGAATAAGCTTTTTAACATCAATGCTTTCTTTAATCCTGCTGGCAACAAAATTCATCCTGTAATCCTTCCTGTTATTATTGCAATCAATGCATTTCAGAGCCTCTCTTGCTTGCTAATACTCTAAAAATACCCCACTACAATTAAAATAGCATTTATAATGCCTCTTATCATCGTGTAGATAGATTATTCCTGTTTAAAGTATTTTTACCTGATATTTCCAGATGAAAAATTAAAATAATACCCATTATGAATTATTGGCAAAGGCAAGTAATGCAAACATTTCAGGGCTTTTTTCTATGGCAAGATCATAATATTTCTTTAGCGTATCAATAATCAATTCTATTTCTTCTTTATTTTCTGGTTTTTTGCGTTCCATACTGGCAAACATTCTGTCAAGGTTGGGGTTATTCCATGTGCTATCTTTCTGAATTATTGTTTCAAGTAGTTTTACTTGCTTTTCAATAATTCTAATGTCCATATATGGTAAGAAGCGGGTTTTAAATGGCTTATAGAGAGGCTCTTGATCAGTATTTTCTTCTTCAAATGAGGCCAGTGTATTTTGCCGGGTAAGCTCATCTGCTGCCATTACAATTGAATAGTAAAGATCACGTTGCCAAAGCTTGCCATCATTTTGTGCTTCTTGAGGTAGATACTTAATATTTTGAGAAAAAGACCTCATAAAATCTTTTATCTGTTCCATAACAGTATCTTTAACCCCTTCTGCCATTAATTTCTGGGGGCTTAGCAAAAGTGGATCAGCTATTTCCAGTGCCAGAGCTGCTATTGTAATATTTTCTACACCTATAAAATGGCTAAACAGGCTCATTCCATTAACAACTGGTGTATAAAAAGCTTTTTTCGTAATCTCTTCATTTTCCATGATTTCTTTAGCAAAGTATTTAATAAAGTCTTTATCATCTATGAACCCATCAAGTATCTGATTAAAAAGATCTTCTGGTAATAATGAAGCATATTTATTATATTCAGAGGACAACCTGGATTGTACATCAGCAAAATATCCTTTGTAAAGGCCTTTCAGGCCTGTTTCAAGCTTAATATTCCTTAACAGTGTTTTTGTTTGCTCATCAGCTTCAAGTTTTTTATTTTTTACAACTGAAGACTCAAACCAGTAAACTGCGTCAGATTCAAGTTTTTCTGCCAGTTTTTCAGCAGGTTCATTTATACCTAAAGATTTTAGATGATCATCAGACATTAATAAGACCTGATTAAGAACACCTCCTGGTTCAGATGGCCCAGGAGCCCAGATAGGACGAGATAAAATGCCATTTTTTAATACATATTCAGAATCATTATTGACAGCAAGAGCTTCTACAATTGTGTTAATGTAATAATCAACACTAACATAATCCTTGTAACCGGCAAGATATTTTGCCAGGTTAGTTCTCAAATCTGGCTCATTTAAAACCTGAAAAGCTATAGCAGAAGCTATAACAGGATGGGTTGTAAGGTTGCTCCAGCTAAATTTTAAAGGCACTTTAGGGTCATGAATCCAGCCAACCATTGCTACTTGAAGCAATTCTGGCTTAATAGATTTTCGTTTATAGGCTTCAACAATACATTTTCTGGATACCTGAGATGCATGAGATATAGCATCAGCAAATCCCATATAAAACAAAATAGGTGAAGTTCTTGCTATAAAAGCATTATAGATCTCTGTTTCTTCGTCTGTAAAGCCTAGACCCATAAGTATCTTGTTTATGTTTTGTATTTCTGTTTTCAGTGTATCAATAAATTCTATGCAATCCTGTTTAAAACATTGCCCTGGCTGGATTTGAGCCTCAACAATAAAGCTTTGAAAGTTTTCTGCCCTTGTTTTATATTGTTGAATACTTTTAAAAGTGTTTTCTGATAATGATTTTGATTGCTTTATAAAATCTAAAATGGCTTTGCAATGCTCTTTTGAAGGATAGTAACAGGGTGCAAGCAAATCTGGATTGCTCTTCCACCCTGAAAGAGCAGTATTTATATCAGAAATTTCATTTAAATTCAGTATCATTCTCTTACTATCAAATTAAAGTCTTAAAATTGCCTGCCATTGTTACATTATAGTATAGGATTTCTTTAAAAGGTCAAAATAATTTATAATTTTTTTATGAAAAATCAGCTATTTTGATAGAAGTTTACTTCTGAAGTATTTATAATAGTACCTTTTCAAAGAAAAATCTTCTCTTTTATAGTTTCTAAAAAATATTAACAATTTACAAAAGATTTTACGTTTTCAACAAGGGCTTCTACAACTTTATTTTGTTGTTCATAACTTAACTCAGGATATATTGGCAGTGATAGAACTTCTTTAGAAGCTAGTTCAGTATGATATAGCATTTCAGGTGATACATTTAGCTTTTCATGAACCTTTTGCCTGTGAAGAGGCACCGGATAATAAATCATAGTTTGAATTTCAGCTATTTGCAGGTTTTTGTGTACCAGATCTCTATTAGGTACTCTTACTGTATACTGGTGGTATACAGATTTTACATCATCAATTTCTGCTGGTGTTTTAATATTTTCAACCTCTTTTAGCAACTCATTATACCTTGCAGCAAGGTTTCTTCTATTGCCATTCCACTCATCAATGTATTTTAGCTTAACATTCAGTATAGCAGCTTGAAGTTCATCCAGCCTGCTATTTAGACCCAGCTCATCATGATAATACCTGACCCTTCCACCGTGACCTCTCAGGCTTATAATTCTATCAGCAAGGTTTTCATTACTGGTTGAAACCATACCTCCATCACCACAGGCCCCCAGGTTTTTAGTCGGGAAAAAACTAAAACAGCCAAAATCTCCAAAAGTACCTACTTTTTTACCTTTATACTCAGCTCCTATAGCCTGTGCGCAGTCTTCAACAACATACAGTTTATATTTGCGGGCCAGTTCCATTATCTTATCCATATCAGCAGGTTGTCCATAAAGGTGAACAGGTAAAATTGCCTTTGTTTTTTCTGTTATCAGTTCTTCTATAAGGCTAACATCTATATTAAAAGTATCAGAGTTAATATCTACAAATACAGGAGTTGCCCCAACGATACCAATAGCTTCAGTAGTTGCAATAAAAGTAAATGATGTTGTAATTACCTCGTCTCCAGGACCAATATCCAGAGCTCTTAAAGCCAGGTGTAATGCATCAGTACCATTTGCAACACCTACAGCTCTTTTACATCCAAGGTAATCAGCAATATCAGACTCAAATTTTTCTACCTGAGGCCCCAGCACATATCTTCCTGAATTTAAAACATCCAGAACTTCTCTGTTCAGTTCATCCTTAATTTTTTGATACTGGTTTGTCAGGTCTAGAATGGGTATCATTGCTGTTCCTTTCATCACAAAATTTTGCTCCATTTGATATTTTTCTACAATAATAGCTTTATTGCAACAATTTCATCGATTAATTATACCAATTAACGATAAACAGGAAGATAATTTAAAATTTCTTAAAAGCTACAAACAAAGTATACAGCGAGTTAAAAGGGTTACAATATCTAGGGCAGTCTTTCAATAAGCTGTTTCATTGTTTGATAGTGAAAATCAATTGCTTTACGGGTAAGATAAATAGAAGAGAAGTTATTTTTCTTCTCATACTCAAAAACGTTAGACAGATCTCTAAGCAAATATTTGTTAACCCTGTATTTATCAAATAATCCACCCATTTTTCTCAGGTACTTGTTGGTTATGCCGGTATGACTATTTAAAACAATACTGCTGGTTACTGGTTGAGAGGCAACACCTCTGCCGTCTTCTGCTATCAAAACAGTTGGTCTGGATACCGAACACATATAAAGATGTGCATGAAGCCTGTAACCAATATGAAAATCACTGTTTTTATATTGATTGTTAAGCTTTTCAAAACTACCTGATATGTCTTTATAATTTATATTAAAAGATTTAAGCCAGTTAACAAATTTAAGATTACTTTCTAAGAAGCTTTTTCTGGCATTATGAGTTTTCATATAAACATCCCTGTCTATAGAATGATGAAAACAAACTGTTAAATAAGCCTGCCTAAAGTTATCTTTCAGAAAAAGAATTACTTCTTTCATTTGTTTAAAACTTAGAGGGCTTTTTTCAAAATTTACACCAGCTGAAAAAGTTATATTCTTTATTTCACGGTTAAATTCAAGCTTTTTATCGATATGCTCAAGTGAATATAACGCCGGACAGCCTGACATAACGATATTTTTAAACCCTTTATTAAACAGTAAGCTTAAGGTATGATAGTCTCTTACCCCTGATTGATAATTATTATTGTTGATTTTATTAAGTAAAATTAATGTATTATCTGATAAATTATATTTATGAGTAGTTATCCAATTACCAGTAACAGGTTTAATGCCTGTACCCAGCATAATAATAGGTACATTGATATCATTAAGGTTTTTCCTTAAAGGATATACACCTGGATACATATCATATTGTACAGATGGCCCACCGATCAGGATTAATGCTTTGGACTTATTGATCTCTTCAAGCTGTTCATCTGAAATGGGAAGCCATGCATCAAGCTCTATTAGGTTTCTATCAGGCCTCAGGTAGGTCAAAAGTTCTTTTGCCCGGTGGTTAATTAAAAAATCACCAGCATTTATTTTGCTTCCTGCAAGTAAAACATACTGGTTATTAGTCATTTGATGTCTTTCCATTGCAGTATTGTATCTACTTCTATGTTATAAAGAGCTTCTTTGTCGATGATTTCATCAATATATTTAGGGCTAATGCCTGTTGCCGGTCGCTTCCAGGTTAAATCATCTTTTTCAATCTTTTTACCGGCTGGTATATTTCTTTTTGCAATCAAGCTTCTTCTGGCATTCTGACGTGCTTGTTCTTCAGCTGGCAGGTAAGTTTTATCATATTTGCCCAGTATATCAATAGTTCTTTCAATATTTTTAAAGAAATTTTTCAGGTCTTCTTTATCCATAGCGTGATAGTGATCATTTCCAGATAGTGTTTTATCAAATGTAAAATGTTTTTCAATGATCATAGCACCCATTAAAGTTGCCAGTTCAAGCACTTTCATATCAGATGGAATGGTGTGATCAGAATAACCAGGTATACAATCAGAATAATTATCTTTGATAAACTTTATCATTAAAAGGTTTGCATCATTTTCACTAGTTGGATAACTAAGTACACAATGCATAAGTGCAGTATTATTTCCGTTTTGACTAACCCATGAAAGAGCTTGATTAATTTCATCAACAGTACTGGCTCCAGTAGAAAGTATTACAGGTTTATTAAAAGCACATATGTATTCTATAAAAGGTTTATTTGTTATGTCAGATGATGATATTTTGAATACATCTATTAAATCGTTCAGAAAACTGGCAGATTCAATGTCAAATGGTGTACTCATAAATTCAATATCTATTTTATCGCAGTATTCTTTTAGAATTTCAAATTCCTTCTTCCAGAACCTATCATATTTACTGAACAATTCGTATTGTGATCTGGTGGGTTCTTTTGTCAAATCCCAGTATGCAGGCGACTGTCTTGAGGCGATAGTTTCAGCCCTGTATGTTTGAAACTTGATAGCATTTGCACCAGCTTCTTTTGCTTCTTCTATCAGCCTTATAGCATTTTCAATACTGTTTTCATGGTTAACGCCAGCTTCAGCAATAACAAAAGGCTTTATAATACTTTTGTATTCTTTTTTACATTCCTTAATAAACTCTTTATAGCTCATTTCATTCCTCTATTAGCCGTTTTAAAATTTTAACAACTCTCCGGGTACCGATCCTGAGGTTTTTTGATAGCATCTGGCGGCTCATTTCTTTTCTTCTGTTAAAGTTATTAACCAGATCTCTGAATTCATGCAGAATATGGTCTGGTTTAAGGTCCGGGCCATAACCAGCAAAAAATAGACTTTTATCGCTTCTGACAAGGTTATGGGTTAATTCTCGCTGATTTTGAGACAAAACTATTACCGGAGTACCTATACAGGCAGCCTCATAAACAGTTCTACCGCCAGATGTAAATATTATATCAGCCTTATACATATGATCTGAAATGCTTTTAACATCATGAAATATTTCAATATCTTTATATTCACTTAAAGTATCAACTTTATCATATCCTAAACCCAGTATAACAGTTATTTTAATATTGTGTTTATGGCAATAAGACTTTATAGCAGTAATAACCTTTAAAGTTAAATTGCACTGATCAGTACCACCAAAAGTTATCAATACATTTTGAACCTTTTCACTAATCTCTTTAATTGGTGTAGCTAGAAATTCATCCCTGGCACAGAAGTATTTATAACCTGAATAGAGGTTTTTAGCCTTACAACCAGGCTCATATAGAGCATTAATAACTGCATCAGCATGTTTTGCTCCTTCTCCGAGGTCTTCAAAATTAATTACCCTGTAACCACTTGTTTTTAAAGTTTTCATGTATTCTATCCGGGTATCAAGTATGTCGTTGATGATTATATCAGGATTATGATCATTAATATCCTCAATTATATTAGCATTTTGTTGCATATATACCTCATAATTGTTTTCTTTTAGCTTTTTTAAAGCCAGATAGCTTTTATTATCCACAAGAAACACAAGCCGGTAAGAAGTCAAAAAATTAGCAAGTGTCAGTGCTCTGTACACATGACCCAGACCAACCTCAGCATATCCTGTTAAGACAAACAATACGGTCTTTCTATCAAGGTAATATTTGCATATGTGCCAATCTTCATATGTATCGATATCTATTTCTTCGCCTTCTGAAAGTAAATACAAATCTACATTGATACCTATTCTACTTTCTGGTGTAATTATTGAAGCTCTGGATATAAAGAACCCCCCGGTTTCACAGTATGATGGTGGTAAATACTGACGGTTTAGCCTTTTTGTATAGTCTGGCACAAAACGATTATTTTCTTTTTTCCATCTAAGGTGAGTATCATCTTTTGCTGATATGATAGTATCAATAGAAGGAGTATCAATCAGATTTTGTATTGCTTTATCCAGGCTTTCAGAAGTCAATAACGGTGATGTAGGTTGAAGCGTAACAACTATATCATATGTTTTACCTGTTTTCTGTTCTGCATATTTATAAGCATGATATATTACAGGATCCAGTGTAGTATTATCACTTGCATATTCAGGCTTTCTTTTATGTATCATAGCTCCATACTTAGCTGCAATAGAGCATATCTCTTCATCTTCACTTGATAAAAAAACGTCAGGAAACAGTTTTGATGAAAGAGCCGTTTTAATAGAATAGTATATGAGTGGGTATCCACCAAGATTTCTCAGGTTTTTTCTTGGTATGCCTTTAGAACCACCCCTTGCAGGTATTATAATAACTATATTCATTTTATTTTCACTTCTGGCTGGATGTTTGAGTATATCTTATCATAGTCATAGATCCGTTTCTATTTTCCTTTTTCAAGAATATTATAGCTAATAGGGTCACCTCTTTTGATGTATTCACTAGCTTTTAGGCCTAATATATTTTTTAGTTCCACAGGAGGAAGGCCATAACCTGGCCGTATAGATCTAACATTCTTTTCTGTAATAGCTTCTCCCTTATTAATATTCTGAACAGCAAATAGAGACCTGCAAAAAACCCTGTTTTTTGTGGCCTTATCTGAAAGATCATAGTCTACATTACCAAGTGCTTTTTCTGTATCCCTTATCATTTGTACCATTTGAGCAAACTCTAATGGCTCCATAGAGAAGGCTGCATCAGGCCCACCCATAGATCTATCCAGAATAAAGTGTTTTTCTACTACTTTAGCCCCAAGAGCAACTGATGCAACAGGAACCACAGAACCATGACTGTGGTCAGATATACCACAAACCAGCCCAAACCTGTTGATCATATCGGGTATAGTATTTAAATTCATTTCTTCAAATGCTGCCGGATATTCAGAAGTACATTTTAATAAAATAACCTGATTATTACCCATTCGCTTGCAGGCATTGAGAGCTTCTTCTAGTTCAGGCAGAGTTGCAATACCTGTAGAAATAAAAACTGGCCTTCCTTTAGAAGATACGTACTCTATTAATGGTATGTCTGTTAGCTCAAAAGAAGCTATTTTATATGCTGGAACATTCATTTTTTCAAGGAAATCTACAGCCGTTCTATCAAAAGGGCTAGAAAAAAGAGTAATTCCAATTTCATCAGCATATTTTTTTAGTGCTGGTTGCCACTCCCAAGGTGTATATGCATTTTTGTAAAGCTCATACAGCGTCATACCATCCCATATAGTGCCCTGTTTTAGTTGAAAATATTCATTATTGCAATCAATTGTAATTGTATCAGGAGTATATGTCTGTAATTTAACAGCATCAGCACCGGATTCTTTAATTGATTTAAGTGTTTCAACAGCAATGTGATAATCTTGCAGGTGGTTTGCAGATAATTCTGCCACTATATAAACCGGGTATGCTTCACCTATTAGTCTGTTATTGATTTTTATTGTCATTTTGTACTTCCCTTATTAGCTTTTTAAATTTAATTATCGGTATATCATAGCCATACAGATCAAATATATGTTTATAAGGCTTTAAATCTTTAACATAGTGCATAGAACCTTTTAAATTTTGCTTTGAAGGTCTTATTTTAAAGTTTTTCAACTGTTCCCAATTATCTTTAAATAGCTCTTGAATTTCGTTATGCAATTTTTTATAAGATGATTTTATTGTTTCTGAAGGTTCATCAATAAGCACTTGTTTTTGAAGCAATACAGGCCCTGTATCAATATCAGAATCAACCTGATGAATGCTTACACCAGAAGGAGTATTCGTAATAATACTCCATATATTAGGGTGAGAACCTTTATTCCAGGGTAAGTAAGAAATATGAAGATTTATAATTCTTTTATTTGAACATTCTACAATCTCAGTTGGTATTATATATTTGTAGTTATAGCTTATTGTTATCCAGGGATTAACTTCTTGAAGGGTTTTAAGGGTTAATTTATCGGATAACACTTTTATATCATTGTTTTTATCTTCTTCTAACCATTGAATAAGAGGATCTGAAATATTATTGTTTGTTAAAAATAGTATTTTCATTATTATTAATAAGTCCTTAATGTTTCTTCTAGATATTTTAATATAATACCAGCTACACGCTCTGTTCCCATGCCATCAACAAGCTTATAGGCCTGCATTTTCATATTAATAAAGTTATTATCCTTAATAATAAATGTTATTGCCTGTGCTATATCCGTTTCTGTAATATTTTCAAACCATCCAAGATTGATGTGGCTACCATAATCACTAAGAGCACAGGCTATACGTTTTTGATTATCAGCAATAACTAGTATTATCCCTGGTATTCCCATACAGGCCAATTCCCAGCAGGTTGAACTGCCGGCATTTATTGATAAATCTGCTTTCAGCATTAAGCTTGCCATTTCAGAGGTATCAACATGCACATTAACTATATGTTTTGAATTAAGGGCAAAAGCTTTAATTTCATCTACATGTTGGCAACAACTACCAGAAATAACATTAATTGTTAAAGCATTATTAATTCTATTGAGGGCTTTTAGTGCTTTAAGTGTCTGGTTATCCGGGTCGGATCCACCCATAGTAATCATTATATTTTCTGAGGTGCTCTTTTCAAGATTTTTAAGAGATTTCAAGTTTTTAAATTCATCTCTTAGCAGGGCATATTGTGGTCCTATTAGCATTAAAGGCTTATTTACAAGTTTTTCTGTATAGTCTGATTTACTAAATCCCAGGTTTTGATTGATTAATATATCACAATAAAACCTGTCAGAGTATATCATATCATCTATTACAACAATTAATTTCCCTGTTTTTTTTAATTGCAACTGATAGTTATAATCAATACGATAACAATCAGTAATGACAGCATTAATAGAGTAATTATTTATTATTTTACAGGTAAAAGAAATATCTTCTTCTAATGATAAATTGTAATCCGCTATTATTACTGTAAAACCTTGATCTTCAATTTTTTTAATGAGGATAGATGAGTGGTTTTTTGTAATAAAAAATATATTGTGTCCCATTTTTTTCAAGGCACTAGCCAGTGTACAGCATCGCATTATGTGTCCGGTGCCTATTTCATTTGATCCATCGGTTCTGAATAGAATATTACTCATTATTATTTATCTTTTGAGTTTCTGTATACCTCTTTTGACTTACATGATAATTAATGAGAAGTAATTCAGGGTTACTTTGCAATAAATCAATGATTTCTGATAGTTTAAAAATCTCATTTTCTTTGTAGAGTCTATTATATATTTCTATTATAAGGTTAAAATCCTCAATTGTATCAACTGTAAGTCTGAACATAGAATAGTCATCCTTATTAATAAACGATTCCAATTTAAAAATATCTGGATGCTTAATAATATAAGGGGTTACATGTTCTTTTTCATAGTCTTTAGTTGCTTCATTAAAGGCTTTTTCAAGAGCAGTAAAAGTAAATATCTCTACATCAAGCCCTCTAGGATAAGTTCTCACCATTGTATTTGAAAGATAATCACAGTCAGAGGCTAGAAATCGTTCAATCATCAAATCAATAACATCAGGATCAACAAGAGGGCAGTCAGCTGTTATCCTCAGAATTATTTGAGCATCATACTTTTTAGAAGCCTCATAATACCTTTCTAAAACGTTATATTCACTGCCGGCAAATGTTTTAACATCTAACTTATTACATAATTCAATAACTGGTGTTGAATCTATTGAATCTACGGTAGCAACAATAGTATCACCGAGGTTTTTTGAATATCTGATTCTTCTAATAACGTGTTCCAGCAAAGGTTTTCCTTTGATAGTTTTTAAAACCTTCCCGGGTAATCTGGTCGATGTCATTCTAGCCTGTATTATTGCAATTGCTTGATTCATTTAGATAAACCGGTTGTTTTGAGTACATTATCAATAACAAAACTAACATCATCATCAGTCATAGAGGGATACAGCGGAAGACTCAATGCTGTTCTATAATATTCAAGTGCATCAGGTGTATCTTCAGGGTTACAGCCCAGCTTTTTCATATAATAAGGTTGCATATTAACAGGTATATAGTGTACCTGTGTATTAATACATTTATTATAAAGCTCTTCTACAATATCATGCCTGCTTCTACCAATTTTATCAAAATCTAATCTCAAAATATAGAGGTGATATGCAGACCTGCATCCTGGTTTTTCAACTGGTATAAAGATATTTTCATAGTTTGAAAACGCATTATTATATTTATTAACAATTTCACGCCTTTTGTTGAGAAAAAAATCCAGTTTTTTCATCTGACTGATGCCAAGAGCACACTGTATATCTGTAATACGGTAATTGTAACCTAATTCATGCACTTCATAATACCACTTACCATCATATTTAGTTAGTTTTTGGCTTTCTTTAAGGATACCATGAGATCTTAAACTCTTAATCTTTCCGTAATAATTACTATTATTAGTTAGTATTGCCCCTCCTTCACCTGTTGTTATATGTTTCACAGGATGAAAGCTCAATATAGCCAGGTCTGAATAGTATCCTGGTGAAGTATCATTATAAAGACTTCCCAGAGAGTGGGCTGAATCCTGTATTATTTTTAGGTTATAATTATCAGCAATAGATTTAATGGATCTCATATCACAGGGATGACCGGCCAGGTCTACAGTTAAAATAGCTTTTGTTTTGTCAGTAACTTTTCTTTCAATATCTTCAGGATCAATAGTATATGAATCAATCAATATATCTGCAAATACAGGTTTTGCACCGGTGTAAAGAATACTATTAACAGATGCCAAAAATGTTACGGGTGTAGTAATAACCTCATCACCTGGGGCTAGGCCCGCTGTTAACATTGATAAATGAAGTGCTGCTGTACCGTTACATACTGCAATAGCATGTTTTACCCCGTTATAAGAGGATAATATATTTTCGAACTGCTCAATTTTACTTCCACAGGTAAGCCAATCTGATTTCAATACATCAACAACTGCCTGAATATCTTCTTCATCAATACTATGTTTTCCGTAAGGTATTAATTTATCAGCCATATATCATCTCTTTTAGTTCTTCAGGTTTAAGCCACCAGTCATTTAGATTGCTGCTATAGACAAAACCTTCCGGTAAAGGCTTACCATCTTTATCTAATGGCTCATAGGCCGGGGCAAAGGGATGAGAATCCGGTTGAATAATAAAATAGTCTTCAAACTGAATAGTTCGCCTTGCATCCTCTTCTGGTATCAATGTTTCATGAATCTTTTCGCCGGGCCTAATACCTATTATCTTTATCTGGCAATTAGTATCAATAGCTTTTGCCAGATCTGTAACTTTCATACTGGGTATTTTAGGTATAAAAATTTCTCTACCTTTTGTTAGGGTAAGGGCTTTAATGACAAGGTTGATTCCTTGATCTAAAGTAATCCAGAAACGGGTCATATCAGGGTGTGTAACAGGCAATACTTTCTCACCCTTTTCTATAAGCTCTTTAAAATAAGGTATTACACTTCCCCTACTACCTACAACATTGCCATAGCGCACAACACAAAACTTTGTTCCTCCAGTGGCATAGTAATTGCCGTTAATAAAAAGCTTATCAGACACAAGTTTAGTTGCCCCATAAAGGTTTACAGGGTTTGCCGCTTTATCAGTACTCAGGGCAACAACTTTTTCAACTTTGTTATCAATAGCAGTATTAATAATGTTTTGGGCACCTATAATATTGGTATTAACAGCCTCAAAAGGGTTATACTCAGCTGCAGGAATCTGTTTTAAAGCAGCTGAATGAATAACAACATCAACTCCATTTAAAGCCCTGTGCAGTCTCTCTTTATCTCTGACATCACCTATGAAAAACCTTATACGATCTTCGTTTTCATAGTATTGTTTCATCTCAAACTGCTTCAATTCATCACGGCTATAAATGATCAGCTTTTTGATATCATAATTATTAAGTATTCTCTGAGTAAATGCCTTTCCAAAGCTCCCGGTTCCACCTGTTAGCAGTATTGTTTTTCCTTTGAATATCAACTTAATGCTCCCTGTTGCAGAATATAACAAATTTTTAGCGACAAGATGATTTTTACTACACGATATTATACCTCAAAGATTTCATTATATACTGTTTAACAACCGGGCAGCTATGCAAATGTTTGCTAATTATAAGAATTTTGAACACCTGTTATTCCCTTTATATAAGCTTTTTAATTATCTATTATGCGCTAACAATTCGAATCACAACACTAATCAGCAAAATGCAGGGTATCATAGCCATTGACAAAGAATCTTTTTCAAAGATGATGTAATAGATAAATTTATTAAGCAGACTAGAGGTTATACAAATGGTTAAAAAAGCCTTTATAACAGGTATTACAGGGCAGGATGGCTCATATTTAACAGAATTGCTTCTTGATAAAGGATATGAAGTTCACGGGCTCATTAGAAGAGCCTCTACATTTAACACAAAACGTATTGATCACCTGTTTAAAGATGTTTACGATGAGAACACACCGTTAAAACTCCACTATGGAGACTTAAGTGATGCGTCAAACCTCTCCAGGCTTCTTGAAAAGATTAATCCAGATGAAATCTATCACCTCGGAGCCCAGAGCCACGTACGTGTTAGCTTTGATATACCTGAGTACACAGGCGATGTATCAGCACTGGGCACACTGAGACTATTAGATGCTATAAGAGAAACCCGTATCAACACAAGGTTTTATCAGGCTTCAAGCAGTGAAATGTATGGAAAAGTGCAGGAAATACCACAAAAAGAAACCACACCCTTCTATCCAAGAAGCCCTTATGCCTGTGCAAAGGTCTATGCATACTGGATCACAGTAAATTACAGAGAATCTTACAACCTTTATGCCTGCAATGGGATACTCTTTAATCATGAATCACCAAGAAGAGGCGAAACGTTTGTAACCAGAAAAATTACAATGGCCCTTGCCAACATATTAGCAGGCAACCAGGCCAAATTATATCTTGGTAACATTGATGCAAAAAGGGATTGGGGATATGCAAAAGATTATGTTGAAGCAATGTGGCTGATGCTACAGCAAGATAGCCCGGATGACTATGTAATAGCTACAGGTGAAACTCATTCAGTCAGAGAATTTCTTGAAGAATCCTTCTCTCTGGTAGAGCTTGACTGGCAAAAGTATGTCGAAATTGACCCGAAATATTTCAGACCTGCTGAAGTCGACCTTCTAATCGGAGATAGCTCAAAAGCAAAACAAAAACTGGGCTGGGAACCTAAAACAAAGTTTAAAGAACTTGTAAGGATTATGGTAGAAGAAGATTTAAAAGCAGCAGGGCTAAATATACACGATTATAACAGGTCTTTAAACCCGATAACAAACTGAGGACTCAATGAAGATACTAGTTACAGGTGGGGCAGGCTACATAGGCAGCCACGTAGTAAAACATCTGGGTGATTTTACAAATCATCACATTACAGTGATCGATAATCTATCAACTGGCTATAAACAATCTGTTTTATACGGCAATTTTATTGATGCTAACCTTTCTGATGCACTGAAATTAGATAATATCTTTAAAAACAATAACTTTGATGTTGTTATGCATTTTGCTGCATCGATTGTAGCACCTGAATCAGTAGAAAACCCCCTTAAATATTATCAGAATAACACTATGAATACATTAAATTTAATTGGGTTTTGTATTAAATATAATGTAAAAAAGTTTGTCTTCTCTTCTACTGCCGCTGTCTACGGAGAAAACAATACCCATACCCTGCTTGATGAAACTATAACCCCTGAACCTATTAACCCTTACGGTATGTCTAAATTGATGAGTGAGAATATACTCAAGGATGTTGCAAAAGTCAACAAGGATTTTAAATACATTATATTAAGATATTTTAATGTAGCTGGCGCTGATACAGCATGCAGAATCGGACAATTCAACCCCAAAGCTACTCATCTTATTAAAGTTGCTGCTGAAGCTGCCACAGGTAAAAGAAATAAAGTATATATTTATGGCAATGACTATGATACTAAAGATGGTACAGGTATAAGAGACTACATACACATAGATGATATAGCTGATGCACATCTTAAGACTATGGAATACCTTGAAGAAGGTGATAATAATATTTTCAATTGTGGATACGGCCTTGGATACAGTGTAATGGATGTTATTGATACCATGAAAAAATTATCAGGAAATGATTTTGATATAGAGGTTGCAGCAAGACGCCCCGGAGATAGTGCCAGGGCTGTTGCAGATAATACTAAAATATTACAGCAAACGAACTGGAAGCCTCGCTATAATAGCCTTGATGTCATATGTAAATCTGCCTATGAATGGGAAAAACATTTAAAAGAAAAAATTCAAACTAATTGATTAGGCGATCAGTAAATAACTTAAATTTTCTCGATTTTCAAAACCCAGATCACGCACACCCTAAAGGAAAACATGGGGTCTCTTCTTTTTGAATAAAGAAGCAAAAACTTTTCACAACTGCCTTGTTAAGTTCGTATACGTGCTTTGAAAGCCCGGGCCAATTAGCTAGTTCAACCCATTTCTTCACTTTTAAAATTTTTGAAAATCGAAAACAAAAAATTGATTGTTATAGTTATGCACTAGTCTTTTGATAAATGAGAACAAGAAGACTTCCGGCCTTCTATGCGTTGCCGGAAGCCCATTCCCCCTTTTCCTTTGAAAATGGAGTATGCCTATAAATGCTTTTGAAGTGCTTCAGCAGGTTCAATATCCTTTAACAGACAGTCTGTTAGGAATGATTTCACCTTCTCAAGCTGTTTTTGCCCTTCTGGAGTAGAATCAAAAATACCTGTAAGTCTTGAATACGCTGGCAATTTATCTCCTGTAACAGTCATCCTGATGTCTTCAGCAATCATTTCATAGTCAATAGCTTTATGAAGATTCATCAGGTCAGCATCTGTAAGACCTCTGGTTTCTGTTCTATGGGTTTCATTGCCATTTAACTTTGCACCTGTCCTGAGCATCTTCCATGCGTTGAAGAAATCAACTCCCTGGGTTGGTGAAGCAATTAGTATTAAAGAATCTGAATCTGATTTTTGAGCAGCCTGATCTTTTTCCATAAGTTTATAGCTAATAACATGGGCTATTTCGTGTGCTACTGCTCTTGCTCTATCTTTATTTCCTTTTAATACACTTGGATGTTTGAGTTTTACATCTCTCAACACAGCTGTTTGATTTTCCAGCATTGAGAAATAAGCTTCTCTTGACTCATTATCGTATGAATTTAACCATATACCCTGATCAGCATGGCCAGGTATGCACATACCACCTTCCATATCTCCTGTTTTGCCTTCAAAATAACCCGGTACAATATACATATTTAAACCATCAGGAAACAATTTATTTAATACCGGCTTATATGCCTTATTTAAAGCCAGTATTTCCTTAACTTCAGATTTATCTGGCATATATTGTTTATCTATTTTAAATACTTCAGGAGCTGCACCCGGCACCGGCTGTAACATTCTATCAGGTTTATCAAGGTTTTCAATAACCCCGGGCATTAAAATACTTTCTTTTAAAGTACTTCTGCGTAATCTGGCTGTCTCAAGAGCCATTATTTTACCGGTTGTTTCTGGTGAATAAAGCTTGATACCGGTTTGTGGTATTAACTGACCACCCTTTTCTTTTAGTTCTGATAATTTCTTATCAATAAGTTCAATCTGGTTATTAACTATCTCTTTATAGGATCCTATAAGAAGTTGACCCTGTAATTTAGGATATATAGCTGCATCCTGTGAGTTAAGTTTTTCAAAACTCCAGTCTGGTTTACTTATTTCACTGAGAGAATTCTTTAATTCTTCTGTTGTGAGCAATCCACTGGATTTAGGCATGGTTTTCTGGTTGAGATTACGCAATATTTCGTCAGTGCTTTTAGGTAATGAATTATATGCGCCCATAACATCAGCAGGATCAGTAATCAAACCTCCACTGCCACTTTTTTTATCCCCTCCCGGTATTATAAGACCGGGCTTATCTTTATCGATACTTCCGTTAATTTCTTCAAAAGCCTGACCAATCTGCTCAAGCTGGTGATCCATTTTATCTAAGGCTGCAAGTTTTTGCTTTAGTGCAGGCGGACAACTACCCCATGCTTCTTCTGTTTCTACTCTCAGGCGTTTAATTTTCTCCTGGGCCTTTAAGAGGTTGGCTTCAAAGGTAGTATATTGATCAATACCACCTATTTCTTTTATAATACCTCTTAACATATCGTCTAACTGTTGCAGCTTCTGGATCTTCTGTTGATCATGAGCAACAACAATATCTTTTTTCTTTTTGCCAAAACTAACACTTACAGGCCCGATGGCATTTACTAACATATTAAACTCCCTTTAGTTCTCTCTCTTCTTATTTTAATTGGCATAAATGATTGTTATGATTGATCTTTAATAGTGCTGCATTTTGTTTATTATTATAAAATGTTAATTATCGTCTTGCATTAAATTTAATGCAAACTACAGACCTTTTAAATGGCCTGTCAAAAATCTTTTAATACAAATCTTTTTTCTCCCCAAAGGCTTACTACCCCGAATATTTAATTAAATAAGTGTTGTCTCTCTTTTATTTTTTTTAAGATAATACAAACATGAATGTTTGTTTAGTGTTTTGTAATAAGTATTTACAAAAATTAAATGAAGCCGATTAAGCTTAAAAAGCGGGTTTTCTGTAGAATATTTTCAGGGAAGTATTTTGAACAAATAAAAAGTTTTTCGAAGTATCTTTATACATAGCTGTCGTGAGGGCATTTTAGACATATAAAGCAGCATAAAGCCTTTACAGCAAGGATTGTTAAATATAAGAGTACAAAAAGAGTAGAAATATGCTGCTTTTGGGGTAATTTAACAATACATCTTATATGCTATAATTTAGACACGATATTTAAGTTACAGGAGATATATTATGTTTCAACTATTAGAAATAGTAGGCGTTTCCAGAGAAGGTTATTCGGAAGCCATTCAGTCTGCTGTCAACAAGTTACAGGATGCCGGTGAAAAAGTATACTGGTTTGAATTATTGGAACAAAGAGGCGGCATTCGTAACGGCGAGGTTGAATTTCAGGCCAAGTTAAAAGTAGCTGTCTCTGTAGAAGCCGAAGAAGATAAAGGATTATTCCTGTGCCCATCCTGTGGCAGAGCTTCAGACAGGGCAGAAAACCTGTGTAACCCTAAAAGAGTATAAATTTACCGGTTTTATTACCTGAAATACTCCGGAGTTTTCCGGAGTATTTTTTTGAAAACTATTTGTTTTTGAACAATAATATGACTAAAGCATAAGCATAATGCGGTTTTAAGTTAAACACTTATCATTAATATTATTTGAATATCTTTTTAAATCAATATATACTTGATAATAATAAGCGTATCATACCACCATAAGGCTTAATTGTATGATAAATACAGGCTTTGAGCCGGGTCAAAGAAACCTAACAATACACAAAGGATATCTTCTGCTTGGTCAAAAGCTATATGATCAGGCATACAAAGTATTTTCTGATCTACTCTCTCATAACCCCCAGGACTATGAAGCGCTTGTCGGTCTGGCATCTGTATTTCAGCATAAAAATAAAACCGATGACTCTATCAAAATAGCCCTGAGGGCCATCGAAATCAACCCTGAATATTACCATGCCTACGATATTCTGGCAGAAATATACTTTATTAACAAGAATGATTATATAAAGGCTGAAGAATTTGCTTTAAAATCTCTGGAACTTGAGCCCTTTGCATCATCAACATATTCGTTACTGGCCCAGATATACTTTTTTCAGAGACAATATGATTCCTGTTATTACTATGCTAACCAGGCCCTTATGCTGGATCCTGAAAATTATATCGCTCATATGGCTTTGGGGTTATACTATTATCAGATACCTGATTTTGAAAAGGCCAAAGAACATTATAAAGCCTGTCTTGCTATTGCGCCTAACTGTTCCGTTGTTTATGGCAATTATGGCAACTTAAACCTTACCTTTGCTGAAAATAAAATGGGTTATGAGCTTATCAGAGAAGCATTAAGACTGAACCCATCTGATAGATTTTTACAGGAAAGCTTTAGAGAGGCTTTTATACGCAATAATCCTTTTTATGCACCGTTATACTGGGCAACTAATAGTAGATTTGATGATGTATATTTGATTTATATCCTTCTTGTATCTATGATAACAGCAGCTTTTCTTTCACAGATACCTTTAATACCAGATTTTATCAAAGCCCTCCTCATATACACTTTTCTTTTCACTACATTTTTTATGTTATTTCTTGTTTTTTACCGTTTTATTATCCGGTTTCTGGTTAATATATATTATTCGTGGTGTATTAAAACAAACAGGCTGGCAAAAATTATCTAGTTGTCAGTTAATCAACAATCATTTCTGTAGTTAATTAGACGGGGTTTACAATGTACGACATCGACAAAATCATTGAAATATTGAAACAAACAGTAAAAACAAATCCTAAAAATACTGATGCCAGGCTTCAGCTTGCCAGTATTCTATTAAATAAAGACAGCTTTGAGGAAGCAAAGAGTCACTTTGAAACTGTTTTAAAAGAGAATCCTGAAGATATTGAAGCTCTTTTCGGGATGGGCAAATGCAGTTTTTACCTTCAAGACCTTTCTGATACCAGAATTTTTCTGGGAAAATTGTTAAAACTAACAGAAAACAACCATGCAGAAGCAAATTTAATTATGGCTAAAGCCTATATAGAATTAAATGACTCTGTAAATGCAAGAAATTTCTATATAAAAGCAGTAAACCTTGATCCTTCTCTAGCCTGTGATAAAATTAGAGCACAGATTTATGATGTAAAAACCCCAGATGAAAACAACACAGAGATAAATATATATGATAAAAATGAACCTGTAAGACTATACAGCACATTTCAAGAAGATGAAACAAGTTCAGAAAGTTATACTGACTTCCCTGAGCAGGAAATTATGACATTTAACAACGTTGGTGGACTAAACGAACTTAAAGAAACCATCAGACATAAGATTATATACCCGTTCAAAAAACCGGAGATTTACAAAGCATACGGCAAAAAAGCAGGTGGAGGAATTTTGCTCTATGGGCCGCCAGGTTGTGGCAAAACTTTTATAGCCAGAGCTACTGCTGGAGAGTGTGAAGCCACTTTTATACCTATTGGCATTAATGACGTGCTTGATATGTGGCTGGGTGAAAGCGAAAAAAAGCTTCATACAATATTCAGCCTTGCAAGACAAAAGGCCCCAGGCATTATATTTATTGATGAAATTGATGCCCTTGGCGGCTCCAGGCAAACCAGCTCATACAGCAGTACTAAAATGCTTGTTAATCAACTGCTCTCTGAAATGGATGGGATGGATAGTATTAACGATCAGATACTGGTAATAGGCGCTACTAATAGCCCCTGGTTTGTAGATGCAGCCCTGAGAAGGCCCGGAAGGTTTGATAGAATCATTTTTGTTGCTCCTCCTGACCTTGCTGCCCGCATTGAAATTTTGCAAATTCTTACTACTGATCTCAATATTGAGAAATTTGATTTCAGAAAAATTGCCACCAGAACAGAAGGTTTTTCAGGAGCTGACCTCAAAGCCCTTGTCGAAACAGCCTCTGAAGACGCAATTAATGAAGCGCTGAAAACTGATAAAATTCGTCCCCTCAACGAAAAAGATTTTCATAATGCCCTTAAAAACCTAAAACCTTCAACAAAAGAATGGTTTTCTACAGCTAAAAACTATGCTACCTATGCAAATCAGGCCGGTATTTATGATGAAATACTTGAATATATAAATAAGAATAAGTTATGATTATAATTTTAAATTGCTAACTAACTGTTAAATTATAATTTATAACTAACCTACAATCTGTTAGTCAGAAATACCTTTTTGCAAGCTTAAACAAAAATTTCTAAACATCTTCAATTATCAGAAAATTTTGTATTAAAATGAATACTATACTTTTAAATTAATGTATCAATAAGGTTAACCAAGTTGTCTGATAAAAATATTAATCAAGACGTTGAGCATCAGGAAAAACTTAATCTAAAGCTTTATAGCGAAATAAATTCTCTCAATGTGGTTATCGCTATTATACATTTCTTCTTCTTCTGGATGCTCTTTCTCTTTGCTAGCAACTATCTTGAACAAAATATAATCTGGTATAAGGCTCTTATAATATTTTTAAGTGCTTTTCTATTATTATTTATAGCTAGCTGGTTATTTTCTCTGCCATTCAGAATCTGGATTTATAAAATAAGCAAAATAACCGGGCTTCTAAATCAAGATTTTCAATCCTGGCTGGTTGACTGGCTAAAAGTTCTCTTTTTAAACCTGATCTTTATGGTTCCTGTGCTTTCTTTGATGGCACTTATTGTCTATTTAAACCTCAATAAAAGCACATTTAACCTGCTTGCTTCTTTCTTTATAGTACTATTGCTATTTATACCTGTGAAAACCATTCAACGTTTTTTAGCAATGTCAATCATACACGGATTTGAAAGACTTAAAGATGGCACCAAATACCACTATTGGAAGACCCTTCTAAAACAAAATCAACTTAAAGAATACCCTATTTTTATTCTTCAGATTGAGAAAAAAGCCAGCTGGTCTAATGCACTGGCCTTTGGCATAAAAAATCTGGGAATCATCTATACATCAGACAAAATGGTGAACGACCTTACAGAAGAACAGTTTGCCGCAGTAATGGCACACGAAACAGCCCACCTTGAAAACAATGATATACTTAAAAGAATTAGCTTCTCTTTGCTTGTTATAGGCTTTTTTCTTGGAATGCCGCTTCTGTTTTATCTTGTACCTATTCAGTTTTTCTTATTCTTCACACTTCTTTATCTTTTAATCGTACTTTTACTGAGCTTTTTGTCATTATTAATGGTAAAACATCAGGAAATTAAAGCTGATATATTCTCTTCAAAACTTCTTAAAAGCGGCAAACCTCTGGCAGAAGCCCTTGACTATCTTTATACTGTTAATAAAATACCAAAAGAAAACAGAAAAAACATTATAACAAAGCATTTAAAGTTATATCCAGACTTAAATGAACGTAAATACATACTGGAAAATAGTTAAGTGAGGTAATAGTTATGGAATACTCAATTTCAGGCGTAATAGCACAAATTGTAACCGTGAAACTTGAAAAAAATGAAAGCTGCTGGATCGGCCCTGGAGGACTTATCTCTTTCAGTGGAGGTATCGACTGGACAGTAAAAATACCCGGGGGCGTTGCCGGTGCTGTTAAAAGAATGATGTCTGGTGAAAGCCTTAAAATGACCTATGTTACAGCTTCTAATGAACCTGGTGAAATCAACTTTAATTCAAGCCTGCCCGGCAAAATTTATGACTGGGATCTCAAAAACGGCGACGTCATCACAACTCGGGGTTCTTTTATCGGTGCAGTAGGAGAGATTGATATTAGTATTACAATGGCAAAAAAAGCAGGGGCAGCTCTTTTTGGAGGGGCTGGACTCATTCTTCAAACCATCACTGGTACCGGTAATGTCTTTGTTCACGGTTTAGGTGATTTCATTGAGTATGACCTCAAAGAAGGTGAAAGCATTCAGGTATCAACCGGTAATTTAGCTGCTTTCAGCAGAAACATTGACTATGATATCAAAAGCGTCGGCGGCATCAGTAAAACACTATTCGGGGGTGAGGGATTATTTATGACTAAACTCACCGGCCCGGGTAAAGTATTATTACAGTCAATGAAAAAAGGCAGTGAAGGTGCTGCACTTGCCGCTGTTATGTCATCTGTTTAAGCTTCTTTAGAGTCAGAAAACTTATAAATAAAGAATAAGACCAGCCCAAAAACAACAAACGATATTAATAACCATAATATTGCCCACACAGGGGCCGGTATTAGTGTAAGATGTTGCATCATCAGGGCGTCATTATGCTGATGACCCTTAAAAGTTACTCCTATTAATACATTAATATCGTATACCGAGTAAAAACAACTTTGAATGGCCAGAAAACCCAGAAACCACTGGGCTACGGTTGCACTTGTTTTGAAAATAATGAGTGCAGCAATTGAAACAAAAAATATAGTAGCTATAAACGTAAAAATATCCCTAACAAAGAAGATTAAGCAGGCAAGCATCAAAAGCATAATTATAAAAAGTGTAATTTTAGAAACAACCTTATTGCTATCCACTGCCAGAATAAGAAGTATTCCACCAATTATAGAACTGCCAAGATAGCCACCAGAGGCAATAAGAATAGGTATTCCTCCTGTAGTTATTGCCAGCCCTGAACCATCATGATTAATACTTATGCTATTAACCTCTCCACCTGTTAAAATAGCCATCAGAGCATGACTAAATTCGTGAATATATGTTGCAAATAAATTAAAAGGATACAACAAAACCCCAGCAAATGGTATATGCCAGATAACAACCGAGACTACAAAGATTAAAAATAATAACAAAAGCTGTTTTCGGTTACTCATTTATTTTTTTTCTCCTGAAACAACTTCTACCAGGATAATATTTTGACCCAAAATTATTGCAACCACTGTAATTATTGAATATATAAACCTCTGATCCTTAAAACAGGCATGCTTATTTTACACCAAAAGAGAAAATAAAGACAACTCTTTAATAACAATAAAATTTTTATCAACTTATACGTATATCATCCACCTGTTAAAGAATTGTTTGCCTGTTGCCAAATGTTTAATTTGTTACAGTAAATATTTCAAGAATTGTCAAAATATTAAACTTCTGTTAATCCTTATTATGAGCGAGCTAAGGGTTTTATTATTTTTTTTATCACCCAAAAATTTAATATTTTTGCTACTAAGTCCAATTTACTTTATAGTAAATCTTTGATATTTTCTCATTTTAGTCTACGGGCATTAAAATTTTTAAGGGATCATCTAAAATGAGTGAATTAATACGCCTTTTCAAAATCACCATAAACAATAAGAACTTTTGGAAAGCTGTAATCACTCTGATTATAGCCTTTCTTGTATATACAATTATTCCTGATTCTTGCCCTGAAGCCGGCAAGCGAACTGCTTTTGTATTTGTTGTCGCTGCTCTTTTCTGGGCTCTGGAAATTATACCGCTGTATGCAACTTCTCTTGTAGTTGTCGTGTCACTCATCTTGTTGATTGCCCAACCAGGCGGGCCTCTTGGCCTTGATAGAGGTGGCTATAAAGAATTCCTTATACCTTTTGCAAGCCCGGTTATCATGCTGTTTTTCGGTGGATTCATCCTGGCAGCTGCTCTCCACAAATATAACATAGACAGCAAAATAGCCAAAAGACTTTTAAGGGTATTCGGCAAAAAGCCTGTAATGATTATGCTCGGGTTTATGCTCACAACTGCATTTCTTTCTATGTGGATGTCAAATACTGCCACAACAGCAATGATGCTGATAATGATTATGCCTTTACTGGGTCAACTAAAACCTGATGACCCCTTCAAAAAAGGGCTTGTCCTTGCCATACCTTTTGGGGCAAATATAGGAGGGGTAGGTACACCAGTAGGTACACCGCCTAACGCTATCGCTTTAGGTATTATGTCAGATCAGGGTATACAAATAAACTTTCTTACCTGGATGATTATGGCAGTACCACTGGTTATAATTATGCTTGCTATAACCTGCTTCATCCTCTACTTTATGTTTAAGCCCCAGGAAAAAGAATTAAACCTTGAATTACCACCCCTTAACAAAGTAGGATGGCGGGCAAGAGGCGTTATCATTATTGCTTTAATAACAATTGCCCTTTGGCTTACTTCTGGCTTGCACAAAACACCTGAAGCCCTTGTTGCACTAATTGGAGCCGGGTTATATTTTGTATTTGGCCTTCTCGATAAAGAAGATATCAAGCATATCGACTGGGATATACTTGTTTTAATGTGGGGCGGTCTTGCACTTGGTCAGGCAATGGAAATGAGCGGCCTAACTGAATGGATTGTTAATGCACCTTTATTTGAACAGCACGGCTTCTTGCTTATGACACTTTTCTGTATTCTCGGTGTAGCACTGTCGACCTTTATGAGCAATACCGCAGCAGCTAACCTTTTAATACCTGTTGCGATCAGCATACCAGGAGAAAGCCCTATTTTTCTGGCAATTGCGGTAGCCCTCTCCTGTTCATTTGCTATGGCTCTACCGATATCCACACCACCTAATGCTATGGCCTTTTCTACAAACGTTATACAAAGTAAAGATATGGTTAAAGCCGGCACCCTGACTTCTATTATAGCTATTATCTTTGTTATATTCGGGGCTAAATTTATTATAGGTCTTGTTTTTGGTATTAATTAAAACTTTATTACTATGAAAAAGAAATTATTTATTTTATTCGTATTCATACTATTTGTTTTACAGAATCAGGTCTATGCAAAAGATCTTGAAAAACTGGATTGGGATAACCTTGTCCAGCAAGAAACCATTATTAAAAACCATCCCGATGAACCTACACCATATAATGAAATACCGGGTAATCTTTCTGACATATATGAAGATGTTAATACAGATCACTGGGCCTATCAGGCTTTATATGACCTCTCAAAAAAATACAATATCCTTGAAGGCTATCCAGATGGAAAATTCAACGGCGAAAAGAATCTTACACGCTATGAACTGGCCCAGGTTCTTGCAAATCTAGTCAAAGAAATAGATGAAGAGCATATTCAAGTTTCTCCTGTTGAAAAAGCGGCTTTAAACAGCCTGAAAAGCGAATTTGAAAAAGAAATTATGACACTCGCAGCCAGGATAGAAATTAATGCCAAAGATATATCTGAAATTAAACAGCAACATGAAAGTGATATAAGTGATATAGCAACAGAAATTAAAAAACTTCAAAAAAGACACCACTTTACGCCTGAACTTAGATTGCGCTTAGGCCTGGGAGACCCTGATAGCTTCTCTGAAACACGTATTCGTCTTGCCTCAAGATCTTTTCTAACTAACAAAACCTCTGCTGTCGTCAGGCTGGAAGGCAGAACACTTAACATGATAAACCATAGTGAACGTGACGGACAGGTTACAGATGCTGACCTGACACTGGCATACATTGAAACAGAGGATCTTACTCGCTGGTTGCCTGAAAAAGACGGAAAAATTAGACTGCTCGGAGGATTATTAGAAACAAATAGATTATTTCTGGCAAACTACAGAACTGCTGTAGACCAGAGAGGCTTCAGTGACACTATTCCAGGTGTCAGCCTGTTTAATTCACAATATCTTTCTTTCATGAGAATAGCTGCAAACGGCAGGGTAATGTCACTGGGTGGTGAATATTCCAGACAATTTGATAAATATAACGGTCTATTCAAGGCTGGTGGCATGAGATCTACAGGCGGCAGCATTGATATTGCTGGTTATGATATCCCTGCATCAGGCAAAGAAGCAACTTTCTATTGTGTTACCGGCCAAATGGATCTTCCGATCAAAAGTCAGCCTGTTGAACTTAAACTATCACATTACTATTCCTTTAATGATATGCAAACAAATGAGAACACCTGGTCAGCTGGTGGGCGCCTGGCCACTAAGTTTAAAAATGTCGGTGTTTTTAAAACTGCTATTATAGGCTTTGGCGGTACAGTACCACCCAGATATCTTGGCGGATATGGTGGCAACGGCATCAGTTATCAATTTGCTTTTAACCCTGCTAGCAAGGTTTTTGGTAACCTCTTTGGCGATCCTGACAAGATAACTCATAGCGTCTACAATTATATTCCTGGAAAAACAGAAATAGGCTTTGCTTTTGCAAACTTTCACAACCGTAATGATGAATCCTTGAGAGTTTTAGATCTTTTTGTTTCAAGATACATTACTAATAATATCTGGGGAGTACTTCGCTTTACTCATGCTAACCCTAACACAAGAGCAAGAGGCCTTTCAGCTCAAAACTCTGTAGAACTATTAACCGTTTTCAGGTTTTAAAAGACTGATGCATTATTAGAATAACAAATTTTTTAGTTTTGACTTTCAAAATCCGTATAATTCTAGATTATAAACTGATCTTCCACATCTTTTTTAAATAACTGGCTTCTTTAAGGTTACCCTTTTGAATCAATTCTCTTATTATTTCTTGCTTATCAGGACGTAACCCTCCTTTATCTTTTATGTATTTGAGTGATTCACTATCTAAAACAGGCTCAAAGTTTTTAATAGCATCTGAAAATTGTTCATCTACAAAGAAAACTTTTTCTTCTTCTTGATCATAATGGAAAAGAATATGGGTTCCTGTGTCAGGTAATGCCTGAAAAACTCTTTCCGTAGGTTTGTGGCGCCAGTATTTTATTTTAAAAATCTTCTCATAAAAAGAATTTGTCGTCTTGATATTATTATTAAGTAACTCAAGGGAGGTATTTTCAGGGTTTTTTAATAATGTCCTTAAGTATGCACCAGGGTTTCGGGGATTACATTGATTCATTACATCCAACATTTTTTTAATATGATTGATACCATGTTGCTTAATAATCTTTTGAGGATCTACAAACCCCCATAATAAAAGCTTTTCAAGAACATGTCGATCTTCAATAATGTTTAAAGAGGGATAATTACTTAATTTAATTTCATCATCATTCTTTACTGGTAATGTTTTTATAGAATCAGTAATTGTTTTGTCAAATGATGGTTTTATTCTGTTTTGTTTATATCTATTTGTTCTATTAATAGAGTTACTGCATGGAGTAATTGAATGTGGTTTCTTAGTAGTAACGCTGGTGTTACTCTGATCACACAAAAATTTTTTTTCATTAAGATAATAGCTCTGGCGTCCGTTTTTACCATCTTTTACAATTAGTATTAACCCCTTCTGTGAAAGGCTATTAAGGCTTTTTAGAATGGTAGAATTACTCATTGTTGCCTGTTTAGCCATTGTTTTGACCGTAGGAAAAGCTTTTGTTTCTTTTTTATTCCAGTAACCAATCAAAAGACCCATTACACGGTATTCTGCGTGAGATAACCTTAATTCAGAGGCTAATTTGTTCAGGTTTACAAGCATAATTCCGTGAATATGTTGATAAGTAAAATTATTGTAGGGTGATAAATGTTGAAGTTCTTTTTTCATCTTAAATATACTCCTCCAGGAAAAGGGTATGCAGGTAATTGTTAACTAAAATTGCGACAAAAATTCCACCACCGGAAACAGCCGGAAAAACTGCTCCAGAAGCAACTATTCAGTGTTAGCGCATTAAAAGAATTTGCAACTAAAACTTGCTTTCCCCAGAGTATTTGCTACAATAATATGAAAAGATTTTGTAAAAAGGTGCTTTTCTGAGGAAAGGCATCTTTATTTTTTTGTCAGAACAATTTTACAAACTTGTTCAAAACCATGCAAATAGGTATAATTTCCATATGGAAATGATAAGAGGAAACAGGAATGAAGGTAGCAATATTCACCTATAAACAGCTAAAAGAACTTCTTGATAAGCCCTCTGATGATGCTACCAGAAAGTGGGTGGATTCCAGAGGACTTCAGCGGAGGAACAGGGAAAATTCAAACGTCAAAGAAGTTCTTGTTCCATACGAATTGTATACGAAACTCTGGGAATCTGCCGGAAAACCTCCGGACTTTTCCAGCCCTCCGGTGGATGACGTTCCGGAAGATACAGGAAATTCTTCCTTTGAAGACGACAGCGTACTTAATGCTGAGTTTTCCAGCGTTCATTCTTATGTTCCTCCTGAAGAAGCAGGCAAAAATACTTATGCCCTTTCTACTGAATTTACTGAGGAATTCATTAAAGACCTTGCAGCAAAACAAAATATACTGATGGATAAAAATGATACTCTATATAACAGAATCTCTGAATTAACCCGTTATGAAGAGAGAGCTAGAATTCTGGAAGAAGAAATAAGGAAAAAAGAAGAAGAATTAAATAATTATAAGAATAAAATTGACAATCTGACCTGTGAAATAAGACAAATGGATGTAATAAAAATTAAAATGGATCTGGTACAGGAACTTGCCAGTTTGAAAGAATCAGAAGTTAATGAACTAAAAGATAAAATAAATAGCCTGAATGTCCAAAACCGTTCACTGGAAGAAGAACTGGAAAAAGAACGTACAAGGTATCAGTGGATAAGAAAATTTATCGGAATTTAGCGGAAATTCCAGGAGAATAGTCAGAAAAGCCCATAGTATGTGGATTTATGACTCATTTATATGTGTGCTAAACATATAACAATATTCCGGGAAATTCGCAGGAATTCGTAAGAATTCTTAACATTTCGAACACATTTTGATACACTTCGAAAGCCCTGCCATTGTTCGAATGAGCGGTTTTTGATCCATGATTTAAGAATTCCTGCTTGATAGATCATCAAAACCATTATTTTTAGAGGTTATAAAGGGTAATTTTTTTACCCTGATAATAAAGAAGATTAAAATCAGAAGGGTAATCAGTGAAACAGCTATTCCTGCTTTAAAATTGTTCGGGTCAAACGTCAATTTTATTTTGTGGCTACCAGCAGGGATTTTTAAAGCTTTAAAAATATAGTTAGCCTCTATTATTTCAATCTCTTTGTTTTCAATATAAGCTTTCCAGCCTGGATAGTAAGAATCAAGAATGACCAGAAAAGCTTCATTCTCTGTGCTTGTTTCCAGTTCTATTGAATTAAACCTGTATGAGTTTAATACTACTGAGCTTTCAGTTGATAAGAGTTTTTTTGCTCCTTTATCAGGGTGCTTCCAAACCAGAGCTACATTTTTACTGGTATCAAAATCCTCTTCTGTTATGGCTTTTTTAACTTCTTCACTGTTGTTAAAATACTTATAGTTGTTAGTTATAAAAGCTCTATTTGATGGTTTTTCTAATACAAGAAGCATTTCATCAAAAGGATCATTCTTTATTAGCTGTTTGAAGGCGTTGTCTTTTGTATACATGCCGCTAAGGTCTGGTTTGAGCATAATATAACGAATATCAAGCGATTCAGGCATAATTAAAGGTTTTCTTTGCCTGTAATAATTAATAAGTGTCTCTACTTTTTTGAGCTTCAGGGGTGATACAGTATAAATGGTTGCTATTTGATAAAGATTAGAGCGATTTGGTTTCAGGTTTTTTAAGTAATACTTAAAGATAAAAGCGTAAAAATTGTTGAGAAAAAAGGCAGGATCATCTTTTTTAGAATAATATTCCAGGTTTTCTTTTGATAGTTTATCATCTGGAAATATTTTTGTCATTAACCTTGGCGGATAAAGGTATTTCCAGTCGTTAAGAATAGCAGAAGCATATTTATTTGACTGGTTAAAGAAGTTAATCTTTGTTGTATCATAAGCTTTTGAATTTATTAAAAAAATGTCAATGAAGCATAAAGCAATAACGAAAATAAGTAACTTATTGTATTGTTTGCTTTTTTGAAGAATGATGGTACCTGTAACCATTGTAGTAAGTATAATCAGGAAATAGGTTATATTGATATTAAAGTTCATATTGATAAAAGCAGTATTAACAGCTCCGGTAGTTTGCATTTCTGAAAGGGGAATGATGGATGAAAAGTCAAATAAGAACACAAATAAAAGTATTGAAGCAGGAAACAATAAATAAGCTTTACAATTTTTGGGAAGTTTAAAGTTTTGATTGATTAAATCTTTTAAGCCATAAGCAGATAGAACAATTATTCCCAGAGATACAAAAAGTAAAAGCTTTTCAGGGTATCTGAATTTATCCAGTCCCGGTAATATATTAAAACATACCTTATAAAAAAGACCGTAATGTCCGAAAGAAAGTACTATACTTACAATAGTTATCAGTAGCCAGTAGTATTTATCAATTTTTTGATCATTTAGAAAGGCATAAACAGCCATTATAAGGGGTATAATTCCAATGTAGATGCTTTCTGCCCAGGGTAGATCAGAAAAGTAGTCTTTAAACATGAAATTCCCCCAGTAAGCAGGGTAGCTAAAATGGTGCCCGAAATAACCCGGGAAAAGCAATTCAATATATCTTACAGGGTGTGTTGACCATACAGTAGCCTCTTTGAAGGTTAACCCTTCTGCTCTTGTTGATAATGAAGAAAGCTCAAAAGATGGTAATAGTTGAATAGCTGATAAACCAAGACTTAATAATAAAATCAATAATGAAAAAACAAATATAAAACGTGGTTGAACAGATGATTTTAGTTGAAAAAGGCTGAACAAAAGAAGAAAGAGAGCAGTAAAATAAAAGCTCATCGGGTCACCAGCAAAGATAAGCATGCTTAAAAAAGCTGATGCTAAAAAGATATAAATGGTTTTACCTGTTTTAAATATTTCATAATAGGCCCAGAACACAGCAGGAACCCAGGGTATTGCAGAAAGGTACTCAAGATTACAGCTTAAAGAAACGCAATATCCGCACAGTGGATAAGCAATACCTGTATAGATGCTAATGAACTCATTGTTAGTAAGAGATCTGACTAATAAATAGCTAAAAAGACCTGCCAGAAAATAGGATATTAAAATTGAGATATTTAAAGCTGTTTGATCAGGCAAGATAACAAATAACATATTAGTAAAATATAGAGCCTGATTGGATAAATCAGCAAGATAAGGTATTCCTGTTTGTATATATGGGTTCCATAGAGGGAATTCTCCAGATATAACAGCAAGAGCAAAGAGCTTTTTAGCAGGGTATGAGTGTGCAAATATGTCACGCCAGTAAAAAATTTCCCCCAGAATAGTAACTTTATAGAAAAACAGGCAAACAAGCAAAATGATAATACCTAAAGGGGCTAATCTAAGAAGTGTTGCTTTATTTAATATGCCTGTCACGCTTTTATTTCCTGGTTTTTTGTATGTAGTGAGTGATAATTGTAAGTTTTACCATAAAAACTATTTTATTGAAAAAATACTGGAATCAAACTATTATAAATCAATTGATATAACAAACTGATTATACTGGTGATAGATAGAATAAAAGTGGCAAAGTGCTTATTTAACCTTAATATTAGAGATAAAAAAACACGTATTTGTGGTGCAATAATACTGGGCGGAATAGCAGGAGTCGCTTTAGCTTTTCCAGGGAGGCTTTCTGTTGGAATACCGGCCTTTTTAGCTTTTTTATTAGCATTAGTGTTTATAGTTCCTGCTTTTTCAAATACTGATAAAGAGAAAAAACTGCTTGTGGAACTCTCTATAAGTGCATTTTTGGTCAGATCTGCTGTAGCTTTTATGATGGTAAGCTTATCAATATACGCTTTTGGAGATCCAGTAGGTGGATATTCGTTTTCAAGTGATGCTTATGCTTATTTAAAATCAGCTCAAAATCTTATAGATCACTTTGAAAAAGGTGGTAATATGTGGTATCTTCTTGAAAGCAAAAGAAACTGGATTACTGTAACCGGTGTTTCAAACTCTTTTCCGTGGGTTTGTCTTGCTATAACCCTTCTTTTTGGCTCTTATGAAACCCTTATAGCTGGAAGCATTTACTCTGCCTTCATGGCTTCAATACTTGTGCTGGTTTGTTATAAGCTTGCTTTTTCAATATTAACTGAAGACAGAAAATCTTATGCTATTGATGCAGCTATACTAATTATACTGTTTCCTTCATTTGTTGCTTTTACTTCTGTAATGCTAAAAGAGGCTACTGTTATTTGTTTAACATATACTATATTCTTTTTATTTTACAGAATAATAAATGAAAAGTCTTATTATAAAATCGTATTAGTAATTTTATTGGTATATTTACTTGGCACTGTCAGGGTTTACGCAGCAGGTATAGTTATTTTTAGTCTGTGTGCTGGCTATCTGGCTTATTCTTTAAACATTAGGAAACCTGTTGATCTACTGAAAATAGTATTAATACTGATTGCTATATTGCTTTTTCTTTTTACTGCAGGCAAATCTATATTCAATATTGATTTTATAATTAGTGTACTTGATATTGACAGTATTCAGGTATTGCGTGAAAAGCATTATGGAAGTGCAACAACCTATTTTAGTATTGGAAACCTTGATAGTATATGGGGTATTATTCTTGCAATGCCTGTTGGTATTACCTATTTTTTGCTGGCTCCGTTTCCCTGGCAGTGGTTCATAGGTGGTGACTTGTTTGAGACAATATTTGCTCCTGATATGCTTTTTTATTATCTGGTTTTTCCTTTTGTTATAAGGGGGTTGTGGCTTACTATAAAAGCCAAATCGCTACCCGGAATGATTCTTGTTTATTATTTCTTTGCTATTATTGTGCCTTATGCGCTTTTTATCGGCAATTTTGGTACTATTTACAGGTTGCGAAACCAGATAATACCCTGTATGCTTATATTTGCAGCTATTGGTGGTGTGCCTTATGTCAGGTATATTTATAGCATACTAATACATATGTATTGTAAAATCACCAAACATCCGGTAAAGAAGAGTTTTTTTGAGGGTTGATTATTTTAAGAGAAGCAGAAAGAGGAGTTAAAAACCCCTCCTTATCTACTTTATAATGTGTTTAAGTATATTATTCGCAGATAAACCAGTCATTAAGCAGGTTTGGTTTGTTATAAGTTAAATCATCTCTGGATTGATACTTTTTGACAGTTTTTCCGCTTTCTTCGACTACTATTTGGGCTGCTGCGGTATCCCATTCCATTGTTGGGCCTAGTCTGGGGTAGATATCAGCTTTGCCTTCAGCAATATAGCAGAGTTTTAAAGAACTTCCGGCAGATATAAATTCTACTTCTTTGAATTCTTTTTTCTTTTCTTCAACGAAGTCCATTAGTTCTTGTGTGGCGTGGGATCTGCTGCCTATAATTACAAGCTTATCAGTTTCTATTGTTGTTTTTCCGGTTAGTTTTAGAGGAGTATTTGCTTTATCCTGCTTGTATGATCCCTCGCCTTTGATGGCATAATATGTTATATTGTAAACAGGGATATAGACAACGCCCAGAATTGGTTTATTATCTTGAATTAAGGCAATATTAACGGTGAATTCACCGTTTTTTTTAATAAATTCTTTAGTGCCGTCGAGTGGATCAACCAACCAGAAAGGGTTCCAGTTTTTTCTGGTGGTATAATCAACACTTTTTGATTCTTCAGAAAGAATAGGTATATCAGGGTATTTTGCTTTTAATGCAGATGTAATCAGATTATGTGATCTTTTATCAGCTTCTGTGAGAGGTGATTTATCCTCTTTAAGTTCATAATCAAACTTTTGATTATAGACTTCAAGTATTTCAGTACCTGCTTTTTTTGCTATATCGATAATATCAGAAATTTGTATATTGTTAAGTGTCAGGGTTTCCATATAAAAATCCTTTATGAAAGTGTTAGTTTAGATATATTGGTGTTTTAGCTGACAACAGCTTCTTTTTTACTTTCGTTAGTAGCCCATTCAATGAGAATATCAGCAACTTCTACACGGCTGAACTCTTTAGGGGGTCTATTGCCTTCTCTAAGTAGTTCTCTTACTTTGGTTCCACTCAGGAATACATGATCTTCTTTAGGATGCGGGCAGGTTTTTTGAGAGGCCATGCTCTCGCATTTCAGGCAATAGAAGGAATGTTCAAGCATAATAGGTGTAATGCCAAGTTTTTCAACAACTTTAGAGACAAATTCTTGGGCTTCGTAAGTACCGTAGTAATTTCCAACTCCTGCGTGATCTCTGCCAATGATCATGTGGGTACACCCATAGTTTTTTCTCATTATCATATGATGAACTGCTTCTCTGGGGCCGGCATAGCGCATGGTTGTTGGAAGAACGGTAACCATAGTATTGTTTTTACTGAAGTAATTATCAACCAAAACTTCGTAACATTTCATTCTTACGTCAGCTGGTATGTCGTCGCTTTTTGTTTCACCGACAAGCGGGTGAATAAGAGCCCCATCAAATGGTTCCATGGCTGTTTTAATAATATATTCGTGAGCTCTATGGATCGGGTTTCTGGTTTGAAAAGCAACAATAGTTTTCCAGCCCTTCTCTTCGAACATTTTTCTAATCAGGGCCGGGTCTCTATAGTATTCAAGATCAATATTTTCTCTCTGTGGTCTGTTTATAAGTTTAATAATTTCTCCGCCGATATAGTTATTGCCGGCTTCTTTAACAACTTTTACGCCAGGATGTTGTGTTTCAGTAGTTTTAAATATGTTCTGGCAGTATTTTTCAAGGTCAAGTGTGAATTTATCTTCGACACGCATTATGGCAATGAGTGTATTTTCTTCGTCATAGAGAGCTACTTCCTGGTCAGGGTTCAATTTATCAGATATTTCAAGCGATACAGGCAGTACAATTGGCACAGACCAGATTGTACCATTAGCAAGTTCCATTTTGTTTATGACGCTTTCAGCATCTTTGCGGTTCATGAAACCTTCAAGAGGGCTAAAAACACCGTTAGCGATCATTTCGCAGTCGGTAGAGTTTCTATATGCAATATCTATACGTGTAAGTTTTTCAGCTTTATCTTCTAAAGCTTTTTTTTCATTTTCGCTGGCTAGTTTATTGATGAGTTTATTTCCATGGGGACTAATCATTGATGATTCCTTTCTCTGTTAAGTATTCCAGTACTTGATTTACTGATTCTTCAATGGTATTTTTATCATTTTCCAGAACGATTTCAGGATTTAATGGTTCTTCATAAGGTGCTGAGATTCCGGTAAATTCTTTGATGATACCCTCACGTGCTTTTTTGTAAAGGCCTTTCGGGTCTCTTTTTTCGCATTCATCAAGGTTGCATTTTACGTATATTTCAATGAATTCATTTTCTTCAACAAGGCTTCTTGCCTGCTCACGGTCTTCGACATAAGGAGAAATAAAAGCAGTGCAGGCTATAACGCCGGCATCGACAAATAACTTTGCCACTTCACCTATGCGGCGTATGTTTTCTTTGCGATCTTCCGGGCTAAAGCCGAGATTTTTGTTTAATCCGTGTCTGATATTATCACCATCAAGTAAATATGATGAAATACCCTTGTCTAGTAGACATTTTTCAAGTGCATTAGCAATAGTAGATTTTCCAGAACCTGAAAGCCCTGTAAACCATATAACACAACTTTTGTGTCCTCTGATTTTCTGACGATCTAATTTTTTAACGGTTACGTCATGCCATACAATGTTTTTTGTACTCATATTTCTATACCTCAAAATTTAAAAAATACCGGCACAAGGATAATAACTACAATACTATAGACAATAGATAAAGGCAAACCAAATTTTAAGAAATCAACAGGTTTGTAATTACCCGTGCTAAATACCATCAGGTTTGTTTGGTAGCCATAAGGTGTTATAAAGCTTGCACTGGCGCCGTATACGACAGCCATAATAAATGGAAGCGGGTCAACACCCAGGGTCATTGCTGTAGAATAGGCAATAGGAAAAACCAGTGCAGCAGCAGCATTATTGGTAATAATTTCTGTAAAGATAACAGTTAAAAGGTAAATGCCTATAAAACTTCCATAAACACCATATGAGCCAAAGATCATAATAATTTGATCTGAAATCATTTTAGCAGTTCCGGTGTCTATAAGAACTTTTGCAATACCAAGTGCAGAGCCAATTAAGAGCAGCAGGTCAATGTTAAAAGCGCTCCTCATTTCACTTACATTTAATATTTTCATAAAGAAGTAGAAAAACATAAGTATTATCAGGGCATTGAATAGGCTTATAAGCCCTATGGCACTGCATAAAATAGCTATGAAAAAAGATAAAAGAACAATAAGAGTTTGATTTCGGTTGAGTTTATTAATGAGATGAAGCTTGCTAAAGGAATAAAAGTTTTCATGAAGCAGGTCATCTTTTTTATAAAAATCATCACCGGTAGCAAGAATTAAATAATCTCCTGCCTGGAGTTTGATGTTGCCAATTTTTCCTGTTAATTTCTTTTGTCCTCTTTTTACAGCAACAACAGCTGCGTCAAACCTGCTTCTAAAGTGAGAGTCTTTAATTTTTTTGCCTGTAAGGTCTGATCTGTGTGATAAAACAACCCATACAAGGTTATCTTTAAGAACATCGCTTTCTTCTTCAAATACCTGCAAGCCCTTAAACTTCTGTAAATCTTTAATATTGGAAATTTCGCCGGTAAAAATTAGAAGATCACCCTCTTTTATTTCTTCATCAGGCGAAACAGGTGTTATAAGATCATTTCCACGTAAAATTTCTGTTAAGAATAGGCTTTCAAGGTTTCGCAACCTATTTTCTTTAACAGTTTTGCCGATCAGGTTTGAATCTTTTAATACTTTTGCTTCCAGGAAGTAGTTGCTATCTTTTTTTTCATCTTTTTGAGGTGTTTCAGGCAGCAGTTTTCTTGAGAAGAAGATAATATACAATATTCCAACAATAACCAGAGGTATGCCAACGTATGCAAAATCAAATAGTTTTAATGGCTTAAGGTTGCTTTCTATAACAAAACTGTTGATAATCAGGTTTGTTGAAGTTCCAATAAGTGTGCAGGTTCCGCCTATGATTGATATATATGAGATAGGCAGTAGTATTTTTGATACATTACGGTTGTTATAAAGGGTATTAATGGCGACAGAAACTACCAGTGTATTATTCATGAAAGCTGAAAGTATTGAAGATATTGAAGAAAACATAAATATGTTTCTTTTTCGTTTGTTGTCTATTTTATCGATGAACGATACAAGGTCTGATTTAGCAAGTGCAGAAGCAACAATGAGTAATATAATGAGTGTTATTAGAGAGGGATTTACAAAATTGATTAAAAAATTATCCAGTTTTATTAAACCCACTAATAAAAAGAGACACAAAAGCCCAAAAAATAGCACTGAGGGCCTCAATACATTCTTGTAGAGTAATATAATCAGTATTATCAGGCAAAATAAAACAAATAATTTCATATGATATGATTCCTGATTAATTCAAATTATGATTTTACATAAAATAGAGCAATTCTGTCTTCTGAAAGCAGGCAAATATAAAGAATTATTTAATTGTTAAAGTATTTACTAATCAAAAGTATAACCTGGAGTTTAATCAACAAATAAATATACCATATAAGTGTTCAGCACCAGTGGTTAAATAAATGTTAATCAGTGAGATATTAATATTAAACAGTAATGGGCTTCATGGTATGATAAAATCTGCTGAAGCAATTTGAGAAGTCAATTTTAAATTAAGGTAACATCAGAAAAGAAAGGTTATATAAGTGGATAAGAATTCAAAAATCTATATTGCAGGACATACAGGACTGGTAGGATCAGCTATAACAAGATGTCTGAAGCAAAACGGCTATAACAATTTAATTTATAAAGATATAAAAGAACTTGATCTAACACGTGAAGCAGATGTATATGGCTATTTTGAAGCAGAGAAGCCGGAATACGTTTTTCTTGCAGCTGCAAAAGTAGGAGGAATATATGCTAATAACACTTATCCGGCGGATTTTATTTTTATAAACCTGAAAATTCAAAACAACATTATTGATGCTGCTTATAGAAATAATGTAAAGAAACTTTTATTCCTGGGCAGTTCCTGTATATACCCAAAGCTGGCTCCTCAGCCTATGAAAGAAGAATATTTGCTTACAGGATTACTTGAGCCTACTAATGAACCCTATGCTATAGCTAAAATAGCAGGTATTAAAATGTGTCAATCCTATAACAGGCAATATGGAACCTCTTATATATCTGTTATGCCTACTAATCTATATGGACCTCATGATAATTTTAACCTGCAAAACAGCCATGTATTGCCGGCTCTCATCAGGAAATTTCATGAGGCAAAGGAAAAAAAGCAAAAAGAAGTAGTTGTATGGGGTACAGGTAAACCCAGAAGAGAATTTTTGTATGTTGAAGACCTTGCAGATGCCTGTGTATATTTAATTAATAACTATAATGACTCTGAGATTATTAATATCGGCGTCGGTGAAGATGTATCTATTCACGAACTGGCTGAATTGATAAGAGAAACGGTTGGTTTTGAGGGTCAGATAACTTATGATTCAACCAAACCAGATGGTACTCCTCAAAAATTGCTTGATGTATCAAGGCTGCATAATACTGGCTGGAATCACAAGACATCACTGAGAGAAGGCATTAAAATGTCTTATGAATGGTTTAAAGAAAACTATAAGAATGAATTAAGTGTTATAAAATAACTGCTACAAAAGGAATACATAATGAATACTTATTTAATAACAGGTGCAGCAGGCTTTATTGGAAGTCATCTTGTTAATAAACTAATTAATGACGTAAAAATCATTTGTGTAGATGACTTTAATGACTTCTATTCACCTGATATTAAAAGAAAAAACATTGAAAACCACCTGAAACACCCTAATTATAAACTTTATGAAAATGATATTGCAGATTATAAGGCGATTGAAAAGATATTTAACGAAAACAAAATCACTCACGTGGTTCATCTGGCGGCAAGGGCAGGCGTCAGGCCCTCTTTATCAGAGCCTCTTTTATACTCAAAGACAAATATTACCGGCACCCTGAACCTTCTTGAGCAATCAAGAAAACATAATATTCAGAAATTTGTTTTTGGGTCGTCAAGTTCAGTTTATGGATCCAGAAAAGATGGGCCATTCAATGAAGAAATGAAAATAGATAAGCCCATTTCTCCTTATGCTGCAACCAAAGCAGCAGGAGAACAGTTTTGTTATACATATAGCCATCTTTACGGCTTAAATATTGTTTGCCTTCGCTTCTTTACGGTATATGGCCCGGGGCAAAGGCCGGATCTTGCTATACATAAGTTTTCAAAACTTATTATGGAAGGTAAAAGTATTCCTGTTTTTGGGGACGGGACAACAAAACGGGATTATACATATATTGACGATATTATACAGGGAGTAGTTGCATCAATAAGCTATAATAATAGTCCTTTTGAGATTATTAACCTGGGAGAATCCAGAGAGGTTGAGCTTAGTTATCTTATTGATTTAATAGAGAAAGCTCTTGATAAGAAAGCAAATATTGACAGGCAACCATTGCAACCAGGAGATGTGCCGATTACCTATGCAAATATTGATAAAGCAAAAAAGCTGCTGGGGTATAAACCGTCGACAGATATTGAAGACGGCATAAGCAAGTTTGTAGATTGGTTTAAGAGCTATTATAAGTTTTAGATTGCCACAAATTAGATTTTTGAAGGGTTTTGACCATTTAAAATGGCTATATGCCCGAAAGGCTTAAAATATAAAAGATAAAAACAAGTTTGAAACAGTTCTGTCTAATAAAATTATTGCTATTCAGGCAATTTTAGATTACTAATTATATAACAATATGGTTACAAAAAATTACCGGCCTAAACCAGATTTTTTTAAGAAAAAATAGATAGATTATTAATCAAGGTTGTTTAGTTGAGGGTGAAGAGATTATGAAAATAAATACATATGTATTATTGATAATGTTTAGTATTGTACTTATCTTTTCGTATACATCACAAATACATGCTCAATCTCCTGAAGACCTGAAAGAAACAATAAAGAAATATGACACTTATATTGCCAGAGCCAAGGTTGAAATACAACTGGCTAAAGATCGTTTTATTTATCAACCCACAGAAGAAAATAGAAAAAAATATAATGAATGGGTTAGCAAATATAGAAAAATGCAAAAAGACTTCCTTGCGATGGAAAACGCTGTAAAAGAATATGAAGAAGCATACTCTTTCTGGAAGCTATATGCAGAACCTTTTAAAGAAACTGTATATGATATACAGGCTATTTTTACGGAAAAAGATAGAGAACTCTATGGTGATAACTGGAAAACAATTAATTCTCAGTATGAACAGCTTCGCAAAAAACAAAAAGAGCTTATTAACAGAAGAAATGACCTGATGGCACACCCTGAAAAAGTTCAAGAAATTAAACAACTAAAAAAAGAGATTGCTGAACTCAAACAGAAATATGAAATAGTAAGACAGATGATTCGTGTAGAACAGCAAGCTTTACCATATTCAACTATCTTATGGGGTGAAGAACGCTTTGGAAGGTATATGAAAAACTTATATGATCACTTTGATACAGGTGGAGTTTTATCAAATGCTCTGCTGGCTTTTTTTGGTGCAGGAAACATTAAATTCTTTTATGATGCTGTTAAACCTATGATTTTATCTCAGGTAAGTGAGTATTATGTGCCACCATATGGTAATTTAACATATCGAATAGCTGATTCTATAGTTCTGGACATAATGATGGCAGGCCCCGGTGATTTTAGAACAGCAGCTGAAAATGTTAGTGATGCCGCAACAACTTCTGGAACTAAATGGTTTTTAGAAAAGATTTTGCCAAAAATTAAAGATAAACTTTATCAGAAGGCTAAGAAAGATATAGAAAAGACAATTGGTGATTGCTTATATGAACATATAAGTGAAATTTTAAAGAACTTTCCTTATGAGCAATTCCCCCGGGCAGGTACAGATGAATTTGCTGAAAAAATGGCAAAATTTATTAATAGTCAACAAACGAGAACAAAATTAATCAAAAAAGCTGAAAAAAAGTGGGCTGATAAATTATCAAAAAGTCTTGAAAAAGAAGCCGAGAAATTATCAAAAAAAACGGGTGAAAACCTGACAAAAAAATCACCTTATGGTTCTGTTCTCGATAACATAGGAATATTAGCTGATATTATTCAAGAAGCTGCTACATTGTATGCTTTTTCAGACATGCTTCGAGATTCTTTAGATCAGGCCAATCATATGTGTGGTAAAACCAGAGAGAAATATAGAGAATATGTTAAACAGGGGAAAATTGATAATGAAATTAGCGAAGATCAATGTGTAGAAATGGTTTATTTTAAAGAAGGTGAATGTTTTCCTGAAAAAGAAAAAGATGACGATGAAACCAAAGAGGATGATGAAAAAACTCCAGAAGATAAAATTAAAGAAGAAAAAGATAAGCAAATAGAACAAAAAAAGAAAAAAGAAGAAGATAAAGAAAAACTTTCACTTAAAGAACGTTTTGATCGCCTCATATTAGCACTTGAAGAATTTATTGAACGCCTCTCTAAACAAAGAAAAGATAATGATGCTATCGTTAAAAAAGCAGAAGATTGCCGCAATGAACTTCAAAATTTAATCCGCTTTGGCAGTAGTGGTGGTTTATCACCTAACGACCCTTCTCTTGACGAAGAAGCAAAAAAAAGAATCGCACAGGGAAATGAAGAGATGCGAAAAAAGCTGGAGAGATTTTCTAAAAGCGAAGACCTGAGTAATGAATATCACAGAATCAGAGAATGCTTCAATAAACTTGATAAAGAAAGAAAAGAAAAAAACAATATTATTGATAACAAGATTCATGAAGCAAGGCAGGTTATTGAAAGGCTGAAAGATGAACATAGATTAAAATCAATACTTAGTATGCCCGATATGGCCCTTGTAACTCTTAATGCACAGGAAAAAATTATTAAAGATACATACGCTAATTTTGGTGAGCTTGTTGTTAAACCTGATTGCATAAGTGAGTTCTGCTCCCCTAAACAAGCTGTTGAAGAGCCGAAAACTATAAAAGAAGATAGCAAACAGCAGGATATATCAGACAATAAAACTGTTTCTGCAACCATTAGCGACTTAAATTCTAAAGAGTATTTTGGAACATCAAAAGATATTTCACTCTCTTTAACTGGTAATAGTGATTCAGATATTACGATTGTCTGGCATTCCTCACCAAACCTGACTTTTAAGCCTGAAAAATCTTCAGGGTTAAGTACAACTGTTACATTTGATAGAATGCAGAACCCTACCAGGATCTGGGCCAATATTATGAAGGGTCATGAAACTATCGGTGAGTCTGAACAAGTAGAAATAGAGGTTATATCTCCAAAATATGAACTAATTTTTGAACCTCCAGCAGATAAAGTTAAACTCAAACAGCCTGTAAAGGTTACAATTAAAGCAACTCCTCCTCCTGTTGATGAAAAAATTGTTGATTATCGGTGGGTTGAACCGACTGATAGAAAAGAGCTTACAAAAACTTCTATTGAGATAATACCTGTAAAAACTGATCCCATAAAGCTTCATGCCATTGCTAGGGTACCTGCTGTAGGCGATACCGTGAATGATGACATCAGGGATGAGTTTAAAGCAGTCTTCCTTGAAGTTATAGCAAAAGTATTAGGGGCTAAATATGATAAGCCTGTTATGGTATGGAATAACAAAACCGGCATGGCTCAAGAAACAAAGCAATTTGCCGTTCATCAGGATATTTTAGTTCAGGCTACTGTTAAAGATATCGAAAAAGATAAGGTTACCTACCAGTGGAGCGTTAATGAAGACAGCCATATTGTGGCCGGAATACGCAGCGAAGTAGTTACAGTTAACAGAAGCCAGGTTGGTACCTGTGTCGCTAAAGTTGTTGTCTCTGATAAAGAAGGTAATAAACTTGGTGAGGCTGAAGTTAGCTTTGAGGTACCCATTTCTCAGGCTGATATGGATATGGCTATAGAAGGAGATAAAGCTAAACAGGCAAAAGAAAAGCTGGCTGAAGCTAAAAAGGACTACAGTAGCGGCAATTTAGATGATGCTCTCGAAAAAGCTGAAGATGCTATGAATCTGGATCCGAAAAATACTGAGGCAAAAAGCTTATATAATAAAATTAAATCTGAAAAAGAACGTTATATGGATATGGCAAATCAGGCTAAAACTCTTATTGATCAATATAAGCTTGATGAAGCCCAGTTTCTTATGGGTAAGATACCTTCTAATATTCTGCGTTACCCGCCTATAAAGGAAATATTTGATTCTATTACTCAGGCTAGAACAGATAAAAATGAGCTCATAAGGAACCTGCAAAAAGAAGTAGAGCAGGCTATTGATCTTGCAAACCAGTGTAAATATGATGAAGCTATTATGCAATATGAAAGTATAATTGAAAAAGATCCCTTCAAAGATACACAAAAGCCGTCTACTTCGGCTGAAAATCAGCTTATGTGGGCTAAAAAGAATAAAGATACAATAGATAGCTATATGCAAAAAGCAAAAGCTGATATGGAACGTGGCGATTATAAAAGTGCCCGTACAAATGCTGGTTATGCTTATTTTAATAAAAGCTGTAAAGAACCTGCAGAACTTCTTGCACTGATAGAAAAAGAAGAAAAAAATAAAAATCAAACTATGGCCAATCAATCTAATAATGTTGTGCCAATTGCTCCTGTAACGCCTCAGGGTAATGTGGTTCCAATAGCGCCGGGAGTTCCTCAGGGTAATGTTGTGCCAATTGCTCCTGTAGCCTCTCAGAGTAACGTAGTTCCAATAGCGCAGGGTCTTCCTCAGAGTAACGTAGTTCCAATAGCGCCGGGTGTTTCTCAGGGTAATGTAGTTCCAATAGCACAGGGCCTTCCTCAGGGTAATGTGGTACCTTTTGTTCCGCAACAACAACAGGTAATGGCTACACCAGCTCAAATGCCACCTTCAGGAAGGAATATAAATGATGTGTTTGATTCAGTTATAAATCAGGTACAGACTAATAAAGCCTCATATAATCAAAAGCGAAATGTAAATATAGCCGGAGATCCAGGCCAGTCACTTCAGATTACTTATGATACATCATTGAATAATAACAATTCAGGTTCAACAGGTATGATGGACAGGTTAAAAGATCTTTCACAAAAGACCGCTCACCCCGGTTCAAGACAAACATCCTCTTCTGGTGGCCCCTGTTCAACTCCCTGTAACAATAAAACGGCTGTCAAACAACCTTCAACTTCACAGTGTGTTACGAGTGCAACTCAACATAAAGTTAATACAAACTATAGAGGTTCTAAACGCATAACTGTACAGGCAACAAACCGCTCCAGCAATAATGTTCATATTTTTAAGCAGGGTGAATCTTTTGGTCCGGGTAATAGATTTAATCCCGGTCAGACAAAAACCCTCACCCTTAATATAGTTTCCGGTCAAATATATCTTCAGGCTGGCCGCAATGGAACTGTTTTAGCCAATACGTTAATTAACTATGGTGGTGTTAACAATAATGATCTGTTAAAAGTATATTTTGAAGATCCGTCTTCACTTTATATAAAAGAATATTGCCTTTCATCATCAGGTTCATCTGCTTCATCATCCCCTGTAAGTACCAAATCTTCACCTGTTGCCGGTAGATGGAGCATCAATGCCAATAATTATACCGGTATTTTAGAAATTACCGGTAGTGGCTCCGGGTTATCGGCCAGAATTTATTATGATATAGCCAAAAAATGGGAAACACTGGCAGATGTGAGATATAACAGTGCTACGGGAGATATTAGTTTTCGTAGACCCTGGGCAGGCAATCCTAACTTTCAGTTATATAAAGGCAAAATAAACGGAAACCAGATCTCAGGTACTTTTAAAGACAACAATTCACCTAATAATACATACTACTGGAAAGGCAGCAAACAATGATAAGCAATGAATAGTTGTTAAGAAAGTGTAATAGAGGTTTTTGTTTCTGAATGACGGTTGTTACTACTTAATATAAATATTCTTTCTGATTGCATTCCTGAGAATTTTAAATTATTATGTCTATTACTTAAACTCAGTAATGAGTGGAAAAAATTATATTATCACTTATCTGACAGGTATTTTTGTAGTTTAGATGTAATGATAAACGAGTTTGAGATCTTATAACATGAAACCTCTCTTTTATCTGTCAGGTTTTAGAGGAACATTAATATGGAATACAGCAATAAAAAAAATGATTTAAACGATTACGATGAGATAACAATAAACTTTAAACAGTTATGGCATATACTCTGGTACCGGAAATACTGGATAGTAGGGTGTTATGTAGTTATTATAACAACCATAATGATTGCTACTTTGTTTATGCCCAAAAAATATGTTTCTAAAGCAGTTATCTTTATTAATCAGAGCAGTTATACAAATTTAGCAGATATAAACCCCTTTGTTGTTTCAAGCACAGGGAATCTTACAAGCAGTTCAGGAGGCTTAAAGTCTTTATTCAGTGGAACAAGTTCTGGTATTGATGAAGAAATAAGTTTGATGAAATCTGATGAGGTTTTAACAAACGTTATAAAAGAAAATAATTTAAAAGTTCAAAAAGGCCCCAGAAAAGGTGAATATATTTTGCCAATGAATTTAGCCAATAGTAAAAATTTAGAAATTGTTGCAGGTGATACAGGCAGGCTTTTACAGGTTTCTTATAAAGCAGGAGATCCTTCACACGCCTATGAAATAGTTAATTCTCTTATAAAAAACTATATAAAATACTATGAGGCTGTAAATACGGAAGTTGCTACAAGAGATAGAGAGTTTTTAGAAACCACTTATACTGAAGCTGAAGAGTCTTTTAATTTTATTATAAAAGAAATAGCCCGGTTTAATAGTTCAGATATAAGAAATTTTCTGTTGAATAACCAGCAATTATCAAATATGAGCTTGTCGGAATTTCTTTTAAGAAGATATGATAAAAGATTGCTGGATAATTTTCAAGAATTACCACAGATGCTTATTGAAGGTGTTAAATTAGAAAATGAACTGGAATTAGAGGTTAAAAAATTAGAGCTTCTTAAACAAAAGTATGAGTGGAGTAAACTGGTTGAGCAATTATCAAAGAATGCTCATCAAGTAAGAGTGATAAATAAACCAGTCAAATTAGACCCTGATAGATATTCTGAACCTAATTTTATTATTAATTTCTTAATTTCTCTGGTTATATCTTTTACTTTTGCCTGCGGAATAGTTTTTTACCTGGAAGCAAAAGACAAAAAATTAACCTTTTCTGATATACAATCTGATTATATTGATGTTTTAAATCTTGAATATATTGATTTAGAGAAATTAATTTTTGAAGTTTATGCAAAAAAATTAGACAGTATAACGGTTTTATCATTTCTGGATGATGAAAAAACAACAGATTTTATTTCTTTACTTAAAGAGCAATTAACTGATAATTCCATTCAAATAAGTACTTATAAACTTAATAAAGCCCTGATTCATCAAATTAAGGAAATAGGTACTTTAAAGAATCTGATTTTATTATCTCAGATTGGTTTTACAGATAGAAAATCGTATAGATATTTGTTAAACAGTGTTATTGATATCAAAAATAATATTCTAAAACAGTATGTGCTCAAATGAACGAACCCAAAGTGTCAATTATTGTACCTATTCACAATGGTAAAGAATATACCTTAAGGTTTTTGTCGTCTATTAAAGAATTAAATTATAGCAATTATGAAGTTATTATTATTGATGATGGTTCAACAGATGGTTCTGCAGATTCAATTAAAGAATTATTTCCTGATACAATCATATTAAAAGGAGATGGTGATTTTTGGTGGGCTAAATCAATGAATGTTGGTGTTGAGTATGCCCTTAAAAATAGTACGGATTACATTTTAACTTTAAATAATGATAATGAAGTCTGTAAAGAGATAATTAATGCCCATCTTGAATGCTCTAAAAAATTTCCTGATGCTATTTTAGGCTCAATTGTATTTGACAAAAAAAATCCGGATAGAATTTTAAACGGTGGTGGTAAAAAAAATTATCTTTTTCCGCCCAATTTTAATTTTCTTCCTTTTGGTAAAGATAACAATAAATTATATCAACATTCCCGTGAGGTTGATGCTATTGCAGGAATGGGAACATTTATACCTGTAAAAGTATTTAAAGAGATTGGTTTGTATAATCATGAAGTGCTTCCGCAATATCAATCTTGTATTGAACACACCCTCAGAGCTCAAAAATACGGGTATAAACTGATTTTTAATCCGGCTGCAAAGCTCTGGAATAATGCTGAATCTTCCTGGTTTTTCCCTAAAAAGATTAATCCACAAAGCATTAAAGATCTTCTTTTTCATAAAAAATC
>CAZFBA010000031.1:0-47919 GCA_964517135.1 uncultured Gammaproteobacteria bacterium
GCCCATTAAAGTGGCACGCGAGCTGGGTTCAGAACGTCGTGAGACAGTTCGGTCCATATCCGGTACACGCGTAAGAGAATTGAGAGGAGTCGTCCTTAGTACGAGAGGACCGGGATGAACGAACCGCCAGTGTACCAGTTGTCCTGCCAAGGGCAAACGCTGGGTAGCTGTGTTCGGAGTGGATAAGCGCTGAAAGCATATAAGTGCGAAGCCCACCTCAAGATTATTTCTCTCACTGGGTTAACCAGGTAAGTGCCCGGGAAGACTACCCGGTTGATAGGCCAATGGTGGAAGTGTGGCAACACATGAAGCCTAATGGTACTAATAGCACGAGGGCTTTTCCTGGTGAACATGGTTATACATCTTTTACGTGTAAACTCATCAAATTTATGCAGCTCTCAGGATACAAGTTTATCCTGGTGACTATAGCGGCAGGAAAACACCCGTTCCCATCCCGAACACGGCCGTAAAGACTGCTTGCGGTGACAATACTCGGCGTGTGAGCGCCCGGGAAGATAGCTCGTTGCCAGGACTCATATTTAAAAAGCCTCTGAACTTAATTTTCAGGGGCTTTTGTAAATAATACATATGTATTACTATTTGCATAAAAACTTTCCTTTTCTTGCCTGTTAATATAATTTTTTTTATACTTGATTAAATTAAGTATTTAATAAGTTGCATTCAAAAATATTAGATTCCAGAAAAATAGTGAGAGTGTTTCATTAGAAATACATTATTGAATGCATTTTAACATATGTAGATGTGAGTTTTTTTTTGCTGTTTTTACAATATTTCAGACGAGGAGTTCCTTGAAAGATACTATTTTAAAGAATATTGTTTCTGACCGTGTTGTAATGTCGGTTATATTGTTAAATTCTCTGGTTTTGTTTTTTGGTGCGTTTCCTGGAATACGTGATGACCATAATAATAAGTTGTTTTATATTGACTATGCCTGTACGGTATTCTTTATTTTTGAAGTAATAATCAAGGTTAAGCTTGATACATGGCAGGGATACTGGAAAAAAGGCTGGAATAAGTTTGATTTTATTATTGTTTTGGTTAGTGCGCCTCTTTTGTTGTCTCCATTTCTTAATACAAGAGAGTTTGGTGTTATTCTGATCCTGCGTATTGGCAGGCTGTTCAGGTTTTTTAAAATGGCCAGGTTTATACCCAACCAGGAAAGGTTATGGGTAGGTATTAAAAGGGCACTTAGAGCATCTGTTGGTTTTATTATTACGTTATGTATCTATAACTTTATTCTGGCTATTGGTGCAGCTTATCTATTTGCTGATATTTCGCCAGAGCATTTTGGAGATCCGCTGATATCTATTTACTCTATGTTTAAAGTTTTTACTGTAGAAGGCTGGTATGAGATACCTGATATTATTGCTGAAAACAGTACACCGTTTATGGGATTTGTTGCGAGGTTATATTTTGTCTTTACTGTCTTAACAGGAGGGCTTATTGGCCTTTCTATTGCTAATGCTGTTTTTGTTGATGAAATGGTGATGGATAATACTGATACACTCGAGAGAAAAATTGATATACTTCAAAAAGAAGTGCGTGATGAGCTTGATTCATTGAAAAAATATAATCGAAAAGAACTCGAATCTATCTGTAACCGGCTGGATAAATACTTTAATCAGAAAGGAGAACCATGATGTTTTACTCTTTTTTACAAAATTTAGTTATTCAAACGAAATGTTATAATGTTAAAGAATTGAATTCATTGCTATAATGTTTTTTGTAGTAATTTCATACTTTATTAATTTTTAAAGCCCTGATCATGTTAAATAATTATAATTTAAACGGTTTACTACTTTCTTACATTTAATTTATACTGAATAATAAGGGTTTTAATAAGAAAAGTTTTTGAAGGTAAGTAAAGGTGAGATTAAGAAATAGAGACGAATTAATAAAATTACTCAGAGGTGGTATTAATGATTTTAACTCTTATCGAGAAAAAACAAATTATGCTCCTCTGGATTTAAGACAGGCCGATCTCAGTGGTTTAAACCTTTCGGGGGCTTTTGATTCAACTACAAAGACTAAAACAGGTGCTCTGGAGAACCTGGTGTCAAATATTGTGAATCTTACCAAAAAGCCCGATAAAGGAGCTAACCTCTATAAAGTTAATCTCAGTCTTGTTGATATGAGTAATACCGACTTACGATGGGCCAATATGAGAGGAGACAGCCTCTATAAGTCTAATTTGACCGGTGTTAATTTGTCAGAAGCCGATTTAAGCGGTGTTAATCTTAGCTTTGCAAATCTGGCTAACTCTGATCTGATGCGTTCAAACCTTAATGGTGCTGACCTGGGAGAGGTAATTCTTGAAGGCTCTAACCTCAGGGAAACTGACCTTTATAAAGCCAACCTTATTATGGCAAAGCTGTCAAATGCTAACCTTGTTAATTCTCACCTGGTATGGGCTAAGCTTGGCGAAGCTGATCTTACTGGTGCTAATGTTGCTGAAGCCGATCTCTATAAAGCAAATATGATCATGGCAAAGCTTGATAAGGCTATTCTGACAAACGCTATCTTAAGAAGAGCAAATGCCGAGCAGGCAAGCTTTATAGGTGGAGACCTTAGAGGTGCCAAAATGGAGGAAATAAATCTTTCAAGGGCAACACTGGCATTTTCTTCACTTATTGAAGCTGACTTGAGAGAAGCAAAACTAACTGAAGCAAACTTTAGTGGTACAAACTTAAAAAGAGCTAACCTGAGTAATGCAAATTGTACGGGCGTAAACTTCACAGATGCAGACTTTACAGGTACTAATCTCTGTGGATCAATGCTCAAAGATGCAAATATGAAATATGCTAAGAATCTTGAGAAAGCCCTGGTAAATGAATTTATAACCTGGCCGGATAAAGATCTTTTGCCGGAAGGGTTTATTCCTCCAGGAAGTGAGATGTAGCTCTTAAATAAAGGTTAAAGCTTGCTTCAGGAAGTTGAAACAAATAAAATACTTGAAGTTAAAGAACTTTCTACGGTATTTTCCACCGATGCTGGTGAAATAAGAGCAGTAGATAAAGTAAGTTTTTCTCTGGCAAAAGGGAAAGTGCTTGGTATTGTTGGTGAATCTGGTTGCGGAAAAACCGTAACATCTCTTTCTATTCTTCAACTTTTACCCAGAACCGCCTATATTTCAGCTGGAGAGATCTTTTTTAATAATAAAGACCTTTTAAAACTTACAGCTGACGAGATGAGAACTATAAGAGGCAATCATATAGCACTTATACCTCAAGACCCAATGACGTCGCTTAATCCTGTGTACACTATAGGGAACCAGATGCTTGAAGTAATTACACTTCATCAGGGCATTGAGAAACTTGAGGCTAGAAACAGGGCTATAGAAGCTTTAGAACAGGTTAAAATAGCTATACCATCCAGACTGCTGGAGAACTACCCGCATGAGCTTTCAGGGGGAATGCGCCAAAGAGTTATTATTGCTATGGCATTATCCTCCAGACCGGAAATATTAATAGCAGATGAGCCAACAACGGCTCTTGATGTAACAGTTCAGGCACAGATTTTAAACCTTATAAGAAACATTCAGCAGCAAGCAGGCATGGCTTTACTGTTAATTACCCATGATCTTGGTGTTATTGCTGAGATGTGTCAGGATGTAATTGTGATGTATGCTGGTCAGATTGTTGAGTATGCAAGTGTATACAGTCTTTATGATGATCCTTTGCACCCTTATACGATTTCATTACTTAAGTCACTTCCAGTAAAGCAGAAAAAGAGGCTTGAGCAGATAGAAGGTCAACCACCCAGCCTTCAGACTCTTCCTGAAGGGTGTTATTTTGAGCCCAGATGCCCAAAGAGGTTTCCGGAGTGTAAAAAAGTCTTGCCCGGGTTGATAGAAATACCTGATGGCAGAAAAGTTAGATGCCTTTTATATCGTTAAATTAATCCGTAAAAGCCTTTTTAATACAATCTTATAAACGCTGGAGTCGTGTTTTTCTTTTATTTATAAAGAAAGATTAAGTTTAATTGCAAAAATTGATTAATGGTGCTTTATTTTTAAGAATTACATTTTGTAAAAATAAGATTTTAAGAAGGAAAGTTAGTTTGCGATGATGAGTTTATCCTTAATAAAATGCCTTTACTCTTTTGTGTAGAAGTAATAACTTTCTATAGAGTGTATTTTCATGTTTAAAACGATCAAAAACTCTTTAAACTGTAAAAATGAGTATATTTAACAGCCATTTTGTCTTATTAAAAGCTTTTAGTAATGTAACAAAATATTAATCCATGGCTTGATATCAGGCGTTTTTCGTGATTTGCTTGTATTGAACAAAATGAATACGCTAAATTAGCTTTATATACGTACATACACATTCCATTTAATATTGACATTCAATTATGTACTTACTAAGATAGTGTTTCACTGGAAGCCGACTTTATGCGGCACCGCAAGATGGCAAAGATAGTTATTTTTAAGCCATCACCACTAAAAGGAAAGGCGTATGCCTGAGAAAACAAATATGGGTAGGTGTCCGAGTGGTTAAAGGAGGCGGTCTGTAAAACCGCTGGCGAAGGCCTACGTTGGTTCAAATCCAACCCTGCCCATTCCCTTTAAGCCCATGTGGCGCAGGGGTAGCGCATCCCCTTGGTAAGGGGAAGGTCATGAGTTCAAATCTCATCATGGGCATTTTGAATGATCGATAAGGGAAATCTAAAAGAAATAAATATGTCTGAGGTTGTATAAGCAAAGGAGAATAAGATGGCTCGGGCAAAATTTGAAAGAACAAAGCCACACGTTAATGTTGGAACCATTGGTCACGTAGACCATGGTAAAACTACTTTAACAGCTGCAATCACATTTTCTTTAGCTGCTGAAGGTAAAGCAACATCAAAAAAATTCGAAGAGATTGATGCTGCGCCTGAAGAAAAGGCTAGAGGTATTACAATTAACACAGCTCACGTAGAATATGAAACAGATAACAGACACTATGCACACGTAGACTGTCCTGGACACGCTGACTATGTTAAAAATATGATTACTGGTGCCGCCCAGATGGATGGAGCGATACTGGTAATTTCAGCTGCTGATGGTCCGATGCCACAGACCAGAGAACATATATTATTATCCAGACAGGTTGGAGTGCCACAGCTGGTGGTCTTCTTAAACAAAACAGACATGGTTGATGATGAAGAACTGTTAGACCTCGTAGAAATGGAAGCCAGAGAATTATTAAGTGCGTATGAATTTGATGGCGACAATATTCCATTTGTTAGAGGAAGTGCTTTAAAAGCTTTAGAAGCTATTACTGAGAATCCCAAGATTAAACGTGGTGAAAATCCGCACGTTGATACTATCTGGGAATTAATGGACGTTGTAGATGCAAACATCCCGACTCCTGAAAGAGATATTGATCAACCATTCTTAATGCCTGTAGAAGATGTATTCTCTATTACAGGTCGTGGTACTGTTGCTACCGGTAGAGTAGAGCGTGGCAAAGTCAAAGTTGGCGAAGAAGTTGAAATCGTTGGCTTTGGTGAAACACGTAAAGTCGTTGTAACCGGTGTAGAGATGTTCAGAAAATCTCTTGATGAAGGTATTGCCGGTGATAATATCGGCGCTTTATTAAGAGGTGTAGGTAAAGACGAAATTGAAAGAGGACAGGTATTAGCTAAACCTGGTTCTATTAAGCCACATACCAAATTTACGGCTAACGTTTACGTACTTAAAAAAGAAGAAGGTGGCAGACATACACCATTCTTCAAAGGTTACAGACCACAGTTTTACATTAGAACTACTGACGTAACCGGCACCATTGAATTACCTGGTGATACCGAAATGGTAATGCCTGGTGATAACGTCGTTATGACAGTTGAACTTATTGCTCCTGTCGCTATAGAGCAGGGGATGAGGTTTGCTATCAGAGAAGGCGGTAGAACAGTAGGCGCTGGTCTTGTAGATAAAATCATTGAGTAATAGTTAAGAGTCGTTAAGAATAAGACTTTTATGTAGGTGTAGTTAACTGGTAGGAATAGTGAGATATGGTTGCTAAACGTCACAGAATAAGAGTATGTTTGAAAGCTTATGATCATCGATTGATAGATAGTTCGGCAGAAAAGATTGTCGAAACGGCTAAGCGTACAGATGCTCGGGTGGCTGGCCCTATCCCGCTTCCTACCAGGAAACGTGTTTACTGTGTATTACGTTCACCACACGTAGATAAGAAGTCCAGAGAGCACTTTGAGACAAGGATTCACAAGAGAGTCATTGACATTCTTGATCCGACACCTCAAACAACCGATGAGTTGAGCAGAATGGACCTGCCTGCAGGAGTTGACATCGAAGTCAAGCTCTAGGGCTTATTCTTAACAGTGATCTACGGGCTCTTAGCGTAGCGCTCACTGAAAGGAAAGGAAAATATGGTTCTAGGAGTCGTTGGTAAAAAACTCGGTATGACCCAGATTTTCGATGAAGATGGGCTGGTCGTACCAGTTACTATTATAAAAGTTGAACCTTTAACTGTCACACAGGTTAAAAACGAAGAAAATGACGGTTATAATGCGCTTCAACTAGGGGCAATGCCCTGTAAGAAGAAAAAGCTTACAAAACCAGAACTAAAACACTTAGAAAAGAATAGTTTACCTGCTTTTAGACTTTTAAAAGAGTTTAGAGTAAATAATCCTGACGAGTATAAAATTGGGCAGAAGATAGATCTGTCCATTTTTAGTGATGTTGAGAAAGTTGATGTATCTGGCAAGTCAATAGGTAAAGGTTTTGCCGGTAATATCAAGAGACACAACGCACATAGAGGGCCTATGACCCATGGTTCAAAATCTCATAGAATACCGGGTTCAATAGGTGCAGGTACTACTCCATCCAGAGTCTACAAAGGACTCAGCATGCCTGGACGTATGGGAGGGGAAAAAGTTACTGTCAAAAAACTTAAAGTGGTTAAAATTGACAATGATGAGAACCTACTCTATATTAAGGGCTCTGTACCCGGTCACAAAGAAGGCATTGTGACCATTAAACCTGCTATAACTAAATGGAATGATAGGAGTAGATAATTATGTCTAAACAAGTAACACTCCACGGTAGTGACGGAAAAGTAATAGGACAGGTTGAACTCGAAGAAAAAGTCTTTGGCGTAGAACCAAACGTTCATCTGATGCACTTAGCCCTCAGAAGACAGCTGAATAATGCTAGATCAGGTAGTGCTTCCGCTAAAACCAGATCAGAAGTTAGAGGCGGTGGCAGAAAGCCCTGGAGGCAAAAAGGCACCGGCAGAGCAAGAGCGGGCACTTTAAGAAGCCCTTTATTTAAAGGTGGTGGAGTTATTTTTGGCCCAAAACCCAGAGATTACTCTTTTTCTATACCGACAAAAGCCAGAAGAATAGCCTTAAAATCTGCACTGTCAGCTAACCTGACTAAAGTTAAAGTCATTAAAGACTTTTCTTCTCTTCAATCACCAAAGACAAAAGACTTTGTTAACTTGCTTTCAACCCTTGAAGTGAGTGGTAAAGCATTAATTATTGCTGATGTAACAATGCCTGAAAATCAACATCTTGAGCTTTCATCAAGAAATGTTCCTTTTGTAAGGCTGATACATCCTCAAAATATTAACGTAAAAGATTTGTTAGAAGCTGAAACAATTGTTATAACTGAATCAGCTGCTAATATGATAACAGAGAGGTTAGGCTCATGAGCGTAAACTCAAAATTATATGAACTTCTTAAAAAACCATTGGTAACAGAAAAATCTACAACCCTTCAAGAACACAATCAGTACGTTTTTGAAGTACCGAAAGATGCCAATAAAATAGAAATTCGCAAGGCTATAGAACTTGCTTTTCCGGGTCGTAAGGTTGATAAAGTGCGTACCATTAATATGAAAAGCACTACCAGGCGATTTGGAAGAAAAATAGGAAAAACGAAGGCCTATAAAAAGGCAATAATTTCTATTATTGGTGAACCTATAGAAATATTGACAGGAGCTTAAAAATGGCTATTAAGAACTATAAACCAACATCTCCTGGCCGTCGTGGTATGACAAATGTCGATTTTGCAGACATTACTACTGATAAACCTTATAAACCTTTATTAAGACCATTAAAAAAGAAAGGTGGCAGAAATAACTCCGGTAAAGTTACCTGCCAGCACAAAGGTGGAGGCCATAAAAGAGCTTATCGTCTTATAGACTTTAAAAGAGATAAAAGAGATATTGCTGGTAAAATTGTGACAATTGAGTATGACCCTAACAGAAATGCTCGTATTGCTCTGGTTGTCTATGCAGATGGTGAAAAGAGATATATTTTAGCCCCTCATAACATAAAAGTAGGGGAAGAAATAGTTAGCGGTGCAACTGTTGAGGTGAAATCTGGTAATGCGATGCCACTGAAAAACATACCTCTTGGTACAATCGTTCATAATATTGAACTAAAACCCGGTAAAGGTGGCCAATTAGCCAGAAGTGCCGGTGCTGGTGTTCAGGTTATGGCTAAAGAAGGTGTTTATGTAACCCTGAGACTACCCAGTTCTGAAATGAGAATGGTTCATATGGAGTGTTATGCGACCATAGGAACCCTCGGAAATATTGATTATAAAAACATGAAAATCGGTAAGGCTGGGCGTAAAAGACATATGGGTGTACGTCCTACTGTCAGAGGTGTTGTTAAAAACGCCGTTGATCACCCGCATGGTGGTGGTGAAGGTAAATCTCCTATTGGTGGTACCCCCAAGACTCCATGGGGAAAACCAGCCATGGGGAGAAAAACACGCAAGAGAAACAAACCTTCTGATCGCTATGTAGTCAGAAAACGTAAGTCATAAAGGAGATTATCAATGACTCGTTCCTTAAAAAAAGGGCCATTTGTACATTATGCTTTAAAGAAAAGAATTATGGAGCTGAATGAAAGCGGCAATAAAAAGGTTCTCAAAACCTGGAGCCGTGCTTCAATGATTATTCCTGATATGATAGGGCATACTATTGCTGTGCATAATGGTCAGAAACATGTGCCAATCTATATTACTGAACAGATGATTGGTCACAGGTTGGGTGAATTTGCTCCCACCAGATACTTTAGAGGACATGCCGGTCAGGATAAAACAGCTAAAAGGAAGATGGGCTAATGGAAGCAAGAGCTAAACAAAAATATATTATTATGTCTCCACGCAAATTGCGTCGTGTCATGAATGAAGTCAGAGGCAAAAATGTTGTTGAAGCCTCAGATATGCTCCATTTCATGCCTTATGCTGCTGCAAGAGTTATTGAAAAGAACCTCAGAGCAGCAGTCTCTAACGCAGAACAGAAATGGCAGGCAGAACCGGAAGATCTCTATATCAGTGAGATCTATGCTGATGAAGGCCCTAGGTATGGAAGATTTAAGCCTAGAGCACAGGGCCGTGTTTATAAAAGAGTAAAACGCACGTCCCACTTAACTGTTGTAGTTAGTATAAAAGACAAAAAGTAAATATATAGGAGGATACCTTGGGTCAGAAAGTTCATCCCACAGGATTTAGAATAGGTGTTAACAAACCCTGGCTGAGTAACTGGTTTTCCAGCAAGAAAGAAGAGTATGCCAGCCTTCTTGCTGAAGACTATAGAATACGTAAATTTCTCAAAAAGAAACTTTTTACAGCCGGTGTAAGCCGGATAGAAATACAAAGAAAAGCACAAAACGTGCATGTAACAATTGTTACAGCTAAACCAGGTATCGTTGTTGGCCGGGGCGGTAGTGGTATTGATGCCCTCAGAAAAGAATTAAACCGCATGATCAAAAAAAGAGTGCAAATAGACGTGCTCGAAGTGGCCAGAATTGATGCTGATTCACAACTGGTAGCAGAAGCGATTGCTTTGCAGCTTGAAAAACGTATAGCCTTTAGAAGAGCCATGAAACAGGCTGTTCAAAGATCAATGAGAGCAGGCGTACAGGGTATTAAAATTGCTGTATCCGGCCGCCTTGGCGGTGCAGAAATTGCCCGTACTGAGTGGACTAAAGAAGGTAGAATTCCCCTTCATACTCTGAGAGCTGATATTGATTATGGTTTTACTGAAGCTAATACAGTGTTTGGTAAAATTGGTGTAAAAGTCTGGATTTTTAAAGGCGAAATTATGCCCGGTGAAAAAGCAGACAAAAATATCAAACCAAAAAGTTCGTCAGAACCTGGTGCTGGCGGTAAAGTTGGCGGTAAACGTGGCCGTTCAAGAGACTAGGAGCATAAATCATGTTAATGCCAAAAAGAACAAAATATAGAAAACAAATGCGTGGAAACATGAAAGGCAAAGAAAGCCGAGGTGTTTCACTGCATTATGGTGATTTTGGAATACAGGCACTTGATCCCGGCTGGATTACCAGCAGACAGATAGAAGCAGCCAGGCGGGCCATGACCCGTGAACTCAAAAGGGGCGGCAAAATCTGGATCAGAGTGTTTCCTGATAAACCGGTTACTGCTAAACCTGCTGAAACCCGTATGGGTTCCGGAAAAGGTAATCCGGAATACTGGGTAGCTGTTGTTAAACCGGGCAGAATGTTGTTTGAAGCCGCTGGCGTTAGCAAAGAAGCAGCTGAAAGCGCAGCCAGGTTAGCTATCCAGAAGCTCCCTATTAAATGCAAGTTTGTTTTTAAACAACATGGTGGTGAATAATGAATATTGAAGAAATGCGTGAGCTAACTCAGGATGAATTAAACGACAAAATTAAAGGATTTCGGGCCGAGCTCTTTGATGTTAGATTCAAACTGGCAACACATCAGATCACTAAATCCTCTGAAATTCCGCTTTTAAAGCATAGAATAGCTCAGGCCAAAACTATTTTAAGAGAAAAAGAACTCGCTGAAGAACTAACATAATTAATTTGAGGTAATAAAATATGCCTAAAAAAGAAAAAGTAGGTATTGTCGTCAGTAATAAAATGGATAAAACAGTTGTAGTCAATGTAGAAGACTATAAACCTCATCCAAAATACAAGAAATTCATCGTTTCAACTAAAAAATATAAAGCACACGATGAAAATAACGAATGTAACGAAGGCGATAAAGTCAAAATTATTGAATGTCGTCCTTTAAGCAAACATAAAACCTGGAATGTTTCTGAAATTATAAAAAGAGCGAATATAGAAACATCTGAAGCAAAATAAATTATCTATTTGAAATGGAGCTTAAGCCATGATACAGCAAGAAAGTCGCTTAAACGTCGCAGATAATACAGGAGCCAAAACATTACTTTGTATTAGAGTGCTGGGCACTTCTAACCAGCAATATGCTAGCATTGGAGATATAATAGTGGGTGTTGTTAAAGATGCTGCACCTAATATGCCTGTAAAAAAATCTGATATCGTCAGGGCAGTTGTTGTTAGAACAAAAGCCAGCCTGAGAAGATCTGATGGCTCTACTATTAGATTTGATGATAATGCAGCAGTCATAATAGCAAAAGATAATAACCCTGTAGGTACAAGGGTATTTGGCCCGGTAGCAAGAGAACTTAGAGACAAAAACTTTATGAAAATTGTCTCTCTTGCACCAGAGGTAATTTAATCAGGAGAGCTATTACAATGAATAAGGCCAAAACAAGACAGAATTTACACGTTAAACGCGGAGATAGCGTCGTTATCGTCGCTGGTAAAGATAAAGGTAAAGTAGGAACCGTCAAAGAAGCGTTCCCTAAAAACGGTACGATTGTTGTTGAAGGCGTTAATACAGTTACAAAAGCAGTTAAGCCTAATCCGATGAAAGGTGTACAGGGCGGACTTATTCAGCTTGAAGCCCCTATACATTCTTCTAAAGCAATGTTATATTGCTTGAAATGCGAAAAGGCTACTAGAATCAGACATGCACAGATGGAAGATGGTTCAAAAACCCGTGTCTGTATACACTGTAATGAACAATTAGATGTATAAAACCAAAAGGGAAGCATGAAAAATGGCTAACATTAACCTAAAAACACGATATAAAGAAGAAATTATACCCCAGCTTGTGGATAAATTCGAGTATAAAAACCCATTTGAAGTGCCCAAGTTAGAAAAAGTAATCGTTAACATGGGTATGGGTGAAGCTGCTCAGAATGTTAAAGCTCTGGATGCCGGTGTGAAAGACCTTACTACAATAGTCGGCCAGAAACCGATTGTTACAAGAGCCAAGAAATCAATTGCTACCTTTAAAATCAGAACCGGTATGCCTGTTGGTGCAATGGTAACACTGCGTGGACAGAGGATGTATGATTTTTATCAGAAACTTGTCTGTGTTGCCCTGCCACGTATCCGTGATTTTAGAGGCGTAAACGATAAAAGCTTTGATGGTAGAGGTAACTATTCTCTTGGTATCAAAGAGCAGATTATCTTTCCTGAAATAAATTATGACGATATTGATGCCGTTAGAGGTATGAATGTTGTGATAGTAACAACAGCAAATACAGATGAAGAAGCAAGAGAATTGCTTGCCCTGATGGGTATGCCATTTAGAAAAAGACAACAACAAAAATCATAGGAGATATAACCTTGGCTAAAAAGTCAATGATAGAAAAAGAATCCAGAAGAAGAGCACTCGCAGAGCAGGGTAAATACCCCAGAGTGAAGCTCAGAAACAGGTGTAATGTCTGTGGCCGGCCTAGAGGCTATCATAGAGATTTCGGTCTTTGTCGTTTGTGCTTGAGAAAAATGGCACATGAAGGCCTTTTACCCGGTGTTACAAAGTCAAGTTGGTAATGATAAGGACAGTGATATATGAATACAGATCCTATTGCTGATATGCTAACCAGAATAAGAAATGCAAACATGGTAGGCCATGATACAGTTGAGATGCCTTCAAGCAAGCTTAAAATGGAAGTTGCCAAAATTTTACAGGCTGAAGGCTATATCCATGATTGCGAAGTAGAAGAATCTGGCAAGTTTAAGAAATTAAAAATTGATCTTAAGTATACTGATAAAAACGACCCGGTTATAACTGGCATTAAAAAGGCCAGCAGACCTGGTTTAAGAGTGTATGTCAAGGCTAAAAAAATGCCTAAAGTGTTTGATGGCCTGGGCATTGCAATAGTAAGCACTAACAAGGGCGTTATGACTGATAGAAAAGCCAAATCTGAAAACGTCGGTGGTGAAGTGCTCTGTTATGTATGGTAGAAAATAAAGCTGGAGGCTTGTCCCAATGTCTCGTATAGGTAAAAAGCCAGTAGAAATACCTGATAAGGTTGAGGTAAAAATTGAAAACAATGTTGTTACGGCTAAAGGGCCACTTGGAACCCTGTCAACAACTATCAGACCTGAAATAATACTCAAAATGGAAGATAATAAAGTATATGTTTCTCCGAGTAATGAAAAAGATAGAAAAATCAGATCTTACTGGGGTTTAAGTCGTACACTTATCAACAATATAGTTGTAGGTGTAAGTAAAGGTTTTTCAAAAAACCTTGATATAGTTGGTGTGGGCTATCGTGCTCAACTGGATGGTAAAAATCTTGTGTTACAGCTGGGTTATAGTCACCCTGTTGTTATTGAACCTCCTGAAGGTGTTCAGATAAAAGTTGATGGCAATACTAAATTAGAGGTTTCAGGCGCAGATAAGCAGGCAGTTGGAGATATATCTGCTTTGATTAGAAGCAAAAGGACGCCTGAAGTCTATAAAGGTAAAGGTATTCGTTATAGAGGCGAAACGATTAGAAAGAAAGCTGGTAAAACCGGTAAGAAATAAGGTGTAATGTTATGATTACCAAAAGAGATAGAAAATCATTATCTGCAAAAAGACATTATAGAATACGCCGCAAGATATATGGCACGGCTGATAGACCAAGATTGGCGGTACATAAGTCAAATAAGCATATTTATGCTCAACTTATTGATGATGATGCAAAAATCACATTAGTATCAGCAAGTACTCTTGAGAAATCAATGAGAGATGAGATTGCTAATGGCGGTAATGTTGATGCAGCTAAACAAGTAGGGAAATTGCTGGCCGAACGTGCCAGAGAGAAAGGCATCGAAGTGGTAGTTTTTGATAGAGGTGGTTTCCTTTATCATGGAAGAATTGCTGCCCTGGCTGATGCTGCAAGAGAAGGTGGGCTGCTCTTCTAGTTATATCCTGCCTTTAAGAAAAGATGAAATCTAAGAGGGTTCTGACTGATAGCAGTTAGAACCCTCTTAACGTCATAATGTATTTTAATAAGACTATTTGAATCTTCTCAATTTGTTGTCTGACGACTCATCATCATTATCTTCAGGTGGAGAGTTGTTATTGTTTTGAATCAGTTTGAGATGACGTCTGAATTCCTTATAAAAGCCGCAGTTTGTCACAACCATATTGTCTTGCATGACAACTAATCCCATGCCTAAAGCCTGTAATAGCGGGCATGCAACGCCCCTGGCAAAGTTAGCACAGCTGATACATTGATCTTCGTCTTCGACATAAACACTACCGTTGTAAAAATACATTGTGAAATCCCTTTAAAACTTGCGTGAAAGTAATAGTAGTTTTTGTATAGTAACCAGCTCTGATAGCCTGTTAGTCAGGATGATTCAATTTGTATATTAACTATTGTTATTATATCCATATTATAGCAAATTTTTGTTTAACAAAAAAGGGCAAAAAATGCAAGACTTTGTTATTGTTGATTTACATTTATTTACAAACTTTGTGTGCGCCTTCTTGTATAGATTTTAAATGATGAACTTTGTTCACTTTGGCGTTACAAAACTTAATTATTTATTCTGTTGTTACAACTTTTTTCAGAAGCAATATTATGTTTAAATAAGTTATACTTGATTCAGGAGCAAAATATGAGAAGCAATTTTATTATCAGTGAAACAGATCAGTTATTCGAGCTGGCCGCAGATAAACTTAATCTTGATGATGATTTAAGGCAGGTTTTACGGGTTCCATATCGTGAAATAAAAGTTGAAATACCGTTGAGAGATATGACGGGTGAGTTTTATCTCTGTCATGGTTACCGGATTCAGCATAATGGAGCAAGGGGGCCTTATTATGGTGGAGTAAACCTTGATCATTCTCTCTCAAGAGAAGCAATTACAGCCATGGCAGCAAGAAATGTTTTCAAAACGGCTTTGATGAATGTTCCTTTTGGCGGTGCTTGCGGTGGTATTGATTTGAATTGTGATAACACACCGTTTGCACTAAGAGAAATGGCTCTTAGAAGCTATACAGGAAAAATCTCTTCGCTAATAGGCCCTTATAAAGATATTCTTTCAACGGGTAAAAATGTAGATCCCGGGCTTATGGCCTGCATTATGGATGAATATGGCAAAAGGCACGGTTATGTACATTCATCTGTGACAGGAAAGCCAGAAGCCCTCTCTGGTACAGCAGAAAGGTCAATGGCCCTGGTTACAGCTGCTTGCTATTTGCTGGATCTCACGGCAAGGGGTATGCAGATGCAACTACAGGGAATGAGAATGGCAATTGCAGCCTCTGTAGAGCATATATGTGGCTTCATAGATTGTATGGACTTTCTGGGATGTATTCTGGTTGCTGTTTGTGATGGAGAATGTACAGTTTATTTTCCTGATGGCTTCGATCTGGATGACCTTAAGGGGTTTTTAATTCAGGGAAATAGATTGTGTGATTATCATACGGGAGATAAATTATCGGTTGATGATTTTGCGGGGATAGAAACAGACATATTGTTACCTGGCCTGGATCCTGTTGCAATAAATGCAGATATAGCACACAGGGTTAAGGCAAGGTTGTTAGTTGAACTCAAAGATACGATGGTTTTCCTGTCTGCTGATACGGTTCTTGGTGAGAAAGGTGTTGTTGTTATTCCTGATGTTCTGGTTACTTCTGGTATTGTTGTAATGGATTACTTTGAGTGGATACAGAATATACAGCAATTCCGCTGGGATTATGACCAGGTAAATGAAGAAATGGCAAAATATTTCTCTGAAACCTTTAAAATACTTAGAGAATATACAAATAAATATGAGGTTAACTACCGTATTGCTTCTTATATGCTTGCATTGGAGCGTGTAGCTGCTGCAACACGACTGAGAGGTTATGTCTAGAATCTGAAAGCTTTATAAATAGTAAGTTACATTAAAAAATATTAGATTCCTAAACTCAGGTATGGGCTTCGTCGGGTTTACTCCGTAGAAATGCTTTTTAACCTTTTGTTTTGATGACCTTATTGAATGCATTTTAATATAATACAGCTTTTTTGCCACTGATCAGGGTTTGCATAGTATATAAGATGCATAGTATTTCTATTTGTATAATAAATTTTCACATATAGTATATTTTTGTAAACTAAATTTAAACAAATTTTATTTAAAAACTTGCTTCCTGAAAAGGCCAGCTATAAGAGTATTTTGCAAGCAGGAATACTATTGATTATAGAACAATGCTTATAGAACAATATGTTGTATATGAAAGGTTCTTGCTATTTTTGTAAGACCTCTGCCCTTAATCATGAAGACATAGAGTATTGTTCAACTTCTTTACCTCGGTGATTTGTTGCTCAACAAATAGCTTAAAAGCCCCTGCTTTTGTCGCCTGAAAGGCATGCAAGAAGCGATTAGTGCCGGATCTCTGAAAAGGGCCTTTCTGAACAGGTAAAAATTTCAATTTAACCTGCCGGTCTCTGAAAGATAGATTTTACATGTGTTTTCGGCTTCTGTTTATTGTATATGAATGCTTTGAAATCGATTAAAATCCCTGTATTACTATGTTTCTTGTTGATCAAAATCTGAATATTATATCTAATTGTTGCTTGTTTGTTTTGATTGTTCTTTGGTGTAAAATATTCCTGACTAAAGGCGTTTAACTGCGCCAGAATGTCTTGTGAGACGTTTAATAATAAAGATAATGAATACTAATGGCGTTCACCGCAATGCCGCAGCTTTTGTTGTTCATTATCCTCAAAAAAGATTATTTTATCAGAGGGTTGATAGGTTTAGTAGGAGTAAAGTGAAGTGGCATCTAATTTAAACAAGTCAAACCTATCTGTAGTCAAGAATAAACCTAAAACAACAGCTTTTAGTGATATTGATTTAAATAACTGGAAAGACTATGACTACATTGAAACAGGTACTTTGTGGATGATACCTTCAAGAGCGAAGGGTGCAGGTCACAAATTAGATTATTATGGTGGCTATGTGCCACAAATTGCAACTCAGGTCTTTAACCGTTATACCAAGGAACAAGAGATTGTTCTTGATCTCTTTCTGGGCTCGGGAACAACCGCAGTAGAGTCGATGAATATGAATCGTCGCTGTATTGGTGTTGAACTTAAAAAAGACCTTGTAAACTATGTGAATGACAAGATATATCCTGAGAAAAGGAATGAAATTGCTCTCTTAACAGGTGATAGTTCTGACAAACGTATTGTGCCAGGGCTAAAAAAAGTCTTAAACAGGATGGACGCTGATAATGCTCAGTTGTTGATTCTTCATCCTCCTTATCACGATATTATTAAGTTTAGTGATAATGCTAAAGATCTCTCTAACGCTGAAAGTACAGAACACTTTCTTGAAAAGTTTGAGCAGGTAGCTCAAAATGGTTATGATTGCCTTGATAAGAACCGTCATGCTGTTCTTATTATTGGTGATAAATATTCAAAAGGTGAGCTGATACCGCTGAGCTTTTTATGCATGACGAAAATGAATGAGGTAGGCTTTAAAACAAAATCGATTATCGTTAAAAATATTGAAGGCAACGAGCAGGGCAAAGGAAGGTTTTCTAATCTCTGGCGCTATAGGGCACTTGCAGGCGGGTTCTATATCTTCAAGCATGAGTATGTTATGATATTCCAGAAAAAATAAAGGAATATTTCATATGATTTACGATATTGCTGTTATTGGTTCGGGCCCGGGTGGATATGTTTCAGCACTTAAAGCAGCTCAACTGGGCGCAAAAGTTGCCTTAATAGAAAAACAGGATCTCGGTGGAGTCTGTCTGAACAGAGGATGCATACCTACAAAGGCTATGCTTGCTTCTGTTGCCTGTTATGAAAATATTAGAAGGGCTAAGAGTTTTGGTATTACTGTTGGTAATCCATTCATTGATCTTGCCGATGTCATTGAAAGACAGCAGAGTATAGTTACCAGGATGAGAAAAGGCCTTGAACAGCTTCTAAAAAGTTATCCTGATATTACTGTATTACAGGGAACAGCCGGGTTTGTCGATAGAGAGAGGCTGGTCATAGCTTCTGAACAGCCTGTAGAAATAACAGCACAGAACATAATTATTGCTACAGGTAGCGAAGCAGCTTCTTTACCGGGTATAGATATTGACCATAATCTTGTTATTAATAGTGATGATGCTCTTAAGCTTACTGAATTACCCCGGAAAATGGTGATTATTGGTGCCGGCGCAATTGGTGTTGAGTGGGCCAGAATATATTCAGCATTTGGTGTAGAGGTGACTATCATTGAAGCCCTGGATAAACTATTGCCGGCTGTTGATGAAGACCTGTCAAATGCCCTCTTGAAACTATTTAAAAAGAGTAAAATTAATGTAATAACAGGAGTTAAGGTTAAAAATATACAAAAACAGCCTGATATAGCAATTGTTGAACTTGATAATAATGAGGTATTACAGGCTGATAAAGTTTTGATGGCTGTCGGGCGCAGCCCTAATACTGAAATAAAAGGCCTTTTGGAAACTGGTGTTGAGTTAAACGGCCGGTTTATTAAAACTAATGATTGTATGCAGACAACGGTTCCTGGTATTTATGCCATTGGAGATGTTGCCGGTAAATTACCTCTGGCTCATGTTGCATCTCATGAGGGCATTGTAGCAGTAGAATGTATTTTAAATAAAGTAAAAGACCCTGTAAACTATGCCCGTGTGCCCTTCTGCATTTATGGTGAACCTGAAATTGCTTCTGCCGGGTTTACTGAAACACAGGCTAAAGACCTTGAAATTAATTATGATGTCCGTAAAGCATTCTTTATGGCAAACGGAAAGGCCATGGCAGAAGGTGAAACAACAGGTTTCATTAAAACGTTAGTTGAAAAGTCTTCTAAATCAATCATTGGAGTTCACATTATAGGTCCCGGTGCTTCTGATATTATACATCAGGGTGTTATTGCTCTGAGTAATGAGCTGTCTGTTGAAGAATTTGAATCAATAGTATATGCTCATCCTACGATTTCAGAGACTTTTCTTGAGAGTGTTATTAATCTTCATGTTCCAGGCAAGCCTTTAAAGAGATAGTTATTATGGGCAACATTGATACGGATAAAAGACGGTTGCCTTCATGGCTTAAAAAGGGTGTTCTTGACATAGAAGAGACACGATTTGTCAGGAAAATTCTAAAAAATTTAAATCTTAATACAGTATGCGAGGGTGCAAGATGCCCTAATAAAGGAGAATGTTATGCCAGCAAAACAGCGACATTCTTGATATTGGGTAATAAATGTACCCGCAATTGTCGATTTTGCTCTATAGAACACTCTGACAGCCCCGAATTTAATCTGCTTGAACCTCAAAATGTTGCTGAAGCAGTTGAAAAACTGGGTTTAAGCTATACCGTTGTTACCTCAGTGACCAGAGATGATTTAACTGATTATGGTGCAGGACATTTTGCACAAACCGTTACGGCTATTAAGGCACGGTTGCCAAATGTAGTGGTAGAAGTGCTGGTCCCTGACTTTAATGGTGATATAAAAGCAATTGAATCAGTTCTGGATGCAGGTGTTGATGTATTTAATCATAATGTTGAAACTATAAATGACTTTTACTTGAAAGCCAGACCGGAAGCAGATTATGAAAGAAGCCTTGATGTATTGCGTTATGCAAAGTCTTATAGGCCTGAAATGCCTACTAAAACAGGTATTATGCTAGGTCTCGGAGAGTCATTGCCTCAACTGGAAGAGCTGTTTAGAGACTTGAAAGAGGTTGATGTTAATATATTAACAATTGGACAATATATACAACCGGCAAAGCATTGTCTTGAAGTGGTTAAATATTATACAGAATCTGAATTTGAAGATATTAAGACCCTTGCATTAAAAACGGGCCTTGAAAATGTTATTTCTGGCCCGCTTGTAAGAAGTTCTTATAAAGCTTTTGAATGTTTTAAAAATATCACCTAGCTTTTTTTGATAAAGAAGTTTATTTTGAAAGTAGATTTAATGGGTTTTGTTGGGTCTGCAAAGCTCTGGCCTTCCCGTTCTGGCTTAACTTCCATTTGTGATACTTCTACAACAACGTCTTTTCTTGACAATTCATTAACAAATTCATTGATAGATACGTAATTGCCTCTGATAGCAATTTCATAGGGTATTTCTTCTACGAAATCAGAGAGTTGTAGTTGTGGTGGAGCATTGGGGTCAGTTTGTGTAGGGTCGACCCTGGCAGGAACTGGAGCTGGTTTTGGTAATGGCCTTGCATGAACGAGTTTATTTCCATGACTGCTCTGGCTCATACCAATTACAGAATCTATAAGGTCTCTTTTAGTTGTTTCAAGAGTTTCTCCGGCTTCAAAATCGATTTTACCGATGTCTTTACCTTCGGGCATTTCTGCATGAGCTCCGGCGAGGCTTACTTTTTGGCTTTCTAACGATGATATTGTTGCTTCATTGTTTGCAAACAGGCCATTTGCAGTATCTAACTCAGCTTTAGCCTTTTTAAACTCCTTTAATTGAGGATCGACACCGTAAAACCATCCAAAAATGACTACTGCTGCTATAGCTGCCACACCGATGATCGATTGTTCTCTTGGTTGTAACTTCATTTAAAATACTCCACCTTATCCTTGCTTATATTTTTGGATGACCAACCATTGTAAATTTGTATACTTTGACACCTTCTTCTTTAATTTCTTCTATATTTTCCACTGCCATATTGGTTAAAGGACTTTCTGTCCCATCAATGGTTTCGTTTCTATCGAAGTTTTTAGAGAATTCGATAATAGAATCATAATCTATAGAACGCCCTTCAACCCTAACGTCTCCTGAAATGGTTACAGTTTCAAGCCAGAGATTAGCCGGAATTCTATTTTTAATTGCATCTGTTATTTTTGAAATACTCTGGTTTTTCTTAATAACTCGTGTGACCCTGTCTGCTAGTTCTCTATCAACAGAGGCTTTTTTCTGCAAGCGATTAACTTCTTCTTGAAGTACAGAAATAGATGAAGTTTGTTGAGCTATCTCCTGATTGCGGTTTTTCAGCTGACCAGAGAAGATAAATGTTGCCAGCATAAGTATAAGGGTTGCTGCAACGGATAAAACAGCCAGTACACCGGCGGCGGCCAGCATAATTTTAAAAGATCCGAGCAATTCACCAGAAGATTCAGGGTCGACAGCAGGCTTAACGTCAATATAAGCAGGGAAAGAGTCAAAAGACTTGCATGAAATACCAATAGCTGAAAGGCTTAATTTAGGATCATCAAGCCGGATAGCATTACCTGCAAGCATTGGTCTGACATTAGCACCAAGCCTTGGTGTTAGAGAGGTGGCAAGAGACTCAGGTATGCCATAGGTGAGCCACAGTGCAGGTCTTGTCATGCCAATCGTACGGCGGACTTCTTCAACGAGATCCTGTATTACCGGGGCATCTTCACCCATGATTTTAAGGTCTGAAGTATCCAGAAGTACTTCACGCCAGTTTTTAATCTGATCATAATGCCAAACGGATATTCTTATTCTTTCTGGCTCAAAATGTATGCTTCCCCAGGGTTGATCACCGACTTCAGCAAGGGCTGCATCAAGGCTACCGGAATATTTTAACCCTCTCAGTGATGAAATAGTCTCAACTTCTAAAGAAGCTACCTTGATTTTCGCCATATCGAAAGCTTCTTTATAAGCTGCAACAGTATCTTTTCTCAGTGCGACAAGTATTATTTTTTGTCGTTCGTCAGGTTCTTCAGATATGACTTCATAATCTACCAGTGCTTCTGTGTCATTAAAAACTGCGTATCTTTCAGCTTCAGAGGTTAAAGCGAGAATAAGTTCATTTTTAGGTATTTTAGGCATTTCAACTATACGCACAAGTGTCCCGGGAACTGTAACATGTACGCTTTTTATCTGTGCTTTATTGCCTAATTCAGCTAACATTGCTGCGATAGAGGTTGCCAGTGTTTGAGGATCACGTAAACGATCTCCTGATGGGTCCATCGTTGCCATTGGCATGGGTAATTTTACTGATTTTTCTATAGTTTTTAAATCTTTAGCGAGTTGAATCAATTCAACCCATTCTGTATTTATTGCTATGCCTACATGTGTTGTTTTTCGTTTTGCCATGACCCCTTTTTCCCTTTATTTGATCTTATGGAAAATATTATAGCCTACATGAGCGTATCATTAAAAGTTGTTACATAATTGTAATTTAACATGGTAGTATGCCTGAATAATGTTCTTATAGACATTCTTCTTTTGTCTTGTAACGGTTTTGGCCATTTTTTTGCAGAAATATTTTTACAGTTTTGCTTAAAGTTTGAATGAATACTTGAAGGGCTCGCCCGGTATGAATTTTGCAGGATGAATTTCAACTATATGGGGGATATGTTAATTGATACAACTTGCTAATCTTTAAACATACATATAGAAAGGATGTGTTAGTGATTAACAGGTGGTTCAATCTAAAAAGTAGGTGGGCAAAGCGATGATAAAGATGTTAAAGAAGATTATTTTACTTTCACTATTAATAACAAATCTCTTTAAAAAGTTAACAGTGGGTTTAACTTTATTTTTGTATAATCGCACTTTTGGAACTCGTACGGGTGTGATTATGGGTGTTGCTGGCCTTGCAATGCTTGTTGTGGTTTCTACGTTTATTTTTATGCCAAAAAACCTGGCAACTGGAGATGCTGAAAATGCTCGTATGGTTGCGACACAGGTTCCGGCTAAAAAAGAAATCAGTTTTAATGCCGCTGAAATAACAGAAGAAATGAATGATACACAGGCCTTTGAACTTGAGATAACAGATGATTATATCTCTCAAAGTTCTGGAACTGTAACTATCGATGAAATAGAGAGACATTTGCAAAGCATAGATGCAATAAGTTATCAGGCTACAGAGTTTAATATGGGCGGTTCAGTAGGCCGTTCAGAGCCTTTTATGCCAGCAAGGCCGTTAAGCCCGATGGATAATATTATGGGTGGTGATCCTTTAGATCCGGCAGGTCTTTCTCCTGAAGAACTTGCCCGTCAGGAAGCTGAACAGAGGCGTAATGAAATTAGAGATAGAATTCATAGTGACATATCTGTAAAAGGTATTGTTTTAAGTTCAGATCATTCAGATCCGATGGCCATTTTAGAAGTTACAAGATCTGATGGTACAGTTAAAGTAGGTACATTTAAAGAGGGCGATGTAGTTAACCTTACATCTGTTCAGGGTACGATTTCTGAAATTTCTGATTATGTTATTAAAATTTCGGCAGAAGATGTGACAGAAGAAAAGCATTTGCCGCAATTTGAAGATGAAGAGCTCAATATAGTTCCGGTGGCAGATAGTGGAGCAGGAAGAGAAGTAGATTCTCAACCTCAGGGAGACCTGATGCCGCCACCAACACCCGGTAAATTTCCACCTCCACCGGGGGTAAAGTCTACTACGCCATCATCTATAGGTGATGCCAAAAAGAAAATAGAAGAAATAGATAAATTATTAGATAGTTTTTAAGCACAATTAATAAACCAATGGGGTAATAAATGATGAGTTGGAGAAGAAAACAGAAGTTATTAATAGCCTTTCTCTTATTTGGTTCGATTATATCGAATGGCTTAAATCTTAAAGCTGATGCAGCAAGCCCTAGGCTAACAAGTAAGATTGAAATGGCAGCACCTGTAGAGTTTAGAGATAATCAGTCAAAAGTTTATAATATGGACTTTGATGATATCAGTATTCGAAAGCTTATAAGGATGCTTGCACATCAGGCTAATATTAATGTCATGCTGGATCAAACAGTTGAAGGTAACGTTTCTGTAACCTTTAATGATCTGACATTAAAAGAAGCTTTTGAGTATCTGAGAAACATTGCAGGCTTATATTATGTCAATAAAGGCGATAATATAATGCTTGTAACCACAAAGGCAGATGCTCAGGAAAAAGGACTGAATAAGTCTATATCCAAATTAATTCCTATTAAGTATGTTAATGCCAGGTTAGTGACTTCTCTTTTAAATAATACAGTGTTTGTTTCTCCTGCCGGGGCTGAAGAAGGTGGTGACACTGCTAAAAAAGCTACTGCTGAGTTTAGAACCAATAGTATTATCCTCGTTGGAACTGAAAACGATATCAGACTTGCAGAAGATGTCATTAATAAAATTGATATTCCTAGAGAAAGCAGAACCTTTAGAATTAACCACGCCGGAGCAGTAGAAGTTGCACAACTGTTACAGGCAACAGTGTTTAATGATGGCATAAGTCCATTTAACCCTGCTGGCGGTGGTGAAGAAGATGGAATACCTTCTACGCCCTCGGGAATTAGCGTTGATATTGAAACCTTCCAGGAAGGTTCAGGGTCAGCTTCAGAGGTATCAGGTGCTTCCGGCGAATCTGGCGGAGGTGAACAGCAAACCTTTACTCTGAGAGCGAAAAGACTTGAAACTAAAGATATTAAGATTGCACCTGATGGGCCAATTATTGTGCCAGATAGCAGGACAAATACATTAACTATACTCGGTACAGTAGAACAGATAGCACTGGCAGAATCTTTGATACCCACACTGGATCAAAAATTGCCGCAGGTTGCTATCGAAACATCACTTGTTGAAATATTTGAAAAAGGTTTAAGGCAATTGCAGCCTACAATTGGTACTGGCGATGGCCAGTTTGCTTATGGTTTTAACAACCGGGCTGTCACACAATCAACGGATGTTCCGCCTGCTGCCGGTGCGCCTGCAATACCTTATAATCAGGTCATAGAGAAGCAATTTCCTGATGGAAGCACGAAGGTTTATCAAACAGGTTTATTAAATAATGTTCTTGGTCTTCCAACACTTAAAGATAAAGGTCAGGAAGGAAATGAATTTGCCTGGACAACCAAACCTCTGGAAAACAGCAGTCAGGTACTGGCTCAAATCAATGCCATGGTGGCCAATAGAAAAGCCAAATTGCTTGCTAATCCTACGATTATTGCAACTCATAATACTGAAGCCGTTATAAGTATTACAGAAGAAATTATTAGAAGTACTCAGATTACTCGTGATGCTACAGGTTTTACGCAAACTCAGGTTGAAATTGGTGAAGCCGGCATTATATTGAATATTCTGCCTAAAGTTGGCGGAGATGGTTTTGTAACAATGAGAATAAGACCTTCTGTTTCAACAGTTGCTAACCAGATAGAAGATCAGCAGAAAAACCTGATTTCACTGTTAAACAGAAGAGATTTAGCAGTTCAAGAAGTAAGAATAGCAAACGGTCAAACATTAGCTCTTGGCGGCTTGATTCAGGAAAGAGATGTTTCTGAATATGCAAAAGTGCCGGGGTTAGGTGATATACCAATTATAGGTACGCTATTCCGTACTTCTTATAAAGACTTAAGCAGGTCAGAGCTTATTATCCTGGTAACACCAAGTATTATGGAAGATGCTTATCCGTTATCACCGGCCAGCAGAATATCAAGCTTGATGAATAATCCTGAAGTGCAGGCTATGATGGCTGGAAATACTGCAAAAAATAGATAATAAGTCAATAAAAGAGCGGGGTAAAAAACATGAGAGTTGTGAAGCTAAAATTAGGTCTATTAAGTATAATGGCAGGAGCTGTTATAACCTCAGGTCTAATTGGTTTGAATGGTAATTCTGTGTATGCGGCAACCTTGCAGGCTAATGCTGCAAAAACAGAGTATTTACATCAGCCTATTGCTGTTAGTGGTGGCAATCAAAGAGTTATAATGAAATTAAGAGGAGTAGATCTTAGAGATTTATTGAGATCTCTTGCTACAAGAGCCGGTTTTAACATTCTTATGGATGAATCGGTGGATGGATCTATTAGCGTTGATTTAAACAACGTTACTATCGATCAGGCTCTTGATACTGTAAAAGATTATGCCAATCTTGTTTATATGCAGGATGAAAAGACGCTTGTTGTATCCAGTAAGGATTCAGAGTTGTCTCAAAGCATTAATCAGCAGGTATCTCAAATGATACCGGTAAAATATGTTAATGCTAAACTGATAGCAGATATACTTAACTCAACGTTGTTTTCAGCTTCAGGAGAGCAAGATACTGCTTCAGCGAAGAAAGCAACAGCAGAATATCGTACAAATACTGTTTTTGTCGTGGGTACGGATAACGATGTAAGACTTGCATCAGAGATGATAAAGAATATTGATGTGCCCAGACAAAGTAAAACCTTTAGAATAAATCATGCTAATGTTGTTGATGTAGCACAGTTGTTACAGGCTACAATTTTTAATGATGGTGTAGCTCCATATGATAGCACTGGTAGTGGAGATGGAGACAGACAGTTGAAATCATCTGCTATTAGTGTTGTTACAGAAACTTTTCAGGAAGGCTCCGGCACAGAAGAAGTACAGGGTGCTTCTGGTGATGGCGGTGGTGGTACTCAACAAACTTTTTCATTAAGAACAAAAATTATTGAAGCAAGAGAAGTAAAAATTAATCCGGAAGGGCCGCTAATTGTACCTGATTCAAGGTCTTCTACTCTGACTATTATGGGTACTGTCGAGCAAATAGCCCTTGCTGAAGCTGTTATACCTACATTAGATCAGAAATTACCCCAGGTAGCTATTGAGGCTTCTCTTATTGAGGTAAGTGAATCTTCGATGAAAAACCTTGAAGTTCTATGGGGGCAGCAGGGTGGTCAATGGGGTACTGGTTTTAATAACAGCTCCAAAGGCAAGGGTGCAGCAGCAGTAGCAGGCGATCCTGCTTTCCAGCCGTTAGCTGATTTAGTTCGGACGACAGTAGATCAGAACGGAAATATTGTATCAACAACCTATGAAAATGCTTTAGGGCCCCTGTCTCAGATTATAGGTTTGCCGACACTGAGGGGTGAAAAGCCTATCAACGCTAATGGATTGGCAGCAGCGTTTTCAACATCACCTCTTAATATTACACGTAGCAATCAATTCTTATTCCAGATTAATGCTATGGTCTCTCAGGGGAAAGCTAAATTGCTTGCTAACCCGACTGTTATGGCTGTTCATAATTCAGAGGCAGTTATAAGTATTACTGAAGAGGTTGTACGTAGAACGACAGTTACCCGTGATGCTACAGGCTTTACGCAGACTCAGGTTGAAATTGGTGAAGCCGGCATTATTCTTGATATTATACCGAAAGTCTCTGGAGATGGTTATGTAAACTTAAGGATCAGGCCTTCTGTATCCAGTGTTGCTCAACAAATCATCAAGGATGATCAGAATATTACTACATTGTTAAGAAGAAAAGATCTTGCTGTTCAGGAAGTAAGACTGGTAGATGGTCAGACACTGGCTATTGGAGGTCTTATTGACGAGAGATCACAGGCAGATCACAGTAAAATTCCTGGTCTAGCCGATCTGCCTATTGTTGGTACATTGTTTAGAACCAGTGCTAATGATAGAGAAAGAAATGAACTTTTGATGCTTGTTACACCCCGCATAGTTCAGGATGACAGGCCATTGATTTCGTCAAGTTTCCAGCAGGCTCCTGTGACGGCTATTTCAAATAATGAGGGCCGGATGAGTGCTCCGGTGCCGACGAAAAGGCAAGAAATTGAAGAAGATGTTTATGATATAGAACCCGTAGAGGTTACAATGGTTACTGATGTAAAGCCTGAGAAGGCTAAACCTCAAGAAGTTGTTGATGTTCCTGTGCGCAAAGCGGCTATTAAGCCAGTGCAAAAAACTGAAAAGCGTGTTAATGCTTATACTATTGAAGATGTAATGAGAGAATTTGGCATCAGTGATAAAAAGCTTCAGAAAGATAATGTCAGTATTGACAAAAGTGAGATTGACAAACTTCTAGATGAGTACCTGCCAAAAGGCTCCAATTAGAAACCCGCTTGTTTCGAGCCACCTATTTGCCAGTTTAGTTTAAGCTGGCAAATTTTTTTAATCTTATTAAGGGCTAAAAGCCCTCCTCTCAATAACAATAGTTTATTGAATGCCTGAATTAGTATGAAATAAAACTCTCTCCGGAGCGAACTAAGTTCGCTCCGGTAGTTATTAGCCTCTTTAGAACTTTTGAGTCATCCTGAGCACAGCGAGGGATCTATTTATAAGAGGTTTTCTGATGTTTATACTTCTGGCAGTTCGGGGTTTGTTTCTCTTATGATTGTTGTCATTTCATCATAAATGTATGGGTTGGAGGCGATGATATGCTTTGTAAAGATATCAAATGAATCTGAGAAAAAGTTAGAGACAATGCCGCCAGCTTCTTTAACTATGATGGCGCCGGCTGCTGTATCCCACGGGGCGAGTTTGAGTTCCCAGAAACCGTCAAAGCGACCGCATGCAAGATAGCACAGGTCAAGTGCAGCTGATCCCGGTCTTCTGATGGCCTGAGCTTTGTATGAGAATGCCTCAAAGTAGTCCATGTTGTTGGCTTTTTTGTTTCTTCTGTCGTATGGGAACCCTGTTGCCAGAAGACTTTCACTGACCTTTTTAACAGAGCTTACTTTTATTTCTCTGGTATTCAGAAAAGCTCCTGAACCTTTAATAGCGTGGAAAAGCTCATTTTTAACAGGGTCATAGACAACACCAACAATGATATCTCCTCTGTGCATGAGGCCTATTGATACACAAAATTGAGGGTAATTGTGGGCATAATTTGTTGTGCCGTCAAGTGGATCTATTATCCAGGTGAATTCTGCTGTTTCTATATCATTGTTAAACTCTTCTGAGAGCACATTATGGTGTGCAAATTTATTTCTAATGGTTTTAATTATTATTTCTTCAGATTCTTTATCGGCGTTAGTGACGAGGTCAAATTCATTGAGCTTGTGTTCTATTTCTTTATGTTTGCCAAAATACTTCATGTGGATATCACTGGCGTTTAATGCTGCCAGCTGGGCTGTCTGGAGAAGTTCTGATTTAAATCCGTCGTACAATTTTTGCTCCTTTAGAAATAATAAGTGGTTTTATGATATAAGATTAGTGTGAACGGTTGTAAGATAGGTGAATGATACGATCTAAGGCTATAATTAACTCATCCTGATCAAATTATGATTAGTATACTATCAAAAAATATTAAAGTCATGAATAAGGATTATAAAAATGTTTGAAGTTATGATAGAAGATAGTTTTGCAGCTGCACACAGGTTATTAAACTATGATGGTATCTGTGAAAACCAGCATGGCCATAACTGGCGGGTGCAGGTTTTTGCTAAAGGTTTAAACCTTGATAATGCAGGCATTCTTGTAGATTTTAAAGTCCTTCATGGAGCTTTAAGAAAGGTTCTTAAAGACTTTGATCACACTGATTTAAATACTCTGGATGCTTTTAAATCGTTAAGCCCCAGCAGTGAGCTTATAGCCAGGCATATTTATGAGCAACTTAAGCCTGAGATAACTAATATATCAAAAGTAACTGTCTGGGAAACAGAAAAATCAAGTGCTACGTATTATTGTGAAAATTGTAACGATTGATTCCGGGTAAAAAATTATTGTTATATTTTTTTACAAACATGTAAAGAAAATGTATGGACAATAATTTTTACTATTTGTGATAGGTGGTTCATTTTTAAAGGGTTCATGATGGGCTCCTTGAAACTAATTCTCAAAAGAAACTCTAAAGGATTCAATTTTTTTCTGCCAGATGAAAATTTCATTTTGCAGGAAAATTACAAATTTTTAAGTTCAGGAAGAGTCTTTTTTGAAGTTATTTTTATCTACTGGATTGCCCGAAAAAACATTTTGATGTAAATTCTAAATTAATATAAGTATTGATGATGAATTTGGAGTGGCTTTTTATGTCTCCAAAAAGGGCTCAGAAATACGTAACATTAATCAATGATCCGTTATTCTTTTTTTCAAAGAAAAAGTTGCTTTCTAATCACGTAGTATTCTATCTGTTAAAGGCTTTAGAAAGCGCAGATGCAGGTTTAACAGCTGATATTGAAAATGATCTGGTAAATATTGGCGATAAAGCTATAATGCCACTTCTTGTAGCGCTGGAAAGCCCTAATAGCAAGGTACAGAAACATGCAGCTATGGCTTTAATTCGAATAGGTAATCAGGTTATAGTTCCGCTTCTCAATGAGTATAGAAATAAGCCTGATCGCAAGTGGATGGTAGATTTTATCATCTCTGAAATTCAAGGTTATCAGACTTTAGAAGTGGATAAGAAGTGTTTTGAAACCATGGCAAGCTAGCGATTGGCAAAAGCAATTTTTTAAATAAAAGTATTATTAGCTTTTTTAAGAATTTAAAGCTGGTCGGGCACAGTATTCAAGAATCAAAGATTGACAATAAATTTTTTTATAATCAAAGTCATAAGTAATCAGATTTAAGAAAATATAGGGTGGGTGTTTTAGAATTGTTTAATTTTTTATGTCGTTTAGTATAGTCAGGTAGTTTTGCAGAATATTAGCCTCTTTAATGCTGCTATACCATTCCACGTAAATAATTAATATATGCTGATAGAATTCAGTAGGGTGTTTTTGCCAGCACAGCGGGCAAAAACACCCGGCCTCTATAATCTGGAATCTATACATTACTTTCAAGGATCAGTATATAATAAACATTTCAAGTAAAAACTCTTTAAAAATCTCATGCTTATTGAAGCACAATTTTTATATTGTCAATATTTGCAAAAAATATTCTCCAGGAAGCCCCGACACCAGTTTTTTGAATTGAGAAGCCCCCTCTAGTTTATTTTCTTCAAGCCTCTGTTGGGGTCGAGCAGTCTTCTGCCGAATTCCTGAAACTGTATTGAGCAGAGTTTCTTATCTCCGGTTATGATGATTCTATTTATAACGCCAGTACCGTAGCGTTCATGTTGAACCTGGTCTCCTTCCTGAAATTCAAGGTCTGTAGTATCCATTGAAGAAGAAGCATAAACCGGTATGTCTTCAACATGTTCGGGTATTGATTCAGGCTTTAGTGGTGCAGAATGCTGAGTGTAAGCCTGCTTTATGTCTTGCTGCGGAGGTTGTTGTTTCTGTTGAGGCGGCATTTGCTGTGGTAGAAACTCTTCATCCGGTATGTGGTGTGCAAAGCTTTCAGGTGGCCTCTGTTGCGGGCGTGGTTGCTGTGGCCTTTGTTGCTGAGGTTGCTGGGGTGGCATTTGTTGTGGCAAGAAATCTTCATCCGGTATGTGGTGTGCAAAGCTTTCAGGTGGCCTCTGCTGCGGGTGTGGTTGCTGTGGCCTTTGCTGCTGAGGTTGCTGGGGTGGCATTTGTTGTGGTAAGAAATCTTCATCCGGTATGTGATGTGCAAAGCTTTCCGGTGGCCTCTGCTGCGGGCGTTGTTGCTGTTGCCTTTGCTGTTGAGGTTGCTGCTGCTGAGGTGGCATTTGTTGTTGTGGGCGTTGTTGTTGAGGCGGCCTCTGCTGCGGTGGTTGCTGTTGAGGTACGTAAAACTCTTCATCCGGTATGTGGTGTGCTAAACTGCCGGGTGAGGCTTGTTGCTGTTGTGGTACGTAAAACTCTTCATCAGGGATATGGTGTGCTATGGATCCTGGGCTGACTTGTTGGTGCGGTTTTTCCTGCGGGTGAAAAGTAATTTCTGGTTCTTCCCCTTCTTCATCAAAGTTGATACCCATTTGACCGGTAAGAAACTCATCTTCATATTCTTCTGAGAGGTTTTTATAAGTTTCTAAATATCCTGATTGCTGGAAAGATGAAGGTGCAAAAGGTTCTTCTGTAGCTGCAGGATATTCTTCGTGTTGATGTTGCTGGCTTATAGCAGCAGGCTGGTTATAATAATCATAAGAGTCCTGATGTTGGGCCGCATGATGTGTTTCTACATTATGAACTGCAGGTGTTTCAGCGGCAGATTTGTAAGAATATACTATTTCTCCATATTCAGAGAGATGTTTTCTGATAGATCCAAAGTGTTTGTTTGTTGCCTGTTGCAGGCCTGTTTCACGCAGTTCTACCATTACAGGATAGTTATTTGTCAGGTCTCCATAGACCACAACAGTGTTTTCAGGAGCTCTTTTCAGCAGCATATCAAGCAATGTTCTGTCTGATTTAAGGTTATTAAAAAACATGGGGTTGTTTTCAAGCATATCTGTTGAAAACATAAATAAATTATCAGCCTGTTTAATTATTTCTACCGGTATTTCGTCTTCATAAGTCGTTAAAAAGATGTTGTTGAGGCCGAGGTTTCTGGTTTTATACAGCAAATCGACACACATTTCCTGGTCAATGTATTTATGAAGGTCATCATAGAATACGAATGGGCAAACATCAGAATCAATAAGGTCTTTAACACAGTTTTTAATGAATATTTTTTGCCAGAACAGAGGTATGCTTGATATATCAAGGATGGCCAGGTTTGCTTCTTTGAATATATTTCCTGTGTGTATAATATCTTCAGGATTGTTGGCAAAAATACCAAGTTTTTCAATGGCAATGAGTCTGTTTCTGAGTGTATTCATTTCATTAAATCGTTTTTGCCCTTCAGGAGTGCTCATTTCTTTTTCCAGAAGGTCTCTCAGTAATTTAAGAGGTATGAAATCTTTGGTCAGCGTGGCAACATGGTTAGAAAGTTGCATGTAGAGGTTTTCTATTTTAATCTTTAGATTAGGCTCAGTTTGTCCTGTTACAATGCTGCCGAGAGTTGGCAGACCATATTCAGCGAGAGATAGCTTGAAATTTTGCCCTGCAACCAGCAAACGTGCCTCAGGGAAGTTTGTATAGCTTCCTTTTGAGTCTATAACAATAACTCTGGCTTTTTTACGAATAAGTTCTTCCTGAAGTATATTAAGGAGGTTTGTTTTCTCCTTTGCTTTATCGCCTACTATGAGGGTCGTTCTTTCTAGCAGGCCAGCTTCAAGGTTTAAAGGAACAGGTTTATAACTTACAAATTGACCGATATTAAGAGGGTTTAAAGGAGATGAGCCTATTGTATGAGAGATTAATTCTGATGGTGGTACAATATCTGCAAAATCATTGAGAGATGGCAGATTGCCACGCCAGTTGAGCCATTTGTTGTTTATAATAGACAGTTTAATTTTACATTTAGCTATATGCAGAGAGCCTATTTCTTCTGCAAAACTTTCAGTAGAAATGTTAGAAAGGTGAGCTGTTTGTGATTTGAGGGTTTCATCCGTTATGTTTGTATAATCCAGGTTCTCTATTTGATATACCTGAGCGACAATACCCTGTTTCTGTTCGTCAATAACCTTAATGCTATCCCCTGTGTAAAGCTTTTGCAGTTTTGGATTAAAAATAATCTTTAACTCATCTTCGGATATTGAACCTATTAACATTGATGTAGTGTGAATATCGTAAGTCATATTACCCTAATTGTTTCCTTTATTAACACATTCAATTAAATCATTATAGTATTAATTTGTGTACTAAGACAATTTGTATAACAGTTCGATCATTAAACAGCCAAAAAGCGCTTGTGACGCCTGTAAAAGTTTTAAGGGCAGAATCTAATTGTAAAGTTTACAGGTTTAGAGACTGAAATCCTTATCTTCAGCAAAACCCTGAAATAGCTCACCGGCGTATTTTTCAACTGATCCGAATGGTATATCCCACTTGACCTCTCTGGTTTCTGTATTTATGATAAGAGAAATAGGCCCCAGATGTTTTGTTACGCCTTTCCATACATAGATCGGTATAATGCTTGTGTATGCTTTGTTATCGATAACATCTGTGTTTGACTTTTGAAAATAAACTCTATGATAAAGCCCTTCCACGATGTATTTGTTTTTATCTTCCTGGTGTGTTTTTATTACCTGTGAACCTACTTTCTGGTTGATGGTTTCAGTTATGTTTTCAAACTTTTTAATAAATTTCTCTTTGAAGCCTTCTTCTACCAGAGGTTCAACAATTTCACTTTTAAATTTTTCAGCTTCTTGCGTTGCTAATAAACGGTTTTTAAACTTATCAACTATTTCGTCAAGGTTAATTTCATCCATTGATGCTTTCCTATTTTATTGTGTATCAGGTAAACTAAACCTAAAGATTGAACATTTTTAATTATATCAATGAAAAAGTATTTACGTCTAATTGGAATATTTCTTTTTATTATCATCCTGTTGAAAATTGACCCGGGAGAAATGGTCGATTCTCTTTCAGGCACAAACTGGTCAGGCATAATAATAGTGATATTAATGAATCTTGTTATTATGCTTTTGAGATCCTGGAGGTGGATAAAGCTTCTTGAAATACAGAATTATAGTCTTGGCCTGCCTGAAGCTTTCTGGTCTTATATGAGAAGTTTTTATCTGGGTAGTGTTACACCTGGCAGGGTCGGAGAACTTTTCCGTGCTCACTATCTTATGAAATATGTTAAAACTGATTCGGCTGTTGCTGTTTCAAGTGTGGCTTTTGACCGTCTGCTTGATATGTATTTTATGCTGATACTCGGTATTGTGGGCCTCTTATTTTCTGATATATGGGTTGCTTATCTCTGGGTTAAAGCTGTGTTTATCTTTTTGATGATTTTGATACCTGCGTTTGTGTTATTTCCTTCTCTGACACTGGCTATTGCTGGTTTGTTGCCTGATTGGTGGCAAATAAGAACAAAATCGGCTGCTTGGCTTGAAAGCTTTTTTGCGGGTATAAAAATGTTTTTAACTCCAAAAGCCCTGCTGGCAGTCTCTTTAACAGTATTAATTTATATAATGTTTTTCTTTCAGTGTCTCTTGCTTGCTTATTTTATGAATCTATCGATAGATTTCTTTTATCTGACTTTTTGTGTGGTTATTTTCAGTATCTTCTCAATATTGCCGATTTCATTTTCTAATATGGGCACAAGAGAGTTTGTTTTGATCTTTATGTTTGGTTATATTGGTATTTCTCAGGCCGAAGCGGTCAGTTATTCACTGTTATTTTTCTTTACGATTAATGTTTTTCTTGCAACTATTGGGTGGCTGATCTTTGTCTTTTATACGGATAAAGACCAGAAAGAGCTTTCTAAACCCCAGTTGTTAAATAGTAATGAATAAAATTTTAAATATTATTTCATATTTATTATATTTTTGATTAATCCCTGAAATATAATAGAATAATAAAATAATGCAAAATTGATTTTAGGGGAGGTATAACCTTGGAATATAACTTAATAGACATACTGGTACCGTTTTTAATTGCGACCAACACAACATTTGTTGTCTTAATTGTCTTTGGCGTCTTTCTGATGGATCTGAAAGTAAGAACAGTTGTTAAAAACCTGGAAAGAATAGTCAAAATTCTTGAAGCTCAGGCTGAAAAAGATGGAGTAAGTCTGGACTCTACCAAAAAATAGATATTGTTATTATTCAGTCCAGCGGAAGTTCTTGACAGAAGACATATCGTATAAATTTCCCTGAATTTCAACAGCAAAATTTCTTATTTTCTGGTTGGTTTTTGGGCCTCCAAACCCCGGAATGAAGCCAAGACCCGGTATGAAGTCCAGCAATCCTCTTTTGCTACTGGTTCCGGGTATAAAACCAAGGCCCGGTATAAAGTCAGTAATTGTATGAAGATTCAATCTCCCCAGAGGGCCAAGCAATCCTGAAACATTTCGAGATAAATATCCCTTTACATTAAGATCAGCAAGCTCTGTAGCAATGTTAAAGTCTCCTGATATTTCGAGGCTGAGGTTTTTGCCTCTAGTGATAAGGTTATTTGTATTAAGCACACCTTCTCTAACAGTAAAATCTCCTGAAAGTCTTTCAAAATTGCCGGTATGCATGGGTATAATAGAAGCAAGGATGTTGTTAAGATTTATACCGCCAAGACCACCGGTTATAATGTTTGTAGCTGTCAGCAAGTGTTCTAGAGTGCCCAGCCTGGTAAATCTACCATTATTGATTATGAGACTCGCTGAAGCTTCAGCATTTTCCAGTATTTTATCATAGTCTGTTCCTTGAGAATCAAAGACTATAGTAGCATTTAGATCTCCAAATATTTCGTTGGGCAGGTCTAATAGTATTGTTGCAGCAGCGTTAGCTTTAACACCAATTATCTGTAGCTGGGCTCCCAGTGTTTCTTTAATAACATTAACATATATGTCACCCCGGGCTGTTCCACCTGCGGTGTTAAGGCTCATATTAGTAATTTGAAACAGTCCACTAGGGCAGAGAGAAATGTTTCCTGTTAGATTAGTTGTGATTAGCTTATCTATAATTGCATCATCAATGCTTATGTATCCGCTTTTTACTATAAATGGCAGGCTGTCTATTTGCTGACTGCCGGATGATGCAGAAGAAATAAGGTCTGTTAGCCTTAATGAGGGGCTGTGAATGTAAAGGTTTGTCAGTTCAATGGGGAATCGTTTGAAGTTATTTATATGGCTTTTTATTTCAAAGATTATGCCGTTGACGTTTATGTGTGCCCTGTTAATTTCGGCATCCTGTCCTGATAACTCAAGGTCAAGATCGAGATCAAGAACTTTTAACATGGGCAGAGTTATATTATCAAGGTTTATAAATCCTGTAATATCAGGGTTTAACACAGGACCTGATATTTTTAGATTACTGCTGATGTCACCTGATAGGTTATCAGTTAAAAGGCCTTTTTCCAGAAACTTATTAAATTCATCAAGATTGATAATCGGTATCTTAATATGCAAATCATCAATAGTTATAAGGTTTTCTTCAGAATATTCAAATGCACCTGCTGCATTAAACTCACTTTCTCCAAATTGCAGTAATATTTTTTCTATTTTGACAGATTCTCTGGTACCTCTGCCATCAATAAGTAGCTTTAATGGAGTATTTTCAGGTATATTAAAGCTGCCTTTATATGCTAATTGTGTTCCTGCTGGTACAAAGGTTTCAAAGAATAGATCCCATCTGTTTAAATTGCCTTTTGCATAGCCATTAAATACAATGTGATTAGAAAGAATGAATTTATCTCTGAAATCTTTTTCTAGAAATTCAGAGAAGTCTACAGGGCTGAAATCGCCATCTATGCTGATATTTATAACTGGGCTCTGGTTTAAGCTGTCAATGTTGCCGTTTAAATTGATACCTGAATCACCATAATGTAGTTTTACTCGGTCAAATGACATAAGAGAGTCACTCAGAATAATTTTGCCATAAATATCTCTAATGGGGTGTTGCAGGTGGTTAGTATATATAGAAAGCTTATCCAGGTCTGCGGTAACCTCAAACCCCTTATTTTCTGCTTTAAAATGCAGGCTAACATTGCCGGTTGTGTTGCTTACAGAAGAAATAAGCTCTCTGAAAGATGCAGGAGAACTGCTATGTTGCCCGAGTTTCTTGATGAGGTCAAGTGTTATCTTGTTGCTGGTTGCTTCTACCTGATATTCAGGTAATCCTTTGCTTATTTCGTCAAGGCTGCCCGAGATGTTAAAGGTAGATCCGCCTGTTGTGAATATCAGTTTGCTTAACTCTATTTTATCGTTGATTAAATTTAATGTACCGCTTGCAATATTGACGGTGTCAGGCAAATCAGGATGAGTGATAGAGCTCTCATTCATGTTGATATGAGCTTCTGGAGAAATATTAAGATGATTATCTGCTTTAATAGTAATGAGCCCTGATAAACTGCCATGGAGAGAGGCTTGTTTTAAGGTTTCTTCTTCTTCTGGTTTAAGTATTTCTGTTTTTAGTGCCAGGTTTTGAATATCTTTTAATTGAAAATCCTTTAGCTGTATGTCGATGTTAGAATTTCCACGGGGGTTTAACATTCCTGTAATGCTTATAATGTTGTTTTCGATTAAGCCTGTCAGGTTTTGAATGTTTATTACCTTATCAAATTTTAGTTGTCCGTTTATATTTTGAATAGGGGCGTTTATTTCCAGGCTTTCTACCTTAACATTAGATAGTGTAGCAGTTCCATAAGGATTAATATCTTTGATTGGGCCCTTAAGGGTAATATCATATTTAGTTGTACCTGAAATTTTGAGTTTTCTCAGGTCTTCCTGTGGTAGTTTTAGTTGTGGTGCAAGTACTATAAGCATATTTTGCAGCTGACTGAGATTTGTATTGCTACCTTTAATTGTTATTTCTTTTGCAATTTCTTTGTGAAAGTCGGCAATACCACTAATGTTAACGGTGCTATTCTTTTCCAGCTCTATATTTAATGTTTCAATATTTATTTCAGAACCTTTGAATAGTATTTTTCCGGCGATATTTTTTAGAGATCTGGTGAAGCCATTAATGTTTAAAGTGTCTGCACTTAGAGAAAGCCAGCCATTAATAAAAGGTTTCTCTATGGGACCATTTAGACTCAGGTTCAGGTGAGTTTTTCCTGAAATTAGAGTGTTTTTTAGCATGCTATCAGGGATTTTAAGAGTATTTAATAGGGGTATAATTATTCTTTGTAGCTCTTTTAAGTCCAGGATAGTTGATGATATTCTTAGGTGGTGAAATCTGTTTTTGAAAATATCATAAGAGCCATTAATTTGAAGGATATCGCCTCCTGTTAATGGTATTAAAAAGTTTCTGGCTGTGATTTTAGATCTTTCCAGCTGAAAAGTGCTTTGAATATTCTTTATGGTTACATTTTTAGCGAGATCTAATTGATAATTATCTATTCTTATGACCCCGAAAAACTCTGGAGCTTTGAGTGTGCCATGTATTTTAATATCAGCATTTGTTGTGCCGCTCAGGTTATACTTTTTTAAGGCAAAAAGAATATCTTTTGCCTGTTCTATAGATGGAATAGTACCCAAAAATCTTTTAATATTGCTATTTGAAAGCTTGATACCAAGTTTGAAAGCAGGGTTGTCTTTTTGCCAGTCTTTGATAGTTCCTGTGATGGTTGAATCGATTTTGTTAATTGTAGTTTCTATTTCTTCAACTTCTATTTTATTTTTACTGATAAGAGTTTTAAGTTTTAAATAACCGCTTTGTATGTTTAGATCATATTCTGGTATATTGATAGCTTCTTTAACACTGTTTTTAGTGCTTATGCTAAGTTTGTTACGGTGTTGTTTGATGTTAAATTTGCTATCGAGTATGCCGGTGATGTCTTTTACCGGTAAATATTCTTTAAATAAAGGAATTCTTAAGTTTTTTATTCTGCCTTTTAGTGTGTAACGATTCTGGAAGAAGTCTTCTTTCAGAGGGAATTGGAAAGATAACAGTATATTATAAATAACAGAATCGTTTAAATCTCCCTGTGTCTTGAATTTAAGAGTTTTGTTTTCAGTGAAATTTAGTAACTGAAATGATTTACCTTTTAATACAAAGGTTTTGGATGGTTTTATAAAAGTGTCTGTTATTTTGACATTGTAGTTTTTTAGGTGTGCACGGGTTCCTTTGAGCCTTATAAAAACAATGTCATCAGGCTCAGCAGGGGGGATGTAGTCTTCTATGTTAAACCTGAGTTCTTTTTCACGGGTTATAAATGCTTCTAAATTGTCTACTTCAAGGTTTTTGATGACTGCATCACGAAAAATTAAAGGTAGTATAGCTACTTTTAATTTAACATTTTCACCTGATAAGAGTGGTTGACCATTTTTATCAACCAGCTTAATGTAGTCTGTCTTGATTACTATGCCACCGGTTACCGGTAAACCCAGTTTTATTTCTCCAAAATCGAGCTTTCCTTTGATCTTTTGTTCTGCTATTTCAAGTAATTCATTTCTATATTGATTGACATTAATTATTTCTGGTAGCATCAGGGAATAAAACGACAGTAAAAGAACCACTATAACGCTTATAATGCTTATATCTTTCTTGTGTTCTTTTATTTTATTGATTATTTGACGGGCTTTTTCTTTCATGATTTTTTATGATACAAGCTTTAGCTCTTTTAATATGTTCATATGCCAGGATTCATGCTTCTCTACGATGATGTCTGCTCCTCTTGACTTAAGTTTATCGAATAATTTTTTCTCTCTAGATGGTACTGTTAGAACCATAATAAGGGTATTGGAATGGCAGATTTTGGTTGCTTTCCTGAGTGCTTCAATAACCATCATGTCATTTTCTGTTGTTGTTGACATATCAAAGAGTATGCAGTCATAAGAGCGGTCTTTAAGCTCTCCTATTGCTTCACTGTAATTTTTAACTAGGGTTACTTTACATCCGGATTTAGAAAAAAGTATTTTAAGCTGGTGCATGATGACACCGAGATTAGCTATAATAAGTATATCCTGAATTTGCCCGGGCGGTTTAAGTTCACGGGTTTCAGTTTCTTTAGGGGTATCTTTTTGAGTTTCTTTGCTGTTGTTTGTGGTATCGTTTTGGGCAGGTGCTTTTTTTGTTTCACTGAGTTGTTTTTTCAGGTCATTAATTTTGTTGTTAAGCTCCTTTATTTGTTCTGAAAGTTTTTCAGTAGTGCTGTTGCCCTCGTCAGCTTGCTTTTTGAGGTTTAATAGAACTTCTTTGATTCTTTTATGAGCTGTTTCAATGAAATCACTGGTGATTACTTCAGGGGTTTCAAGCCCTGCCAGTGAGCATAATAAGGATATATTTTCTACTGTTTTTGAATCGACTTCTAATTTATTTTTATGTTCTGTGTTCATTTTTGCCGTAGTAAATTCCTGATAGTGTAAGTTATATTTTACTTCAAACATGTTTTATTCATGAGAATATCTAAGAGATATTTTTTATTTCTACATACAAGAGATTAATTTGCTTAATAATAAATTGGAGGGACTATTTGATTAGTCCCTCCTGCTTATGTTTTAAAGAGATGGCTTATTTTTCTATCCTGATAGCTCTATCAGGGCAGATCATTTCGCACATTCCGCATGCTATACAAAGATTAGGGTCGGGTTCAACAGCCGGTGTAGCGTATACACCAACTTCTTTAGACCAGTTGAGGCATTTTTCGCCTTTGGCGTTAATAGGGCATTTGACGATACAGAGTCCACAGCCTTTACACATTGATGTATAGACATAGTAGGTAGCCTCATTCTTTTTGCCACAGCCTTCTATGACCAGTCCTTGATGTTTAACCTTAACTGCCATTTATATTCCTCCTGTGGGAAATTTTATACTTCTACTGGTTTTCTGGTAATGAGATCCATACCTGTGTCAAAAGCCTTGAGGTTAAGTTCTTTTAATTCAGGTCTGGCTTCAAATTTTTTGCCAAAGGCATCTTCCATAGATTTAAGACAGCTTTCTTTTTTGATGATGCCTGTAGCTTTGACAATAACACCTAAAATAATTATGTTAAATACTTTAGGGTCAAGTTTTTCCAGTGCGATATGGCTTGCTGGAATACCTATAATCTCTTTAGCCTCGAAAGAAGGCTTAGTTTTACAGACAGAACTGTCATATATGACAATACTGTTTTTCGGGTCAACGTATTGGGCGCAGCGTTCAATGGCTCTATCAGAGAGCATGATGATAATATCGCCTTTAGCGAATTTTGCTTCGCCTATGGGTTCGTCAGCAATCTGGCTGAATGCAATACTGACGCCTCCACGTTGCTCAATACCGAAGTTAGGTATATAAAGAACATTTTTATTTTCTATATAAGCGGCTTCAACGAGTATTTTGGCGATACTTTGAACACCCTGACCGCCTTCACCACCCAGAGCTATTCTAACTCGAGCCATTATTTTACTCCTTTAATTTCTTCTGGTACTCTAAGTTCTCCGACTTTGTAGAAACTTTCCATTTCTTTCAGTCTGGACCAGGTATCTACGTTGTTGGTTCTCCAGTTGAGAGGACACAATGAGAGAACTTCAATAAATGAGAACCCTCTGCCGTCAGCAACATTAGTTAAGCCTTTTTTCATAAATGTTTTGAGCTGTCTTAAGTTGTTGACGCTTCCTCTTGCAACATAACTGGCATCATCAGTGATAGATGCAACCATTTCTGGTCCCAGGAAAGGCTTTCCGTGAGCTTCAACATCACGGCCATATGGTGTAGTTTCGGTTTTCTGGCCTGGTAATGTAGTTGGTGCCATTTGGCCACCGGTCATACCGTAGTTTGTGTTGTTTACCAGGACTACCAGCATTTTTTCGTTTCTGGTTGCTGCGTTGACAAGGTGTTGTGCTCCGATAGCATAGCCGCCACCGTCGCCCATATATGCAATACCTACCGTGTCGGGTCTGGCTCTTGAAATGCCATATATAACCGGGGTTGTTCTGCCGTGGTGTGTTTGTACTGAGTCTACTGACATAAAGTTCCAGGCCAGTAAGCTGCATCCAATGTCACAACCGAATACGGCTCTTTCTTTTAGTTCTAATTCGTCTATCGCAAAACCGAGTGTATTGAGGGTCATTCCGTGCCCGCAGCCGGGACAGAATTTACTCGGACCAATTTCAGTATTTACAGCGTCGGCCTGCTTAGGAGGTAATGTTAACTCTTGAATCATTATATATGATCTCCTTTTTTCCTAAGTAGTAACAAGATTTTTCTGCATTTCTCTGACTTTATGTACGATGTCTTCACCAACAATACCGTAGCCAGGTCTGTAGTAGGTATCGTAAGGTGTGGTGAGTCCATACATGTTTTCCAGGCATATTCTTGCCAGCTGTCCGAGGGCTGATTCTGTGAATAACACCTGTTTCGCTCTGGATACAGCCTCTCTCAGAGGTTTTACTGCCAGAGGTCTTATTGTTATCGGGCGGAACAGACCTACTTTGACCCCTTCTTCTCTAAGAGCATCAATAGCTGTCATAACGCTTCTTGCTACTATACCGTGTGCTATAACGAGTATTTCAGCGTCATCTGCTTTGTATGTATAGTATTCTTCGATTTCTGGAGCTATTCTATCAAAGTCATTTTGATACTCTTCCATAGCCTCCAGGAGTTCTTCTTCGACACTGAAAGCGTTTCTGATGTGACATGGTGGTCTATCTATACCGGGCAAGCCTTTAGCACGAACGTAAGGTTCTGTTGGAACCATTTTTATGCCACGTGATGAGGGGTCGTAACATACGACGGGTTCTCTCATTTTGCCCTGATAGCCATCTGCTAGTACGTATGTCGGGTAACGATATTTCCAGGCGGTATTGAAGGATTTGATCGTATAGTCATAAAGATCCTGATTGCTCCAGGATGAATAAACGATTCTAAAACCTTCGCCGTTGCCGCCGAATACGGTCAGGGTTGTTTCTTGCTGACTGTAGATAACGGTGGCAGTACTCGGGCCGCCTCTTGCTAATATAACAAATACTGCGGGTAATCTCATCATTTCTGCCATGCTCATGGCATCTTGCATAATGACGTTACCCGGGCCGGCTGTTGCGGTAAATGCCCTTTTACCTGCTATTACGCCGCCTAATGTGGCAAAACCTGCAGAAATCTCATCTTCTGTTTGTAAGAAAGAGGCCTCTGTTTTGGGCTGGAGTTTTGCCCAGGTATGCATAACCTCGTTTTGTGGTGTAATAGGGTAGCCGTACATAATGTCTGCTTCTGCTGCCACCGCAGCATAAGCTACTGTTTCATTTCCTGTCATGAAAAGCTTTGTGTCTTCAGTGATTAGCTTTTTTACCATAGCCTTTACCTTTGATTACTGTAACAACTAACGTTCTCATATAAATGTACTATAAACATGAAATATTTGTAAAATAAAATTCAAAAAGCTATACTTCATGGTAATGTACTTTTTTCTAATATGTGTTTTTTGTATACTACATAAATGGCTGTTTATACCTGTTTTAAGGAGATGACGCTCTTTTAAAATGGCCTTCTATAGCCTGTTAAAGCCTTGTCTCTCTTGTTTTATAAGGATAGTAGAAGTGTATAAGGTCTGTAATCCTTTATTATAATGCTTGATGGGTTGATAAAAGTGCGGTTTCGTTTTCTTTGTTTAAAAATATTTTTGTGTTTATAAATACTGATATTGCTGGAGACTACAATTGAAACCAGTTTTATACCTGATAAAATGCCGTTTAAAATCAAGAAAAATTCATAACATTATTTCATTTCTTGTTGTGGCATTTTGCGTTGCGGTTATTATAATAGCTCTTTCAATTTCTAATGGTTTTGAAAAGGCTTTAATAGAAAAGATTATCGTTGCTTCTCCGCAGGTTACGCTTTCTGGAGATTTAAAAGAACTTATTTTGCCGGAAGATATTCAGCTGGAAGAAAGCCTTGAAATAGCTCAGGTGCAGGCACTGGCTATTAATTCTGAAAATAAGCAGGTGCAGGGTGTGTTGTTAAGGGGTACTTTGCCTGAAAATATACCATTATTATTTAAAAAGAAAGAAGTATTGCTTCAGGGGATCTACCCTTATGAGGGAGAGGTTATTATTGGCGATAAATTATCTGATGTAAGTGGCCTGTATATTGGTGATACTGTTAAAGTATTGACCGGTCCAGCTATATTTAAAGAGTTTAAAGTTAGTGGTATATTTAAAGTTGGTCTTTATGACTTTGACAGCACTGTTATGGTAGCTTCTTTTGATGATATTATTGATCTTGAGCCGATGGAAGGTGAAGGAATAGCTTCTAAAGTAAGTATTTTTAAAGCTTTGTGGCTTAAAGATCCTTTTCAGGCAAGTCTTGTCTCAAAAAGAATTTTATTTTTTAACCCTTCTATAGTGGTTTCAAACTGGCAGGATGATAATAAAAGCCTTGTACAAGCTATTTCACTTGAGAAAAAGGTTATTTTTATTGTGTTGCTTTTGCTGGTGATAGCTACATCTGTGGCTATTGCAAACTCTCAGTTTATTCAGATTATTTCACAACAAGAACAGATAGCAATACTTTCTGCTATAGGGTTTACACCTATGAAAGTGCTTATTACTTTTCTGATTGAAGGTTTTGTTATTGGCTTGATTGGTTCAATAGCAGGAGTAGCAATAGCTCTTGTTTCTGTTTATTATTTAGGTTCTTATCCTTTAACTTTGCCTATGGATGTTTATCAGGTAGAAACAATACCGGTTAAGATTGAGATGCTGGATATATTTTTAACAGGACTTGCTTCAGTCTTTATGGTTTGTTTATGCTGCTGTGTACCTGCTTATTATGCATCAAAGCTTGATCCGGTTGATGTGCTTAGAAGGGTTTAGTGATAATAATCTTTCCATTCATAGTGATACTGGAATAACAAATCATTTACAAAAGTTACAAATGCCATATTAACAGTAAAAATTATTGTGCTGACAAAGAAAGAAGAAAGGCAAGCAAGAACATTGCCCTGAATAAGTTTTTCTTTTTTAATGTTTTTGAACTTTGTGGCTGTTGCCCGGTATGTAAGTACCAAAAAATAGATGAAAGGTAATGTTTTTATAAGCAGGATAGGCAGTGTATCACGGGTGCTGACAAAAACAATTGCCATAAATGGCAGCATTGCTATAAGAATGTAGCCTATGATCTTGAAACTTTCTTTTAATGTAAAATTTGTCTGGTAGAGTTTCCCGAAAATTAAGTATAGAAATAGTGCCAGAAAAAATGTATGGGGTATAACTGATATAGGTGAAATAAGAAGAAGTAAAAAGGGTGCAAGGGTTTTGATAAAGTTTGCAATAACAGCATATAAGAAAGCACTCAGTATCAAATATACTGCTATCTGGTAGATGCTCAACTTTGGTGTGCTTAAAACCTTTTCAGGTTTAGTGATTGTGTTATAGATAATTTTGAAATAATTACCCGGAGAGGTTTTGTAAATATTATTGCTATTATTCATCTTAAAATAATGGCCTGTAAAGTTTTTACGGGCTTATTTTAACACGAATAAAGTATTTAAAACCTATGCCATGTGGTTAAAAGCTTTGCCGGGCTTGAAATTTGGATCCGGGGTCAGGTTGACCTTTGGTGAAAATTTCATTGGCAGGCCGGGTGAACCAGCGTTTTGTTCCTGATTGAGGACGCTTTTACGTGTTATTTGTACGTTTAGCCAGGGTATAAACATACCGAGTACTGCAATTGATGCTGCCATACCAACCATAAAGACGATGGATTTGTTTTTCATCAAGTCTTTATAGTTTTTAGGATCGATAACTTTCTCTAATGCCTTAATATCATCGAAAGAGCGAACCTTGTATCTGGTGAAGGGGTTTAGCATCTGGATGAACTTTTTGCCTGTTGATGGCCCCTTGACTAAAGATGTACCGGTTTTGGCAGTTGGTGTTAACTTATCTAAAGCATAACCAACAACATTCTGGACGATAGCTGCACCATAGAATAATGTTATCCAGCCCGGGATGTCTCTTGTAACAACTTCTCTGATTTCTTCTTTGCTTCTTGCTGCGCTAACTCTTGCTCCAACGGTACCGGCGTAAAGCGCCTTCATCATATTGGTAGAAGGTAATGCGGTGTTGAAATCAACTATGCGGGCAACTTCTAAGGGTATACTCATGCTTTATACCTCCTTAGAAAATCTTCAAACGCAACAGAACGGGGTATTTCAGCAGATTGAGAAAGATTGTTGTTTGCAGGTGCTGAAGGTACTTTTGTTTCAGCTAATAACTGATTGGCAGGCTTATCAGGTGTTTTTGAGTTGCCTGTGCTATCTTTTGTGTTGCTTAAACCGGCAAGACCGGGGAATTCTTCTTTGCCTGTGATCTTTTTGGTCATCCAGTTTACAAATCTGGGTAGTGTTACCAGCAAAGTGAGTATAATTGCAAATGGTAACAGTGCTTTAACGGTTTTTAATGTTTTGGTAGATTTAATAACTTTGTCTACTTGATTTCTCATAGTATCGACGTTGACTTTTGATGAGCCGTTAGCAGCCTTGAGAACGACGTCGTCAGTAGCCGTAAAGACATCTCTTACAAGTATACCTGTGTTAGTAGTGACAGGTTTAGCCCCTTTGACAGCAAGAGTTACTTCTGTTTCTCTGAGGTGCGGGTTCAGCTTTTGCAGGAATTTCTTTATGAAACTGCTTACACCCTGATCACGTTTGGCCAGAAGAGCACTTCTATTAGCTGATTCGATTGTTTTTGTCATTCCTTTTATAGATTCTCTGGCTTTTTTGACAGCTTCTCTGGTAACTGTTTTCATATCAGGGTTAGCAATACCTTTAGAAGTTGCTTCTTTCAGTATACTGGCTCTTGCAGTTTCAAAGGCCTGTCTGTATTCTTGTCTTAACTGAGATCTGGCAATAGACCTGGCTGCTTTATCAACATTACCCCTTTTCATACTGGAGCCGACTTCTCTTACGACGTCGTCAATTAATTCAGTTGATATTTTTAAGGGGTTTTTGGCTGTGCTAGAGAATGATCTGACATCTTCTAAAAGCCCTTTAGCTAACATTTGTCTGAGTTGATTAACATCAATAGTTTTAGTGCCTTTGAGGGCTTCGGTTCTTAATATGTCTTTGAGTTTTAGTTCAATAGCTTTTAAGGTATCAAGGTTTGTGAATGCCTTTGTATTAATGTTATATGGATTAAACTTGCTTTCGAGTAGTTTTTGTCCGACTTTGTTGAATACATAGCCGGGTCCTAAATATAGGCCAACACTGGCTAAAGACTGGTTCATTAACATCTCACGGCCTGCATCCCAGTTAAGGTGGCCGAGTTCTTTTTTGTTCCTGTTAAGTTCTATAAGGGTTCTGGGCATAACCATGCCGAGAACATCTATCGTAGCAAGCGATAGGATGACATTACCTTCTAAAGTGGATAATACTTTAGTTAATGGAACCCCTTTAAAACTTACGTTATCCTTATTAGTGCTGGATATATTGTAGTTTTTTTGTGGTTTTTGTTTATTTGTGCGGTGTATAGTACCTGGCTTATGTGATAGATCAGTTAAGTACATATTTAAGAAGTCCAATAAGTTACATTTAGACTGTGGGATGCATTTTTATCATTCCCTGGAAACAATTTCCCCTTGGTTCCTCTGTCTCAATTTGATCAAAACCCCTCAACAAATAAATTTGACATGATTAAATTTCAAAAAAATAAATATTGTTACAAATATTAATACGGAACCTGTTTTAAGCAGAAAGGAAGGGCATTTTCAGAATGATATTTTTTAAGTTTTCTACCATGTCTGACCGCAGGGAGTTTATAATTTTAGTGTAGTTTAAGTTAAAACAATGAAAGATCAGTGCATAATTTAAAAATTTTTCGATTTTCAAAACCCAGATCCCGCCCACCCTAAAGGAAGGCATGGGGTCTCACTCCCAGGCT
>CAZFBA010000032.1:0-46641 GCA_964517135.1 uncultured Gammaproteobacteria bacterium
GCCCGCAGGCCCAAAAACCAAACCCTCAGAAAAAATTTAACCAGACAGTAATGTTCAGAAATATAAATGAATTATGTAAACTTTTCCTTTAAAATATGCTAATTAACCTTCAGAAAAAGCTTAAATTTTCGATACCTGTTTTGATAAGGGCAATGAGGGTATAAAAATGAATAAGAATAATAAAGGAAACGCAATCGCCCAGTACGGTATTATCATTTTGCTGGTTAGTATTGCAATAATACCGGGGTTTTTTTTGATAGGGAAAAACTTAACAGACTATTTTACTAGCTTTAAGAATATGATTTCAGGAGGAGATGCCCAAACAGCATCAAATTCAGGGTTTTTAAACATTTTTTCCGGGCCTGGCTCGTCTTCTTCAAACACTGCTGAAAATGTAGAGGTCAGTTGTGAGGGTACAAACTGTACTATACAGGTAGGAAATCTGGTTCTTAATTCTATACCTGAGAACCTTACAGAGATAATAGAAACCTCCGGAAGCGCTGGCGGAACCGAAACACTGGCTTCAATCATTCAACAAATTGCTGATCAGGCAGATCAGAACAATATTAATCAGAAAGATGCCTATAAAATTAATAAACTGGCATCACTAGCCTATGAACTTGCTGCTTCAGAAAAGTTTCTTGAAACTTTTTCTGGTGATGTCATCAGAGATTTTGAAGCAATAATGACCCAGTTTGATGAAAATTATTACTATTCTCTTTCCAATTATGAAAGAGAACAGTATGTGCAAAGTGTTATAGAACCTGCTATCATTAATTTTAGAGATAGCTATTTTACAGATGAAAACGGCGAGCAGTTTCTTGGCAGTTTTGCCCAGTTGCTTTCAAACAGTAATTCAGGGTCAGTATTAGCAGAGGCAATTGTTCAAAATTACCCTTCTATTCAGACTGAAATGAATAAACGAACTCAGTTTGATTATTTATTAAAAGATTTAACATCCGATACTTCAACTTTGAATTCGCAAACAAAGGCTATTTTATCCACTCTGGGTGGAGATATTCAATTGCTGGCAGATAATATGGTTACTGCTTTTGATTCAAGCATAATGTATTCTGATCAGCAAATGGATAATCTTATTGCAGATATGTCTGCAAAGGCTCATTATGATTCTTATATGTTTGCCATGGAATATGAAATGTCTGCATTTAAGGCAATAAAAGAATCTAATGATGGCTTAACATCAGAAACCACAAACTTAAAAGCAAAAATAATTGATGTAACAGCAGACAGCGAAGAAAATGCCAAACCTGAAGATCAAGAAGATCAGGAGACTGAAGAAACTGAAGATAATGAAGAAGCTGAAGATAATGAAAATACTTCAGAAACAGATGAACAGACAACAGATGTACCCGGTGAATAGTAAGTTATAAAGAAAATTTATACCCTACATTTCTGACTGTTTCAATAGCCAGGCCATATTTTGGCCCAAGTTTTGAGCGCAATCTTCTAACATGAACATCTACTGTTCTTGCTCCACCATAATAATCGTATCCCCAGACTCTTTCAAGTATATGGTTTCTGCTAAACACCCTGTTTTTATTACTTACAAGAAACTGCAATAGTTTAAATTCCATATATGTGAGATCAACCGAATTATAATTTACCAGCACTTTGTGTTGTGCAAGATCTATAATCAAGTTATGTATTTGAATAACATCCTCGGTGTTAATGCCATAATGTTTCCAGAGAGTAAGTTTTAGCCTGAGTATTAAGGCTTTTGCTGAAATATCATCCAGTATAAAATCATCTATGCCTGTTGATATAGATATACCGGGTAACATTGCGTTATTTAAAACTGCAATAACAGGTACAGTCTTAATATCAAATTCATGTTTAAGATTAAGACCTGAAAGATCTTCAAGAGAAGGCAGGTCGAAAATGATTATATTGCCTGATCCTTCATTAACCTCATCAAGCGAAGGGAACGAAATGATATAATTTTCACCGGCAAGATATTCTTTCAATCTTTCCTTTAGTTCAATATTTTCTGATATAATAGCAATTCTGTTCATCTTTTTCCCGGTCAGATATATTATATGCTCTGATATTTTATCGTAAAAATTACTGACAAACTAAAATACCTTAAAGAAACCCGTACTTCTATAGCGATTGAGCTTCTCGCCCGTAATAAATTTCTTTTAAAAAAGTAATTTCTCCTTGAATAAAACTCAAAATACAGTTATCTTAAAATAAATTTAATATTGTCTTTTTTATTTTAAACTTCAAAAGTTTCAGATATGTTAAAAGTGAAGTATTATGCTTGTTGATGTAACAAAACTACACGAAAAAACATACGGATATTCAATGAGAACCGGCAAACGTGGATCTTATAAATACTGGTATAGAGATAGTGCTACCGGCAGGCTTTATGAAGGTAAAAAACCTTCCAGGATATTAATTGATGCTTTTGAAAAACAAATTGAGCACCCGCTAGAAGAAGAAACAATGCCCAACCCCTGGGAAAACTACCGTTCAACTAATCCACAGCTTATCTATCATCAAGAAACAAATGTACCTTATAACCGGCTTGGCATTACTACACGTGAAGAACTGGAAGTGTATGAATCATATTTATTGAGTATTGCTTATAAGAGGGTACTTGAAAATCTGAAAACTTTTCCTGAATATTATTTGCCAGTTCATTCATCTAAAATAATTCTTCTACACCGTATTATCTTCTCTGATCTCTATGATTGGGCGGGTGAATACAGAAATATCAATATCTCAAAAGAAGGCTTTCCTTTTCCACCGGCAGATAACATTGTTTCTGAGATGAAAAGGATTGACAAAGAAATATTCAACAAAATTTCATATTGCCCTGCCGTAGAACTGGAAGAACTGGCAGAGCTTCTTGCTTATGTTTCTTCAGAATTAACAATGATACATCCATTTAGAGAAGGTAATGGCCGTGTAATAAGGATAGTTACAGACATTATAACAATTGCGTTTAATGTTAATCCAGCGAACTGGGGTATTCTAAACAAAAAAGAAGACCGTGAAAGATATCTGCAAGCAATGTTTGCAGGCTACAAACAAGACTATAAACCACTTACTGACTTTATTTATCAGTTATTACTGGCATCTAAATCGTAGCTGACAAGAAAAAATGCTTCTGGCAAATTGATACCTTCAAGGTAACTGGAACCCCGGGCATTGTTAATAACCATATTTTTTGTCTGCGCCGGATCAGTAAGAAAACGATTTTTCTTTAAATAACTGAAATCAAGGTTTTTATTATCAATATTATCTGAGATTAACTTAGGCATATATAAAAATCTACATTATCTTCTAACCTTAGTGTGATATATACATTATAACACTAAAATCCCCGTTTTGTCCACTTTTTGTAATGTTTTATAATACGAATAGTAACATAATGCAATAAAAACAGCGAACATTAACTGGCATCAGGTTCTATTCAGCGTCTTTTTAAGATATTAATTAAAATAATATAAAAGTTTTAAAAATCTTGTACAACAAACATCTTATATGCTTTTCCATGAAACAAATAACAGATTTCAGCAAATTGAAGAACATTGTGTAACAAAGCGTTATAGTCTTCTACACACTGAAACCTTATCCCTGTGGGTGGGTGGGCGGGAACCTGCTGCCCTGAAATAAAAAAAACCACCCCTGCGGGTGGTAAACTTTCTTGGGAAAAATTTGGGAAAGTTCAGGATACTTTGTTTGCCCTAAGCTGCTTGCTGTGCAGGTGCTGCTGCTGCCTGCTGTGCATTGGCTAAAGCCTGTTTGGCCAGAGCTGCAACTTCAGGGTTTTTATCTTTAGTGCCTACTATTTCAAATATCTTGGCCGATAAAGCTGCATCTTGAGGTTTTGTTAAGAAGTCTATAGCACTGATTGCAGCCTTTCTCATTTCAGGATTCGGATCATTCTTCAGAACCTGAAGCATTTGAGAAGCCCCAGGCAGATCCTGTAAGCCTACCTCAGGATTCTGGTTTTGATTCAGTATTGCAAGCGTCCACATAGCATGCTTTTTGTTACTTTCTGCCTGAGCTTTTTCAGGACCACTCATCTTGCTGGTATCTTGACCCAGTGTATTAATCAGTGATGTGTAAGTGTTAGCATCGCCCTGACCGATTCTTGCTACTGCTTCAATAGCTGCTGCCTGAATATTTGGATCTGGCTGCTGTAATGCCGCATTAATAGCCGGTAAATCATTTACTGATAATTGCGGCTCTTGAGTTTCAACAGGTGCAGGCTGTGGTTGCTGCTGCACTGGCTGTTCTTGTTGAACAGGCTGCTGAACTGGAGGCTGTTGCGGCTGCTGTGGTGGTACCGGCTGATACTGAGGGGGTACCTGCTGTGGCTGTGGCTGCTGCGGATACTGCACTGGTGGAGGCGGCATCTGCGGTGCCTGGTTAATTATTTGTGACTGATTAACCGGTGGCTGCTCGGGCATTGGCATCGGTACCGGCTGTGGCATTGGACCCGGCATCGGCATTGGCATCGGTGGCATCATTGGAGGCGGGTACATGCCAGGCTGGTTGTAAATACTTCCTTGAGGATAAGAGTACATTGGCATTGGTGGTGGCGGAGGATATGGTGAAGCTTCTCCTCCTGCATAAGCTTTAGGCTCAATAATGTTAATCGTTACTGCTGAAGCTGTTGGTTGAGCCTTTTGCTGTGATTGATAAGGCTGTTGATAAGGTTGTTGCTGATATGGTACCTGATATTGATTCTGTACCGGGTAGTATGGATTGTAATTGTATCCTTGAATCATTTCCTTTCCCCTTAAACTAGTCTGTCGAATGTTACTTAAGACTCTGTAGACGCTAAATAACTTGTTCTGATTATTTGATCTATTATTGTAAGAACCCTCAAGATTATTAATTGCTAAATTTTAGATTAATGTAAAATGATTGTTACAAAGCTATATCAGAAAAAGAGGGCATTAGTCTACAACTTGTTCAGTATTTTCAGCCTACCATGCTCAACCTGCTGGCCTGATTCGGATTCATATTAGCTTGAACGGGTGACATAGCAGTATTCTGGTTTTGTGGTAAATTTTGAACTATCTGTCTTACTGCCGGGTTAGTCGCAAAATTGTTGTTCAAAGGTTGACCTGTCACAGGGTTCAGTTGAGGTGTAACCGGCGAAGTATCCAGAGAATTGTTGCCTATTGGCATTTGTTGTGTATTAAGCATATCTGTCATCTGGTTGTTGGCCTGATGCATATTTTGTGCTGTTGTCAGATTATTTTGCATTTCTGCCAGTTGTTGGTCAGAAGTTAAAGCTTGTTGTTCCTGTAGTTGCTCTGCGGCCAGTTTTTCCTGGTCGGCTTTAGCCTGTTGCAAATATTCTAATTCAGGGTTTGTTTGATCTTTATTTCTTATATAACTCGGCCTTGAGGCGAGTTCCATTAGCATTTCGTTTGCCCAGACAGCATCAGCACCATAGGCTTTTGTGCTGCCTGTCATATCTTTGACCAGGTGCATTGTTTCATCATTGCCGTTTGCACCGACCTGCATTGCTATCTGACCCATTAGCCTGACGTTCTGGTGTGGATCTTTTAATGTTCTGTTCAATAGCTGAGTAAGAGCCGGATGATCTGCTGCATTCGGGTATTTCTCAAAAGTCTCAGAGAGTTTAGCCCCTGCTTTCATCCTTATTTCAGGATTCGGGTTATTAAGCCCGTTATCAATTGCCTTGATTAGACTTTCAGGTATATCTGCTACCGGTCCCTTATTGTTATTATTTTCCTGCGTGTTTTGTGGTTGTTGATTTTCCTTATTCTCTAAAGGTTGAGCCGGTGGATTCTGCTCTTGTTGTGGCTGTTGTGGTTGTTGCGGCTGTTGCGGCTGTTGTGGTTGATTATTTACCGGCTGAGGGTGAGGCGGAACATTTTGAACCGCCGGGTTATTTATGTTCTGGTTATAATGAGGATTATAATTGTTATTAATATTCTGTCCGTTATTCTGCGGGTAATAATTCGGATAGTAATATTGCGGGTAGTAAGGTTGTTGATAGTAACCCTGTTGATAAGGATTATATTGAGGAGAAATGCCTGCTCTACTATTCCCTGAAGGTTCTAATGATGCTTTTGGGTTAATAATGTCTATCCTGACACTGTCTACTGAAGTTTTTGGCTGTAATCCGCCCTGTTGCGCTGGCGGTTGAACCGGCGCTGGTGGTGGATAATAGCCATAATTTGTATAGTAAGGATTTACCATAACTTTTACCTGGAGATTCTCTTTTCTTGTGGTGTACTAGATCACGTTGATAGATATAAAACTACATTTTAATATCTAAAAATTGAGCATTGTTGCCTCTTGAAAGACCGCTGGCTTTAAGGACTCTGCTGCCGCCCCATATAGCAAGACCGCCAAGACCTATTGCACCAAGAATAGGTGCGCCAACACTGGCTGCCAGGAAGGATAAACCTGCAACCCCGAGAGGTACCGCAGACTTAAACACTTCGCCAACTGCCCCTTTAAGGCCATGCCATCCTCTGACGACTGATCCCATAAAACCATCCTGATATTGAACGCTACCTCTGAGTTTATCAGCGATACCGTCAACAAGAACATCATCTGATGTTGTCATCGTAGAACGCATAAGTAAATTGGCGTCAAATTCGCCTAATTTATCCTGACCTCTTTCCCGTCCACGCCTGATGCCTCTTTCTGCTGCACCATATGTAATCAGGGCACCTGCACCGAGAGCTAAAACTTTGACTAGACCTGCACTCATTAGCCTTTCTCCTTTCTGAAAGCCATATGGCTCTCAAAGTAGTTGTAGTTATGTAGGTTTTTGGTGTGTTGAGTGTATTGAGTGTGTAGAGTGTGTTTGTGTGTATAGATAAATGAGCCTGCAGTAACTATTTTAAGGCTCTAATGAATGCTGAAACGACAAAATCACAACTTTTTTTAGAGTTGTAATAATAAAGATTATTCTTTATAGAAGTGTCAGTTCTAAACATTCATCAAAACCCTTTTTTTACCAAAAGCATCAATTTTATCTATGTGCATAAAAACAATAATTAAGCAAAAGTTGCTAGGGGATGTCTGTTTTTTTAATATTAGTTTACATTTCGAAAATACGGGTTTTACAGGATTAGTATCGTGTAGATAAGTTTTTTACAGGTATTCTGACAAACAGATACATGGGTTTGTTCAGTATTATTCGTTTCTGACCATTTTTCTAGTTAACAGATTTTGCAGGGTATAATAATGGCCAGAGGCTCCATTTTGAGAGAATTCTGGCCAGTTTTGCCGTCAGTATAAATTTTTATTTTGAAAAAGCTTATTATTAAAGATTAAACATGTGAGTCATTTTGCCAAATCCAAAACAAACTTTGCCGTTGGCAAAATAATATCTATAATCAACGTCATAAGTAATCAGATTTCAGAAAATACAGGGTAGGTGTTTTAGAATTGTCTAATTCTTCATGTTGGATTTAAATGATTTAGTTTATATTTTAAGCATACAAGTATAAAATAAAACTCTCTCAGGAGTGCACTTAGTGCACTCCTGAAGTTATTAGCCTCTTTAGAGATTTTGAGTCATCCAGAGTACAGCGAAGGATCTGTTTATGAGAGTTTTCCACCTTATACCAGCAAATAGAACAATACAAAAATCAGTAATAATATTTATTAATTACAGTCAACGCCTGAGTCAACATTACCACCTGACGCACAAATAATAGATGAGTCAAGATGTGTTATTTTACTGGCATTATAGTTTTGATAATTAGCCAGAGCATTAGCAGAATCAACTGCTGGCTCACTGGAAGCCTGACCTGTAATCGGGTCATAGAAAGTTTGTTCTCTTCTATCACCGCCTAAAACCTGAATATTATTCTGAAAATCTTCTCCTATAGCTCCAATACCCCATGAAAGTTCTTTTATAATACCTTTAAGGCCATCATCAATATTTGAAGATCCAAGCACCTGATCAAGCTGATTGACAAAGACAAAAGCTGTATGATTTCCGCTAAGGTTATTTGAAAAACTTGAAGGATCACTATTTTTAATAAATTGAGCTTTACCAATACAAGTAATATTTTGAAGGTCCGCATAAGTCAACCCGGCAGGAAAAGAAGCAAACATTTCATTAAAACCATCGGGCATACTAACAGGAGAAGTATCCAGAGCTTTTATACAATCATAATTGCCATTACAGGCATTAATTTTATTCTCATATTCTCTTTCAAGTGCTGCGATATTATGACCATAAACAGCAAGTTTTTGTATTTCATTTGCCAGGTCCGCCTTACCTTCATCTGCAAGCTGTTGTGCCAGACTATAAAGTATTTGAGAAATTTTATCTGTACCTCCAGAAGCACCGGAAGCAAGAACATAATCATTAAAATTCTCTGGAATACCGTTAAGAATGTAATCTCCAAAATCAATACTGCATAAACCTTCATGGCACTGCACTACAGGGTTTTCAGGAGTACCTCCCAGAGAACCCTTTGGGGCATTAATCATCGGTGGAGGTGGAGGATTTTTATTTATAATACCCTTTGTTTTGTCGTTTTCAAGCTCCATATCTGATGAAGCAGAGAGAAAGTGAAGCATTTGATGGTCTTTTATAAGTAAAAAGACACCTGCACCAATCACAATAGCAATAACAGCAATTGGTATAATATAATCAACCAGCCCGGAACCACTATATTTTTTCATTTTTACCTCCTGATTAGTATCAAAATTTATCCTTATTTATAATAAAAGAATCTATTCGTTTTGATTAATAGCAAAAAACTACCAATATTAAAGACTTACACTCTCAACATTATTTAGTCTATACCAAACATCTTAAGTAATCAGGCTCAAGAGGTTATAGGGTGAGAGTTTTTAGGTACTGCATAACAAAAAAGAAAGACACAATGCCATTAACACGTGTCTCCAGACCCTTGTTAGGGGAATTTTTGTTAACCAAAAATCCAAAATATGTAATTTTACTGTCTTTTACAGTCCCCCCTGCCCCCCGGGTGTCGTTGAAGGGAATGTTTTACTTTTACCAAAAATCCAGAATTATATCTAATAAATGTTTCGTGCCGTCAATCAATTCATTAATATCTATTATATGAATAAGAAGAACAAAATCAATAGCCAGAGTGCAAATGTTAACCTGATTTTTTTCATTTTTTTCAACAAAAACCCTTTGCCTGCTTTGTTCCGGTGCTTCGAAAGCCAGATTGAACAAAAGGAACAAAGGAAGTGGACAGATCATATTCAATAGTTTGTTTACTAAATAATCCCTGTTTTTTAGCAAAAAGGCAGAAACTTTGTTCAGAACAGGTTTCGGGTTACGAACAAACGAAAAGGCATACTGAACAAATATATTAGTGCTCAATGTATTTGTTGTGCATCTACCGCATCTAACATCGCCTGCACAGAAACATTCAAACACGAAGTGTGGTGGCACACCTGGTTTTGTTTATCCCATAAACAGGGTCTACAGGTGAGGTCAATATTTTTGAGAGCTATAAAGTCTTTGTTCGGTGGCAAAAGCTTCTTTTCATCTGTGGGGCCAAAAATTGCTACGATTTTAGTGTTTACCCCAACACCTATATGCATAGGGGCTGAATCTACACACAATAGAAGCTGACTCTGCTTGATTAAAGCGGCCAGCTCGACCAGACTTCGTGTCTTGCCATAAAGATTAACCAGATTAGAAGTATCTACCCCTTTGTTTTCAATCACACTGAGTATTTCCAGAATAGTTGATTCATCATCAGGGCCTCCTGCAAGCACTACATTAAATTTATTACTTTTAAGTAGTGAACATATGAGCTCTGCCCAGTTTTGTTCAGGCCAGCTTTTAATAATATTCTTCTTAATACTGAGGCTGCTTACCCCTGGATGAATTACTATATGAGGCTTATCTTTTTCACCCAGCATTTGATCAGCTTTTGCAAGGGCTTCACTATTAACCACTACCTCCGGCAGCGGAGCCTCTCTGTCTATACCTGCACCCTTTAGCAGATCATGATACATGTTTGCTGCATATTGAGCTTTATTGAGGGCTACAGCGGTGCTTAACAATTTTCTACTGAGAGGTCCAGAATCATACCCCACACGTATTTTAACCCCGCTCAAAAACAAAAGCAAACTGATAAACATGTTGCTTCCGGCAGATATAACAGCATCATAGCCACCTTTTTTGATGATGAACAATAAATCAAAAAAAGCTTTTGCCCTGCTGGCTATTTTAACGTCATACTCAATGATTCTGTCTATGGTATGTGTCAGAGAGGCGCAACCTGAGCTGCGTGGCTCGAGTAAAAGGTGTATTTCACAATCAGGATAACTCTTTTTGAAATCGTCCAGGGTGGGAAAAAAGAGTATTTCATCCCCGATGCCACCAAAGTTAATAAACAGAACTTTTTTAAGATTTCTGATCGTCTCCATTAGATTTAAAATAGACCTTTCTACTCACAATACAGGATAAAGCCGCAACCAGCAGCCAGAAAATAATATGCACCTGCGGCCTGTACCAGATAGTATCAAAAATAGCCTGACCACCTATAGCAATAAATGCAGCAAAAAGGGTCATAATAAGAAGTTTAACTTCCAGAGATTCTGAAGCATTATAGGCTTTAACACCGTTAGAAAATATAACAAGAAGTAACCAGCCAGAAGCCAGAAGGCCAATAATGCCCATCTCAACAGCAATCTCAAGAGGTACAGAATAGGCACCCAGAGCGTCAAACCCTGTCTCCATATAGAATCCGTAAACAAGTCTAAAAGTACTGTTGCCCGGGCCTATACCAATTAACCAGTTATCTTTAAACATCTCCCAGCAAGAAAGATAGACATTCATCCTGAAAGAATTTGAGCTATTACCCCGTATGGTAAATATGGACATAATGCGATCCTGCAGGGCCGGCATCGATGCAAGCATGAATATAACCCCTAATATTCCGAGCAGGCCGGCTGTTATCCAGGCAAACTTGAAAAGCCTTTGATAGCGATGATTTTTAAACTCATGCCAGAAAATATGCCCTGCGGCCAGATAGATAAATCCAACCATAAGCACCAGACCGATATAAGCGCCACGACTGCCAGTAAAGACAATACATACAAGCGAAGCCAGTGAAAAAGCAAAAAATGGCAGTGCCCAGTACCATTTTTTCTTCAGCCAGGCAATAAGCCCCATACCCAAGACAACAGGTGCAACCGGCAAAAGGTATCCTGCAAGCAAGTTAGGGTTAAATGGTACCAGAGAACCATATACACGTGTCATTTTTCTTTCTGCCATAATAGCTTCAGGATCCTGCCAGGTAGCAAGAGCCTCAACTCCTTGAAAACGCTGCAATATACCATAAATAGCCTCCAGGCCTCCTGTTATAGCAATCACAATCAACAACAGATAAAGCTTTTTGCTACTTCCTTTAAAGATGTTTGCAAACACAACATAGCTGGCAAAATAAGTCATCAGCTTGGCTAATCCTTTGAGGCTGGGCATAAAATAAGATGAAAAAGCAACACTTATTAGTGCTACTGCTATGTATACTGCAACAGGTATATCAAAAAGAGTAAAGTTGTGGCCACCTTCCCGGGTAAAAAACCATTTGAATACCGTTAAAAGCAAGCCTGATGCAACCAGCAACCCGTGAACAATTGTAGGTGCAAAGGTAATCGCTATCAAAAGGGCTATCAGATTAGCCATAATCAATTGATCAATATATTTAGCAACCAGACTGGTGTCTGAAAGAGCTAAACTAAACTTATGTATAGTTTCAAGGGGCATTTTAAGGAACCTGTAGAAGAGACTTTGCTTTAAGTGGCTGTTAACAGATTCCTGATTAGAGAGATCTATTTTGTCTATAGCTTTTATCAGGTATGAAGTATTTGTAATGCTCATTATTTGTTCTTATCTATAATTCTTACATCTGAAACGATAGCAGGGAGGCGATATTTAAAGCCTTCAATATCAACTCTCAACCCGACTTTTATTTTGTTGCCGCCTATAACCGGCCCATCTTTTGTGATATCTGCTGTATCTTTGAGTGTTAGCATACAGTCATAGGTGATAGGTGCGCTGGGGTCATCAATAGCAACAGCCGTATTATCTTCAGTGTGCAATACAGATATCTGCCAGGGTGTACATTCATACTTAATTATATCCAGTGCAGTGTATGGCACATTTCTAATTGTTAAAAATGACTGGGTTTCATCTTTAAAGAGCCCTTCAGGGTTAAGAATTTTTTGACCTCTTGAGAAGACATCAAATTCAATTTCTGTTCTGTCTTTAACTACCTGTGCGGATGTTTTATGGGCTCCTGTTTTTACCATCATATAGCCTGCTATAGCTACTACTATAAGTATTATAGCGCACAGGTCAATGATATTGATCAGGCCAAACAATTTACCTTCTTTCATCATACGTTTATATCCTCTCTGGTTTGTGTATATTCAGCAATGACATCATATTTGAGTTTATCCAGCGTAATTTTAAGCTGGTCCACAGAAGTAACAGCTGCCCCGAATTCTCTTACAACTATACTTGCGGCCAGGTTACCGAGTATAGCAGCCAGGCGAGGCTCAACACCCGCAGCAAGTGCCAGTACAAGACTGCCAACTACTGTATCACCTGCCCCTGTTACATCAAAGACATCTGTTCTATTGAATGCAGGTATAGTTGTTAAATTACCATCTTTTTCAAATAGCATCATACCTTCTGAACCTCTTGTCATTAGCAGCATTTCAATGCCAGCTTTGTCAAGAAGTTCCCAGCCGCCGGATATAACACTGTTTAAATCAGTCATGGTATATCCCAGGGTAGCTTCTGCCTCAGGCTGGTTGGGTGTAATAACTTTTGCTCCCTGAAATCTATCCAGATTTTGTTGTGCATCGACAGCCAGTATAAGGTTTTTTTCTTTTGCCAGCATCTGTGCGTGTTTAATGACCTCAGGAGTAATGACCCCTATCCCATAATCTGAAAGCAATATGGCATCATGCTCTTCAGCTGCTCGATGAAGATTTTCTATAAGGTAACTTTCGACTTCTCCTGATAGTGGTGTTGTTTCTTCTCTGTCAATTCTGACTATTTGCTGTGTTACTGATTGAGGTGAAGCCGCTGATATTCTTGACTTAACACTGGTAGGTCTATCCTTGTCTATTACTATACCAGATGTATCAATACCTGCTTTCTGAAAAGCATTAATTAAAAGGGGTCCGTGATAATCATCTCCGCAAACACCAAGCACACTAACCTTTTTAGCCCCGAGAGCCGCAATATTATGAGCAGCATTGGAAGCAGCCCCCAAAATAATTTTTGTTTCTTTGTGTTTCAATATCAAGACAGGTGCTTCTCTCGATATACGGCTGGCCTCACCGTAAACCATTTCATCAATAGCCAGATCTCCTGCCACCAGAACCCGACCATTTTTCAGCCGATCAAATACTGGATAAAGCGCCTCTTTTGTAACCTGGTACACAATATACTCCTGTTATCAATGCTCTAGAACCGTAGCTTATGGTTTTCTACAATTATATACTCATTTATATGTTGTGGACAGGGTGGCCGGCCATTAAGGTCATTTTCCTTTAAAATAAACCCTTTTGGCAGTTAATTCAAAATATACATACTTTTAGAAAACTTAATAACCTCTACTTTTTAAATCAAAATTACCTGCCTCAGGCATTTATACTGATCCTTGAAAGTAATGTATAGATTCCAGATTATAGAAGCCTTCTATCAGCATATATTAATTATGGAATGGTATAGCCGGTAAAAAGATGTTAAATATCTTTAATGATTCTGTGAAAAAGAACTAAAGAACAATATCAAACGGCCGATACCTGATCAAATAGGTATGGTTAAAAAGAGAGGGTTTAAGAGATGAGCAATTATAGAGGGCAAAATCTATTAGAAATGGGTATTATTATTGCCCTGGTTAGTATTGTAGCTATTATCGGTCTGTCTTTACTCGGTGGAAACATCTTTTCAATGTTTTCACAGTCTAAAGACCACTACAGTAATTTTGAACCTTTCGGCGTTGAAACTTCCAGCAACCCTGTAGAAACTACAACAATTGATCCGAAAACAGTAAGCATGACGTCTCCATTAAGTAATACAACCATTGCTGGTGTTGATGTTAAATTCAATGAAGATGGTTCAGCCTCATTCAACATTGACGGCGTTGATATTTCACTTTCATCAGCTTCAGTAAGAAATTTTGACAAAATGTTTCTTGTTGAAGCTTCTGGCTCTTCAGGGGCCGGCCTGACAATAGAAGTTATGCAGGCTATTCAAAGGATTGTTGAAAACAACAAAGAAGCACTTGAAAACGGTACAGCAGATCTTGAAATTTCTTTCGGCCAGAGTAAGCGCAAAATACCTCTTGACATTGATGAAGGTGAGTACGTAGAAGCTACAGGCATAGCCACTGCTAATTTTGACGTTAATATGGTTCAGCTTAAAGTAGGTAATAGTCTGACTCTAATTAGCAATGATCAGGTTATTGGTGGCAAAAAAGCAGACAAAGAAAAAAGCAAAGACGCAAAAGAAAACTCTATTGTCATTGTTGAAGGTACAATAAACGGTGAATCATACAATGGAACAGTAGTTAAGGCCCCTGAAAAAGTACTGGTTAATAAATCATACTCCGGTGACTATAAGAGAAATAGCGATCAGTTTAATGTTGATGGTGAAGTCTTGGTTGGCAATGACGATGATGAAATGGAACTTCAAATGTTTTATGAGTTTGAGCAAAATACTGAAAAACTGACATAATCAGGCTATAATATAGTATAAAATTGATCATTACAGTCCGGTTAAATTTTTTCTGAGTTTTTGGTTTTTGCCAGTTTCTTTAATTTAACTTACTGTAAAATTTTCTAATCCAAAATAGATATGGAGTAAAATTATGATAGATAGCAGAAAACTGGCGATAGCAGTTATTTCTGTAATCTTTCTGGGCAACCTTTTCCTTTATGCTCAGGGTGAATCATTTGATGATTCAGTCATCAGGACTGTTGAAAATGACACAGATGCCTATGCCAACCGCCTTGACAGGATTTATGAAAAAAATGAACCCGTAAATTCAATAGAAGAAGAAGAAAGATTAATGAACCTTGAAGCACTGAACGATGATCACCGTTATGATGACTATGAAAGCGATGACGACTACGGAAATGATTATGCCAATGATATGTATGATGGTGATAACTGGTTTTCAGATTATTAATAATAGCAAAAGCTTTCACATAGGTTGAAAACCAGATCCACTGTTTTAAACAACATAAAAATTAAACAATTCTGCCCTGTATCTTCTGAAATCTTATTACTTATGACCTTAATTATACTAAAAGACATAAAAATTAAACAATTCTAAAATTCTCAGGGTGTTTTTCGTTGCGCAGCAACGAAAAACACCCGCCCTATATCTTCTGAAATCTTGTTACTTATGACGTTGATTATATATTTTGATTAAATCATTTTTGTTATAATACTCAAAAGGAGAGGTGCCAGAGTGGTTTATTGGCGTCGCCTCGAAAGCGAATGGGCAGCAGTGCCACAAGGGTTCAAATCCCTTCCTCTCCGCTTTATGAGAGATTTTATACATATAAATAAAATCTTTTACCAGACAACAATGATATTATTATACAAAAAACCAGCCTTCTGGCCGGTTTCTTGCTATATATTCTAATGTTTTATTAATTATGCGGCTGTGTTTGCTTTTCTTATGTGTTGTGAAGCCATATTCATCATTGCCATTACACCTAATGTACCCCAGATTTTATCAGGATCGTTATTAAAGGCGTTAGCGTTAGCATCAGCAGAAATGGTGGAAAGTGAAGCGTATTTTTTTACTATATGAGCGTCTAAACCTGATTTCTTTGTCATATTTTTTTCCTTCTGTCAGTTCTTATTGCCTTGTATATGCATAAAAACAATCAATTTGAATTTTGTGATAGTTTGTAAACAAATGTTACTTAAACTTGTTTGAAAAAATTGCTGGCTTATTTGCTTATTATTATGAAGTAATACTGTTTTACGATCAAAAATATACAGCCTCCAGGAAGTGGTCCCGGGTGTTTTCGGCTGTATTTATGACATACCACTATATCGTTTTCTTCTTTTATATAAAAAGCAACAAGAGAGAGGGCTATAACCCCCTCTCCTCAGATGAAATTATATTTTTAAGTATTGATTTCAACCGGCATCTCATCGAGCGCAGCTACACCGGGTAACTCTTTGCCTTCAAGAAACTCAAGACTGGCTCCTCCACCGGTAGAAACATGTGTATAAGCATTTTTGGCAATACCAAATTTTTCAAGCGCAGCAACTGTATCACCACCGCCCAGAATTGTAACCGCACCATTGTTTTTAGTTACTTCGGCCAGGTTTTGTGCTACAGATCTTGTGCCACCTTCAAAGTCGTCTACCTCGAAGACTCCTAGCGGGCCATTCCAGAGTATAGTTTTTGCCTTAATAACTTCCTGCCTTATAAGTTCACGGGTATCAGGCCCAATATCAAGTCCCATCATCTCATCTGGAATACTATTAACAGATACTATTCTTGAACTGGCTCCGGCTTTAGGCTCTGTAGCAACAATAACATCTTTAGCCAGAACAATACCGACATTTTTTTGTTTTGCTTTTTCAATCAATTGTTTTGCAATATCTACTTTATCTTCTTCAAGAAGTGACTTGCCTATGCTAATGCCCTGTGCTTTGAGGAATGTAAAGATCATACCGCCACCTATGACGAGCGTATCAACTTTTTCAATCAGGTTTTCAAGAACACCAATTTTAGATGATACTTTGCTACCGCCTATAATAGCAATAAAAGGATGTTCAGGCTTTTTAAGGATCTTGCCAAGCATTTCAAGTTCATTTTGCATTAAAAAACCTGCAACACAGGGTGAAAGATAGTGTGTTACACCTTCAGTAGATGCATGAGCCCTGTGAGCTGTACCAAAAGCATCGTTTACATAAACCTGCGCAAGGCTGGCAAGTTTTTTGGCAAAGCCTGAATCGTTTTTTGTCTCTTCATTATAAAATCTGACGTTTTCTAAAAGGACAACATCACCATCATTAAGCTTTTCTATAGCCTGAATAACATCATTACCAACACAGTCATCAAGTTTGGTTACCTGAGTGCGCAGTAATTCAGATAATCTTTTAGCTACAGGATCCATGCGGAGCTCATCTTTTGCTTCACCTTTTGGTCTACCAAGGTGAGAAACCAGAATAACTTTAGCACCATTCTGTCTCAGATGTTCTATTGTAGGCAGGGCTGCTCTAATTCTCGTATCATCTGTAACTTTTCTGTTTTCATCAAGCGGGACATTAAAGTCAACCCTCACAAGAACTCTTTTACCTTTAATGTCGCCTAAACCATTAATACTTTTTTTCATATTCATTGTTTAACCTTCCTTTATGCGTTATCAAGTTCCTTTATGAGTAATTCATTAACTATTTTAGGTTCTGCTCTGCCTTTTGAGGCTTTCATAACCTGACCTACAAAAAAGCCTATAACCTTTGTTTTGCCGGCTTTATACTGTTCCAGCTGAGCAGGGTTGTTTTTAACTACGTCTTTAATGATGCTGACCAGCTCACTTTCGTCATTAATAAGACTGAGGCCCATTTTATCTACAATAGATTCTGCATTGCCTCCTTTTTCAATCAATTCAGCAATAACTTTTTTGCCTATAGCATTAGAAATCTTTTTGCTTTCGATCATTTCGATCATACCAGCCAGGTTTTCAGGTGTAAGTTTTGTTTCTTCAAGAGTTTGTTTGTTCTCTTTAAGATAAAATGTAATGTCTCCCATAAGCCAGTTGGCAGCAGCTTTGGCAGGTGAGCCCAGAGCGATTGCTTTATCCAGAAAGTCGCTTAGTTCCTTTGTTTCAACCAGAACACCTGCATCAAAATCACTCAGGCCAAGCTCCTGCGTATAGCGGTTTCTTTTTTCTTCAGGCAATTCAGGTTTTCTTTGTTTAATTTCATCCACCCAGGTAACGCTGATATTGAGGGGTGGCAGATCAGGTTCAGGAAAATATCTGTAATCATGGGCATATTCTTTTGAGCGCATAGAGAATGTTGTATTAGTACTGGCATCCCAGAGGCGGGTTTCCTGTATAATATTTTCTCCTGCTTCGGTAGCTTCCATCAGGCGGTGCTCTTCGTATTCAAGAGCTGACTGAAGTGCTCTGAAACTGTTCATGTTTTTGACTTCAGCTTTTGTACCTAATTCTTTCTGGCCATAAGGTCTAACACTGATGTTTGCATCACACCGCAATGAACCTTCTTCGAGGTTACCGTCGCACACGTCGATATATCTGAGGATATTTCGAAGCTCAGTCATAAAGGCTTTAGCCTCTATGGGTGATCTGATATCAGCTTCTGTAACAATTTCTACCAGCGGAACACCTGTTCTATTGTAGTCAACATAGCTATAAGCTGAACCATAAATACCTTCTGAGCCTGCATGGACTAATTTTCCTGCATCTTCTTCAAGGTGAACCCTGTTAATTCTGATTTTTTTTCCTTCAATATTAACCCATCCTGCCAGGGCAATAGGCATATCATATTGAGAAATCTGATAATTCTTTGGCAGATCAGGGTAAAAATATTGCTTGCGGTCAAATTTGCTTACTTTTGCAATATTACAATTCAGGGCAACCCCTGTAAGTATTGCAAATTCGACAACTTTTTTATTTGTTACAGGCAAAACACCTGGCAAACCCATACATACTGGACAAACATTTTCATTAGGCGGACAGCCAAAAGCGGTAGAACAATTGCAAAATATTTTTGTGTTTGTCTTTAGCTGAGCGTGTATTTCAAGGCCTATAACGGTTTCATATTTTTCTTTGAGGTTTTGAGGCATGGGTTTTCCTTAAAGAATTCTTAGAGACTATTTTACATGAAAAAATCAAAAATTTAATGAGTCGTGGATGAATATTCAAATTTTTGCAATGTTGCTTTACAGTTTAATGTATCACTGGTGTATGACTTTACCAGAGAAGGCCTTTGGTATCACTCCAGACTATGTTAGTTCAACCCATATCTTCACTTTTAAAATTTTTGAAAATCGAAACCAAAAAATCTATTGTTATAATTATGCATCAGTCTTGTATACTGAAAGTTTTAACTGGCAGGTTTTTCAAGTGTCACACACTCGATATATCTGGCCAGAGTTATAAGTACAATGGCATATTAACTCCTGATTGCTGCAAAGAAGGTTTACAAAGAGACTGGTATACTCTTTTACCATTATCCTGACATTAATTTGTGCAATTTATGAAATACAGAAATCTAGTTAATGCCTGAAAGACTGTTTCTTCTCTGTAGTTCGTTTAGAAGAATTTTATGAAGGTTTTGCAGAAATTCTTTTTTTGTTTTAATTTGAAGTTCGTTTTTGCTTATGCCGTTACTGTTGCTTATAACGTTAATATGTTCAAGATAATAGTCAATCTTATCAAGAACATAATTAATTTCTTTTATTGATGCAGCTGCAAGTATTTTTACAGCATCGTGTAAACTTCCACCCGCACCAGAGAATATTTTAAGCTCATCGATTGGTGTCATACCGATCCTTACCTGCCTGTTTTCCCCAACCCTTACACCGTAAGATATAAGTCTCTATATATTTAAAAACAAAAGCTCTGACTAAATTGCTAAAATATAAAGAAATGTTTTCAGAGTATTTATATCTTGCTGGTTATTAATTTAATTTATAACGTTATTCATTATTGTCTGATTGAATTTTTTCTGACTCTTCGCTGAACCCTGTTTAATAATTTTTGCCAGTTTCTTTAATTTAACTTACTATAAAATTTTCTAATCCAAAACAGATATTATGACAGGTTTTATACATCTAAATAAAATCTTTTGCCGGAGACCAGTGAACGTTATTTGTTTTTAAGGTTAAATAATATACTTAAGTGACATGCTTAAAAGAATTATGAATACAAAGAACCCAATTAATACTATAGAGTATTTCACTAATCCTGGTTGAATCATAGTTTGTTTTGAAGCCAGAAGTTCCTGATTTACCTCAATAACCTCTGGCATATCAAAGGCTTTTGTCAGATAGCCGAAAATTGCAATAATAGAGAAGCCAAGCAACAACCAGGCAAAGAAGGGTACGCCTGCAATTATTAGCCAGAGCATTGCATTTGCAAACAGGCCTAAAACAAGTGCCATAAAGGCGTTTGAAATGCTATTTGAGCTTTTACGAACCAGGCTCAATGCAAATACAGCCAGTAAACTTCCATACAGGGCTGAGAATAGTTCGCCAATGATATTTAAAACAGTATGATCAGTACTTAAAGTTAGTGACTGGAAGGAAAAGTATATAATGCCCCACAGCAATGTGAGTGATAGTACCCATTGAAAAGCTTTGATTCCTTCCATTTCTTTGTTTGTATAGAATATAACCACAATACTTGAAAGATATCCAAAAATAACAGTAATAATAAATCCTGTTAGATTCCACCAGAACCAGGATAACTCAGGAACTGCAAGCCATAAATAGAGATTGGTCAACAATCCAAGTATCAGGCCTATCTTACAGCCAAAGGCATTGGTCTTTTTCGTACACATACCTAGGACAAAAACACCAAGAATACAACCAAAAAAGAGGGACCCTATCTTATTAATAGCCTCAATAACTGTTGGTGCAATATTGGCAAAGACTACAGCCAGTGTACAAGTTATACCCCAGAACACTGTTAACCCTAGAGACCATTTATAAGCGGTTTTACCATCCATATCTTTTTTGAAATAAGGTATAATGATATCTTTTAAAGAAGCTGCACTAAGTGAATTAATTGTACCACTGATACTTGACATCGCTGCTGATAATACAGCAACAAGCAACAGGCCAATTATGCCAGGATGCAGATAGTGTACAATAAACGTAGGTAGCATATAGTCAGCTCTTGGCCCTGCTGCATCTTTAGGAATAGCACTCATGAACTCAGGGCTCATTGTAGCAAAGGTACCAACAAGAAGACCCATTACACAATAAGCCAGAACCATAGGATAACGTGCCAGGCCATTAAAGACAAGAGCTATATTCAAGTGCCACATGTTTTTTGAAGATACAAGTCTCTGTGATTGTGTCTGGTCACAGCCATAATAAGATAGATAAAGAAACAAACCACCAAACAACAGTGGCCAAAAGCCAAATTCATTCTCGCTTTTGTAGCCCCAGTTATTAAAATCAACTGCTTTTAGTCGTGCAGGGTCAAGATGTTGTGTAAATATTTCCCAGCCGCCAATCAGATGCAGGGCATAGAATCCACAAACAAATATACCGGCAAAGATAATTATCATCTGTATAACATCAGCATAGATAACAGCCTTAATTCCTCCCATTGTAGCGTATATGATTGTTACAAAAGCAACAATCACAAGTGTAATCAAATAAGGAATCTGAAAAGCTGTTTCAAAAACAATAGCAGTGGCATGAATAGTTATACCTGTTGCAAATACACGGCTGGCCTGAAATACAAGGCTTATGGCTGTCCGTACAGAGGAATCAAACCGGGCATTTAAGTATTCATATATTGTTATAATCTTTGCCCTGTAAAATACAGGATATATTACTATAATTAAAAGTAGCATAGCAATAGGTACAGCAAATTCATACCCCAGCCATATGATCCCTCCACCTTCTCTCAGGCCTACAAAGCCAGGTGCAGAAATAAAGCTGATAGTACTTAACTGGGTTGCCATCGCTGATATACCAATAAGAGGCCAGGTAAGTGACCTTGAGCCTACAAAATATTCATCTGTTGTGCTTTGTTTTTTGCCCAGCCACCACCCGAGGTAAAGCAGCAAAAGAATATAAACTATTATTACAATCCAATCGATAATGCTAATCATAAGAACCTGTTTCTCCCTGATGTAGAAGTCTTATAAATCTGTGTAAAGAAATGTAGGTAACACTTATGTATTTCTTTTATAATCATCTTCAAGCCTGACAATATCATCTTCGCCCAAATAATTACCATTCTGAACTTCAACAAAGACCAGATCTCTTTTCTCCGGGTTTTCTATGCGGTGTCTGGTTCCCTCTGGTATACTGACAAATTGCCCTTTCTCTACTGGTATTTCATCTTTACCGCAGGTAATAATAGCTTTACCATCAACAACAACCCATACTTCGCTTCTGTGTTCGTGATACTGAAGACTCAAGCGCTGTCCAGGTTTTACTATAATCCTTTTGACCTTATAAGTATCTTCTTCTAGAAGTACTTCATATTTTCCCCAGGGTCTTTCTTCGCCAAATGCACTGCTCATCTGAATTTGATCCTCATTTAAGCTATTGTCACTGGTCTTTCTTAAAGACTAATTGCATAACCAGAATGATAGATTTTTATGGTTTCGATTTTCAAAAATTTTAAAAGTGAAGATATAAGTTGAACGAACATGCGCAGCCTGAAAGTGAGACACCTTGCCTTCCTTTAGGGTGGGCGGGATTTGGGTTTTGAAAATCGAAAACTTTTTAAGTTATGCACTGATCTTTTTAATTAAACCATAAAATTTTTTTATTTGATGAGAATACTTTTTACATCTCAAAAAAATTTATATCTCACATATCATACACTTAATATAATACCTGTAAATTCCTTTACAGAGGGCTCTTTCATTTTTAACAGTTTGTTGTGATTGAACTTTATAAACTTAAAATACCTTTAACAATCTTCTGATATGATTATTTAGATTATTTTTTATGAAAAAAGAAAACCTGAAAACAATTGATGTATACTGTGATTTTCAGATTTAAAACAAGAAAAGCGTTAAGTATTTTTTGAGATCGTACTATAATGGTATGTAAAATGATCCTGTTATTGTATAGTAATAAATTTCATATTATAGCGTTTTATAGCATATAGGGAGAAATTATTGTGTGCGGCATTGTTGGATATATTGGTAAAAAACAGGCTATACCTATTCTGATTCACGGCCTGAGCAGGCTTGAATACAGAGGTTATGACTCGGCAGGCCTTGCCCTGTACCTTAAAGGCTCAATTCATACCTTTAAAGCAGCAGGCAAACTGGAAAAATTAAAATCTATGCTGTCTGAACATGCACAGGATAAACAGGAAAGTTCTCTAGGTATTGGGCATACACGCTGGGCAACTCATGGTATCCCTAATGAAATCAATGCTCATCCACACACAAGTATGGATCAATCAATAGCACTGGTTCATAACGGTATTATAGAAAACTATAAAGAATTAAAAACCGAACTTCTTAATAAAGGCTACAATTTTACATCAGATACTGATACTGAAACACTTGTACACCTTATTGATGATAAAAAGAAAGAAACGGGTAGCCTATTTGTAGCTATACAAAAAGCAATGAAAGAGGTTGAAGGTGATTTTGCTGTAGCCGTTATAGATGTAAATGAACCTGATAAACTTGTTGTAACAAAGAGAAATACACCGCTTGTTATCGGTCTTGGCGAAGAAGAAAACTTTGTAGCAAGCGACGTTCCTGCAATGCTTGAAAGCACAAGAAAAGTAATATACCTTGATAATGACGAGGTGGCAGAAATAAAGGCAGATCACGTCCAGATTTCTAATCTGGATGGTCTGAAACTCTTCAAACCAGTATCTTACATACCCTGGGAGCCTGTAACCCTTGAAAAAATGGGCTTTAAACATTTTATGTTAAAAGAAATTCACGAACAACCTGGCATTGTCAGACAGGTACTTGCAGGAAGAATTGTCAAACCTGAATCGCCTGTAACTCTCGAAGATGTTAAACTTACAGGACAGGAACTTGAAAAAATCAACCGTATTCAGATTATAGCCTGCGGTACATCTTATCATGCCGGGCTGGTAGGAGAATATGTTATTGAAGAACTGACAGGTATGCCTGTAGAAGTTGAACTGGCAAGCGAAGTAATTGACAGAAGAAGTGTTGTTGATGATAAAACACTCGTCATTGCTGTATCACAATCTGGAGAAACAGCTGATACCAGGGCTGCAATTAAAATAGCACATGAACATAATGCCCATGTCATGGTTATTACTAATAGAATAGATTCAGCAATGGCCCGTGAAGCTGATAGCATTGTTCATGTGAGAGCAGGTATAGAGATATCTGTTGCTGCGACAAAATCTTTTATAGCTCAGCTAATCGCTTTTTATTTGATAGCAATCTTTCTGGCAGAAAAAAATAATACCTGTAGCTCTGAAAGACTTATTGACCTAAAAAAAGGCCTCTATGATCTTTCAAAATATCTTGAATTAGTTCTTAACAACCAGGAATCTATCAAGCTATGTGCCCGTGAATACTATAACTACAGAAATTTTATCTTTATAGCAAGGGGCATCAATTTTCCTGTTGCCCTTGAAGGAGCTCTCAAACTTAAAGAAATCAGTTACATAAATGCTACGGGTTATCAGGCAGGTGAAATGAAGCACGGCCCCATAGCTATGCTTGATCATACAATGCCGGTGCTGGCAATTGTAACGCCAGGTGTCGTGTATAAAAAAGTCATTTCTAACGCACAGGAAGCTAAATCCCGGGATGCCAGAATGTTAGCTGTTGCCAATCAGAATGATGAACTGGTAGAATCAATATTTGAATCAATTATGACAGTTCCATATGTAGATGAACTTCTGTCACCGGTAATAAATGTTATACCATTGCAATTGCTGGCCTATTATATCGCTGAATTTCTTGGTAAGGACGTTGATCAGCCACGTAATCTTGCTAAAACAGTTACCGTTCTATAGTATATGATGAAAAAAACGATATTTAGCTTATTTTTATTTGTATTACTAACAAATACTGCTCTGGCCCAGCAGTCATCTTTGTTTGATTATGAATCTGTGCAGACATTTTCACCTGATCTCTCGGTAGATATCTCTACAGAGGCTGGAAAAAAGGAAGCTGTTAATAAAGAAATCATTAATAGCTTGCAATTTCAGATTGCAGATCCTAAAGGGATTCATTTACCTGAAAAAGTTGTTTCTGATAAACCCGCAAAGCCTGAAAAGAAAGCTAAAATAGAAAATAAATTGGATGAAGTTACTGAAAAAACTCATTCTAAAAAAGAAATTAAACCTGAATTAAAGCCAGAAGTTGAGATTATAGAAAGTGTAGATTATGAAAAAGTAGAAACCGAAGAGTTAAAAGAAGATAAAAAATCTAAAATATCTACAGATGAAAAGGAAAATAAACCGGTTAGTTTTTCTAAAGAGGATATTAAACTAACAATACAGTCTGAAAGTTTAGAAGAAGCTTATAATGAAGAATCTATAGATTTTAATAAAATTGAAAATGACCTGAAGTCAATAAGACTTGAAACTGATAAAATAAAAGCATTCCTAGAATCAGAAGAAAGCACAAATTCTATATCTGAAGACTCAGAAGAAATAGCGTTTACCCCACCAGAAGAGATTGATAATACTGAAGATCCTGACCCTGCTTTTATTATTATTGATGAAGCAGAGCAAGAAAAACGCCTGTCTGAGTTGTTAAAAAAATCCAATAATGAAAATATTGACTATTACCTGAAAAAATACGGGTCAACTTTAAGAGGTGGGGCTAATATTACAGACTATAAGCACTCATTAATGGAGCCTTTCAAGCAATCTTTCTTTTATCAGCTGCTTTCAGAAAATAATAGTAAAAATATTGAACTGCAAACACATGATGTTACTGCCGATTTTAAGCCTGAAGCTGTTGTATCATACAATATTCCGCTTGGAGCTGAGGGTGAATTTGCCTGTCAGATAATGGTGTTGCAACCATCTGACCCTGAACTTGTTAACCTGTGGATTTCAGAGCAGATACCAGGTGAAATTGATTCAGTTATGGTACAGGATGTAAACAATGATGCTCAGAAAGATATTATTGCAATAAGCACTTCTGGTGGTGTCAGTTTGCTTAAATCTATTAGAGTTTATTCATACAACAAAAATAGACATACTTTTGATACCATATTTGCAGTCAATGGTATTATGGAAGGTATTGTTACAGTAAGACCAGGAAAAATACTGGTTTCTGAAACCTTCCCAGGGGGTATTAATCGAGCAGCCCTGTATATATGGAATGGTAAGAGGTTTGAAAGGCTTGAACTATAATATTCTTATAAAAAAAATATCATTAAAAATACCAGAAAACCTTACTTTAACTGAAATTGAAAAAAAAATTCAACACCCTGAAAACATTTTGTTAAAATGGTTTATATTGAAAATTAATAATGATCACTTGATCATTGATGCAACTTATTTAAGAAAGAAGGAAGTATAACAATGGCGATGATTGAACTTGATTACACAAATGTTGATGTCTCAATAGTCGGTCAGGAAAACGGTCTTGATTTAAGGAAAACCTTTACACTTTATAATAATAAAATGAATGACTGGGTTATTGATCTATGGGCTAATAAAAGCACCCCTGGTCGCTGGCTAGCATGGATGAAAATGGCTGATAACAATGCACTGGTGGCTTCTATTAACGCATATGCTGCTTCAGTAAAAGGTAAATTTGAAAATGTTGTAGTACTTGGTATAGGTGGTTCTGCTCTGGGAGGCCTCGCTGTGACAGAAGCCCTTCTTAAACCTTACTGGAATATGCTAACACCTGAACAAAGGGAAGGTTATCCCAGGATTTTCTTCCTTGATAATATAGACCCGGATCAGGTAACAGGGCTCTTAAATACACTTGATCTATCAAAGACTCTGATAAACGTTATTTCTAAGTCTGGTACAACTGCAGAGACAATGTCACAGTACATTATCTTTCATGAAAAACTTAAAGAAGCCTGCGGAGACGGCTATAAAGATCATATCGTCGTCACAACCGATGAAAACAAAGGTGTATTGAGAAAAATTGTACAGGATGAAGGTTTTCAATCCTTCCCGGTGCCTGATGACGTGGGTGGCAGGTTTTCAGTGTTTTCTGCTGTCGGGCTTTTACCTTTTGCCTTGGTTGGTATAGATATACAAAAACTTGTTGACGGTATACAGTCAATAGCATCAAGTTTAAGAGAAGGAAGTCTCTATAAAAATATAGCTGCACAGAATGCACTTATTCATGTTCTTCTTGACCAGAAGAAAAATAAAAAAATCTCTGTTTGTATGCCTTATTCAAGCAGGCTAAAATATATTTCAGACTGGTACTGTCAACTCTGGGCTGAATCTCTGGGTAAAGAAAACAACCTGAAAGGCGAAAGGGTTAACACAGGCCAGACTCCGGTAAAAGCACTCGGGGCAACCGACCAGCACTCTCAAATACAACTCTACAATGAAGGCCCAAATGATAAAGTAATTACTTTTATCAGGGTGAAAAAATTTGATAATGAGCTCAAGATACCGGCAACCTATTCAAGTATACCTGATCTTGCTTATATGTCTAATAAAACAATGAATGAATTGATAAATGCAGAAGCTGACGCCACAACAATAACTCTGGCTGGTTATAATAGGCCCAATGTAACTATAACAATGCCAGAAATAAACGAGTTTTATCTAGCGCAGCTTATGTTTATGTATGAAGTACAAACTGCTATTGCTGGCAAAATATATAATATTGATCCATTTGACCAACCTGGTGTAGAACAGGCAAAGAATTACACTTATGCACTTATGGGCAGGCAGGGCTATGAGAAAATTGCTAATGTCCTTAAAGTGAGAATGGATAGACCAGCTTTGAAAGTCAGACCGCTGGGTTAATTTTTTAAACTATAATAAACGCATTTGAAACACGTTTAGAATAATCAAGTATTAGCTTAGCAAGGGTTTTAAAATTCGAAAAAATCTTAAGTTAAGCACCGTATATCTTATAGCTTTTAGCCTGCAGGTTCATAACCTGTATTTCCGGGATATAAAGCAGGCTCAACTACTTCAACACCTAAAGACTTAAAAAGGTTCTTTATTTCATCAATACTTTTGTCATTGCGTTTGAAAAGAGTTATAATAAGTTGTTTTTCAGGATCAAAGGTAAACGATAGCCTGTCAGTAAGAAAATTTTTCTGAAAAGTCATTCTTAATATATCCTGAAGATCAACTTCAATATGTCTGACCCTGAACCACGACCTGTGAAGTATAATACACCTGCGGGCAGAGACAACAAAATATCCTGAACGCTTTTTTGATCCTTTAAATACGGCTCCTATTGTCAGGTAAACCCTTTCAGATCCTTCAAGAATGTTATTCAGGTATGCATCATAAGAATGCGGCATAATCTCAAGATTTACTGAATTCTCACAGGGAACATAACTCCACAGCTTACAGTAAATCGCTTTAAACAGGTATATTATAAAGCCAATAAGTTTGGGCCCCTGCCATATAATAAGCAATAGCAGAACTGCCATAATGCTTGCAGCAACAAAAGGATGCGTTAAGACAAGAGCCACAAGTACGAATACACCTATATCTTCTGCAATACTAACTACAGAGTTGCTAACTGGCTCAGGAGAGGTGTTTATCAACAACCTTGTACCGGCCTTTGCAGTATGAGTAGTAAGTGCAACTGATCCTGCAAGAAGTACAGCAATTATTTTGACAACTATAGAAGCATCTCCTGCAGCCATAAGAGCAATAAAGGCAGCAGAAAACGGCCTTATAAAAGTATGAATGCTATCCCAGAAGCTGTCAAAGGCAGGTATTTTATCTGCAAAAAACTCACATACATACATTGTCAGGGCTACACCAATGACATACTCGTTTGCCAGAACGTGTAACTGCTCAGGTAAATTTTGTATCACATTAAACCTGACAGCAAGCCCGACAAGAGCCACTGTTGCATACAGGTTAACACCGGATGTAAAGGAAATGCCAAATATTTTTGTCAACAATAATAGGGTTTCCAATCCACTTCTCCTTGTTTTGCGCATTTAAATATGCCCTGACCTTTTACAGGATAGCATATTTTTAAAAAATTTTGAAGTATTTAAGCAGTCTTTTTGGTAATTATTTATAATAATTTACTAAAAAGTATTTTATATTATTATATAATAAAGAAACTTTTATATATTTTTTACTATATTGTATTATAACTCCGTGCTAGTTAATTTGATATTAAATATATTTTACCTTAACCTCTGTCCTGATTGCTTGGTCAGTATTTATTAGCTCAAAAGATACAATTTTAGAGGAGTTTAGCTATTTAAACAAACATCCGGGATGTAAATATTATTTAAGTAATAGTTATTAATCTGTGTATTTAAAACCTTTTTGTTTCATAATTTAATATGTAGAAGCAAATAACAGGACGCTAATTACCAGTGGTTAATAAGAGTACAAAAGCTATTGTGCTTGCTGCGGGTAAAGGAACCCGGATGAAGTCAAAGTATCCGAAAGTGCTTCATAAAATAATGGGCAAATCGCTTATTGAGAGAGTTTTAAACGCAATAAACACAATGGATATAGACGAAATATTCGTCGTCGTCGGCCATCAGAGCGAATCAGTTAAAAACCATATTGTTGAAACGTGCAACAAAAACATTAAATGTATCCTGCAAGAGCCACAATTGGGCACAGGACACGCAGTATACCAGGTTTATGGCAATCTGATTAACTTTGAAGGCACTTTAATGATTTTATGTGGAGATACACCCCTATTAAGAGAAGCTACCCTGAATAAGTTTCTGGAGGCTCATATATCATCTGCATCTGACCTGAGCATACTGTCAGCTAACCTTGATAATCCAGCAAATTATGGCAGAATTGTCAGGGGTATTGAAGGCACTGTAATTAAAATAGTTGAAGAGAAAGATGCAAGCGACTCTCAAAAGAAAATTTCAGAAATTAACACCGGTGTATACTGCATAGAATGGACAAAAATATCGCCTGCGTTTCTGGAACTAAATACCAACAACGCACAGGGAGAATATTATTTAACAGATATTGTTGAATGGGCTACCAATAAAGAACTACGGGTTAATGCCCATGCGCTGGCTAAAGAAGATGAAATATTTGGCATAAACTCACAGGTAGATCTCGCCCAGGCAGCAAAGCTCTTAAAGGATAGAAAGATTAAAGAGCTTATGTCATCAGGTGTTACTGTTGTAGATCCTGTAAATACCTGGATTTCTCCTGAAACTGTCATTGAAAAAGATACTACTATATTACCTGGATGCTATATAGAAGGAACCAACTATATTGCAAGCGGCTGCACAATTGGACCAAACACCTGTATAAAAGGTAATGTTGATTTAGGGCCAGAAAATAATGTTTCAATGTCTCAACTTGAAAATATAGCTACAGATGCAAATTGCTCTATAGGACCTTTTGCTAACCTGAGGGATGGCGTTATACTCGGTAAAAAAGTACGAATTGGTAACTTTGTTGAACTAAAAACCTCTAAAATAGGGGATAACACTAATGCTGCACATCTGGCATACATTGGCAATTCTGAACTTGGCACTGAAGTAAATGTCGGTGCAGGCACCATAACAGCCAATTACAATGCTCTAACAAAAGAAAAAAACACTACAATTATTGAAGATAAAGTAAAAATTGGTAGTAATTGTGTGCTTGTAGCACCAGTTACCGTAAAAGAAGCAGCTAATGTTGCTGCAGGTTCAGTTATTACAAAAGAAGTACCCGCCGGTTCACTGGCTATAGCAAGACAAAAACAGGCCAACATGGAAGGCTGGGTTACCAGAAAGATTAGACAAATTGAAAAAAAACAATTGGAGGAAACTAAAAGTGGCAGTTGAAATGCATTTACCTCAAATTAAAGACGACAATAAATCACCTGCAAGAAGCGAAGTAAAAATATTTACCGGCAGATCTAATCCACAGCTGGCTTATGAGATTGCCGACTATCTGGGAACAAGCGTCGGCCCAATGGTTGTAAAAAACTTTAGCGACGGAGAAATTTACGTACAAATTCAGGAAAGCATCAGGGGAGACGATATTTTTATCGTTCAGCCAACATGTGATCCTGTTAACAAAAACCTTATGGAATTGCTAATCATGATTGATGCTTTTAAAAGAGCAAGTGCCAGAAGTATCACAGCTGTAATTCCTTATTATGGTTACGCTAGGCAGGATAGAAAAACAGCAGGGCGTGAAGCAATAACAGCCAAGCTGGTAGCTGATCTCCTTACCACCGCCGGGCCAGACAGAATAGTTGCTATGGATCTACATACAGGCCAGATTCAAGGTTTTTTCAACATTTTAGTTGACCACATTTACTCTACACCAGTACTTGTTAAGTATGTTAAAGAGAAAAACCTTCCTGATATTGTGATGGTCAGCCCTGACGCCGGCGGAGTAGAAAGAACCAGAGTCTTTGCTAAGAAGCTTGATGTGCCGATAGCTATTATTGACAAAAGACGCAGTGCGCATAATGTAGCTGAAGTACAGAATGTTATTGGTGAAGTTTCTGGCAGAACGGCCATTCTTATTGATGATATGATAGATACTGCCGGCACAATCTGTGAAGCATCAAGAATACTTATCAATTACGGTGCGAAAGAAGTTTATGCCTGTGCCTGTCACCCTGTTCTCAGCGGTCCAGCTATTCAAAGGCTTGAAGATTCTCCTATTACAGAAGTTATTGTAACCAATACAATACCTCTCAGGCCTGATAACGTTATTAGCAAAATTACTCAACTCAGTATTGCTGGCCTGCTTGGTGAAGCTATAGCTAGAATACACGATAACGCTTCTGTAAGCAGATTATTTGACTGATTTTCAGAATATTAAAAACTGATGCATAACTAGAATAACAGATTTTTCTGTTTTCAGGCTATGCACCGTCTTATATAAACGAAAAGCTACCATTTATCTGGTAGCTTTCTTAGTAATAGAAAGCATTTTTCTAAAAATGACTCGAAATATTCTTTAACCTGTCAATTTCTTTTTGAACATTATCATAATTATATGCTTTGGGCTCAAGCTTTAAATACATTTCATAACCTGATATAGCTTTATCATAATCCTTTAGCCTGGAAAATGTCAGGGCAAGGTTAAAATAAGCTTTGGAATAACGATTATTCAACTCAATAGCTTTATTAAAAGAGGCTATAGCATTATCAAAATCATTGTTTTCCAGATATACCAGGCCAATATTATTATATGCTTCATAACTATCGGGGTTATCTTTAAGTTCTGCCAGAGATCTACCCAGGTCAACATTCAATTTAGTTGATTTTGTTGCTACAGATGCTGCTGCTGTTCCTGTTGTCTCAATCTCACCAAGTGCAGAATTGTTTCTTGCAGCTATTTTAATATTCTTTCCTCGTGAGACTTTATCAAGTAAAACAACATTATTATTATTGTAAAGTGCCAGCAGGTTTCTAACATCTCTGGAAGAGAGTTTTCCCTGATTTTTGTTGGCTATAAGCCTTGACCCATTGACTGTTGAAGATGGAACGATAAAATCTGGATACATAATATCTTCTGGCGAACTTGTGTGCCACCAGAGGCCAAGGGCATGCCCTATTTCGTGTAAAGCTATCATATAAATAACCTGACTTGATAAAGGCTGATTATTATTCAAAGGATGCGTAGTTACAAGATAAATAACAGTAGGATTGCCCAGTTTAGTAACACCCCAGACATAGCCATGGCCTTTTGCCGATTCATAAAGATCCTGTTTCTTGAGTTGGCCAACCCATAAAACTTGAATATCTGCATCATCAGGATTATTTATAACTTTAAAATCAACTTTATTGCGGGTTGCTGTTTTCCATTCTTTAAAAGCCCTTGCAACATCAACAGGATAAGAATTCTGAAACCCATTTATATTTGATTGTCGCTGAATATAAACCTTGAGAGGCATGTTATCATTTGACCAGCGGGCATAATCTGAAGCCTCTGCAACTGAAACAGCCCCTGTTATTAGCATAGCAATTAATACTACAAAGCTCATTAAAATTATATTAATTCTTAAGAACATCTCAATACTCCTGTATACCACTACTATTACCCTGTAACACATCAAAATGATTGTTGTATAATATAATTGTTATCGACAACTATTGATTTTTTTTAATCAATATTTATCCCAGTATTAATAAATTTTAATGTATTTTTACTTCACGGGTTATTCAGTTTATCTCATTTAAAGGATTAACAATATGTACACACTATTCAATAGAGCAATTTTACTTTTAACAGGCTTTTTGCTGGTATTCAGCACCTCTATTGCTTTTGCTAAAACACCAGAAAATCTTTTAATAACAAAAGATTCAATAGGCATAGCTAAAGTTGGAAAACCTCTAAAAGATTTTAGAGATGAAGCAAAAGAAATAGGTTATACAATCAAAGAAGTAGACCAGCAATATATTGTTTATGACCGTAACGATATTCCAATTCTATATATAACAGTCTTTTTAAAAAATAAAAAGACCAGACCCATAAGAACAATTAAAACAACCAGCTCCCGGTTTCTTTTAGACAGTGGCAAAAGTCTTATAGGAAGCACCCTTGGAGAACTCAGTGAAGACTATTCCGGGGTATCAATTTTTAGAGTCAATACAGTCATTGAATGCCCTGAAATTGTTGATTTTAAAGGATGGCCGTTTTCAGAAAAGGCTGTTATTGGCCCCTATATTATAAAATACGAAGCAACTTTAAACAAAATAAGAGATGAATATGGAAATGTCAAACCAGTAGGTATATATCCCACTGAATTCAGCCTTTATACTAATAAATTTATACCTGAAGCCAAAATAGAAAGCTTTTTAATTGAAGGTATCAAGCCTAAAGTTAAGTTTAAAGGGATACCAGCTGAATAAAATATCTTAAAGGTACAATTAAAGGCACATTAAACAATGAATTCAGACATAAACAAACAAAAATTGGTCCTGGTCGATGATGAAGAAATGGTTATTGCAAGTATCAAAAACTATTTGCTTCTAGAAACAGATTATGAAGTAATTGCTTTCACCTCTCCTGCTGAAGCACTGAACGCAATTAGAGAAATACCTGTGAAGCTGGCCATTTCTGATTTCTTAATGCCTGAAATGAATGGCATTGAGTTTCTAAAAAACGTAAAAAGCCTTTATCCACTGGCAACATTAATACTCTTAACAGGCTATGCTGACAAAGAAAATGCTATAAAAGCTATAAATGAAATTGGCATATACAAATACGTTGAAAAGCCCTGGGATAACGAAGATCTTAAAATCACTATTGACAATGCTTTCGAGAGAACTGACTTAATTGAAAATCTCGAAAGCAAAATCATTGAACTTAATCAGGCACAAACAGAACTAAAAAATTACAGCGAACAGCTTGAAGATACCGTCAAAGAACGTACACTAAGCCTGACATACGCTAATGCAGAACTTAATGCTATTATTAAATCTTCAGCAGATGGAATTCTAACACTTAGCCAGCAAATGCTTATTACATCTGCGAACCCGGCCATAGTAAATCTAAAAGGCAGCAATATTCAGGATATACTTAATAAAAAACTTACTGATATAATAAAATGTAACAATACCTGCTTTTATGACGGAAAAATAACTACCGACTCAATTATTGATAGCAACTGTATCATCTATAATTCAACATATAATAAAAATATACCTGTTGAATTAAGCATAGCCCCTATTTATGGAGAAGAAGAAGAAATTGCACACGATTATGTCGTCGTAGTAAGAGATATTACCGCCCAAAAAGAAAATGAAAGATTGCGTGAAGACTTTATAGCTACCCTTACTCACGACCTGAGAACCCCTCTTTTGGCTGCAATACAAACCCTGAATTTCTTTCTTGACGGCACCCTTGGCGAATTATCAGAACGCCAGTGTAAGCTGCTCGACACAATGCGCATCAGTAACAAAGATATGCTCGGTCTTGTCAATGCACTGCTTGAAGTTTATAAGTATGAAGCAGGTGAACTGTGCCTTATAAAAGATACTTTCAATGTAAAAGAACTTATATTTTCTTGCATAGAAGAAATAACTTCTCTTTTGAGTAAGAAAAACCTCTCCATTGAAATAGATTTACCTGATACTGATATTTCTATCACCGCAGATAAAAAAGAATTAAGGCGGGTGTTGGCAAACTATCTCGGAAATGCTATAAATTATACACCAGCAGAAAGAAAAATTACTATAAAAGCTGAATCTGATGAACATTTAATCACTATAAGCGTGACTGACACAGGCCGGGGCATACCTGAAACTGACCTGAAAAACCTATTTCAAAGATTCTCTCAGGGCACTTCCAAACAACGTTCTACCGGCACCGGCTTAGGCTTATATCTTTCAAGGCAAATAATTGAAGCTCATGGCGGTAAGGTATGGGCTACAAGCAAAGAAAATATCGGTTCAACCTTCGGGTTTACTATTCCCGTTAAATAGATAGAGGAAAATAATGAGTGAAGATAGAAAAACAATAAGGGTTCTACTCGTTGAAGACCATACAATGACCAGAATGGGTTTACAACTTGTTCTTGAAAAAGCCGAAAACATTGAACTAATCGGTGAAGCAGAAGATGGCGAAGAAGGTGTCAAAAAAGCAAAAGAACTTAAACCTGATGTCATACTTATGGATATTGGTTTGCCTGTTATAGATGGCATTGAGGCAACTCAAAAGATCAAGGAAAGCAATTTACCTTCAAGAATACTAGTTTTTACTTCAAGAGATAGTGAAGATGACGTTTTTGCCGCACTTGGCGCCGGGGCTGATGCATACTGTATGAAAGGTGCTTCTCCTGAGCAGCTAACATCTGCTATTAAAGCTGTTAATGAAGGTACAGCCTGGCTTGATCCTGCTATTGCAAGAACTGTTCTCAATGCTATTAACAAAAACAGCTTATCAAAAAATATTGAAGAGAAAGTTGAACCTCAAAAAACCCGTTCAGATCTGGCTAAACTTCTAACAGAGAGAGAACTTGAGGTCTTAAAACTTATTGTAGATGGGCTTTCAAACCCACAAATAGCAGAACGTCTTTTTATTACAAGGGCTACAGCAAAAGCCCATGTCCACAGTATTCTTCAAAAGCTATGCGTTGATGACAGAACCCAAGCTGCCGTCACTGCCATGAGGGAAGGACTGATTTAAAATTATTTTTATACCTTCAAGGAGGCCTGCTGCACCATCTGATTTTGTAAAAATCAGGTTGTTTTTCTGTTTTTCCGGTAACAGGTCAAGATTTTTGCGTAACAAAAGGGGATGAGCGTTATTAACCACTATTGACCTGAAACCGCAGGTTAACATATGAAAATCATTACCGCCATCGCCTGCCACTATAACTTCTGACTTTTCTAACCCCATTTTCTTTCTTATAAAGTCAACGGCCAGTGCTTTATTAGAAGAAGACGGCATCATTACGTATACTCCACCAGTTTCATCTCGCATTGCTCTAACATATTCAGCTTTTTTCTTATCTATAGAATCAAGAACCGCAAGGCCCATATCAACATATTCTTTCTGTATATAATCAAATATAACATTAACTTTAGTGTTATTTATCTTGCATTCTTGTTCCAGAGTGGTTTTTATTTCATCTAGCATCTTATAATAAATTATACATTCATAATAATAACGACTTGGTTTATACCTTACACTTACCACTGAAGGATAATCATCACCAAAGCGTAGCTTTTCAGCAGTTTTTATGATAGCTTCACGGCATGCTTTTCTATCCCAGCCTTTTGAAATTTGTCTGAACCAGCTTCTATCAACCCAGTATTTCTTTAAAGGTACAAGATATGACTTTCTTCTGCGGTATACTTTGGCTCCATTGAGGGTTACAAGATAATCAGGATAAACCAGTTTCATCTTATTTTGTCTGTAAAACAGCCTTGAAAGCTTTCTAAAGTTCTTTATGTCACGTCCTGTAACGAATACAACACTTATATCATAGTCTTTAAAGAGAGAAAAAAGCTCACTGATGACCTCTTTTTCTCCTAATACAAGTGTTCCATCAAGATCTGTTGCTAATAACATAATTTTTACTGGCTTTTCCCTGATAACATTAAAACTATTTTGCTTTAATGATTATTTAAAATAAGTTACATTCAACAATACCATGTTTCAGATAATCATTGAAGCCATCCTGACTGACTTAACCATACAAAACATCCAGTAGCTTGCATTTTGATGTTCTCTGTTGAATGCATTTTTATATGGTAAAAAGCTAATTATATGTATTAATTATTAAAATACTAAATTGTTTTGCTTAAGTAAAGGGGTTTTCGAGTTTTATTTACATCGAAGGTTGTTTCTGTGGTGCTTGTTGAAGAAAAATATTAACCTGAATTCAGAGCCAGTTTAATTTTTGCATAATCCACTTAATGCCCTCTGGCCCGGGATATTCAGGAGGGGCTATAATTATTTTGCCTTTAACAAAAGGCATTGCTTCTTTTGCCCTTGATATAATCCAGTCGGTGCTGTTACCTACAAGGCAACCATACCACCATTCATATTGCCCGGGCATATCAACAATAGTCTGAATATCATTTCGATCATCACCAAAGCATGCAATGGCTTCAACAGTATCTCCCTGGTTTTCCAGATAATCTTTCAGGAAAATAAGGGCATTACCTTTACCTGCTTTCAGTGGAAATATCTCGCAAACAAACTTTAGAAGCCCTGGTGGTGGTGTCTGAGAAGATTGAGCATGGATTATCTTTATATTCTGATCTGAAACTGCTTGCTGCAATTTCTGAATAACCTCTCCTGCTTCTTCAAAGCTCTTCCTGTGAAAGTAGTATAACAGCTTAAAGTTATAAACTTCAGGATACAGGTCAAGCATTAACTCTTCTGCCAGAGGAGTTAAACGTTCCAGTAAAAGAGATCTATTCCACTGGTCTTGCAGGTGGTCTGACCATTCCTTCAAAGTCACGTAATCATTGCCATTATGGTAATAAATATCAGTACCATTATTACAGATAAAAAACCGCATAGCCCCCATAAACAGCTCATAGTCATCAGGGAAATATGTTTTAACTTTCTCTTTGACCAGTGCTATGCCACGTCCGGTATTAATAACACTAATAATATTGGATGGTAAAGATTTCAGCAAATCAATACAGTCTTTTTCAAGGTTATTAAACCTCAGCGTACCGTCAAAATCCAGTGAAGCTATTTTAATGTTCATTTTAGTAAAATCCGTTTATTAGACGATTCTATTTTGTTAAATCTGACTTTCAATTAATGGGTTTTTTGTCCTTCTAATACAATCTGAAAATCCAGACAATGCTTACTCTATCAGAATCTTGTAGAGAGGTAAAGTTTAGACACCTGAAACACTGTAAATACTTTAAAACTGATGCATAACCACAAAGACAGATTTTTAAAAATCGAAAACTTTTTAACCCCCTCCCTATTTTTGCTGGAATCAGTAATTTCTTAATTAATCAGAGGTTCCATAAATTAATCACAAAAATACACCATCTGGAGGAGGTACAAACCTGATAGTATGAGCAGGTTTTACTCCTGCCAGTAGATGTATGAGAAATTAAACCGGGTGATTATAGATTTTACTCCAGCTGGTTGATTTAATATATAGCACAAAAAGCTATTATGAATACAAACAGGGGAACAGGAGATGGCTATTAGTATTAACATAAGGTGTAAATTCTATGGTACTAGGGGAAAAGACTATTAAGCAAGGGGTTAAAATCAAAGCTTCCATAATTAAAAAGGCAAAAGAATTCTGCAATCAGGTTGATAACCCAAATCAAAAGAAACATGGCAAAGCCTATAATCACTTTGTAATGGCCGAAGCACTGCGCTGCAAAGATAATATATGGGAAGCTATTGAAGAATATCAAAAAGCAATCGAGTTAAGAGCTGACTATTATGAAGCTCACTATGGCCTGGCAATCGCTTACAAACGTGTAGGCCACCTTAAAGGATCTATAGAAGAGTTTGGCAGGGCAAAATGCATTTCTCCGTTTGATAAAACTCTGCATTATCAGCTGGCAAACTGTTTTTATGAAATAGGTGATATATTAAAAGCTATTAAATCTTATAAAAGAGCAATAAAAATTGATCATGACTACCTTGAAGCCTATTTTGGCCTAGCACTGGCCTTTGAATTCAATAATGAACTTGATAATGCAATTAGAACATATAAAAAGATTTTAGAAAAAGATGAAACATATGTGTCTGCCTATAACAACCTTGGCAGTACTTATATGCGTGTAGGGCTTATAAAAGCTGCTGTTGATTGCTTTAAAAAACTGGTTGAGCTTAACCCGGTTTATGCCAGAGGCTTTCTGGGTTTAGGTGTAGCACTGGATAAGGCAAATCAGCCTGTTGAATCTATAAGAGCTTATAAGAAATATCTTGAACTCAAACCGACTTCTAGAAACGCCCAGTATGTCTTAAAAAGAATTAAAACACTAAAAAGCCAGCATAAACAATCTCAAATAAACAATAAATCAAAACTTGTTTCTATTAAATAATATTACTCAACTACTACTAGTGCCATAAGGAACTTTAGCCTGAATATCAGGCTTTTTTTTGCATAAAAAAAAGAGCCTTCTGGCTCTTGATCTATCAAAACCTCACCCGAGAGAGTAAATAGGGATACCGATTTTCGGTATAGGGGTTTTCGTTTATATCGGGGATACTAACTTTTGTTAGTAATGCCCTTGGGATATTTCTATCTTACTACTAACTATAGTTAGGTGCAACCCTGCGATTTGCATGCCTTTACAAATCTTTACACTCGCTGAATGGCTGCCATAACGGGTATATTGACTTCATAAATTTTTAAAAACATGCATTATTAAAAACAAATTTCTTCAGGTTTTAAAAACTTAAATGCCCTTAAATAAGGCCATCTTTAAGAGCTCTGATGGCTGCTTGAGTTCTATCATCTACTGATAGTTTTTGAAGGATATTACGGATGTGCGTTTTAACTGTCGTTTCAGCTATATTAAGCCTGGAAGCTATTTCCTGATTGCTGAGTCCTTCTACTACAAGGCTTAATACATCTATTTCTCTGGTTGTTAGTCCATATTGTTCGGCTGTATTATTTTCTGTATCTATATTCAGGTTGTCTTTAATTCTGACATTTCTGAGAACCCTGTCAGCAATTGCAGGATCCAGCCAGGCAATGCCATCAAAAACTGTTTTAATAGCAATAACAAGCTTCTCAGGTGGAATATCTTTCAGGCAATAAGCATCTGCTCCTGCTTTCAGAGCAGCAAAAACATCCTTATCTTCTTCTTTAATAGTTAAAATAATAACTTTAATATCAGGAAATCTTTCTTTGACAGCTTTTGTAGCCTTTACACCATCCATTACAGGCAGCCCAATGTCCATAAGTATTACATCCGGGTGCAATTTTTCTGTCATTTCAAGACATATGCGACCATTTTCAGCTTCTCCAACAACTTCTATTGCATCATCAATAGACAGAGAATGTTTCATGCCTACTCTCATAAGGGCATGATCTTCAACAAGCAAGACTTTTATTTTTGAAGAGTGTTTTTTGTCCATAATAAATCCTGTTAAGGTATTGTTTATTACCTGTTACCAGATTAAATTATCTTTATTAAAGGGTTTATAGCTCAAAAACCAGGTTTTACTAATAATCCAGGATAAAAACAATATATCATAGAAATAATTTTTGATTGAAACACAGTCGTTTTAAGAAAAATAACTATAAGTTTAAAACCCTTTTTGTTAAGTATATTGGTTAATACCAGAATATTTTAGCTGATATTCTAAATTATGATGCAGAATACAGGTATTAAACAATCATTTTTTAAACCGGTGAAGGTTTCTGCTAAGTTGCCAGTTTTTTTTCAGGTATTTAAATATGTTAAAATAGCCTCTAACCGGCACAATAAAAGCATAAGTATTTATAAAGTATTCTTAATCAAGATAATCTAGTCTATTCTGGAGCAAACAATGCCTGAAATGAGGCAAAACCCTGTAACACGACGATTGGTTATAATAGCAACAGAGAGGGCAAAAAGACCCGAGCAAGCCCGTATTGAAAAATTATATGAATCACTGCCAGAACACGATGAGCAATGCTTTTTTTGCTGGGGAAATGAAGAAACAACACCGCCTGAAGTTTATTCAATAAGACTGGATGATTCACTACCTGATACTCCTGGCTGGCTGTTGAGGGTAGTAAATAATAAATATGCTGCTGTTAATCTGAATCAACCATTTATTATTAATAATAATGACTGTTTAGAAGTTTTTAGTTATGCTAAAGGCATAGCTGAAGTAATTATTGAAACTAACAATCATTCTCTTAACCCTTCAACCATGAGTCTTTCGCAAAACATCAGGGTTCTGAAAGCATATCAGGATAGGTATAACGCCATATCAAAAGTACCAGAAATTCAATACATAAGTATTTTTCGAAACAACGGTGCCCTTGCAGGGGCAAGTCTTGAGCATCCTCACAGCCAAATTATAGCTGTTCCACTTGTACCGCCTGTAATTACTGAAGAGCTTGAAGGGTCTAAAGCTTACTATAAAAAACATAACCGATGTGTATGGTGTGATGAGATAGAAAAAGAGCTGAATAAACAACAACGTATCATCTTTAAAAATTCTTATTTTGTGGCTTTTGTACCTTATGCTGCAAGAAGCCCTTTTGAATTAGTGATTATGCCCCGATTTCATTCTGCAAGATTTGAAGAGATGGAAATCTTTCAGCTTACATCTCTGGCAGAAGTCTGGAAAGCCGTATTTTATAAACTTTCTGAGAGCCTGAGTAACCCGCCTTACAACTGCTTTATTCACACAGCCCCCCTTAATGTAGCCTGTGATGAGCATTTCCACTGGCACATAGAGATCCTGCCAAAACTCACTATATCAGCGGGATTTGAACTATGTACAGGAATGTTTATTAATGTTACCATACCCGAAGATTGTGCAGACTTTTTAAATGAGATTGAAGTAGTATTTTAAAAATAGGATTTTATTGTATGATAAATTCAGTTGTCGTAGTAGGACATGTTGGCCAGGATCCGGAAATGAAATATTTTGAATCCGGAAATGTGAAAACCACATTGTCCATTGCAGTGAACCGTCGCCAGAAAGATGCAGACAAAACAGACTGGTTTAAAATAGAACTCTGGGGACGAAACGCCGAAGTAGCCGGTGAATACGTCAGAAAAGGAAGCCTTATAGGTATTGAAGGCAGATTAGAATTTAACCACTGGACTGATTCTGAAGGCAATAAAAGGATAAATCACTATGTTCTCTGCGACAGGCTACAATTACTGGGTAAAAAGCAAACATAGTGACCAAATATTATGGCTTTAAAAATTAGCACAATAGGAATTATCGCTGACGATCTAACAGGCGCAAATGATACAGCATTACAGTTTCTGCTCAGAGGTTGTAATACACAGATTTTGCTTGATCACGAAAGCATTCCAGAAGGATGTCACAACACTGTAGCATGGGCAATAAATACTGAATCAAGATTATTAGCTCCTGAAGAAGCTGCAGAACAGGTAAAGCTTTCTGCTCATGCTTTAAAAACCAACCTCAAAGTAGATTTCATTTATAAAAAAATAGATTCAACAATGAGAGGTAATATTGCAGCTGAATCTCTGGCACTTTTAGAAGATCAGGGTATGGATGCTGCACTTATAGTACCTGCTTTTCCTGATGAGGGTAGAACAACAGTAGGTGGTTACCATCTTTTAAGGGGTGTCCCTCTTGAAAGAACAGAAGTAGCAAGGGATCCTAACTCACCAATTTATCTGTCTCATATTATGACCCTTCTCTCCAACCAGTGCGAAGACCCTGAAATGATTGGCTATATAAGCCTTATGACTGTTATGAGAGGTGCAGGGCCTATTTTAATTGAGCTTCAAGAACTTATCAAAAAGAAAAAACGTTTAATTGTTGTTGATGCAGTAAGTAATATTGATCTTGAACAGATAATACTGGCTTTAGAAAAGACTGCTGTTCATCATAAGATCTTACCCTGTGGATCAGCCGGACTTGCAACTGCCCTGACAAAGTCCTGGCTTGCTGATGGCAAGTATCAACATATCATTAAAACTGTTCCTGATTATCCTAACCTGATGGTTATAGGCAGCGGAACAGCTTTAACAAGGTCTCAAGTTAACATCTTGCAAGATCATACAGACAAACACAAACTCAAATTTATTAATCTTACAGCTTCACAGCTTATTGATGGGCTTGAATCATCCAGAGTAGAAGAAACTATCAATGATTTAAAAGATGATAAAAATGTTGTTATTTATGCTGCACCCTCTGAAAACAGCATTCAAGAAGCACTCGAACTGGCAGAAGCCAGAAATATTAAGCCCTCAAGACTGTCTCAGATTATATTGAGCAATCTGGCAGATTTTACAGCAAAAGTTGTGGCTGAAATTCAAGTTAAACTGATTCTTGTCGGAGGAGAAACTGCTAATGCTTGCTGTAAAGCAGTTAATAGTGTACACCTTCAACTGATTGACGAGGTAGATCATGCAATTCCGCTGTGCATGGATCAGAAAGCCCAATTTATAGTTACAAAATCAGGTAATCTTGGAACCCCAAAAACCCTGGTTAACATATTAAATTACCTTAATGAACTTGATGAAGAAGATAAATCAAACGAATAAGAAATTTAGACTGTGCTTAACTCCTGGCGATATTAATGGTATCGGCCCCGAGGTTATTTTAAAGTCTTTAGATGTCGAGGTTTTGCCTGAAGATGTTGACATTTGTATATCTGGACCAGAGTATGTCTTTGAAGAAGTTCAAAAATATTCAGGTATCAAGCTTCATAGTAGCGTTCGGTTTTATGAACCTGAACTTAAGATTAACAGAATAGAAATTAACTATGGTGCCCCATCAGCTATCAGCGGAAAAGTAGCTTATGCCTCACTGAAAAATGCTATAGAACTGGCAAAAAAACAGGAAATTGATGCCATTATTACAGCACCACTCTCAAAAAAAGCACTTGAAATGGCCGGTTATAAATGTTGTGGACACACTGAAATACTTCAGGAGGCTTTCCCAGGTGCTAATGCCCAGATGTTATTTGTCTCAGAAAACATTAATTTACTACTTTTAACAAGACATATACCTCTTAAAGAAGTATCAGAAAAGATTAACAAAGATTTTATAGTCGAAAATGTTATTGCTCTCAACATAAATTTAAAAAGAGACCTGAATTTTATTCAACCATCACTGGCTATTTGTGCCCTGAACCCCCACGCTGGTGAATGTGGAAGCATCGGCAGAGAAGAACAGGATATAATTATACCGGCAGTGCAAGAATTAATTGATACAGGAGTCAATATTAGCGGCCCATATTCAGCTGATAGCTTCTGGAAAACTGCAAAAGATTATGATTGTGTTATTTCACTGTATCATGATCAGGGCTTGATACCATTAAAGATGTATGCTGGCGAAAATCTCGTAAACGTAACTGCTGGTTTGCCTGTTGTAAGAACTTCTCCCTGTCACGGCACCGCCTATAACATTGCCGGAAAGTTTGTTGCATGTGAAAAATCAATGACCAATGCCATTATACTTGCCCATGATATTCTTTTAAATCGCCATCAGCTTTAAATGAAACTTAAATCATTAAAATTTTTTCATAAACCACTGCCTGCAAACATCCTAACAAAAGCCCCAGCAACAAAGCATAAAGAAAATTACCGGAATAATTGGGTTTAATCTTTTTAATAAAAGGTTCTTCAAGTTCATAAATAAGATATCTGGCTTTTTGACGGCCAATATCAAGATCCTGAGCGGTTAGAATATTCAGCAGGATAAGAAGTTTGGCACTTACTAAATCTGATTCCCTCTGCAATTTAGTAATTTCATGTCTTTTATCAATATTATTTAGCAGATCAGTCAGGGTATTTTCCGACAGCATGCTATAAAACTCAATTTTTGTAAGCGATTCAATGATTTCAAGCCGGGTCTTTATTAATTCAATGGTAAGTTGCAGTTTTGCCGGAGAAAACAATGCCGGCAAAGAATCTTTCTGACCTGACTTTTTAAACTTTTTAAGGCCTTTATACTCTTCATACAAAGATTTTTCAAGTTTATCAATACGATTTTTTGTCTCAATAACCTGATTATGATTGTTTGTATATCTGGATTGAAGTTTTATAAGAGATATTTTCAACATAGATATTTCAAGACTCTTTAAAATATAAGGCAAATTTTCAGATATAAAAGATAAATAAATTGCCTGATCTATATTGACAACTTTTAATACTTCAATAATTTTGTTATATCTGCTAATAGCACTATTATGGTTCTGTTCATTGCCTTCTAATTGTAATTTAAAATAATTAAGCTTACTATAATCTTCTTTTAGGTGGGTTTCAGGGTCTATTAAATAGTATTCCTGTTCTTTGTTTTTGACATTTAAAAAACCTGTATCCTGTTCTTTTCTGGTTATAGCAATTTCTTTTTCAATTATAGATTTGTTTTTCTTTTGATAATCGAGATAATAATCAGTCAGGATGTTAAAATAGACTATTTTCAGGTTTTCAATAACATGCAAAATCTCTTCAGGAGATCTAGCTTTGTATCGAACTGCAATATATGGTAAGCCATAACCCTGCACTTCGAGATTACGACGAAATTCAGCCTCGCTATAATTTAAATTGCAGTATTTATACAATTTATTTTCTACAAACTTTGAATTCAGAATGGCAGCATCAATTGTGTGTCCTGTATAGCTATGTTTTACAGGCCTAATGACCAGTTTATGGATATTATTTTTATCAGGCGAATACAACATATATGTATTAGTTATACTCTCAACCAGTAACAGAGCAACAGACTTATATTCTGGAACCTGAAAAAAAGTTAATATTTGAACTATAATCACAGTAGTGATAGTTGTAAAAACTATATATAGCCTGTTTTTTGCTATAATATTAATGAATTCTTTTAATTGCATTATTTTTTATGTGTATTGAAGACAGTTATAGTGCCTGATAAAAAGATTCAAAGGCGATATCTTACAAATTAACATAAAAAATCCTATCACAATCTTACAACAGATGTTTTAGTGAACTCATAATTTAATATCTCTAAAGTTAAGTATTTTATAAATAAGAGCTTGATTTTTTTACTTACCAAAATAAGCGTCAGAACGTAAATTTTTATTAAAATAGTTATTTTTTCAATAAATATAGTTATAAATTTACCGATTATAGAATATAGTGAATGCATAATTTAATACCTCATTAAGTTAATTTTTTTATAAATGTGTTTCAAGTGCTTTTGCTGTAGATGCTTTCAGGTATTTAAATGTTTATGAACCTTATTAATCTATTTTAAAATTAGTAAAGATAGAGAGGGTAAAACTATGAAAGAGAAGGGACAAAATCTTGTTGAATTTGGCGTAATTTTTGCCCTGGTTGTTATTGCAGGTATTTTATCACTAACATTGCTTGGTGATAATGTAAGGTCAATGTTTGGCCTGTCAACAGAAGAGTATAAAAACTTTAAACCATTTGGAGATGTTGCTAGCAGTCCGTCTGACCCTGGTTCTCTTCCTGGTGAAACACCCGGAGGAGAGGATCCTTATGTAATTCCAACTGATCCTGTGATACCCGGTAGCGGTGAAATTACACAAAACCCTGACGGCTCAGTTAATCTTACAATAGGCGGGCAGGATATAATGCTTTCATCTTCACAGATAGACAAGCTGAACACTGTCTTTGATACGACAGGCTCAAACGGTATGACTGATACGGTGATAGCAGCTATAGAAAAGCTTATTGCAGCCCATAAGGATGAATACCCTGGTCAGGATGTGCCTATTGAGATGGT
>CAZFBA010000033.1:0-45719 GCA_964517135.1 uncultured Gammaproteobacteria bacterium
AAATAAATCCTTATTTCATGGGCCTTTCGGCGTTTTTATGTCGGAAGTCGGGAGGGTTTAGAATTGTTTAATTCTTTATGCCGTCTATTATAAACCTGATTTCACCAGCCGGTTATTTTGAATGTATCCTTTGCAGGCCTGTCTGTAATCTGAGAAAGGCACTACCTGCCTGCTATAAACAGTACGGGGGAAATAATATCTTGCATAACCGTTATTTCTATTATTTCGCTGAACATACAGAGAGTTCTGGCACATATAAGTAAGCTTTTTTTGATAATCCTGCTGCTCTTGCTGCTTAGCCTGCTGTTTTTGTCGGGCTGCTGCCTCTTTTTTTGTCCTATTAATCTGAACAAGATTAGGATTATGGTAAGGCTTTTTTATGTAATCAGGCTTATTCACCTGAATAAGGTCTTTGCCTTTAATTTTCCAGTTTGTTTTGCTGACTTTTTTGACAGAATAGGCTTTTGACGCATACGGTAGCTGCTGAATGCCTCCATAAACCTGCCCTGCGTCAGGGTTATGCTGTGCCTGTACTGCCTGCATAGCTGTTATTAATATAACAACACCAGCAATAATAATTAATAATAATGTTTTATGCATATCTTCAATCTTTTAGTTTGTTCTTATTCTTTATTCTATAAAACATATGATGATTTGTAATTGATAAAATTACTGTTATTTTTCTGAATTTTTTACATATTACTTCATATACTATAATCAACGTCATAAGTAATCAGATTTTAGAAGATACAGGGCGAGTGTTTATTGTTCAAATAATACATGTTTGCAGTAAATATAGACTATTTCAAGGATCTCGAAAAAACAGATACCGGTTACTATTAATAATAAGAGGACATCTATCTCCAATCATACATTATTTAATTTCTATTAACAGATACTCAAGGAAACATTATACGCCATATTTACCTGATAAAAAGCATTCTAAAGGTTTAAAGCTGTCAGATGCCCTCATTTTAGACAAATCGTTTATATGGAGGAGGAAGATTTCTGAAAAAAAAGCTACACTCTAATAAACAGTTCAAGTGTTGTGAGCCAGTCTTTTGTTAGTGAGGAGTTAATTAATGGGTGAAAAAGTTTCAATTTAGATTTCAAACAATTCTCGATATAAGAGCCAGAGAGCTAGAGAAAGCAGAACTAAAAGTCGCTGAGGCTCAAATGGAGCTAAATAAGGCTACTGAAAAACTCAACCAGCTCAAGGAGAAGCTGAAAAATACCAGACAAAACCTTAAAACTATCATAAGCACAGGAGAAGTTATTGATATAGTTCTGGTAAATAACCACCATAACTATATTAGTTCACTAAAAAGAAAGATTTTTTACCAGCATCGCACTATCGAAGAAAAAGAAGATATTCTGAATACTAAAAGACAGGAAATGCTCAAAATCAGACAGAAAAAAATGATGCTGGAAAAGCTGAAAGAGAAAGACTTAAAAGCATATCTGAACGAACTGGAGCACATAGATAGAAAAATGATTGACGAAATTGCGACAAATAGACACTTTCAAAGGTAAGGGGTATACCTGATCGGTCGAAGGGAAAGAGTTTAAGATGTTGATAACAAGCTTACCTATAGATGACATTGTATCAAACCTGGTTAGTTCCAGCAATACACCATCAGAAGAAGTTAAAAACAGTATAGACGCTCTATTCAGACCACTTGTAGAGGATATAAACAGTTATGGAGAGAAGAAAAACCTCTCCAATAATTTAATTAAGAAACTTATTATACATAATCTTAAAAACAACCACGTTTCAGAACAAATTAAAAATGCTCTATCTTCAGGAGAAAAGGTAGCAATAGATAAAAATATCCCTAAAGATATATTAACAGACCTTATTACTATTGCAAATGCCTTAAAAATACCTGATAGCAATAACAAAGAATTAAATAACAATATAAGTTCAGATATTCAAAACATCTTAAATACCCTGAATATTAAAGAAATCACCCTCGATTCACTTGAACTGATTGAAAAAATTGAAATGATCTCAGAAAAGCTTGTTAATATACTTGATTCGTTCACAATGGCTGCAAAACAAAACCAACACCCGGCACTAGCAGCAATAATGAGCACTGTCAGCCAGATTAAGTCAGATCTTAAAAGCCAGATAGAAACCTTAAAAGAAGAAAATAAAAAACAAATTAATATCGACCTTTCAAATCTAAAAATACTGCTGCCTGAAACAGATAAAAATAACAGTAAAGAACCATTTTCAGAAATAATACTGGTTAATGATAAACCCGGCTTTGAGCCACAGAATATTACTTCTGAAAAGGCCGTTGTTATAGAGCTGACAGAAGAAATAGTTCCTGAAGTAACTGCTGATGGTGAAATTAAAGAGAATACAGATGATGTTTTAAAACAAATACATATTCAAATAAATAACACAACATCTTCTATACCGGCAATAGACACAGAAGAAACCTCCTCAATACACTCAGGAAGAATCGTGTTAATAGTTGATCAGGCTAATGTTAAGCAACTGGCTTTACCTGCACATCTTTTAGCCAGCCTTAATGAAGGTGAAGTTGCCATTTATAATCCTGGTAACCCGGGTACAGCTATTATTATGAACGGCCGAAAAACAGCCCTGATGCTTGAACAATTGCCCGATAACCTTTCTGGTTCGAGACTTGAAACCCTTATTAAAGGACAAATGATACCTGAAACTTTATCTGCAAAAACTCCAGCGGGTAAGGTTATTATCGTGCCAGAACAGGTCGTTGAACAGTCTGATTCTGAAACATCACTATCTGAAGGATCTGAACTTAATCTGAGAAAGCCCTTAACAATTTCTCAAAGTGCTGAAACACCGGCTAAAATACTGAATACTATTATTGATAAGGTTATAGAACACCTCGACCTCCAGCGGGTCGACAACAGGGGATCAAATGCTTTGGTAAAGATAAACTCAGGGGTAAATAACACTGATAAAGAACTCAGTGAAACAATTTTAGAAAAATTAAAATTATTAAACAGCCTCTCACCTTCTAAACTGGGTGATCTTGAAATTAAAATATCTCCAGATATGGCTTCACAGGCCAAAATAGAAACTGTTATAGAGAAGGTTATGAGTAACCTCAGGCATGTTATGCAACAAGAACTCTCAAATAACTCACCATCAAAAACAGACCTGACAAAACTGGTGGATAAACTTAATTCTAGCATAGATAATATTGTAAAGTGCCTCAAAGAAATGAGTGACGACAGAGAAATAAGAATTGCTATACCTCAAAAAACCCAGGATGTAGCTACAGATCCACGTCATTCACAGGGCGCCAGACTCACAAATAACAATGTTCAGCTTGATTCAGTTATCAGCAAAACCCTTCAAGCTGAAGATAGAGATAAGGCAATATTATCTAAAGTTTTTGAAAATAGACTTTCCAGAGGCGCACAAATTGATAAAACAACGGGCATACAAAGTTCACAACTGCAACAGGAAGCTAACCTTAAAGTTACAGACTTAAGGTTAGCTGAAAATCGTTCAGATAACACACTGGAAAGACTTGTTGTCAGAAGATCCGAGGCAGAAAAACTTGAAACTGCAAGAAATAACAACAACCAGACAATGCAACAGGGTAAAGGTTTTGAACTTACCAATAAAAATGTCTTTAATATGCTTATAGATAACCAGAGTGATCCTGCATTGGCAGGTTTAAAGATTGGTAAAAATAGTTTTCAATCAACAATTTCAGGTATGGTCAATAACACTGCTGCAACAAAGCCTGAAAGTGCTCTTAATCAGGTTATTAACCAGATTAGAAATGGTTTTAATAAGAGTGAGCTCTCTATTGCTCTGAAACCTGCCAATCTAGGTAATGTTAATATCAATGTATCATTGCAAAAAGGAGTTCTGGTTGCACATATTGTTGCAGAAACGGTAAAAGCAATGGATTCTCTTAGAACCGGTATTGATGGTCTTCGTCAGTCGCTGGTTGAACAGGGTCTACAGGTTGATAGAGTTGTTGTAACTTCTGCTGAGCAGTCAACTCAGGCTCATAGCAATGATAGTAACCAGAAAGATTCTTCACAAAAAGATAATCTAACACAGAATAACTCTCAACAGCAGCAAGAAAAAACTCCTGGCAAAGGGGCAATGGATTTTGAGCAATTTAAAGAATCCTTGCAAGATAATGCAGGACATAAACAGACCAGCAACAAGACACTTAAAGCAAATCAATCACAAGAATTAGCTACAACAAGCGACATACAAAATAATAATTCTGAAGATAACTATATAGATACTGAAAAAGGATTTGTCAATTACAGAATTTAAATTCAGGAGGAGTAAATGGGTACTTCTATTCAATCTCAACTAATCTCAATGCAGAATTCAACCTCAAAATTAGAGGCAGAAAAATCAAAAGATCGGCTGGGCAGTGATAAGCTTGATAAACACGCCTTTTTACGACTTTTGACAGAGCAACTGCGTCATCAGGACCCACTTAAACCGATGGATAACATGCAATTTTTACAACAGCAAGCAATGTTTACACAGGTTGAAGAGCTTCAAAACCTCAGCAAGACCATTTCAGAAGGCAATTCAATAGCTCAGGCTAGCTCACTCATCGGTAAAAAAGTAACACTCGTTGATCCTGAAAACTATGAGAACAGTCATACCGGTATTGTTCAAGCTGCACACTTTGCTGAGGGCAATACTGCTATTCAGGTAGATGGTGCCCTTTACCCATTGTCATTTGTTGGCAGTATTGAAAACCCTGCAACTGAATAATAAATACAGATATTCGTACCTAATTAAATATAGCGCAATCCAGGAGGAGGATAAATATGATCCAAGGAATGTTTTCTGCAGTTAGCGGCATAAGAACCAACCAGGTAAGACTAGATGTTATTGCTGATAACATCGCAAACCTGAATACTATTGCTTTTAAAAGTAGTATGGTTAACTTTCAGACAGTTTTTTCAAGAACTCAATCAACAGGCACGGCTCCTGTTGGTACACTTGGAGGTACAAACCCTAAACAAATAGGTCTTGGCGTTACAATAGGAGAAATGGGCAGAGACTTTAGCCAGGGTAACGTTCAAACAACCGGAAGAGCAGGTGACTTAAATATCCAGGGTGAAGGCTTCTTTGTACTTGAAAATGGTGGAGCCGCTATAGGCCCATCATCAGGTATTTTATTAACCAGAGCGGGCAATTTTACACTTGATGCAGATGGAGTTATGGTTAACCCTGACGGTTTAAGGGTTATTGGTACTGACGAAGTTTCTTCAACAACTACCAATACATCACAGTATGTACAGGTTCCCAGGCGTTTGAATATTGAAAAAACCTATGTAGCAGGTGTTATTACCAGTGCAATCCTGGATGATTCTACTGTTGATGGCGGTGGAGGTCTGGCCACTGATGATGTCAGCCTGACAACCTATTCAGTTTCATCAGATGGAGCTATTGAAGCAACCTATTCAAATGGTGATAGAATTACAGTAAGAACAGATGCAGGCGGAGCCAACAGAGAAATTGTATATTATCCTTCAGAAGGCGGTTCCGGATTCACTGTAGGTGATGCAAACCTTACAATTAGTAATGGTATGCAAGCCAGTCAGCTTCAAATACAGTTTGCTACTGTTACCAACAATGCAGGTCTTGTATCAGTAGGTAACAACCTGTTTTCAACAGCTGTTAACTCGGGTAACCCCTTCTTTAGTATAGCCAGGGTAGCCGGTGTTGGTCTTTGTGATGCAGGCGGTCTGGAAACATCTAACGTTGATCTGACAAAAGAATTTTCACTGATGATGCTATCTCAAAGAGCTCTTGAAGCAAACAGCAGATCATTTGATACACATAACAGCGTGCTTCAAACCATTGTAAATATGGCAAGATAGTTAATTTATAAATCTTTAATTGAGGTGCGGGGCGCAAATTTGCGCCCCACACCCCTGTATTGTAAGATGAGATCTAGCTTTTCAGTTATGCACTTTGCAAAGTATTTATTGCTTCCAGGGCTTTAGAATACACCAGTTCATTATTACTTTTTGAAAGACAGCTTTCAAGGTGTTTAATAGCACTTTTATCGTTCAACTTTGCAAGTATATCAATAAGCCATAGACGTGCCTGATCGTTAGAATTTTCGAGTTTGCAGGCAATAATAGGAATCATCGCAGGTTCAACGTTTTCAATAATAACGTGGCAGGCGTGATGGCAATTTCTCAGGTCATTATTGCTTGCTGCAAGAAGAAGCCTGTCAATATTATCCTGAAATATAGAATATTTAAAACTTGATACATTGCTACTATATGCTAATTCTGGCTGTGGTTCAATCTTGTGAGGAGCTCTGGCACAGCTGATACATAATTTTCTTTTATTTAATGATTTAAACTCACTGCCACAACTCTCACACATAAGAGTTTTACCCAGTATTGCAACATCTGAATCTCTGCAAGATGAAGAACAATAAGCCCCAAATCTTGACGAAATAACTTGTTTTCCACACACCTGACAGTTTTTCATAAGCCTCCACCTTATTTTGAGATAATAAACAAATTGTGAATAATAAATTACTCGACTGCGTGAGGTGAAAAGTTTAGGAGATATGAAGAAATATTAAGCAAGTGTAGTGTCAACAATATGCCTGAAAGAATTATAATAATTCAACAAAAAGCTTCTCAGGCTAAATTTTATATAATCAAACTTTTTTAATTTCTCAAATTGTTGAATACAGTTTTAAAAAGATTTGCTACAAATGTCGTATTTTTGTTTCAGTTGTTCATTATAAGCAATCATTTCTAAAAAGTATAAATAAAGCCATCTACAGGTATTTTGCTTTATTTTTAATTTAAAGATACCGATTATAATAAATATTGATTAGCTCAAATATTTATATAACAAGAGGGTTTCAATTAAGAGGTCTTGAAAGAGGCCATTGTAACAAACAGGTTGATGTTAACACACTGGCTAAATATCTTTAAAGCCTTAAGTTTTGGACTGCCGTTAGATTGAGACATAAATTATTTCTTGTATGCAAGATTTCTTTGTGCTATAAACTACATAACTCACAAGATGAGGAAGTTACTAGTAAAAAAATATTTGTAATACTAATGTCAATTGGTTAAGGAGGAATCCATGTCTAAAAAACGCGTATATCTCTTCAATGAAGGTAACGCAAAAATGCGTGATTTATTAGGTGGTAAGGGTGCAAACCTGGCAGAAATGTCTAACATTGGTTTACCAGTTCCCCCTGGTTTTACTCTTACAACTGAAACCTGTAATGATTATATTAAAGCAGGTAACCAGTTCCCGGAAGATACTTTAGATCAAGTAAAAAAATGCCTTTCAGAAGTAGAAAAATCTACTGGCAAAAAGTTTGGTGATGCCTCAAACCCATTATTACTTTCTGTCAGATCAGGTGCAAAATTCTCTATGCCAGGTATGATGGAAACAGTTTTAAACCTCGGTTTAAATGATACCACAATCAAGGGTATAATTGAAAAAACTAATGATGAGAGATTTGCTTATGACAGCTATCGAAGATTTTTACAGATGTTTGGTAGCGTTGTTCTTCATGTATCAAGAGATAAGTTTGAAGAAAAAATTACTTCATTAAAAGAAAAGAAAAACATCAAGTTAGATGTTGAGCTTTCAGCAGATGATTGGAAACAGCTCGTAGAAGAATTTAAAGCTATTATCAAACAAGAAACCGGCAAAGAGTTCCCTCAGGAACCTTTTGAGCAATTAAAACTTTCTATAGAAGCCGTTTTTAAATCATGGAATATACCCAGAGCTATAGCTTATAGAAATTATAACAAAATTTCACACGATCTGGGGACAGCTGTTAACGTTCAAACAATGGTATTTGGAAACATGGGTAATGATTCAGCTACTGGTGTAGCCTTCACCAGAAACCCATCTACCGGAGAGAATATTCTTTACGGTGAATACCTGACCAACGCACAGGGTGAAGACGTAGTAGCAGGCATTAGAACACCTAATGATCTTAGAGATCTTGAAAAAGAAATGCCTGAAATCTATAAACAGTTTTCAGATTATGCCTGCAAGCTGGAAAAACACTATCAAGATATACAAGATTTAGAGTTTACCGTTGAAAAGGGTAAACTATATATGCTGCAAACCCGTAACGGGAAGAGAACCGCCGCCGCCGCTGTTAAAGTAGCTGTAGAAATGAAAGAACAGGGCATTATTGATCGCAACCGTGCAATTCAATTAGTAGACCCGAATCAGCTAACACAGTTGTTATTACCGAGTTTCAACCCTAAAGAAGCTAAAAAAGCCAAAGAAGAAGGCAGATTTCTTGCCAAAGGTTTAAACGCTTCTCCTGGTGCTGCAACAGGTATAATTGTCTTTAACCCTGATGAAGCTGAAGAAAGAGCAAACGCCGGCGAAAAAATTATCCTTGTAAGAATAGAAACCTGTCCGGATGATATACACGGTATAATACCAGCCAGAGGTGTTTTAACAACCAGAGGTGGTATGACTTCTCACGCTGCTGTAGTAGCACGTGGCATGGGTAAACCCTGTGTTGCTGGCTGTGAGTCTGCTAAAGTTGATCTTAAAAACGAAACATTAGAAGCAGGCGGCAAAACACTCAGAAAGGGTGACATTATATCTATTGATGGAACCACAGGTGAGGTTTATCAGGGTGCTATCGACACAGAAGAACCAAAATTAGACGAAAACTTCCAGACCATTCTCAAATGGGCAGATGAAGTAAAAAGACTTGGCATCAGAACAAACGCTGATACCCCTGAAGATGCAGCTAAAGCAATTGAGTTTGGCGCTCAGGGCATTGGTCTCTGCCGTACAGAGCATATGTTCATGGCCCAGGACAGGCTACCTGTTATGCAGGAGATGATTATTGCAGATACAGAAGAAAAGAGAAGAGCTGCTTTAGAAAAGCTTCTTCCGTTCCAGAAAGATGACTTTATGGGAATCTTCAAGGCCATGGCAGGTTACCCTGTAACCATCAGGCTTCTGGATCCACCGTTACACGAGTTCTTACCAAACCATGAAGATCTCTTAGAAGAAGTTGTCACGTTAAGGATAACTAAAGAAAATGACCAGCTCTTAAAAGAAAAAGAAGCTATGCTGAGAATAGTTTCTAATCTAAAAGAAGCTAACCCTATGATGGGGTTAAGAGGTTGCAGACTTGGTCTGACATACCCAGAAATAAATGAAATGCAGGTTAAAGCAATTATTTCAGCAGCCTGTGAACTTAAAAAACAAGGTGTTGACGTATTACCAGAAATTATGATTCCGTTAATTGGTCACGTCAACGAGATTAAGGTTGTTAAAGAAGACCTCGAAAAAGTTGCCAGAGAAACTATGGATGAAATGGGTATTCAAATTAACTATATGTTTGGCACAATGATTGAAATACCGAGGGCAGCCTTAACAGCTGATGAAATAGCAGAATATGCTGAATTCTTTAGCTTTGGTACAAACGATTTAACCCAGATGGCATTTGGTTACAGTCGTGATGATGCTGAAGCGAAGTTCCTTTCAGTCTATTTAGAGCGTAAAATCTTACAAAACAATCCATTTGAAGTGCTTGACACAGAAGGTGTAGGCCAGTTAGTCAAAATGGCTATTGAAAAAGGCCGTCAGGCAAGACCAAATATCAAATTAGGTATTTGCGGTGAGCACGGTGGTGAGCCACAATCAGTACATTTCTGCCATGAAGTTGGTCTTAATTATGTAAGCTGTTCACCATTTAGAGTTCCAGTGGCCAGATTAGCTGCTGCTCAAGCAGCACTGTCTACCGGTTCTGCAAAGGAAGTTGCTCTTGCAACAGCTTAGCAAAAATTGATATAGCTGATAATTACTGATATACAAATAATACAGGAACCTGTCTTAAAAAAGGGCAGGTTCTTTTTAATAATATGCTGATTTAGCAGAATATATGAGTTATAATTGTAGATAAAGAGTCGTAAAGATATTTTAGAGTGGATCATCAATTATGACTATGGTTGAAATGCAAGTAATGGGTATTGCCCTTGACACAAGAACCGGATCACCTATCGTTGTCTTAAATGACCTTGAAAACAGAAGGGCCTTGCCTATATGGATAGGCTCAGCTGAAGCCAGTGCAATCATAAGACAATTAGAAAATATTAAATCCGCAAGACCAATGACTCATGACCTTATACATAATATAATAACAAATACTGGTTTTACAATGGAAAAAATTGTCATTAATGATTTAACATCTGATACTTATTATGCCAGTATTTTTCTCCATAATAAAGAAGGCAAGGAATATATAATAGATTCAAGACCATCAGATGCCATAGCACTGGCCTTAAGAGCACAATGTACAATTTATGTAACAGCCAATGTTATAGCAGATGGTACTATTTCGACTGACAATGAAAGAGATGAAGCTGAAGCAGAAGAGTTCCGGCAATTTGTGCAGGATATAAAGCCCTCAGACTTCAATAAAATGATCAATAATGATGATGAGTTTTATTCAGATACCTGATATAGTGCTCTTTGAAAGAAATGATAGATACCAGCAAATTTAAAGCATCTATCGTTTACTTTGGTAGTGTGGTATAAACAGAAACCTATTTTTCTGAAAGCCTTTCAAATAGTGCATTGATCCTGTTATGATCCTTTATGCCTGGTGATATTTCTATACCGCTATTAACATCTAGTGCATAGGGTTTAACTGTTTTATTAGCTTCTTTAATATTTTCAGGTGTCAAGCCTCCTGAAAGAATAACAGGTTTACCTAAATTGCTGACTTTTTTAGCTATATCCCAGTTGAAAGTTTTACCTGTGCCCCCCAGCTGGTCTTTTTGATAAGTATCAAGCAAAATAGCATTGACAGAATAAAGATATTTCTCTATTTTAAGTATAATACCTTCATCTCTAACCCGAAAAGCCTTAATAATAGGTATAGAAGAAATACATTTGAGCTCATAACAGAACTCTGGTGACTCGTGCCCGTGAAGCTGAACAGCAGAAAGCCCCATTTTACGAACAATATTTATAATGCCTTCAGGGTTCATATCCACAAAAACGCCAACCCTGTCAACAAAAGGTGGTAAATCACTTACAATTTTACTGGCTTTAACTGGTGGAATATAACGCTCACTCTTAAGATAAAAAATAAACCCAAGGGCACATGCACCTTTCTCAATAGCATAAAGGGCATCTTCTTTTCTTGTAATACCGCAAATTTTGACCCTTGTCATAAGCTTTTATCTAAGTGATGACTTTGTACACCTACAAACGGGTTGTCAAGTTTCTCTTCTCCAATAGTAGTGCCTGATCCGTGGCCTGAAAATACTTCTATATCAAATGGCAAAACGAGAAGCTTTTCTTTTATAGATTGAATAAGTTGTTGATAGTTACCTCCCGGCAGGTCAGTTCTTCCTACAGATTGTTCAAAAAGAGTATCACCAGTAAAAATTTTCTTAAGCTCAGGTATATAGAAACAAACACCACCCGGAGAGTGTCCTGGTGTAGTAATTACTTTTATTTCAATATTACCGAGGTTAATTATATCACCATCATTAAGGTCAAGAATTTCTTTTGGTGGTTTTGCAGGCAGCATGCCATACATAGAAAGCTGTTCTTCCAGTAAATTAAGTAGAAATTCATCTTCATTATTTATATATACGGGCACTTTAAATTTTCTCTGGATCTCATCAGCGCCTGCAACGTGGTCAAGATGGCCATGAGTAATCAGGATGAATTCCAGTTTTAGGTTATTGCCTGTAAGAAAGTCTTCAATCTTAAATAAGTCTTCACCGGCAGCATCTATGAGGGCAGCCTTTTTGGTCTCTTCACAGGCTATGATATAATTATTTACCTGAAATGGTCCTAGAGTAAAGCTTTTAATTAACATGATAATCCCTTTAAGTAAATTACATTATATTTTTGAGAAGATAGATTTAAGCTTAAAATTTTTTTAAACTTATTAATATTTAATAGAAATTGTAGCAAATTAAAAATTATTCGCAATTATACGATTTTTATATGCCAGCGGGTTAAAAGTGTTTTAAAGCAGCACTTCAGGCAGCAAGGTTTGTGCATTTAAATAAATAATCTTTCCATTAAAATGAATCAAATTCTTTATTTCCAGCCAGTTTTCAGATAAAGTATTTGTATTGATTAGCTGCTAATGATGAATTATTTGTAAAGTTCTGATAAAGGTAAAACTATTGTTTAAAAGACTTTCAATATTGGGCTCAACCGGATCAATAGGCAGACAAACGCTTGAAATAGTAAAAGCTAACCCTGACCATTTTGAATGCAGGGCACTTGCAGCAGGTAGGAATGTAGATCTGCTGGCAGAACAAATAAAGCAGTTCAAACCCGGCTATGTATCAGTATATTCAGAAAAAGAAGCCAGAAAGCTTGAATCTATTATAGGAAAAAATCTACACTGCGAAATTTTAACAGGAGAAGAAGGACTAAAAACACTGGCCTCACTGGCAGAAGTAGATATAGTAATGATAGCAGTCGTAGGAATCGCAGGTTTAATACCAACACTGGAAGCAATTAAGTCTAAAAAAACAGTAGCTTTAGCAAATAAAGAGACTCTTGTAGCCGGTGGATCAATAGTAATACCAGAAGCCAGAAAAAATAATGTAAAAATACTTCCAGTAGACAGTGAACATTCAGCAATATTTCAATGTATTCAGGATAAACAAGCAACAGAGGTAAACAAAATCATTATTACGGCATCAGGGGGACCATTCAGAACCTGGAGCAAAGAAAAAATTAAACAGGCAACTGTTGAACAGGCACTGAATCACCCTAACTGGAATATGGGCCCCAAAGTTACCATTGATTCATCAACTCTTATGAACAAGGCACTGGAAATTATCGAAGCACGATGGTTGTTTGAGCTTGATTATAGCAGGATAGAAGTATTGATTCATCCTCAAAGTATTGTGCATAGCCTTGTAGAATTTATTGATGGTTCTGTACTGGCTCAGCTGGGTAATCCATCAATGCTGGTACCGATTCAATATGCTCTCAGCTACCCTAAAAGACTGGAATCAAAGTTGGTTAAGCCTCTTGATCTTGCCTCTCTGACTAATCTTGAATTTGCAGTGGCTGACCTCGAAAGGTTTCCTGCTTTAAAGCTAGCATATGAAGCAGGCAAAAAAGATGGCACCTATCCTGTAACAATGAATGCAGCAAACGAAGTAGCCGTTAATGCTTTTATAAAGAGAAAGATCCAGTTTAATGATATATTACAAATAGTTGAAAAGTGCCTTGAGAGGCATACACCAGTTTATAATCCTGCACTGGTAGATATTCTTGATGCTGACAGGTGGGCAAGAATCTTTACTGAAGAGCTGTTGCAACCAGCCTATTAGAATTTAAATCTTAATAACAAAAGAATTATTTTCCAGTGTGAGAAGCTTTTCTTTAATGCCAGTCCCGCCCGAGTATCCACCTATTTTGCCGTCAGATTTGATTACCCGATGACAGGGTACAATGAGAGGTAAGAGATTTTTGCTATTTGCTGTGCCTGCTGCCCTTGAAGCCCCTGGTTTGCCAGCCTTTAGAGCAAGCTCTTTATAGCTAATCACCTTCCCATAAGGGATATTTCTTAAGGTATCCCAGACCTGTTGCTGAAAATAAGTACCTGTAAGATAAGTAAGGTTGAGACCTGAGAAGCTGACTTCTTTTCCTTCAAAATAATCGTTGATAAGCCTTACTGGCAGGTCAAATCGAGTTTTATCCTCCACAACAGAATACTTTTTAGAAATAATCATACGGGCTATATCAGGGTAATTTTTCCTGAAAAGGCTAAAATTGGATTTTATAAGAGATGAAGTGGCGCAATCTACATAAGAAGAAAGGAATTGCTTAAAACGCTCTCCATTATCCTTAAAGGAAAACCAGCATATTCTATCTTCAATAGAGGCAATTAAGGATGTACCAAAAGGTGTTTCAATAGTTGTATAATAAAAAATATTCATAAATGCCTCATATGGCAGTATGCAATAGCAGCAGCATCAATAATATCATCAAGCCTGGGGACAACAGAAAGGTTAAGTGTACGGCATACCATATCTTTAACCTCATCTTTAGATGCTCTTCCATAGCCAGTAAGAACCTGCTTGACTACCAGCGGTGTATATTCGTAAACTGGAATATCAAGCATCTCAGCAGTCATTAAAATTACACCTCTTGCCTGTAATACCGGTACAAATGTTTTTGTATTTTTGAAGAAGTAAAGATCTTCGATAGCAACTACATCTGGTTTAACTTCTTCAAGAAGGCATTTAAGATCCTTATGTATCTCAAATAACCTTCTGGCAATGGGTTGACCCTTTTCTGTTTGAATAGAACCCCAGGTAACGAGATTACAGCATTCCAGGTCTTCTGTTTGCATTGCACAATAGCCTACAACAGCGATACCGGGGTCTATGCCAAAAATAATCATAAAAGATACCTGCAAAACCAATACATTTGTATTATGCCATCAAAATCAACCTGTTAATCCACTTATGTAGCGAAATCAACTCATATGGCTTTGGGATATAGAGATCAGCACCAGCCGAAAGGGCTTTTTCTTTATCGTGGTGGGCTGTAGCCATAATAATTCTAGTATTCTTGAATATATCATTTTCTTTAACAAAAGAACATATTTCCCAGCCATCATCACCGGGTATAGCAGCATCAATAAGAATAAGATCAGGTTTTTTTCTGTGTAAAAAGCTTATGGCATCATCTTTGTTACTTGTAGCATCTACATCATAGCCCTGCATTTCAAGTGTTGTTGTTAGCAAATATGCAAGTGCCGCATCAGCTTCAACTACAATTATGTATGCAGGTTCTTTTTCAGCTACAAAAAATTCATCTCCTGCCAGCAGTGGCCTATCTATAAGCCACCCGGAATAGAGTTGTTTTCTGGAAAGGTCTTTCATATTAGAAGCAATACTGAGTGCAGTCTTATAGTCATTGATATGCCTGTATGAATTACTTACAATACCAATACTCACAGATACTAGAGGTATTTTAATAGATGCCCTTTCTTCATCAGTATGAATTGTAAACCCTCTATCAGCCTCAAATGGTGCATAGAACTTTGGTATAATACTATCAATAGTTTTACAAATATGTTCTGCAATAAGTTCAGCTTTTAGCGGATTGGTAATAAGCGCAAAATCTTCATTGCCAATATGCCCAAAGAAATCTTCGTTGCTAATATTAGCTTTTACGATAGCAATAAAGGCTTTAAGCAGCTGGTTAGCAGCAAGATCACCATAAGTTTCTTGATAATAACAGTAATTATTGAGACTTAATATCATCAATGACCATCTGGTTTGCTGATTGATTTTTCTTTTTATATTTGTGTTGATGATTTTAGAGCCCGGCAACAGGGTAAAAGAATCCGACTGCTCTTCAATATGCCTTCTAAGATGAGCAAACATTCTTGCTGAAAACTCTTCTTCAGAGATAGTACTTTTGATATAATCGTCAGCACCTGCTTGAATCGCCTTAATACTCAGTGTATGATCATCTACTTCTGAATTATCAACAATAATAATAACTGGTCTGGTAATATATTTAAGTTTTCTGAGCTTTTTAAGTGAGTTGATACAGTTGTGGTTTTTGTAGTTTGTAGCTAGCAATATAAGGTCTGGTTCGAGTTCTTCTGCTTTTTCCAGGGTTTCTTCCTGCGAAGTAGATGTTTCTACATCTACAGAAGAGTTTTGTTGAAGCATCGCTGTGTAGGCTTCAGCAATTTGAGGATCCTGTTCGATTAAAATGAGTGAAGGTGTCATGAAATATCCTCACCAAGACCCTGTTTGGCCTGTCTTTCGGGTGTTGCAATCTTTAGTTTCACGGTAAACATAGTTCCATTAGTATTACTGGAAACTTCAATTGATCCACCCATAGATTCAGTAAGAGCTTTAGTAATATATAACCCCAGCCCTGTGCCCTGAACCTGCCTTGTAAGAGGGTTATCAATCCTGGAAAATTTATTAAATATAGCGGGAAGGTGCTTTTTGGGTATACCGATACCCTGATCAATAACAGAAAATTGTATCATATCATCGTCATCAGGGGTTAAAGATGCTTTAACTGTAACAGTAGTGTTTTCTTTAGAATACTTTGCTGCATTATCGATCAGGTTAGTAAGTATTTGTTCAAGTTTATCCTGATCAGCCCAGGCAGGTGGCAGATGGTCAGTGGTTTTTATTATAAATTCATGTTTGGGATATTTATTTTTTAGACTAAAAATGACCCTTTCCACGTAATTTTTGAGGTTTAATGCCCTGTATACAGATTTATGGCGCTTTGTTTCAAGTCTTGAAACTGTTAACAGGTTTTCTACAAGACGGGTAAGCCTATCAGCTTGATTTTTAATAATACTGATAAAACGAATTTGCTGCTCTTTGTTAAGTTGATCTCCGGCTGAAAGCAGCGTATCGGCAAAACCTTTGATGCTGGTCATAGGTGTTCTTAGTTCGTGGCTTACTGTGCTAACGAAGTCAATCTGTGCCTGATCAAGACATACAAGATCGCTCATTGGTGTAAAGGTGCTAATGTAGTAATCTTCATTAAATATGCTATGACTGATTCTTATAAGCAGCTCTTTGCCAGTAGAATCAGTAAGGATAGCCTGATGAGAGTAGTTTTCATCAGGTATATAACGAGTAGGATTACCAGCACATATATGGCAATTTATTTTTGAGGTATTATTGATATAATCCTGTAAGCTTTTGCCAGTTACATCAGATCTTTTGCCATCATAAATTCTTAAAAAGGCTTCATTGACAAAGGCTATTTTATATTCGTTATTGCAAACAACCACAGCTTCTGGCAAGTTCAGAAGCAAGTTATAATAAAACTCTTCACTACACTTATTTTCAGTGAATTTTGTCATAGGCATTTATCACAGAGCATACATTTTAATTATAAAACAAAGAAAAAGAGAGTGGGTGAGTCTTCAGGAAATTATAATATTTTATTAAATTTAGGCTATAACCCGCCAAGCAAAATAATATCAAGTCTTTCGCCTGACCATTCATCACGTATTGAAGGTTTATATGGGGCAATTTCTCTTTCTGAGCGCCGTGGTAGCTTTTGTTTAATGCCTTTTTGTGGATTACTGCGTATCGGTCTATCGGCTGCTTCCAGCGTGAAACCTGCTTTCTTACCCTCAAAATCCAGTATGAAACCTTTATCATACCAGCCAAGATGCTTACCATTAAAGCCATAAATAGAATAATGCCTGGTTTCATCTTTCAAATAGCCTGATGGCTGGCCATCCCACATATATATTGTATTGTCATCAAGTGTATTAAGGTAGGCTATGGGATACCCATCTTTGTTGTATATTGTTATTTCTTCTGCAAACACAATTGCAGGCAGGCAAAACATACTTATTAAAGCAAAAATAATTAGTATTTTTTTAATCATAGACTCCTCACAGCTATTTTGAAATTATCGTAGATAAAAACCATCTTCAAAAGGCATTATAGCATCTAAAAAAGTAAAGGTTATCACCAAAATGTAGTAAATTTAGTACTCTACACAAAAAATATATTAATCTTCAATAATATAATAATCTTCAGGGTGCACAGGAGGTATTTTAGCCCCACAAGCCGGACATTTAAGCCCACTAACTTCAATTTGAAACCGCAAAGACTCAGCAGGCAAACCCTTATTACCAAACCGGCCTTTTTTTCGTTCTTTGCATTTCGGGCAATAATAGCTTAATTCAACATACATATCTAAATTTTGTTGTTATAAGTGATATTCCGGTACTTATAATTAGACTATAGCAAACAGGGTCTAAATTCAAGTCTATGTATAAGTTCTAAAAAAGCTGACTTTTAGAGAATAAAGGATTTAAAAGTATAAATATAGTTGGCATTAAGTTGTTTTTACGGTATAATTTCAGTGCCAGTAAGACAAATAAGGGGGTTCATATGCAGCTAAATCATATTGATACTGATAAATTAAGAAGATTTAAAGGGCTAGATCCGGGGTTTTTAATACACCCAATGGATAGAGAAGCTCTGAGAGCATTGAAACAGGTTCCTGTTCTGGATGTTGTTATTAAGAAGTTTCTTGAATATGGCTTTGAGAAGTTTATTTATATCCAGAATATTGCTGATAACGTAAGAGTAACACCCCGGCAATGTAAAAAAATCTATGATATGACACAAATTGCTGCTGATGTACTTGATATGGAAGCTCCAGAAGTATACATAAGCCAGAACCCTGTGGCAAACGCTATGACCAGCGGGGTTAATAAGCCGTTTGTTGTTTTGTATTCCGGGCTAATTGAACTGCTTGATGATGAAGAACTCTATTCTGTTATTGCGCACGAACTGGGTCATATCAAGTGTAATCATGTTCTTTATCGCACACTGGCAAACTTTTTATTGCAAGTATTTACACTTATCGGCCAGAGCACACTGGGTATTGGTAATATAATGGGATCAGGACTAATCATGGTCCTGCTTGAGTGGTATAGAAAATCAGAACTATCAGCTGATAGAGCAGCCCTCCTAGCTGTACAGGATCATGAAGTCATTATCAGCGTCAATATGAAGATGGCCGGTGGCAGTAGATCCCTTTATGAACAGCTAGATAGAGAAGAGTTTCTTAAACAGGCCGATGAATACAGAGATTTAGAAAAAGATTCTATCAGCCAGATTTATAAAATAATCACTCTGGCAAATCTAACTCACCCTCATGCTATTCTAAGAGCCCGTGAAGCCTATGACTGGGCGTTAACAGAAGAATACAAAAAAGCTATGGATGGAGATTACCCGAGAGCTGAAAATGTTTGCCCTGAATGCAAAACTGTTTTCAACGAACCATTCAGATTTTGTCCCCATTGTGGCGCAAAAGGTACAGATATACCGTCACAATGCCATAACTGCAAAGCTGAAGTGGATAAAGAAGCTAATTTCTGCCCTTATTGCGGATCAAAAATCTAACTCGGTTAAACACATAAGTATTTAATTAAAACTATTTAAACCTGATCCAGTTAACTTTGATCATTTACACTGTAAAGGTTTTCGTCTTTATAGGTATTCTTAATATCTTTAAATGTATCGAAATTGTCAAAGAAAATGTCTGTAAGATCCGGATCAAAATGTTTTCCGTGTTCTTCTCTGAAGAGTTTTTCAACACGATCCATATCCCAGGCCTTTTTGTAACAGCGATCACTTGACAGTGCATCAAAAACATCACAAATTGCAAGAATCCTGCCGTATATATGAATATCTTCTCCGGCAAGATTTTGTGGATACCCTCCTCCTAGCCACTTTTCATGATGTTCATGAGCTATAATAGATGCTGCTTTGAGAATTTTTCTTTTTGAAAACTTTAAAAGTTCATATCCAATAGTTGAATGTGTTTTAATTACTTCAAACTCTTCAGGCGTAAGCCTACCGGGTTTATTAAGAATAGCATCGGGAATTGCTATCTTACCTATATCGTGCATCGGACTTGCAAGAACTATCAGTTCTACTTCATCATCCGGGAGACCAGATCCTTTTGCTATCAGTCTTGCAAATTCAGCAACACGTTTAATGTGATTGCCTGTTTCTCTTGACTTTGCTTCTGCTATATCGCCCATTCTAAAGATAACTTCTTTTTGTGTTTCTTCGATTTCTTTTAAAAGTAGTGCTTTTTCAATAATTTCAAGTGAATAAACCGAAACTATTGTCAGGTAGTTTATATCTTCAGAACAATATTCACCATTTAGCTTGTTGATAGATTGATAAACCCCAATGACCTCGTTTTCTTTATTGGTAAGAGGAACAACCATAATATTATTGGTCCTGTATCCTGTTTTCTCATCGACTTCCGGGTTAAATGACGGATGATTATAAGGGTCATTAACGATGATAGGTTTATTCTCTTTAAGGGCAAGGCCGACTATTCCTTTATCTGAAGGGATTTTAATTTCATTAGCAAGGCCATGGGCTATTTTTGTCCAGAGCATATCTTCAACATCATCATATAACCACAAAGTACATCTGTCACTGCTTATTAACTCTCTTGCCATCTCACTAAGAAGCAGCAAAATATTATCAATTTTTTTTTCTTTTTGTATTTTGGTTATGTAATCAAAAATTAATTTTGTTGAATTATCCATTGTTTGCTCCTGAAAGATTCAAATGGGTCAGCTTTATTGTAACTCAAAATTAACGAATAGATGAAAATTATGTATTTTTTATCAAGAATGATTCCTGTTAAGGCCTGTTTTTCATTATAAATATAATATGTTAATTATTAATTTTTGTTGTAATATCAGATAAAATACTATTAAATAGTAATGATTCTCGTTACCAATAAGAAGAGGGCTAAAATTATTAATTGTTTATAACTCTTTATATTTTTCTCAAGAAATCAATCTTTAAAGTAAAATAGATATAATGCCCCCTATCGCTAAATGGATGGCTGTTTAACTTCATCAAACTGAAAAAATAGCTGGCAAAAAGTGAATTTACACTAATAAGGAAACATTATGGAATCATTGCACCATTTTATTGATGTATCAAAAGAATTTTTTCTTGATCTCGGGCCATTAGGCTTATTCTTATTAGCTTTAATAGAATCATCTGTCTTTATAGTACCCCCTGATACACTGTTAATTCTACTGGTATTGTCTACTCCTTCTGCCGGGCTCTTTCTGGCATTAATATGTACTGTAGGTTCAACACTGGGAGGTATATTAGGATATGGAATAGGGTATTATGGTGGCAGACCAGTGCTAGGAATGATTATCAGTGATGAAAAGCTTGAAAAAGTTAGCAATCTTTACGATAAATATGGCGTATGGGCCGTTGCAATTGCAGGGTTTTCACCACTACCGTATAAAGTCTTTACCATATCAAGTGGATTATTTAAATTAAACCTGGTAGTATTTACAATAGCCAGTTTCCTGAGTCGTGGGGCCAGGTTCTTCCTGGTAGCAATATTTTTGATGATCTTCGGCAAGTCTATTCTTGACAATCTGCAACTGATTATTATCGCAGGAAGTGTTGCTTTAGTCACAGGGGTTATCGTATATTTTATTTATATGAATAAAGTAAGTAAAAAAAAAGCAACAATTAATTAGAGGTCTTTAAATGGTTATAGAATCAAACGTTATGGCAGACGAAAAGATGCTTCACATTAACGATATTGCAGAATCAGCCGGCATTGATCTCGATGCCCTTGAACTATACGGAAAATATAAAGCCAAAATAAGTCTTAACTTTTATGAAAAAGTAAAAGCCAGAGCAAAAGGCAAACTAATCTATATTACCTGCATTACGCCAACACCAGCAGGCGAAGGTAAAACATTAACATCCATTGGCCTGACTGAGGCATTAGGAAAACTTAATAAAAACGTAATGCTTTGCCTAAGAGAACCTTCTCTCGGCCCTATCTTCGGAACCAAAGGTGGTGCTACAGGTGCAGGAAGAGCTGAAATATTGCCAAGAGAAGATATTAACCTCCATTTTACAGGAGATATGCATGCTATTACATCAGCTCATAACCTCCTGGCAGCAATAATAGATAACCACATTTTTAGAGGCAATGAAAATTCTATTAATATTGCAAGAACCCGCTGGCGCCGTGTAATGGATATGAATGACAGAGCATTAAGAGATATATATGTTGATGGAGATTCTGATTTATACGGCAAAACAGGTTTTGACATCACAGCTTCATCTGAAATAATGGCAATAATGGCACTGTCAGATAATATAAATGACCTTAAAAAAAGGTTATCCCGAATTATTGTTGGCTACACAACTCAGGGTAGACCAATAAGAGCTGAAGAATTTGGTATTATTGATGCAATGACTCTCCTTTTAAAAGATGCGCTGAAACCCAATCTCGTTCAAACTTCAGAGGGTCAGCCCGTTCTGGTTCATTGCGGGCCTTTTGCTAATATAGCTCACGGTAATAATAGTATTATAGCAACTAAAATGGCTCTGTCGCTGGCAGATTATGTTGTAACAGAAGGAGGTTTTTCTTCTGATCTTGGTGCAGAGAAGTTTTTTGACATTGTTTGTCCTGCTCAAAATCTGAAACCTGATGTAGCAGTGTTGGTATGCTCTGTACGTGCGCTGAATATGCACGGTGGGGCAACTAAAAAAGAATATACACAGAAAAATCTTCATTATCTTGACAAAGGCCTTGCCCATCTTCAGGCGCATATTGATATACTTAAGAAGTTTAAATTGCCTATTGTAGTTGCTATTAATAAATTTGATACGGATACAGAAGAAGAAATCAATTTGATTGAAGGATATTGCAGATCCAAGGGTGTAAGAATAGCTGTTTCAAGAGCTTTTTCAGAAGGAGGCTGTGGTGCTGTTCCTCTTGCAAAAGAAGTTATTGACTCTTTAGAGAGAGATATTAACCAGTTTACAGCGATTTATGATCACAACTTGCCTGTATACAACAAAATAGAAATACTGGCCAAAAAAATTTATGGTGCAAGAGGTGTTGAATATACCCCGGGTGCTATAAAAGACATTGAAGACCTTACATATTGCGGTTTTGGCAACTTGCCAATTTGTATGGCCAAGACACAGTTCTCACTTTCAGATAATTCAAGCATTAAAGGAGTTCCTGGAGAGTGGGTTTTAAATATCAGACAGCTTAAAGTTTCTAACGGTGCTGGCTTTATTGTCCCTTATTCAGGTAACATTATGTTGATGCCGGGCCTGCCAAAAAAACCTTCTGCCCTGAATATCTCTATTGATAGCCTGGGCAATGTTACTGGATTAAAATAGTATCACCGGTGCCGAAATAGCTTACATTACTTGCTATGTTTTCCTTTATTATCTGAAGTTTATTGATGCCAGTGCAGTGAGATATTGCAATATTACTAATATTAAAGCTATTCAAATCATAAAGAATGTCGTTCAGCTCATTTTTATCAGTGTTCATAAAGTGTAATCCACCAATGATATAGTTGATTGAGCTAATACCTGTTATCTCAATAGCGTGATTAACTATGTTTAAAATACCTGAATGACTGCAACCACATATAATATTGAGTGATTGATCGTGTATAATAATTAAAACAAGGTCATCATTGACAGAATCAGGAGACATTTTTCCTTGAGAGCTTAAATACATATTTTTATGTGAAGTATAAGGTGAAACCCTTTTTATATAGCCCGATGTAAAAGTTTTATCGTTAAAACAATAAGGTTTATCAGTCAATATAAACTCAGCACCGGCGTTTTCGAGATCTTGCATTGAAAATGGATTGGATATATTGACAGAATCCTTTTTCTCGGGGTCAATATGGTATCTCTCTACAAATATATCAGGGTGAGCTATAACCTTAAGAGGAGATTTTTTTCTTAAAATCGCCTTAAGACCGCCAGTATGGTCATAGTGGCCATGTGAAAGAACTACAAATTCTATATTGTCTAATGCAATATTAAGCTTTTCTATGTTGTGAAGTATATTTTCAGTCTGCCCTGTATCAAAAAGAATTGTTTTGTCAGGTGTTTCAATATAAAAACTAAGGCCATGTTCGCCAAAACATTGCTTATGAGATACATAATTGTCTATTATACCTGTTATTTTAAACATTCTGAGATTCCTTTATTGTTTTCAACAAAAACTATTGTAGCGCAGTTCAGAAACTTAATAAACAATAGAACCAGCCCTTTTGGCTCTATTATAAAAGCATTTAAAGACATTTCCAAATTTAAATTGAAAACTTTTCAAAATTTAAACCTTTTTTATATTATTATTATATAATTTTAGATAATTAGAAGGATTTGCTGTTAGTAGCTTTGTTGAAATTAATTAATGCGAAAACATTATTATAAGCACGTTTCAAATATCATACCGGGGACATTAATTCTTATAATTGCCCTTATAGTTAGCTATTTGCTTAATCAAATTAAGCCAAGCAGTTTTTATACTACTATTTTGCCTGTTATTGTTATGGTTGTATTTGTCATAATGCTTATAGATCTCCTGATAAAGTGCTTTACAACTATTGAATATAGTGAAGAAGGCTTAAAAAAGTATTTTTTCAAAAAACCTGTTCTTAACATTAGCTGGGATCAAATTAAGTATACTAATCATCAGGAGGTAAAATTCTTTCATAACTTAATTTATGAGAATCTTAATTTAAATTCTCTTGACCATTCTTTTAAAATTACCTCTGATCTTCAAACTACTGCTGGTATAACTTATAAACCAGGGTTGACAAAAGACTTATCATTTGTCCACGAGGATGGAATCAGGCTTTTAGAACAGATCAAAGAAAAATTAAACATTGATACTGTCTATACAAAAATGCTGGCTAGAGACTTTATAGACATTGTAATCTTTATAATGCTTATTATAATTATATTTGTGAATTTTGTTATCGTAGATTATACTAAAGCCGGTCAATATGCCTATTTAGAAGGCAACTATCGAAAAGCTGTAGAAGATTTAAACAAGGCTATTCGCCACAATCCGGATGATGCTGACCTTTATTTCTATCTGGGTAATAGCTATCTGGGTTTAAGAAATTATGATAAAGCTCTTGAAAGTTTTCAGCTGGCAAGCAACTTGAGCCCTATAAATTCTCAGTATGTATTTATGCTGGGTAAAGTGTATTTTAAACTCAACCAATATTCCCTTGCTCTGGACTATTTCAAAAAAGCACTCGACCTGAATCCAACAATGGTCAAGGTTTATTATGATATGGGCAAAATTTATATGCTCCAAAATAAAAATGACGAAGCCCTGATTTACTTTAATAAAGCTATAGAGCTTGGCGAAAGGAATTCTGATGTCTATAGTGATCTGGCCAGAACATATAGACTCACAGGAAATGATGAAAAAGCTCTTGAATCTATCTCTAAAGCTATCGATTATAACCCCGGTGATTACCTGAATTATTGGGAGCTTGGAAAAATTTATTATAACCTTAAAGACTATAAACAATCCATTAAAGCACTCAAACAGGCAGAAATTATTAACCCGAATGACAGCCTTTTGCTTGCAGACATTGCTGCCTGCTATTTACATCTAAATGATATCGATCTGGCTATATCAAAAATGAAAGAAGCAATGATATCAAGTGATAACAACTATTATTTAAGCTATAATCTGGGATATATGTATTATCTAAAAAAAGAATATGATCTTGCTGCTCAATTCTTCAGTAATATCAATATTGAATTGTATACACCGACTGTATATCTTTATATTTTTAACGACAGCAAAGAAAAATCCTTGCAAAAGCTGAATAACGTAATGGAAAAACTGCTGGAAGTTAAACCTGATAACCCTATTCTGGCTTATATAGCTGCTAATGTCAATGTAAAACTAAAAAATAACAAAAAAGCTCTTCATTATTACAAGAAAATTAAAAAAATTGCACCAAATTTGTCTGAAAAACTATTGTTGAATGTGACTTATGAATAAATTTAAGAACTTAATTGGTATCATCAGTATAGTAACAGTGCTTCTGCTTGTTTATCTATTAGGCATTAATAAACTTATTACTCGTCTAGAAAGCCAAACCCTTGACTGGAGAATTAAATTAGCCTATCAGAGCAGTGGTTATGTTTCCGACAAGTTTGTTATCGTGAATGCAGACCATGATACTTTTAGAGTGCTCGAAGAATTTTCTGAAATTGGCCTGAATACCTGGCCGTGGCCAAGATCTGAACTTGCAAAAATTATTGATTTTATCAATCAGGATAACCCTGAAGCCATTGTTTTACTTATGACTTTAGATGATTATCAGTCAAAAGACAGCAATGACAGAAACGAAAATGTTATCCTTGCTCAAGTTCTACAAAATTCAAAAAATCTTATACTGTCTGATAAGCTTGCACTCCAGAAAGAACTACTTTATGAACAGATAAAATTTAAAAAACCTTCAGATAGAATACACCTGGAACATTATTATTTCGGAAAAGACCTGACAGAAAAAGAAAAGAACTATCTTGACAAATTTGCCTTTAAGTTAAATACATCCCGTGCCAGTGAAACCCTTCTGAATAATATCTCTTTCAGCAAAACATCTATGCTTCCTGACGTTTTTCTTGACTCTGTCAGTCAGATAGGCATCATTAACCTTCCTGTTGCTGAAGATGGCATTATAAGGAGTATTATACCCCTATTCAGGTTTAAATCAACAGACTATTATCTGTCTTCTATTTTCCTTTCACCTTATCTTTCCAGTATAACTGACCCGAATATTGCTCTATTCAGTAATTATATAGCTATTAACAATAAAAAAATACCTGTCAATAAAAAGGGGGAATATCTTATACACTGGAAAAAACCTAATTTATCAAATTATATACCAATGTATAAAGTCATTGTATCCCAGAAGCAAATTGAACAGGCTTTAAATGTACTGCATAACAGACCAATAGGCTATTCAAAAGAAAAATTTAATACGATAAAAGAACTGGCAGGCTCTTTCTTTATTCCACGTGGAACTTTTAAAGATAAAATAGTCATCATAACTAAAGATGTAACACATTCAACTGCTATAGACAACGCAACACCTATTTCATACTTTGTATCAAACATACTGGATAGCTTTATGTATGACGACAGGCATATTCATAAGGTAAACACAATCATTCCAATAGTTATTATACTAGTATTTTCTTTTATTCTAAGTATTTTAACAAGAAATATCTCCTCAGGTCTAAGTATTAGTATTATTATCATACTTTCATTGTTGTCTTATGTTGCTATATGTTCATTTTTATTTCAACAATATCTCCTGTGGATAGATATAGTATTGCCAGTATTAATCATGTCTTTGATGTTCGTTGCTATGTATACCCAGAGGTATAAGCAAACCCAGTTAAAGTTAGAACATACCTATAAACTGGCAACTTTAGACGGTCTGACAGGCCTCTATAATCACCGTTATTTCCAGGAAAAGATACGCTCTGAAATGAGAATTGCTACACGTAAAGAAGATAGCCTGTCGTTATTGTTAATAGATATTGATTATTTCAAAAACTTTAATGATGCTTATGGCCATAGAGCAGGAGATGCCGTATTAATTCAGGTAGGTCAGGCACTCATAGACAGTGTCAGAGATACAGATATCGTTGCCCGTTACGGTGGAGAAGAATTTTGCATTATTCTGGATAAAACTGATACCGAAGAAGCACTCAGAATAGCTCAAAAAATTTGCAAAACGATTGACAAAACTGACTTTTATGTTGATTCAGGAGAAAAGAAAGTACACGTAACAGTCTCTATCGGTGTGGCAAATTATCCTCAACATGCACGAACAGTAGAAGAACTGGTTGACTTTGCCGATAAAAGCCTGTATAGAGCTAAAAACTCTGGCCGAAATAAAGTAGGCCCATTAGAAGATTTTTATGAGGATGCAACTGAAAGCCTTATCGTCAGGAGAAAACGTAAACTCGAATTTGTAAAAGTTGCTTTTGAAAAGGCTTTAAACGAATTAATTGAAGTTGCAATTAAAGAAAACGTTAATCCATCACTTGTTGTTAGAAAGATGGTTGATGAAAAGCTTCCTGAAAGAGACGATCAGAAATTATAATAAATTTACACCGGCAATTAATGTAACAAATACAAGAAAACCTGCCAACAAAACAAGCCCGCAACCTTTTGATTCATATACAGGGTTCATTGATTCTTTGTCTGTGACATCCGCTTTGAAAATTAGCCCCCTGTTTTGTTTGGCCACTACAGCTTTACTATATTCATCAAGGTCATTATGAACCGGGTTGTAAGGTTTATCAGATGTGTTGCTATAAGAAATTCTTTCTCCTGACTGTGCAAAAGAGGTGTCAACAGTTATTTCAACAACAGCACCATAGCTTTGAAGTACCTGTTTAATTATATTGGCTTCTAATTTTGTTGAAGTGGTTGCAATAACAGCTGGCAGAGAACTCAGAAGGTTTTCAGCTGCTTCATTTCCCAGTTCAGAATATTCTTGAAGATAACTAAGAATAGTATCTTTACGGGGACCAATATCTATTAGGGTTACCTGGTATTTTTTTGACATAATTTTTGTTTCTCTGACTTTTAAATGAGAATAATATTGTACCAGAAATATGGTTGATTTAAAGAGAAGTCTGTTGAAGTCTTTTGTAATTAGGATTTAGAAACAGAAATGATTCTTTATCAGTAAACACCAGCGGCCACCCGGATTCCTGAACCATATTTTTAGTTACAGGGTCATATCTTGAGGTCAAAACAAATGCAGGGTTAAAACTTTCCAGTACTTCTTGCCATCCTGATTGAGCGTTGATAAATCTCATATTGGCTTTGACTATCTCATCAGGATAAACAGTCTCATATCGTCCATCAAATGATACTTTTACTTCTGGGTAAAGCTGGTATATTATAAATTCTCCCCAGTTAAATGTGGTTATCATATTGCCCTTGAGGTCATTAGCCCTGATAAAGTTTGCTGCTTTAACAGGATACCCTACAAAAATGGCATCTGTTTTCTCTTTTACCTCAAGATGATAAGAAAAATTCTGGTCATTAAATATTGTAAAATAAATAAACAAAAATGAAACAGCAATTAAAGCAATCTGCTTCCCCGGTTTAAAGGGTATCTTCTGATCTGATTCAACTGTTATTTTTGCCACTGGCAAAATATTGTCAATTAACCCCGGAAAATAGAAAGCACAGGCCAGCGCAAAGAATGGTATATGCCTTGAATGACTGAACGAAACCAGCATTAAGAGTATTAAAAGTATCAACCTATAACCATTTGAAAGTTTTACTGCTTTTAGATTTTTTACTACAATAGTAGCAGTTATTACTACCAGCACAAAGAAATAAACAAAACGACCGGGAAAACTAAATACCGATAGCCATTCTTCTACAAATGGCCTTTTCATAAGTATTGCATCAAGAATATAAGGATAATAGTGGTATGTATAAGGATTTACACCTAGAACCAATACCAGAATTAATGGTAAATAAAGAACTTTAAAATTAAGGTTTTTTAAATCAATACGATTATATTCTTTTTTAGCAGTAATAACATCAGAAAAAAGACTGTAAAGACAGTAGAAAACTACCAGCGCAAGGCCTGCAAGCACTCCTCCATGAGAGTTCACCCAGAATATAAAGATAACAGGAAGAGCAATAAAAGTCATTTTCCCTTTTAACTGATATTTTTCAAGGATAAAAAGGGTCATAGCAAAAAATAAATAACTGAAAATCTGCGGCCTGATTGCAGTTCCATATGAAAATACCAGTATAATAACTAAATAGACAAGCGTTAGTGCTATCAGATGTCTGGATTTTCTTACAGTATAAACCCACGGAATCAATACTGTAAAAGAAAAAGCCAGCGCCTTAAAAAGCAACAACAGGCTTCCTGATGGGCTTAGTGGGTAAAGAAAGGCAAATACAACTTCACTAAACCACTCATGGTTAACCCACAGGTCTTTAGTCTCCACGAAAGAATATATATCCTGATAGGGAATAGATTTATGTAACAATATATATTCTCCAAACTTTAAATGACCCCACAGATCAGGGTCATAAGCCCGGAAAAATGAGAATATAAAAAAACTAAAGCAAAATATAAGGGCTGAATAGACTATAAAATTTGTATTTTTCATTGATCTAAATTTCCAGAATAATTGAATTAACAAAACACTTAAAAAACAGTTACCTGCTCTGACAAATTATAAATCAATAGTGGTTATAAGTGAAACCACAGTTAAACAGCAAACTTAAAAAAGATTTCTGCCTCTGAATGTCAATAAAAGTATTTATAAAACTATCTTTGCAGACCTGACCTATTGATAAAACTCTGAAAATCTTGAATGACAACAGCATTATCCTGCCTGGATACTACATAGGCATTGTTAAAAACTTTTTCTCTGGGCACTTTCTGGTTATTCTTTTTAACTACCCAGCTTACAGCAGCTTCTAACCCCAGAACTGTTATTAAAGCTCCTAGTATAACAGAAAATACTGAACCGTTATTAGCAAGTTTCGAGGTAAGCATATTACCTGCAACTCTACCTGCGGCTGTTCCTCCTATGGCTGCCCCTGTAATTTTTGCTATGGTAGTATTTGAAAGCTTTTCTTCAGGGTTTTTATTCCTGTTAGCAATAATTTTAGTTGTCAGGAATGTTGGAATTATTACACCACCAAGAAATGTAGCAATAGCAGCAAATTTCCTGCCCGGTGAAGATGCCTTAAAAGCAGTATTAATTGCCTGTCCAAAGTTTTCTGCCTGTCTGTCAACTTTTAAAATCTTCATAACACCCGCAGTTGTAGCAACTAGCTGCCCAACAGTCATTGCAAGAAGTGCACCAAGTGTCATATGTGACTGTGTTCTTGGTGAAATGTAGTTTGCAGAATTATCTGCAGACTTACCACCCTTAAAAGTTACTTTTTGTGGTTGATAGGGTACAGGAGTTATTTTCTGGATGCTCATAAATCTCTTCTCTGCTATTCTTTAACCTTTATGTTGTTTACAACAACCCATTCTGTATGTAAGTAGTTACTCAGTAAAAACTGATGATAGTTTAAAAATTACTCACAGAAACTCTAAAACTTATAAATTGTTACAATGCTTAAAGATAGAATATATTTTTTGTCTGAATTATTTTATTTACAAAACTCTTAATTCATTTAAAAATTAACTTGACTTTCAAACTACGAGCTTTATATTATTAATTTTTAGGATTGCAGTTAATTAAACTGATTAAAAGAGTGGTCTGAAATTGATTATAGAGCTAGAAGAACTGAAAAATTCTCCTGAAAGGCAGCTAGAAATAGATTTTAACGAATATATTTCTGAGCTAAACAATTCTGTTGATGTTACCGGACATCTGACAGTTAAACTTATGCTTTATGGCGTAAAAATCGATGGAGAAATATCTACAGAGCTTGAATTAAACTGTGATCGGTGTTTAAATAATTTTGTAAGAAAACTATCAGTAGGTATTCATGAAGACTTTTTGTTCGGAACCTTACTGCCAGAAGGCACAAAAGAACATGAACTTAAAGAAAATGAATTTGTTAATGAACTTAAGGGGCAGAAGTTTATTGATATTACTGATATTATCTATCAATCTATTATGCTTGAAATTCCGCACCAGGCTTTATGCAGTGAAAATTGCCCCGGAACTGTTGAATATCAAAAAATGAAAGAAGAGCAGAATAATCAAATTGATCCACGTCTTTCAAAACTTAAAGATTTAAATTTTTCTAGTAACTAAATATTTCTACAAGATAAGAAAAGGTGAAAAAAAATGGCAGTACCAAAGAAACGAAAAGGACACTCTGCACAGGGACATAGAAGATCCAAGTGGAAAGCCAGTGTTCCTACAACATCCACATGTAAAAACTGTGGTGAAACCAAGTTAGCACACCATGTTTGTGAATATTGTGGGTATTATGGAGAAAAACCTGCTAGCAAAAAGCTAGAGGATATATAATACGGATAACATGAGTAAAAAAGAACAGACAATTATTGCTGTTGATGCCATGGGCGGAGACTATGCCCCTGATGAGATTGTCAAAGGGGCTGTCGCAGCAGCAAAACTATATAAAGATAGAAATGTAAAAATTATTCTTGTTGGTCAGCAAGATGCAGTTGAAAAATCACTGTCTAAAGTTGATTCAGCAAATCTTAATATTGAAGTTGTTCACGCCAGTGAAATTATCGAAATGGCTGAATCACCTACCAAAGCAGTAAAAAAGAAAAAAGACTCTTCTATTGTTAAATGTATAAGCCTGGTTTCAGAAAATAAAGCCCAGGCGTTCGTCTCAGCAGGCAATACCGGGGCATGTATGACAGCATCATTCTTTTACCTCGGAAGAATAAAAGGCATTGAAAGACCTGCTATAGCAGCCCTATTGCCAACAATTAACAGAACACCTGCTTTACTTCTTGATGCTGGCGCAAACTCTGATTGTGAACCCAGCATGCTTATTCAATTTGCACAGATGGGAGAGATTTTTTCTTCAAAAGTACTGGAAATAGATAACCCCAGAGTTGGCATACTCAATATTGGCGGAGAATCATCTAAAGGAAATACCCTTGCCCTGAATACATATAAGTTACTTAAAGAAAACAACAAAGGCCTTAACTTTGTCGGTAACGTAGAAGGACGGGATGTCTTTTTAGGGGCTTGCGATGTTATAGTTTGTGATGGTTTTACCGGTAACGTGACCCTGAAAGTAGCAGAGGGCGTTGCAAAAATGCTTGTTCAAATTTTAAAGGACGAACTCAGCCAGGGGTCAAGAAACAAACTGGGAGCAGTTCTCGCTAAACCCGCATTTAAAAGACTCAAAAAAAGAATAGATTATGAAGAGTATGGGGGTTCTTTATTGCTAGGGGTTAACGGTATTTGCGTTATTGCACACGGAGGAAGCAACGATTCTGCTATTAAAAACGCTATCAGGGTCGGCATTGAGTCTGTTGAAAAAGATGTAACAAGCAAAATTCTTGGTTTATGTGAGATGAGTACAGTCTAGTTTAGGAATTATTTTTTTATGAAAGCTGTTAAAATAATCGGAATCGGCTCTTATGCTCCAGAAACAGTCATAACAAACGAAGATCTTTCTAAAATTGTTGATACCTCTGATGATTGGATCAAATCTCGTACAGGTATCAGTAAAAGACACATTGTCAGTGGCAATGAAACAGCTCTAAGTCTTGCAACAAAAGCCGCAAAAGAAGCTTTAGAGTTTGCAGGAGAAACCCCTGAATCAATAGACCTTATTATTGTTGCAACCTCTATGCCAGATAACCTCTACCCATCCTGTGCTTGCGAACTTCAAAGAGAGCTGGGTATAAAAGAAACTGTTGCCTTTGATGTGGTTGCTGCTTGCAGCGGGTTAATCTTCGCTATGGGCGTTGCAAAACAGTTCCTGAAAGACAATACATACAAAAAAGCTCTTATTGTTGGAGTAGATATACACTCAAGATTTCTTGACTGGGAAGATAGATCTACCTGCGTGCTCTTTGGTGACGGAGCAGGAGCAATGCTATTAACTTCCGATGAGGATCTTTCAAAAGATGAAATTCTTGCTATTGACCTGAATTCAGACGGCTTTAGAGGTAAAGAGCTAACTATTCCACTTAGTGGAAACAATTGTCCGATAGTAGAAGCTAATGACCAGAAACCATCAACAGTTTATATGAACGGAAGAGAAATTTTCAAGTTTGCTGTTACTGAAGTGCCAAAAACTATAAGAAAAGCCCTCGAAATGGCAAACCTGACAATTAATGATATGGATTATCTTATACCACATCAGGCTAATAAAAGAATTATTTCTGCAATAGCAGAAAAACTGGGTATAAATGAAGAAACCGTAATCTCAAACCTTGAAGAATACGGTAATACATCAACTGCATCAATACCTCTGGCAATGACAGAAGCTATTGAAAAGGGTATTATTAAACCCGGTCATACACTTGTCATTACTGGCTTTGGTGCTGGCCTTACCTGGGGTGCAGCTGTTATTAAATGGAATGCAATAGATAAAAGATAAATTGACTATAAAGAGGTTTATTTTATGAGTAATATAGCTTTAATATTTCCCGGACAGGGTTCACAAGCAGTAGGAATGGGTAAAAATTTCTATGAAAATTCTGATATCGCTAAAAATATCTTCGATAACGTAGATTCAATCCTTGAAAAACCACTGTCAAAACTGTGTTTCGATGGCCCTGAAGAAGAGCTAATGCAAACTATTAATACCCAACCGGCCATTTTAACAGTATCAATTATTGCTTATGAGCTTTTAAGATCTAAATTTGACGTTGAAGCTAAATATACTGCCGGTCATAGCCTTGGAGAATATTCTGCACTATATGCCAGCAACGTTCTTGACCTTGAAAGCGTTGTAAAACTTGTAAAAAAACGTGCCCAATTAATGCATAACGCACCAAGAGGTGCTATGTCAGCTATTTTGGGCTTACCACAAGAAGCAGTAGAACAGGTTGTTGAAAAAGCTTCTTCAAAAGGTATCGTTACAATAGCAAACTATAATACACCTGAACAGCTTGTTATATCTGGAGAACCAGATGCCGTTAACTATGCCTCTGAACTTGCAAAAGAAGCAGGGGCAAAACGAGCCCTTGCCTTACCCGTTAGTGGAGCATTTCACTCACCACTAATGGAAGAAGCCGCCAGAAATTTTGCAGAAGAAGTAAATCAATATCAATACTGCACACCTAAATCTGCTGTTATAACAAATGTTGATGCAAAACCCTCTGAGGAAGGTTTTGAGCAAAAACTTATAAAACAAATATACTCATCAGTTCTGTGGACTCAAACAATGGAATATATTAAAGATCAAAATATCAATACTTTTATTGAGCTTGGCCCAGGAAAAGTTCTTGCAGGAATGGTTAAAAAGTTTGACAGAAAACTTAAAGTCTATAATATATACGATATGGAATCTCTGGAAAATACTTTAAACGCACTGGGAGCCAGTTTAAACGTTTAATAGAAAGGATATAAAATGACAGATAATAAAGTAGCAGTAATTACTGGTGGACTTCAGGGCATAGGAAAATCCTGTGCTTTAAGATTCGCTGCAGCCGGCTATCATATTGCTATTAACGATATAAAAGAGCCCGATGACCCGGTTACACAGGATACCCTGAAAGAAATAACATCTAAAGGCGTTAAAGCTTTTTATGTTAAAGCTGATGTCACAAACGCAACCCAGGCAGAAGAGTTCGCCAGTAAAATCGTTGAAGCCCTCGGTAGAATTGATGTTCTCGTAAATAACGCCGGTATCACTAAAGATAACCTGTTTATTAGAATGTCCAAACAGGACTGGGAAACCGTCCTCAATATTAACCTGACAGGCGTTTTTAATATTACAAAACCAATTATAAGAATTATGATGAAACAAAAATCAGGGGCAATTGTTAATATGGCCAGTATATCAGGTGTTATGGGCAATCCCGGACAGGCTAACTATTCTGCATCTAAAGCAGGGCTAATAGGGCTGACAAAAACACTGGCTAAAGAGTTTGCCAAAAAGAATGTCAGAGTTAATGCCGTAGCACCGGGTTTTATTGACACCGCTATGACTGAAAAACTTGACAGAGAAAAGCTTGTTGATTTTATACCTATGGCAAGACTAGGCAAACCTGAAGAAATAGCTGACACGGTGTTCTTTCTTGCCGATAGCGCAAGCTACATAACAGGACAGGTTATAAATATTGATGGTGGACTTGTTATGTAATTCTTTACAAATCCACAATTTTTTAATGGATTATGTATAATTTTCAAAAGTGTAGAATTAAATAATTTGTAATTAATTAAATTTGCAGGAGGAAAAGAAAAAATGAGTACAGATACTCTTGAACGTGTAAAAAAAGTAGTAGTTCAACAATTAAGCGTTGAAGAACCAGAAGTAACAATGGAAGCCAGTTTTACTAACGACCTTGGTGCAGATTCTCTCGACCAGGTTGAACTGGTTATGGCATTTGAAGAAGAATTTGGTGTAGAAATACCGGATGAAGATGCCGAAAAGATTGTCACAGTTAAGGATGCAGTTGATTATATAAATTCTCATGCATAGGATGAAGTTATGGATTGTAATTCCAAAAGAGTCGTAATAACTGGTATAGGAGTAATCAGCCCTTATGGTGTAGGGTATGATCTCCTCTGGGAAAATGTTCTGGCAGGAAATAGCTGTATTAAGGAAATAACTGTCTTTGATACAACTAACCACCCAAGCCGTATTGCAGGTGAATTTACTGATTTTAACGCTAATGATTATCTGGATCGCAAACTGGCCAGAAGAATGGACAGATTTACTCAATTTGGTGTCATTGCAGCCAGATTAGCTGTTGAAGATGCCAGACTCGATATATCAAAAGTTGATAAAGCCCGGTTTGGTGTTTCTGTTGGTAGTGCTGCTGGTGGCATGCATACTATAGAGGCACAGCATCTTAATCTAATCAATAAAGGGCCAACACGGTGTTCACCGTTTACAGTGCCAATGATGATTGTAGATATGGCTGCTGGTCAAATTTCCATTGATCTTAATGCTATGGGTCCTAACAAGGCCACTGTTTCTGCCTGCGCTACTGCTGCACATTCACTTGGTGATGCTATGCACCTTATAAAACTTGGGTATGCTGATGTTATGGTTGCAGGTGGTACAGAAGCTGTAATTACTCCGCTGGCTATGGCAGGTTTTGGTATAGCAAGAGCCCTGTCATTCCGGAATAATGAACCTGTTAAAGCAAGCAGACCCTGGGATAAAGACAGGGACGGGTTTGTTATGTCTGAAGGAGCAGGCATTTTTATACTTGAAAGCCTTGAGCACGCCCTCGAAAGAGGTGCCAACATTTACGCTGAATTCACCGGCTATGGCCCATCTGCAGATGCTAATGAAATTGTTGCTCCCTGTGAAGACGGCGCAGGAGCTGTTATAGCAATGAACTCTGCACTAAAATTTGCAGGCCTGAAACCTGAAGATATACATTATCTTAATGCTCACGGTACATCTACACCACTGGGAGACCTTGCAGAAGTAAGAGCTATTAAGAAAATCTTTGGAGATTATGCTAATAATGGCTTGCTGGTTAGCTCAACAAAGAGTATGACAGGCCACCTGCTGGGTGCTGCTGGCGGTATAGAAACAGCAGTTTGTCTGCTGGCAATGAGAGATAGTATTATACCTCCAACAATCAATCTTGATAATCCTGATGATGAATGTGATCTAGATTTTGTGCCGCATAAAGCCAGAAAAGTTGATAGAGTTGATGCAACAATGAATAATTCATTTGGTTTTGGCGGACATAATGCATCTCTTGTTTTCTCAAAATATAAAGAATAATTAAAAACATACATGTTTAAAAGCGGGCTACCTTAAAGCAGCCCGCTTTTAATACACAGTACAACTTGAATATTAAGTCAGTAATAGCAAAAGCAGGCAATATTACTAACTTTAATATTATCTTTATATCTTTTAACTTATATTAAATATAATTTAATTTAATAAAACTATTTGAAAGTCTTGCTTGTTGTGTTTTTTGAACATTCAAACAGAAAATATATGCAATTTTCATCCTTAATAAATGATACAAAACGCAAGCGTGATGCTGTTTATGATATACTTTCATCAAATCAGATAAATAATCAAAATTGTTGTTGTAAGCTGGTTTAAAGAAAAGAGGTAAGCAAAAATGAGTTGGTATTTGATTTTTGCCATAGTAAGTGGATTGCTTGCCGTAGGCTTTGCTTTTTATCTAAGACATGGAGTATTAAGCCTTGGTGCAGGCTCTGACAAAATGCAAGAAATCGCTGCTGCTATTCAGGAAGGTGCACATGCCTATATGAATAGACAGTATCAAACTGTTTCACAGGCAGCAATAGTTATTTTTGCCATTTTACTTATAGCATTTGGAGTCAAAGAAGGATGGGTTTATGGCTGCTTGATATCCTTTGGCTTTTTAATTGGTGCTGCTTTAAGTGCTTTAGCAGGATATGTAGGTATGTTTACATCTGTTAAAGCAAATGTTAGAACAGCTGAAGCTGCTAAGAATGGTTTACCCGCAGCTCTTAAAGTAGCCTTTCAGGGTGGATCTGTAACTGGTTTAATGGTTGTAGGGTTCGGTTTATTAGGTGTAAGTGGTTATTACATGATCATAACCTCTGCATTCCCTGATATAGTTAACCCTGTAGGCCCGCTGGTAGGTCTTGCTTTTGGTGCCAGTTTAATCAGCGTATTTGCCCGTCTTGGCGGAGGCATTTATACAAAAGCTGCTGATGTTGGTGCTGACCTCGTTGGCAAGATTGAAGCAGGTATACCTGAAGATGACCCACGTAATCCAGCTGTTATTGCTGATAACGTTGGCGATAATGTTGGTGACTGTGCCGGTATGGCTGCTGATTTATTTGAAACTTATGCTGTAACAGCTGTTGCTGTTATGTTACTTGGTTACCTTTTATTTTTGGATAAAGTAAATGCTGTTCTTTATCCACTTGCACTTGGTGGTGTTAGCATTATTGCTTCAATTATTAGCACTTTCTTTGTTAAACTCAATGATGGAGATACAAAGATAATGAAAGCCCTTTATAAGGGTCTTATAGGAAGTGCTATTTTAGCTATTGGTGGTTTCTTATTTATTACTGTCATTATGATTCCGGATGGTTTGATTGCAATCAACGGCAATTTTGTTTCTCCATCTAATCTCTTCTGGGCAGCTGTAATAGGTATTATTGTTACAGGTTTCATATTTTATATCACTGAAATGTTCACATCTGCTGAATTTGAATATGTTCAATCTATTGCTAAAGCTTCTGAAACAGGTCATGCAACAAACATCATTCAGGGTCTTGCAATAGGCTTAAAATCAACAGCCTTGCCGGTTATCGTTATTGTTGCCGGTATTATTTTTGCCTATCTGGCAGCAGGTCTTTACGGTATAGGTATTGCTGCAATGGCAATGTTATCTATGACAGGTGTTGTTATAGCACTTGATGCTTATGGCCCTATCACTGACAATGCTGGCGGTATTGCTGAAATGGCTAATATGGATGAAGAAGTAAGAAAAACTACTGATCCGCTTGATGCTGTTGGCAATACAACAAAAGCTGTTACCAAAGGTTATGCCATTGGTTCAGCAGGTCTTGCTGCTCTAGTATTATTTGCAAGTTACATTCAAGACTTAAAGAGAGTTGCAGAGCATTCTGGAAGGATTATAGATGAATCAATGTTCTCTCTTGCCGATCCATTTATCATTGCAGGTTTGTTTATTGGTGGTATGGTACCATATATTTTTGGTGCACTGTCAATGGAAGCTGTCGGTAAAGCTGCCGGTGAGGTTGTAGAAGAAGTAAGAAGACAATTCAAAGAAATACCTGGCATTATGGAAGGAACCGCAAAGCCTGATTATGCCAAATGCGTTGATATAGTTACAAAAACAGCTATCAGAGAAATGATGTACCCTGCATTGTTACCAGTTATAGTGCCAGTTATTGTTGTATTTATCGGTATGACAATTCAACCAGGCGAAATGGCTGCTGCTAAAATGCTTGGTGGTGTTTTGATCGGTAGTATTGTAACTGGTATATTTGTTGCTATATCTATGACTTCAGGTGGTGGCGCCTGGGATAATGCCAAAAAATATATTGAAGACGGCAACTTTGGTGGCAAAGGTTCACCGGCTCACGCAGCAGCAATTACTGGTGATACTGTTGGTGACCCTTATAAAGATACAGCCGGCCCTGCTATCAACCCAATGATCAAGATTTTGAACGTTGTAGCATTGCTAATGGTTGTATTCATTATATAAAAGGATATTAAAAGACTGAAGTGGCAACTTTTAAAAGGTTGTCACTTTTTTGTGCTCATATAGTAAATGTGTTTCAAATGCGTTAACTATAAGAAGCCTGTTTTCTTTAATACTGCAATCTTTGGTTTTACTCCTTTATAAAGATCAGTGCATAACCTAAAAATCTTTCATTCAGGTTATGCATCAGTCTTTTATATTGTATGGGTACTACAACAAAAAATCTATCATTTTAGTTATACATTCATCTTAAACAGGTTTTCTTACAAAATCGCCAGCATACATTGCAAAAAGAATTATGTTTGTCTCATTTTGCTTCTAGGATCAAGAATATCCCGGACAGTATCTCCGATCAGGTTAAAAGATAAAACTGCAAAGAAAATCAAAACGCCCGGGGTCAAAAGCCAGGGCCTGTGAATTACATTTGTGTAGTTCTGTGCCTCTTTTAACATATTACCCCAGCTGGCATCAGGCTGTTGAATACCCAGCCCTAAAAAGCTTAACGCTGATTCAGCCAGAATATAACCGGGAACAGCAAGCGTCATAGCGACTATTACATAGCTTGCTGTCTGCGGAATAATATGCCTGACTATTGTCCTTAGATTGCTCGCCCCCATTGCAATAGATGACTCAACAAACTCTAGATTCTTTATGGATAGAACCATACCTCTTACAACCCGGGCAAAACCTGCCCAGCTAATAAACGCCAGTATAACCGTTATAAGGGCAAATCGCAGCCGGGCAGACATACCCTCAGGAAGAATCACTGAAAGAGTTATTAAAAGGTAAAAACTGGGTATGCTCATAATGGCTTCAGCAAGACGCATCATAAAAGCATCCACAAAACCACCATAGAAGCCCGATATACCACCATATAGAAGCCCGATAGGAAAGGCAATAAACAGTGCAAAGAAACCAATCGTTAGCGAAACCTGGCCTCCATAGAGCAGGCGTGAGAAGTTATCCCGGCCATTTATGTCAGTTCCCAGCAGGAAAATATATCCTCCTTCTTCAACACCAAAAAATCTCAAATTCATTGGTATAAGCCCGACAATTTTGTATTTTTCACCCGGCACAAAAAATTTAATATAATATTTTTTTTCTTTATCCTGAATATATTCCTGTTTGAGGGTTTGAATGTTAAATTGTCTGGTGTAATTGTATACATATGGCCAGCTCAACCTGCCTTCCTGGTCTATGAGATATATTTTAGTGGGCGGAGCATAGGTTAAGTCTCTGATACTGAACTCTTTCGAATAAGGTGCTAGCACATCTGCAAAGAATGAAACAATATAAAGACTAACCAGAAGTATAAGAGCACAGAAGGCAATCTTATCTCTGGTTGTTTTCTTTACAATGCTGAATATATCAGAATACCAGCGAGTAGTCTTAATTTTATCAGCAGGTTCCAGGTTTTCTTGTTCTTTTTCTAATTTCTCGTACATAATTATTCCAGCGTAATTCTTGGATCTACAAATTTTAAAGCAATGTCAGCAAGAAGGTTTCCAACAATCAGCATAATGGCACCTATCATTAAAGAAGCCATAACAAGATTTGTATCGCCTTCTCTTACAGCATTCAGTATTAGCGAACCCAGCCCCGGATAATTCAATACCATTTCTACTAGAGCTGCCCCGCTAAGAAGACTTGCAAACTCAAACCCTAAAAGGGTTACAAGAGGGTTAACAGCATTTCTTATAGCGTGTTTTACGATTACAATAAATTCTGATAACCCTTTTGCCCTTGCAAATTTAACATAATCAGCTTCAAGAACGTCAAGAAGGTTTGCTCTCATCTGTCTCTGGATACCTGCAACTGAGATAGTACCTATAACCGTAACAGGAGCAATTAAATGATAGGCAAGATCTTTCATTTTCTCAAATAAAGTCATCTCTTCAAAGCCAACACTGGTTAACCCTCCTACAGGCAGAAGGCCTGTTTGAACAGCAAAAATTAACATCAGAAGGGCAAAGAAAAACGAGGGTACGGCCATGCCTATAGACGCCAGTATAGTTAATATTCGATCCATTGAAGTCCGCCAGTTAAGGGCGGCAAAAACACCCAGCGGTATACCTATCATCCATGAGACAAATATAGATATGCTAATTAACAATATTGTGTTAGGAACTCTTTCCACAATACGTGAATTAACTGATTGATTTGTCAGAGATACACCCATATTACCCTGAAGAAAATTAGCTACCCAGCTAAAATATTGTATATAAAGAGGTTTATTTATGCCCAGCCGCTCTTCTTCTTTTTTTATAGTATTTTCAGACACCCCTGGGGTTAGCTTTAGCTGCGTTAATGGGTCGATAGGACTGGTTTTCATGACTACAAACCCTATTATAGATACAAAAACCAGTATTGGAATCGTATGAATAATTCTCTTTAGTATGTATATTGGAATCGACATTACTTTTCAGGATCCTTTATATAGATTTCTTCAATATTATACTGAACACCACCAAGAATTGTTGGTTTAATATTTCCCAGGCGATTTCTAACCGCAACAATCCGTAAAGGTGAGTAAAGGTATATCATTGGCAGATTATCATAGATAACACGCTGATATTCATTGTATATTTCTTTTCTCTTTTCAAAATCAAGGTGACTGGCGCCTTCTTCAAATAATCTATCTAACTCTTTTTCAAAAGGCAAAAGTGTATCAGACGATTCAAGATCATTTTCTTTCTTGCGCTGATTGAACATATGAAGTGCGCCATCACTGTTCCACACGTTTCGACCGCTATGAGGCTCAAGCTGACTGCCTGTAAGGCCTATAATTACAGCTTCCCAGTCAAGAGAATTAGAAACTTTTCCAACCAGTGCGTTAAATTCAATTGGTTTAAAATTAACTTTGACGCCTAGCTTCTCAAGATCTTCTTTTATTATAACGCCTATTGCTTCTCTTTCAGTATTTCCAGCATTAGTAAGCAGGTTAAACTCAACTCTTTTGTTATCACGATCATACAGTTTACCATTTTTTATTTTAAAGCCACTTTTTTTAAGGTATTGTTTTGCCTTATCCAGGTCTCTTGGGTGCCCCTGTGCCAGTTTTTCATTCAGATAAATTGATGACAGGCTTTCTGCTGTAAACAACGGGGCACCTACGCCTTGCACAACATTATTAACAATATTTTTACGATCAATAGCCCAGTCTATGGCTTTTCTAAAATTTAAATCCTGAAACCACTTCTGTTTTACCGGATCCACATAATATTCACCTGTTTTTTTGTTTATGCGGTTGTTTAGATTGAATACAAGAAAAGTTGTAGACGTGTTAGGGCCCAGATTATAGATTGTAAAGTCAGAACCAGCTTTTGACTCTCGTTCTTTCATTGTTACAACATCATTTCCAGGTATGTTAGTAATATCAATTTCACCGGCATTAAATTTAAGAATATCTGTATCAATGCTACCCACAATAAAAATAACGTATCTATCAAGGTAAGGGAGGTGATTTCCGTCTTTATCAATCATATAAAAATATGGATTTCTAACAAATTCAACTCTTTGCCCGGGATGATACTGATCAAGTATAAACTTGCCACTAACGACAAAAGATTTAGGATCTGAATCAGCCCCCCAGAATGAGCTAAAAGCAGTCTCACCCTTTTTTACAACAGGTTCCAGAATGTGTTTTGGTGCAACTTGAATCCCTCCCATCATTCTTAGAAAAGGTGCAAACGGTTTTGAAGTTTTAAACTTAACTGTGTATCTATCAATTACCTCTATTTCAGGGAATCTTCCTTCTACAAGAAGGTTATCCCGGGAGCTCGGATTTCCAAAACCTTTTGCTATGATTTCTTCCCAGGTAAATCGTACGTCTTCAGAAGTTATTGGCCTGCCATCAGACCATATTAACCCTTTTCTCAGCCTGAGTGTATATTCAGTATTATCATCACTTACTGAAAACTCAACTGCCATCTGCGGTACTACTTCTCCGGTAAAGGCATCTGTCATCAGCAGGCTGTCAAACATCAGGCTGCTCATTTCAGAAGAGGTTGCATCGTTACTCACCCAGGGGTTAAAAGTTTTCGGCCCCTGCCCTATAGTTGAGGCTCTGAGGGTTCCTCCATATTTACCGGCATCTCCTCTTGCCTGCATATATTCTATGTTATTTATTTCAATAGTTTTGTAGGGTCCCGGGTAAATTGGAGTTTTAATAATATACATCATACTTATTTCATCATCATTCTGGCTCTCTTTAGAAGGTTTATCAGCACAATATGAGGAAACAAAAAGCACAATCAACACCATAGAAGCCAGAACAGTAAGAAAAATCAGCACATATTTAACGCTTTTCAATTCCATAACCTCCTCAATATATTTCATTTTACCAGAGTCATAACTTTGTTGACTACAAAAGATCATTATACTTATGCATCAATCTTTTATTTATCTGTTGTTACACATTTTTGATCTAAAAATAATATTGTTATAATCATTAACTAATGCCGGTTAGCCAAAACAAGAGGGGAAATAAAATGGATTTAAATGAATTCAAAAAGTACCACCTGATAGAACTTCAAAAGGTCATCAATCAACTGTCACATCACTCATTTCTTATTAAGTTAGTATCGATTTTTTTGATATTTGCAGTACTCGTGCTGACTGATAAGGTTACTAACCCTTTTTTCAGTCTTATTGCCCTGCTTCCGCCATTAATTTTCTGGTATCTTGATGCTGTATGTGTTAAAAAAGAACGACTTTATAGAGAACTTTATGATGAAGTAAGAATTGATATACAGGCACAGAAAAATATTGTGCCTATCTTCTCAATGGATACATCTAAATTTGAAAGTCACGATAACTGTAAGCTTTCTCATGTTATTCTTACCGATGCCCTGGCAATATTCTATGGTTTGATATTCCTTGCAGTTGTAATAGTCATTGGTGTGGTACTAATCATTTCAACACTGGCTTAATCTAACTTATCAGGGAGTGATAACATTAAGTCAGTATGATAAAAAGATTGATGCATAACCTGAATGATAGATTTTTTGTTTTCAAATAATGCACTGATCTTATAAAACACTTTTTCTCAGCTAAAAAAACCCGGATTTCTCCGGGTTAAAGGCAACAATCAGAGTACTAACTATGAAAGGGATGTAAGAAGTTTACCCATAAAACCTTTTGTATATTTTTGAAGCTGCTTTGTCAATTCCAGCTTTTCATTATTAACCATTTCAAATTCTTTTTTATAGCGCTCAAGATCCTCTTTAAGTTTTTGTTTTTCTATCATTAGTCCTTCAAGCTCATCTTGAAGCATATTAATAGTTTCATAATGAACTGCTGCTTCATCAAGCACTGATACAGGCTGTTCAGCTGAAATTTTTATTGACAATATGTTATCAATTTCACGCTTACTAATATAGCCGAAGTTAACCAGAATCTCTTTAAATGATAACTCAGAACCTATTTCGTCAGCACATTTCTTTGTATAAAGGGCTTTATCAAGATCAATATTACTTATTCTTCCTGTTCTAACAAGAAATTCGCCCAGCCTTATATTACCTGTTAAAAACAAGACAAAGTTTTTGGCTGATTCATCTTTTATATCTTCAATAAAATTAAGTTCTATTAACTCCAGCAGCAATAAGCAGGCAGATTTTAAGCTTATATTAAGGTTATGAGCTATTTCCAGCATATTCATTCCTGATTTAACATTTTCTAATAACCTGTACTGGCTTTCATTGATTAGTTTAAACCCGGTCATATCCAGAAAAAGCCTGTTTCCATCTTTGCTTAGAGATGGTTTATAGAGTTGTATGATGTCGGTTTCGATTCTATCCAGAAGGCTAACGTCTGAACATGAAGCTATATTTACCTTTAGCTCACAATATATAGCCTGCCTTACCCATAGAGGAAGTTTAAAAATACGTTTTGTCAGTGTTTTATATTGTGAATTATTGATTTCATAATTGTTCATTATTGCCATTATTACTCATCCCTTACTTTTTTAACTCTAAACTATATATGTTTTAAACATCTTAAAGAGAAACCAGCGAAACAGTTTTATCAGGCAGATATTAATAAATAATTTGTTCTCAAAGACACTAATTTAATCATTCTATGCTGATATTAGAATGCTTTTGTATTGTATTCCGTGTGCTCTGTCACAAATAATCAGTTAAAATACTCACATATTCTTTAACCTGTCTCATTTTATTATACCTTTATTTTGGTTTTTTAAAAATATACTGGTTGTATTTTCGATATTCAAAAATAATTTGTCGAGGATCATTTAGCTTGCTATGAGTGTTATTCAATCAGAATTTTTTCGTATTTACAAAATTTAACAATAGCTATTTTGTAATTTCAAAAGTATCCTATTATTGATTAGACGAAATGCATTTTCAAAAGTTCAAAATTTTAAGAAATATATCAAAAAAAATTATTCCTTGTTTAAGATCAGTGCATAACTTAAAAATTTTTCGATTTTCAAAACCCAGATCCCGCCCACCCTAAAGGAAGGCATGGGGTCTC
>CAZFBA010000034.1:0-39050 GCA_964517135.1 uncultured Gammaproteobacteria bacterium
TATTTTTAACAAAGTGTCAAAACATTGCAGGGAACAGAAGTTAGGGGGTCGGGTTAGCTATTGATTAATTTTATTGTATATTAAGCCCAACAGAATTGAATAAACCTATTAAAACTACCTCTGCACTCTGGTAGTTTTACTATAACTGCCTTTTATGGAATACGATACAATAAAACCATTACTCCAAAAGACAGGAAAAAATTATGATCTGGTTAGAAAATGTTATTATTGTATTAACAATGATATTAAGCCCTATAATATCTTTTATCATTTGCTAAAGGAATTTATGATTCATAATAATGCTTTTCCAGTATTGTTATTATCTCTTCAACCCAGTCAAAATGCTCTGGTTTTAAAAGTGAGCTACGAAAAATTGTAACATATTCACTATCAGAAATTATATCAGGATGAAGGTTTAAAAATTTATCTGATGGCACTTTCAGTTTAGCCAGATAAAGAGGTTTATCTTTTGATAACATACAGGTTTTAAATATTTTTTCAGTTTTTTCAGTAATAGCTTTAGTTGAAGCATCAACAGGAAAATAAGTCACTATATCAAGCTCAGGATAAATATACAATCGGTAACAACCAGTATCATTGATTAATGCTGCAAATTTCTTTGCACTTTCTCTGGTTTTTTTGAGTACAGGCCCAAGGCCATAGTCGTATTCCATTTCAAAACATTTTAATGTAAACCAGAGTGCTGCCGCTGAAGCACCAGCACGGGAACATTCAAGGCTAATTTCTCCTAAATGCAAATCATTTGAAGTAAAATAAGTATATGGAGAATCATGTTTATAGAATTTGCCCACTTCAGGATCTTTGAAAATTATACATCCACAACCATAAGGCTGCATACCCAGTTTGTGGGGGTCAAAAGCAATACTTTCACAGGAATATATAGAACCAAAAATCTTAAAATTTTCTTCATATTTCTCAATACACTTATAATAACCACCATAAGCAGCATCAACATGTATCCTAAAGTTATATTTATCTTTTAAAACTATAATTTTATCAAGCTCATCAAGTGCACCCAGAGCTGTTGTCCCGAGTGTAACAACTATTGTACCTGCCTGTACTTCTGATAGTGCTTGCTGAAGAGCTTTTAGATACATTTTGCCAGAAGAAGTTGATGGTATTATTTCATAATCCAGTTTAAGGAGTTCGCAGGCTCTTTTATGGGTATAGTGAGCCTGGTCACTAATAAAAACAGGTCTATCTGGATAAATTTCTCTTGCAATCCAGAGAGCTTCAAGGTTTGCAATTGTTCCACTTGATGTTAGGTGCCCTAGATGGTCTGTATATCCAAATTTTTCAGCAAATAGATTAATAATTTCTTTTTCCATCCTGGCTGTTGCAGGGCCGCCATCAAGGGCATGGTTATTGGGATTGATCATCATAGCTGCTACATACCCCATTATTGCTACCGGGTGGGGTGGTTTTAAAATTTGTCCTGCATAAAGCGGGTGATGAAAAGGATAATTATCCTGTAACTTATTGATAAGTTCTTTTGTGAAGATTTTTAACTTATCTTTTTCTACCTTTAAGCTCTCATCTACTGTAAAATACGGGAACGATTCTTCCCATTGAGTAATAGCATCAATACATTCAAGCAACTCAGTTTTATAATTTTTCATTTATACCACAAAATCAGCTACATCTTAATTTCAGTATTAAATCACAATCAAATTAAAACGCAATATCTTCTTCAAAAAGCTTATTGCTCTCTTCTGGAGGCGGTTCGCCTGTTATATTCTGTGAAGTATTTTCAGAAAAAACATCCTCAAAATCATCATAAAACTCTTGATCTGAGACTACTGATTCATTTAAAAATTTCTGATCAAAAGTGTTATTAGTGGAATTAAATTCACTTTCTATTTTAGTTGCTTCTTTTTCAGGATCAACAATTTTTTCTTGTCTTGTTCCTGTTTTAAATGTATATCCTGTAGCTTTCTTGTATGTTATTGATGATGATTCTGGTTGATTTTCGCCTGTTTTATTGTTTATATAATCTTTTACTTCTGGGGTTTCATGAAGAATATTGAGCTTCTTATTAATATTGTTAATCTTTTTATTAAGTTCATTAAGCTTTTTTTTGTTATATTTATCATTTTTAAGGGTTTTTGAATATTCTTCAGTAAGCTTAAACCTTTGCATTTCAAGTTCTGTATATACTGCGAGATTATCTTTTTCATCTATAGTTATTTTTTTGGCACCACAGGAAGTTACAAATATTAGTATAATAAGAAAAACAAAGAATTTTTTCAAAATATACCTCTCTATCATTATCGATTGTAATTATAAAGAATACTTTTGTATTAATAATACCCAACAAAACATTGTCTATGTTACTTTTAGTAAAGGGATACAACTATTTTAAAAGTCAGAAAACCTTTTCAATAAAAGCTTTTCAATAAAATACATAAATTTTTACTAAATTTTTTTTCTGAAAACAGAAAACGGGTTCTCATTTTCCAAAAATTATACTATAATTTTAATAATAAGTAAATATTTTCATGTGTATTTTGTTAAATTTATAACATTAAATGCGAGATTATGGTTATATTTTTACTAAAAATAATGTAACCTGTTTCTTAAAGACTCCAATGAAATTTTACCCATATATTCTGGAGAATTTATGAAGAGAAATAGTTATGGTTCTGCTCTTATCCTTGTAATGACACTGGCAACCGTCTTATTACTGGTCGCACTTGCTACCAGCACAGCTTCTGTATCTGATGTAAACCTGACAATAGATGAAAAACTTAAAGCAGAACTTGAGCTTGCCTGTGAATCAGGTTTAAATAGGGCAAAAGCAAAACTTCATGAAGCTTATACTACTGACAACCTTACTCTTGAGCCTGATATCAGCTTTCAGGGTACCAGTACTGATGATACAGGCACTTCACCAGATGAAAGGGTCTTTTCTTTCAGCGACACAGATCTTGCTGATGAAGAATTTGTCTCTGGAACATATATGGACTATTATCAATATACTGAAACAACCGACAGTGGTAAGTCTATAATTGTTAGATACGGCATAAAAGAAGAACAGGATTGGCAAAGAAAACCTGAATATACTATAGAAACTGTAAATGTAGAGGCTAGCGCTTATGCAGATGGTTATGGCTGGGTTGGAATGAGAGAAAAAGCCTTTATTAGAAGGTCAACACTCTTTATGTATAGTATTTTCTTTGAAGATGAACTTGAAGTATTACCAGGGGCTAATCATGAAATTACTGGTTTAATTCATACAAATAAAGATATGTATCTCGGCACTCATGCAAATCTAAAAGTCTACACTGACGGTATGACGGCTGCCGGCGAAATATATAACAGACGCTATAACAGCACAGAAAATATGGGAGGATCCGTTTCAATCACCCGGGGCAACAAAGAAGGATCTTTGCAATCAATGACCTCTGACAATCTTGACTCTGATTATTATGTTGACGAAACAGATAACTGGGTTACAAAAGCCACTCAACGCTGGCAGGGCTCAGTAAAAGATTCTAATCTGGGTGCAAAAAAGCTTAAAGCCCCCAATTTACAATCTATAGAACCCGGTGGATATTATGATCAAAACTCCACTATGAAAATAAACGTTCTAACCCAGGGTAGAAGCGCACCAGCTTATGAAATTACCTATAAAGGGGTTACTTATGCCCCTGTAGAAGCAACAGAAGATGAGGATACTGGTAAATATACTGCCTTTAACGGAGCCCTGACTGAAACAGAATTCTGGGATAACAGAGAATCAGCATCTACAGGCCAGAAAGTTAAAACAACTGACCTAGATATAAGTAAAATTAATAACATTATTTCTACTTCAGGAGATCAGCTTGAAAACCTTGATGATGATGGCGTTCTGGTATATCTAACCAGAGATGATGCTGTTGCTGACAATGATGGAAACCCTTATACCCCTGATCCTGGTAGAAACGTTACCGGTTTTAAGTTTACAAATGGTGATCAATTACCTGCACCAATGACTTTTGTAAGTAACCTGCCTGTTTATGTTCAGGGAGATTTTAATAAACATACCTCTGAAACTCCCTCACTGGATGACTGGCGACCTGCTGCCGTTGTTTCTGATTCTATTTCTGTTCTGTCCAATAGCTGGCAGGATAGCGAAAACCAGAGTCCTAACCTTAAAAATGCCAGTAATACAGAGTTTAATCTGGTATTTGTTACAGGAAATGTTCCAACAAACCCAAATTCTGGCCAGTATAGCGGCGGCTTTGAAAATTTTCCCAGAATGTGTGAAAACTGGAGCAACAAAACCCTTTCCATTAAAGGAGGCTTTATTCAGCTCTTTAGAAGTCAATTTGCTACAGGAAACTGGGTATACGGAGGCAACAACTATACAGCACCAGGCTTGAGAAACTGGGCTGCTGAACCAAGATTTCAAAACCTGAACGATCTTCCACCTACTTTTACCGATCTTTTCCCCAGTGTAGACCAGGGTATCATTTATACTAACTGGAAACTTATTAGTAATCAGGAGTCTAACCTTGTTGAATCACAATAAAATACTCCAAAAAAGAACATCAGGAGTTACATTTATTGAATTACTTGTAACAGTAGTAATTATTTCTGTTATGATGACACTTGCTTTCACAAATTATAATAATACTATTAACAGACAATCAACCAGTAATGCCACTGATCAGGCTGCTTTTGCACTTAAAGAAGCCAGACAATACGCAAAAAGAAACGGCATTATAACTCAGGTATTTTTTCCTGTCTCTCAAAATGAGTATGAAATATATGCAGGAACATCAAAAATCTTATCATCTTCAGATTCTGGAGAAGGATCAGGAGTATTACCTTCAAATACTAAGATTTTAAGTAACTCATGCGGTGAGTTTTATTTCTACATAGATGGTACACCCCTGATAGATTATACCGAAACAGTTGAAGATAATGGAGATAAAGTAATTATTATTAATCCGGTTGACGAAACCTGCACTATTAAAATAGGCATTAGTGATTCTAATTCTAAAACTATTAAGGTACACGCTTTTTCAGGAAATATAACCTATGATTAAAAAAGAATCAGGTGTAAACATATTTGAAGTAATGATTGCCACAACAATATTAACTATTGTTACAATATCTCTTGCTGAATTTGCTTTTAATTTGACAGATGCCGCCAATATACATTCTCAAGAAATAGAAGAAGTAATGGATATGAGAAATGCTTCTGAACGTATTCGAGATAAAGTAAAGCGTGCAGCATATATTTATCCTTCTGGGGTTGACCTTGAGCTGTATGCTTATAACCTGGACTCTGAAAAAACTCTTTATCAAACAAATACCTCCAATGCTATAGCTCTCATGGTTCATAATAATCAGGATCTAGATAGTAGTTCCAGCTACTTTTACCATATATATGTTTATTTTCTCAGAGAAAATACAGATGAAAACACTTATGAACTCTGTGAACTGGCTTCAGCAGCTGATTATAACTGGTCAATTAATCAGAATCCTGCTGAATATCATACTACTATTAATGGCTGGGTAACAGTCATAGCAAAAGACATAGACCCTCAAAATACTTATTTGACTTATTATCTCAACCCTGTTAACGGTAAAACTGACTATTCATTGATTGGAGAAGAAGGAGGCGTTTCAACTTATGACTTAAATGCCTTGATTAAGGGCATTAGTTGGGATATAACAATGATTAAAAATAACTCTCTGGAAATAGGAATAAAAGGATTTGCCCGAAATGTACCGAGAAATATTGAATAATCACAAACATAGAAACTCAAAAGGCTACACATTGCTTGAAATTCTTGTAGCAATGTTGTTTTTTGGCATATTGGTATTGAGTTTAAGCCATACACTTACCAGCAGCTTTATGCTAACAGGTAAAGACAAAAAAATTGCCAACGCTAATAACCTTGCTATTCGTTATTTAAGAGAAGTAGAACTTGAGTGGCGCACTATGAATGCTTTTGATTCTGGAACTTTACCTGATGTAAGTAATTCATATACAGTAAACGGTAAATATTATGTCAATGTCAGCACTCAGGATCTCGTATTTAACCAGGCAGGTGACGTTATTGTCAGGAGAGTTACAGTTAAATATAAATCAAATGACCTTACAGACGGTGATAACATTGTTAAAGTCTATCTTGATTTTTTCAGACCTGATAACGTCTGATGTTTATATATTTTCATTAATATTAACACATAGCTAAAACAGAAGATCTTCTTCATCTCCTCGAGAAATAATGATTTCTCCTGTAGACTCAAGAGCTCTAATAATGCCAACTATCTTTGTTTGCATTTCCTGAACATCTTTTGCTCTGACCGGGCCCATATATTCCATGTCATCTTTAAGCATATTTCCTGCCCGTTCTGACATATTTTTAAATATTTTTTCTTTAACTTCTTCATTGGCTCCTTTAAGAGCAAGAGCAAGGTCTTTTGTCTCTACTTCTCTCAGCATACGCTGAATTGCCCTGTCATCAAGCTGTACAAGATCCTCAAAAACAAACATCAGTTCTCTAACATTCTCTGCTAATTCAGGGTCAGTTTCTTCAAGAGACTCCATAATAGCTTTTTCAGTTGTTCTGTCAGCCCTGTTAAGTATATCTGCAAGCGATTCAATACCGCCAGCTTTTGAAAAATCCTGTGAAACAATGGAAGAAAATTTATTTTCAAGTATTCTTTCAACCTCAGCAAGAACTTCAGGGTTTGTTCTATCCATATTTGAAATTCTGCTTGCAATAGCAGCCTGCATTTTTGATGGAAGATTATTTAACACTGCTGCTGCTTTTTCAGGCCTTAAATATGCAAGTACTAGCGAAACTAACTGAGGGTTTTCACTCTGAAATGATGTGGCCAGCTGAGAAGGATCTGCTTCATTAAAGAATTGAAATGGTGTACTCTGCAATGACGCCATCATTTTATCCAGAATAGCACTGGCTTTTTTATCTCCATAAGTTGATTCAAGCAATTGCCTTGCATAGTTAACGCCTCCCTGTGCCATAAGGCCACTTGCCTGAAATAAACTATGAAATTCTTCAAGAATAACTTCAAGATGGGCTTGAGGCACTTTGTGTAAAGCAGCTATTTCAAGTGTGATGTGTTCAATTTCATCTTCATCACTTATGTTCTTTAATATCTCTGAAGCCGCCTCGGGCCCCAATAAAATTAATAATGCTGCTACTTTTTGCGCATTCGTCATTGTACCAACGTCAATAGTACGATCCTTCTGTGCCACAATGCCCCTTTCCGGTGTTTATGGTTATTGCTCGTCTATTACTATTCTATTATTGAATGTAATTTTGTGCCAGTATTGTAAAAATTCTCTTAAAAACCTGAAAATGCTTTTCAAACAGAATTTTTTTCTCTTTTAAACTGTCATAACTTAATCGTAATGAACATATTCTCTAATATTTACTTTGTTTTCTGAAATTGAGGGACCCAAAAAAATTTTTCGTATAAATTTAAAAATACTAGCAACAAAAAACTTTTTGATGTTTTATTTAGGTGGGGAATAAATTCTATTTAAACCTGGAGAGTAGTTAATAGGGGATAAAATTTGATAGTTGGGGGTATTTCACCAGGAAATGCTTATTATAGTAAGTGTTTGAAGATTAATGGTTCTGCTTGTAATCATAATAGCAATGGGGTTTCCGTTGCAAAAAGTGCTGTAAAACCAGATATTAATAACATTATTATGTTTGCTGGCAAAAAACTAAAAGAGGCAATTGAAAGGCCTTTAACATTACTTTATATGGCAGATACCCACAGCAATACCGAAAACATACCCAGGCTAAAAACTGCTATTGATGGCATAAAAGGTAATTATGATAATACCTTAACCCTTCATGCAGGTGATTTTGGACTTGGGAATGGTAATTTATCCCTTCAGGTAGATCTATTAAATGATCTGGGCGTTCAATACGCTACCCTGGGTAACCATGAGTTTTTTGTCAAATCTAAACACCTTGCAAAAGCCCTGAAAAAAGCTGATTTTCAGGTTATCGTTAACAATCTGGATATAGAAAAAAATAACCCACTTAAACCTTTAGAAAATAATAAACTTGTTAAATCTACTGTTAAAGAAATTAATGGGGTGGAATATGGGCTGATTGGAGCCACTACACAGGATATTAATGGCACCAGTTACCAAAAATTTACAAAAGGAATTGTTGCTGTCGAAGCCAAAAATGAGATCAGAAGAGATGTTGAACAGCTTGAAAAGCAGGGTGTCAACCGTATTATACTTGTTTCTCACCTTGGACTTGAATTAGATAAAGAAATAGCTCAAACCATACCCGGTATTGATGTTATCGTCGGCGGTCATGACCACATTAAAATGAATGGAATTAAAAAAGGTGTTAATTTATTTGAATCAAAAAGAAATAATGAACCTGTTTTAATACTTCACTCAGGTGAATATGGAGAAAACCTCGGTGTAAGTCACCTCGTATTTAATAAAAATGGCCTGTTAAAGATTAATGATAACCAGCCTAAAGTAAAATCTAACATTCAAACAAGATTAAGAAACTTTGTATATTCACTTGGCACGATTGCAGATAGAATAATAAATATTAATACCACAGAAAATCAGCTTATCAATGTATCAAAACTTCCTAAAGAAAAGAACATGTCAGCTATGCTTGACAAAGAATTAACCCTGATAGCACAGACTAAAAAAGATATTAGCTGTGAATGGCCAGTATGGGAACCTAACCTGCTTGGAACCCTTACAGCAGACGCAGTTAAAGAGCTTACAGGTGCTGAAATTGTCCTTATTCAATCCGGTGGACTTCGACAGGATATTAAAAAAGGGCCCGTATTCGCTGAAATAATTAAAAATCAGGTTATACCCTATGATACAAATATAGTTACAGTGAAATTAACAGGCCAGCAAATTTTAGACGCACTGAATAACGGGGCATCAAGTGCAGGAACCATAGAAAAGCCCGGAATAATGCATGTCTCAGGGTTAAGATATTCTTATGATGCACTGTCAGCACCAGATGAAAGAATTAAGCCGGAAAATGTTACTATAGAAACATCTGCCGGTGACCAGAAACTGGATCTTAATAAAACCTATATCGTAGGATTCGATAAATTTCTACTTAAAGGCTGTGAAGGGTTTACTTCACTAAAAGATGCTGAGGTGGTAAAGGAATACAAGGGCCAAAGTTATCCTACAGCTCTCATAGAATATATTGAACACTATAGCGATAACCCTGAACGTATGTACCCGGATGTTTCAAGCAGAATAACTGTTCTAAACAGGCCCTTTGGAAGTCTTGCAGAAAATATTATGTACCTGAAAAAGAAACTAAAATCTCAAATCGAAAATACCCTTATTAATATTGAAAATAATCATTCACAAACCCGAATGAGCATTAAACAAAGACTCTCAGACCTTATTAATGCTAAAAACTCTCTTGAAACAGACTCAAAAGATAAAAAATATGCTTAAACCCTAATACCTTTTTTAAATTGTTAAGAGCATCTTAATATTAACAATGTTACAATTATACTTCTGTAATATATATTATATCTATATTTTAGATATATATTATATATACAAACTCTCGTTTCAGGCATTTTGTTATTTACATCTATAATTTAAATAAAAAACTATTTTGCAAGATTTTCTAAAAAAGTGTTTTAATGCATATAGAAATGGGGTAAAGCAAACAGGCGGGATTGCAAAATGACATTAAAATACAAATATGCCGCAAAAGAATCAACAAAATCTCCTCAAAGAGATTATTTTAGTTCTGGTTATTATTTAAAACCCTCCTTTTCTTTTACAAATGGAGCACAAAACAACTTTAAAACCGTTTTATTGTTCTGCTCTGAAATACTTTATAACATCTCGTTAAAAACATTTAAATAATTTATAGAGTTAACAATCCTTAAAATACCTGCCAGTAAAGGTGAATTATTAACATATAGTTACAAGCTTTTTATTTTAAAGATTTGCCTGAGTTGTGTGGCCTCTTTATGGCAATTCTTGTTAATTAAATCTGCAATAATTGCGTTTTTGTCTGGTTTGGCAGCCTGATTGCTGTTAAGATGAAGAAGATCTTCTTTAGTGGCAGGTATAAAGTTATCAAGTGTATCTGAAAAATCTTGATATTCTGTAAAGTAAACCATTTCATTTTCTGAATTATATCTAATATATAGATGTTGCCCTATTGAGGGTTTCACTTTATAGATATAACCTGTTTTTTTATGTTTCCAGTACTGATACTGAAGCATTAAGTTTATTTTATCCTGTTGATGCAACTGAAAATCTTTTGGCTGACAGGTATTATAGTTATTGCTTTTTAAAAGAACTCTAAAATAAGCCCCTTTATTTGCCGGGTTATACGATTCAACCTGCTGGATTATTTCTTTCAATTCTTCTGAAGAAAACTGTTTTAACAAATCTCTTACCCCTTTATAATTCCATTGTCTGAGTTTTAAAATAATCTCCCTGGTTAAATTATCGGGTTTAATTTGTTTTTGATCATCATAATGATTTTTTTTATCTGTTTTTTTCTTTGTATGTTTATCATGTGTGGTTTCCCATGAAGTACTTTCTAAAATGGTTTCAGTACCAGCAATTTTTTGAAAAAGATTTTTTGTAATATAATAATTGTTTCTCCGGCCTTTTTCTTTAACCACAATAAGCAAATGTTTATCTATAAGCTTATCCAGGTTTTTTAATACCGTGGATTTACTCATATTGCAACTCTCTGCAAGATACTGCACAGTGGGGAAGGCTTTATTATAAGCCATATTCCATAACCCGATCAATATTCCCATTAACCTGTATTCCTGATGAGATAATTTTAATTCACTGGCAACCCTGTTAAGATTTACCAGCATTGTACCCTGAATATGCTGATAACTATAACTCCTTGTGTTATCAGGAACATACACACTTGACATAACAAAACTCCTTTCGGTAAGACTTGACTTCTACCACCGGGAGAATGTAAGATAATACAACAACACAAACCAAACCGGACTTCTGCCACAATGGTAGGAGTCTATTTATATGCATACTAACGTGATAGTTTACTACTTGATTTTGTTGTTATCTAGTAGTACAGTTGAGATTGTTAAGAGACAATAGAGTAGTCTCAGGTAAAACAGGGTGTGAGACAGAGGTGGGAATGGTTGAGTACATTAAGGTTTCAGATTATATAAAAATAACATCAAAAAACAGATCGTCTGTTTACAGAGACATAAAAAAAGAAAAACTTAAAACAACAAAAATAGATGGTGTTCTTCATGTTATTGTTGAAGATGAGACAGAAACCGGGCCAAATGGTGAGACAGATGAGACAGGTTTTGAGACAAATAACAGGACAGCTGAGACACCATATCAAGATGCAGAAATAATTGAAGAAAACAGAAAACCCGGGTATGAAATAGAAGCATTTAGAGCCAGTCTTGCCACTCTTGAAGACTTTGCATATAGAATTGAAGCAGCAAAAGACGAAACAATATCCAGACAGGATGAGACAATACAGAGACTGAATAAACAAATTGATAGTCTCAATGAGACACTTTCCCTTGTCTCAAAAGATAATACAACCCTGAGAAACAGTGTTGCGATAAGGGATTCAGAAGTTGCACTGAGAGACAAGAGAATCGAAGAACTTGAGACAAAAATAAAACAATATGAGACAGCACTGGAACAGGTACAGAAAGAGTATGAAAAAGAACAACAAAAAAATCAACAGATTTCTTTAAATGGTCAGCCAGGTTCAATAAATACATTTCGGGATCTTTTAAAAGTATATCAGAAACTATAACTTCTTCTTGTTTTATAAGACTAATGCATAACTATAACAATCATTTTTTTGTTTTCGATTTTCAAAAATTTTAAAGGTAAAGATATGGGTTGAACGAGCAGGCGTAGCCTGGAAGTGAAACCCCATGCATTCCTTTAGGGAGGGCGGGATCTGGGTTTTGAAAATCGAAAACTTTTTAAATTATGTACTGATCTTTTTATAAAGAAAAAAGAAGCTAACCGGAGCTATATAAAGGATTTCATTTATACTTGTATAGCAATTGTCTCATTCTGGGACAAGCTGAAACAGTTGAAAACAGTAAATTTAGAAGATTATTTAGAAAGAGCTTTTTCAAATCTGTCTGATACAATCTCCCAGTCAATGTTTTTCATGAATGCATTTATATAACTATTACGTTCAATGCCATAATCAATCATATAAGCATGCTCCCAGACATCCATAACAAGCAATGGTTCAGAATCAAAAGGTACATGTAAATCGTGAGAATCTATAATATAGTTACTAATTTTATTGTCTCTATAGTTAAAAAGTGTTACTACCCAGCCTCTTGAAGATTTAGCAGAAGCAATAAGGTCATTTTTATAGTTTTCCATTGAACCAAAATCTTCAATAAGCTTTGTTTTAAGTTTGTTAGAAGGTTTTGATTGTTTTGAATTTAAGTTTAAAAAATATAACTCATGAAGTACTACACCGTTATGAGCAAAGGCTCTGGCTGTTTTTAAGGATCTAATTTTAGAATATGTTGTATTTCCATCAGTTGTATTTAGTGATTTAAGCTTTTTATTGAGTTTATTGACGTTTTTAACATATCCTTCATAAAGTTTAAAATGCTGTTCAAGCTGATTATTGCTTATACCATCCAGTGAATTAAGTAAATAAGAAAAATTCTTTGTTTGATATTCTTTAAAAGAAAGGATTTTGCAGTTTATTGTTTCTGTTAATGCAGGTTTAATGAAAGATAATACTATAAATACTGGCAAAAAAATACTTAATAAAAAGGTTTTCTTCATACGTTACTCCTTAAAGATTATAACTTTCTTGATATTTAACATTATTATTTATGATAGCTTTGTATAATAATAACATATTATAAATAAAGTATTGAAACCTCTGATTAATTAAGGAATTACTGATTCCAGCAAAAACAGGGAATTTTGAAAAACCCTTTCTTTTATTTGTTGCTGGTATTTCCTAAAAACTTATATTATGGCATAATTCATTAAAGAAAAACTCTGTTATGTTTAAATGAAAACAGGATCATTTTTAATGCCCAAAAATTATAAAATACACGTGCAAAACGGAAAAGTGTTGTTTAATGCGCAGGAATACAGAGCTGCTTTTGAAGAATTTAAACAGGCTATTGCGCTGGAACCAAAAAATGCAGAGCTTTATTATAATGCAGGCAAAGTTTGTGAGAAATTAAAAGATTATGATGAGGCTGTAGAATACCTGGATAAAGCAATCTTGCTCAAGCCAGAATTTGCAGAAGCATATTATATGCTGGGTTCAATATATTACTATGTATATAATGAGTATGAACAGGCAATAGAGTATTATCATAATGCTATTAAGATTAAGCCAGATTATTTTGAGGCTTATTGTGAACTGGGATGCCTGTACATATTGAAGGGAGACAATAAAACAGCTTATAATTTCTTTAAAAACGGCTTATCTAAAAGATATGATGATCCCAGTGTATATATAGACGTTGGTCAGGCCTATTATTCTATCGGAGAATTTGATAAGGCAATAGAAAACCTGCAAAAAGCTATTGATATCAATCCTGACTATCTTGAAGCGACAGTTTTATTAGGGCGGGTTTATTATGATATGGGTCTGCCACAGGAAGCAATACAATGTTTTAATAATGTATTAGAGATTTTTCCTAATATTGAAGCTGTTAAAAAGCTAAAAAAGCACGCAGAACTACAACTAAAAAACAAATTACCCAACAAATAAATGAATAAACAAATTATTGATCAGTAAGCCATTAATCTTTTTATAGGTGTTTATACCAAATATTCATACTTTCAAGATTACCGCAAATGTTAGTATTGTTGGTTAGTGTTCCTGCATAATTATAGCCCAGTTTAGCAAATGTAATATTCATTCCAGGAGAAATAGCTCTTGCAATAGTATAGGCTGTATGAAAAGATAGTTCTTTCATTTCTTTTTCCATTTGGTATAGTAGATATGAAGCAAGACTACGTCCTCTATATTCTGGAAGGGTTGCAAAATCAGTCATTTCTACGTTTTTATTATCTTTATCCATTTCAGAGGATGCGATAGAGATTATTTTATTGTTTTCAATAAAGCAAAAATACTTAATATGTGTTTTCATTGTTTCAAGCAGGTATTCAGGTTCATGGATTGGAAAAGGGTAGCTTTCAAAGACGATTTTATAGACAGAACTCATTTCAGAGGCATAGTTTGTGGATGCAACGATAATTTTACAGCTATCGTCATTGAGTGGTTTCTTTTTTATAAGCCATTCATCTTTTTTAGTTTTTGCCAGTGCTAAAATTTTATCAATTGATTCTTGATTAGCTTCTATTTTTCTATCAGAAGAGAAATATTTACCCAGAAAAATAGCATCTTCAGAGCCTTTATAGAATTTTGGTATACAGGCTTCTTGAATATAATCATTTTCCAGAAAAGCCTGTTTCAGGCCAGCAGGTATTTTAGCAAATATTTTTGTATATTTATTCTTTATTGCCAGGTTATCCAGGCTGTTTGTGATTTCAGGATAATCTTGAGGAGATAGCTTTGTAAGATAAACACGGTTATTTGAAGGCCCGTGATGGATTATAGAGTTTTTAAGTGTTTCAATTTTATCATACATAAAAGTTTTAACTATATTAACTATTCATTATCTTTATATTCATTTCTTCTCTGGAATCTTTCATTGTTAGAAGGAGTCAAAGAGATGGTTTTATCATAGTCTGCAATCAATTTTTCAATGCCTACAGTATTATATTCTTCTGCGCTGCTTAAGTTTAGTTCCAGGTCACAATCTTTGCAGTTTCTATCACACAGAACAGTTTCATAGTGGTCAGGTTCTCTGTAAGTTGTAATAACACCCTCATAATTTCTCAGTACTACTTTATTTGTAGACCATGAAAGAATGTAGTTGGGCATTATAGGTATTTTCCCACCACCGCCGGGTGCGTCAACAACGTATGTAGGTATTGAAAACCCGCTTGTATGTCCTATTAGTCTTTCAACTATTTCAATTCCTTTTCCAATGGGGGTTCTAAAGTGTGCCAGGCCTTCAGATAAATCACATTGATAGAGGTAATAAGGTCTTACTCTGTTTTTTACCAGCTTATGACCCAGGTCTTTAATAATTCTATAGCAGTCATTAACCTTTGCTAATAGTACTGACTGGTTTCCCAGGGGTATTCCAGCATCTGCCAATTTGTTTAAGGCTTCAATGGAAGATCTTGTTAGCTCTCTCGGGTGATTAAAATGTGTATTTATCCATATTGGTTGATGTTTTTTAAGTATTTCAACCAGGTTTTCAGTTATTCTATAGGGTAATACAACGGGTGTTCTTGTTCCTATTCGTATAACTTCAACGTGGTCGATTTCCTTTAATTCAGTCAGTATCCAGTCTAGATATTGATCAGAAAGTAAAAAGGGGTCTCCTCCTGATAGTAAGACGTCTCTTACCTGTGGGGTATTTCTGATATAGTCAATACCAGCCTCTATTTTTTTCTTACTGGGTATAGAGTCTATATCTCCTACTTTACGTTTTCTTGTGCAGTGTCTGCAATACATTGCACAAAGATTACTAACCAGAAAAAGTACTCTATCGGGGTATCTGTGGGTGATACCGGGTACAGGGCTGTCGCTATCTTCTGAAAGCGGATCTTCTAAATCATAGTTTTGAAGGGCTAATTCATCAATAGATGGGAATGCCTGTTTAAAGATAGGGTCATAATCGAGGTTATTTTTATCTATAAGAGATAAGTAATAAGGTGTAATACACATAGGAAACTTATCTATAGTTTTTTCAATTTGTTCACGTCTTTCACGGGTGAATTTTATACCTAATAATTTTTCAAAAGTTGTAATATTTCTAATTGAATGCCTGAGTTGCCACTCCCAATCATTCCAATTAGTATAGTTAGCGGTATCGTCTATTAGAGTTGCAACGTTTTGTTGTGTTTTAGTAATATTATCCATATAAAAATCCTTTTTGAGAAGTACACAAACCGATGATGCTTTTAAAAAGCTCATAAAGAGTTTGTTTAAAGGTTATTTTATTTAATAATTTCTGTTGTATCAGCTTTTTGGATAAAAAAAAATCTTCTATATACATGATAACAGAAAAAGATTTAGAAAAACGATCAAAAATCTTTTGAAGCAAATTTTTTAAATTTTATAATTATGAAAAAGTACTTGTTTAAAATAGTTCTGTTAATGTTAAATTTTTTAAACATTATGAGAAAATAATCATAATGTTTATTAAAGTCACTAATATCTTAAAATAAAGCACCTTGAACCTATGATAAGTATAAAATAGTTATCTTTAGCGGAATTGAATTTGACCTACCCCCATTCAGGTTCCAGTTTTTAACCTGGCATTTCCAATAACATCTGCATATTACTGTTATATCAAATTCTCCAATGTACTCGAAGGTTTTAATGCTTTCATGGGTTATATTTTATCAGTTTGTAAACACTTGATTTGTTATGATTTATAAAGTTAAGTTCGTCTATTTCTTTATAGTTCATATTTTTATAGAATTTTACAGCTCTGGTGTTGTTTTTTAATACAACTAACAAAAGTTTTTCCAGTTTTAAGACTTTAAAACCAATGTATTCAATACAGTTCATTATATATTTACCCTTACCCTGGCCGAGGTTGTCAGGGTTAAGGGCGGTTCCCAGATAGGCACTATTATTTTTTGAGTCAAATTCACTCAGGTTAAATACTCCCATATAAGTGCCATCATTATTCTTAACAAGCCAGTATGCTTTATTATAATTAATTTTTAAGTTATTAAGAAAACATTTATGTTCATCATCAGAAATCAGTTTATTGTTGAATGACCATTTTCTAATTCTATCGTCATTTCTCCAGATAAGAATAAGTTCTTTTTCTTTATCTGAAAGCTCTGAGTATGATATTATTTCCATGTTATCTAATTTATATGATTTTTTAAGTAATTGTTTATCCATAAGTTTTTCTTTTTAATTATCTATATCTTGTAATGTAATCATGTTATCTTTATTTAAAGCTCGAATTACCTTTTTGTTTAGAACTTTTTCTTTTTCGTAAGGTTTTAAACCGTTTCCGGGTCGTTTAAAGTTAATCATTTCTTCAGTTATAATTTCATTTATTTGAATATCTCTTGCTGCTACAATGCTTCTTCTGTATGAATTTCGGAGTTCCATTTCTTTAGGGGAAGGTTTTAGTTTCTCAGATCCCAGAGATTTTTCTATCTCTCTAATACAAGAGACCAGTTGACGAAATTCCTTGGGTTTGGCAGAAAAAGAATGATCCGGTCCAGTATCATTGTTATTTAAAGTAAAGTGTTTCTCAATTACTTTTGCTCCCAGAGTAACGGCTGCTATGCTTGCCAGTATACCTTTGCTATGATCTGAGTAGCCTGTAATGTAGTTATACCCCTGTAAAGTTGTAATCTTTTTTAAATTAAGCTCTTCAGGAACCGCAGGGTATATAGAAGTACAATGCATAAGAATAAGCTCTTTTTTGTTTAAAATTGATAAAGCATGTTCAAGTTCGAATTTATCAGCCATTCCTGTTGATAGAAGTACTGGTTTATTTATTTTTGAAACATATTCTAAAAGTCTGACATTAATTAAATCTTCTGAAGCTATTTTAATAGCTGATGCGCCTAACTTAAGAAGAAGTTTAACTGATTGAGGATCGGCAGCACTAGCTAGAGGTATACAATTTTTATTTCTAATATATTTAAATAACTTCTCATAGTCTTCAGGTTTCAATTCAAACCGTTTAAACATTTCATACATTGATTCTTGTTTTTTTAAGCCTTTTACTTCATATTCATACAGGTGATCTTTGTTTGATAAAAATTCATCAGTTTTATAAAACTGAAATTTAACACAATTGGCTCCACATTCAATGGCATTTTTGGTTAGTTTCATTGCTTGAGAAATATTGCCATTATGGTTAATACCAATTTCTGCAATAATAAAGATGGGTGAGGTTTCACTTATTTCAAAATTTTCTAATATTAATTTATTCAAAGTATTTTCCTTCTAATAAATCCTTTTTAGTTATATTGTTTGACAATATAATATCTATAGCTTTCGGGCCGTAATTGAAAAGAAGATCAATAACAGATAGATGGCTTTCAAATAAGCCAAAATGCTGAAAATATTCAGGGAAATTATAGTTTTGAAAGAGAATTTTAATGTTATGCTGATGAAAATCTTGTTTTTTTATATAATTAGGTCCCTGGGCTCCCAGAACGATTATATTTGCACCAAGTTTTAGACATTGATTTAGTATTAAATCTGATTTTTGGCCTTCAAAACCACCTTCACTCATTTTAATAAATTTTACTTTCAAGTTAAAGACGTCTAGTAAATATTTAAAGATACTTTCATTAAGGTCATTTAGATATTTCCATCGGTTGTTATTATAGATAAAGTAGAAAAAATCAGAATATTGATTAAAGAAGGGGCTTTTTTTATAGTTTAATTCGATAGATTTCCAGTGTTTATATTGCCATGATTTATGTAAAGGATATTCCTGTTCTGCGATTTTAACTTCATTTAAAGGTATAAGTTGATTCTTTTTAACACTAACTGGTACTGTAAGCCATATGGGGCCATTAGCAGTTTTAATTTTATTTCTATTATTCCAATCCTGGGTTAAATATTGTACTGTATCCATGTATACAAAAGTATCACACAGAGAAACTTTGTGAAACAGCCCTGGCCATGGCAAATATACAGGTTGATGTCCGGATAATATCATTATTCTTCAATTAAAACCTGAAAATTTTTTGACAGGTATTTTTCTAGTAAATGTTCGTTAATATTATAACTAAAAAGATCATCCAGCATAATTTTTTGTGAATGGCAAGAATTAAAAGGATAATCAGTTCCAAAAAGGAGGTTATTTTCTGGAATTATTTCAGATGCTATTTTAACCATACTCATAGAAGCACTAACGGCCATATCAAAGTACATATTATCAAGATATTTCTTGGTATGATTATACAGGTAATACATAAATAGCATTCCACCTAGATGTGATGCAATAATTTTAGCTTCAGGAAATCGTTTAACAAGGTTAAATAAATTATAAGGCATATCTCCCCTGCTAAAGCGATATGGGTGTTCAATATGAGGTAATAGTATCATATCATTATCTATTATAACTTTCATTACAGGATCCATGATTTCAAAATCATCTAAGGAGTAATGTTGCCAGTTTGGTATTATTTTTATTCCTTTAAACCCCATTGATTTACACCGAATAATTTCTTTAATTGCCTGATTAGTTTCCAGGGGTTGTATCACGCCGTAACCAATAAATTTATCGGGATATTTCAGTATTGTATTATAGATAAAATCATTATCTTTCTGACAGTTCACATTTTTTACCCAGGGTAAACCCATAATAACAGACTTATCAATATTAGATTCACGCATAGATTGAAGTATATTTAGAGGTTTAGACTTTTCAAGTGCCTCACAGGATTTATTATGAAGGAATATAATCTTTTCAATTTGTTTTTCTTCAGGTTCGAAGATATAATCTGAAGATAACAAGTCCTCTCTGATAGTGTGTACGTGTGAATCTATAATCATAGAGTCTTTTCTCCATAAATATAAAAGGTATGAGATTGATTAATATCAACAATAAGGTTTTCTTTTGGCAGAAATCCTTTTATTTCAAGAATATTAAGCCCTGAGTTTTTAACCAATTTTATGATTTCTTCTGGTATAAACCAGTTGTGAAGATTTTCAGGAACAAACTCACCAGATGTAAATTTATCCCAGTAAAGGTTTTTGGTAGTAATAAAAAATTTACCTTCAGGTTTGAGGGATGTAGAAATTGTTTGAAAAAAAGCTTTTGGTTTTAAATTTGTTTTTTGAAGTACTCCGATAGAAGTTATGAGATCAAAGTTATATTTATATGATGAGGTAGAGAAGTCTTCAAGTTTAAATTTAATAGAGGGTTTAAGTTTTTTTTTATTAGCATACTGAATCATTTCTGGACAAATATCAATACCCAAAGCTTTTATTTTGGGATGTTTTTCTAATGCCAGATTAAATAAACATCCTGTACCACAACCAATATCTAGCCAGTTTGATATTTTTTCAAAATTAACTAAATTAATGACAAGTTTAAATCGATTTATCATCCCATCTTGAGAACCCCATTTAGCTTTTTTATATTCTTCAGAATACTTGTTAGCTAGAGAATATTCTTCAATAATAGAATTTGTATCATAGATTTTCATATTAAAATGACTTTCTTTTTTCTTCTTATTATATCATTGAAGCTTTTTATCGTAATTTGAAAAAGCTAAAATAGACTGTATAAAACGACTGGACTAATAATATTAAATCTATTAAAATTTAATTAAATGTGTAAGATTAGATCATTATATAGCTTAAAAAAGTTCTGGTTTTCAAAATCTTTATCTTGTTTAACCTCAAAGAATATAGTGGGCAATATTTTCAATTGCTGTTCTATTAACTTTTCGTATGTTTGTATTGTATTAGTTCGATGATTTTAGCCGGTTGTATATTAGTCTTAAAAAGGAATTTTTTTTAATTGATTTTAGCAATTTTACAAGCAAGAATGTCATCTTCAAGGTTTCCAGGAAAGGTTTTAAAACCATTACTGGATAAACCTATGATGATAAGACAAATTGAACGCATTAAAAGAAGCAATTTAATTGATAAAATTATTGTTGCAACAAGTACAGATAAAACGGATGATGAAATAGAAGTTGTTTGTAAAAATTATAATATTGAATATTTTCGGGGTTCTTTAAATGATGTGCTTGATAGATATTATCAACTTGCAAAGCTTTATAATCCAGATCAGGTTGTAAGATTGACTGCTGATTGTCCTTTGACAGATTGCAAGTTAATAGATGAGATTATAGAATTTCACGTTAAAAACGATTATGATTATACTTCAAATGCTATTAAAAGAACTTATCCAATTGGTCTTGATGTTGAAATTTTAAAGTTTGATATACTAAAAGAAATATGGTTAAAAGCAAAATTAAAAGAAGAAAGAGAGCATTTGACTCATTATATTTACAACAATTTTGAATTATTCAATACTTTTTCTTATGAAAATTCTGAAGATTTATCTTCTTTAAGGTGGACAGTTGATTATTTTGAGGATTATATTTTTATTCAAAAAGTTTATAATATTCTATATCCTGTAAACAAAAGCTTTAACACTAATGATATTTATAATCTTTTAGCAAAAATGCCTGAACTGACAAAAACCCAAGCTGTAGAGTTAATAGGTGAATAATATGAAGTATGGGAATGTTTCTAAAACAGCAAGATTTTTAATTGATAGACATTTAAAACAATTGGAATATACAAAAAACTTAAATGATGAATGTCCAAATTTCCCTTATCTTATTCATATAGAGCCTACAAATATCTGTAATCTTCGTTGTATTCATTGTATTCAAAATACCATGAAACGTAAGCGTGGAATGATGGACTTTAAACTGTTTAAAAAGATTGTAAATGAGATTTCTCAATATAGTTGTGCTTTAACTCTTGATATGCAGGGGGAGCCATTATTACATAAACAAATTTTAGATTTTGTTAAATATTCAAAAGAAAAAGATCTTTTTACTTCCATTATTACAAATGCAACAATGCTTACAAAAGAAGTGTCTAAAAAACTTATAGAATTAGAACTTGATAGAATAATGTTTTCTTTTGATAGTCTTGATAAATCGATATATGAAGAAATAAGAGTTCGATCAAATTTTGAAAATACATTAAAAAATATTATAAACTTTTTAGAATTTAATGTTGAAGCTGGCTTTCCTGTTTATACTTGTTTTGGTATGGTAATAGAAGAAAAAAACAGAGATAAAATTGATGATGATATAAAATTACTCTATAATATGCCGCTTAATGAGGTTTTTGCTTTTCCAATGCTTAATATGCTTGGTGATTGTGAATGTCTTGAAGATAATTCAGTATATAATCTTATGAATAATACAGAAAAAGAAAATTGGCCAGTATGCCGTGTTCCCTGGGATCATATGGCAATTAACTGGAATGGAGATGTTTTAGCCTGCCCTGTAGATTTTGAAGGTAGATTTGTTATTGGGAACATAGAAAAAGAAACCCTTCATGAAATCTGGAATGGTTCAAAAATGAAAGTGCATCGTAATGCACTATTAAATAAAGATTATTCTGAAATAGAAAAAAAAGGCAACCTTTGTAAGCATTGCACCTGTATGTGGAACGAAGAATATGATATAAGAGATTATAGTAAATTTATGACCAGTTTTTTTATTAGAGAAATTAGTCAACTGGGTCCTAAAATTGGTAAGGTCGGTAATTCTAAAAAAGAAATAAATATTAAAATTAAATATCTAAATACTATTAAAGAAAAACTTGAAAAGAAGGAACCTCTGTAATGAAAAAAATACTTGTTATTGCTGCCCATCCAGATGATGAGGTTTTAGGGTGTGGCGGTACAATTTCAAAACTTGTACAACAAGGTAGCAATGTTTATACCCTGCTTCTCGGAGAAGGGCAAACTGCCAGAGGAAAGGTTTCTCAAGATGAAATAGATACACTTAATAAAGAGATGCATAAAGCTAATGAGGTAATGGGAGTAAAAAAAATATTCTGGTTAAAGTTTCCTGATAATAGATTTGATCAGGTTGCTTTACTTGATATTGTTAAAGAAATTGAAAAAATAATAGACATTGTTAAACCAGATACGATTTTTACTCATCATTTTGGAGATTTAAATATTGATCACCAGATAACCTATAAAGCAGTTTTGATTGCTACAAGACCATTGCCAGAAAAAAACATAAAAGAAATTTATTCTTTTGAAGTTCCATCTTCAACAGAATGGAATGGGTTTTCTGCATCAACTGCTTTTATTCCTAATGTTTTTATAGATATTTCTAATACTATAGATAAAAAAATAGAAGCTATGACAAAATATAAATCAGAGTTGAAAGATTACCCGCATCCACGTTCTTTAAAACATATAAGAGAATTAGCAGTTGTAAATGGTTCAATAGTAGGGCTTAATTATTGTGAAGCCTTTGTTTTAATCAGGCGTATTATTAATAATAACCATATAGACCAAGATTAATGTTTATAAGAGATGAAAGTTTTTTATTAGAATCAGAAAAAATATAATTCAACTTTTGTTTCATTTCAGAAGTTACTATCTCCTTTTCATATTTATAATCCGGACAGGGTATTTTTAAGATTTTTACAAAAAATTCATCATTATTCTTTAAATAATTTCTTATTATTCTATTTGATATATAACAGGACCAAAACATAAAAAAGTAATTATATAAAGTCATTTTTGTTGTGTAATTATTTTGATTATAGCTTTTGTTTAAATATTCATATTGATCAGGATAATATGGAGTTATATTTGTAAATATATAAAAATACTCTAAAAATTTATCGGGTGTTTCTTGAAACATTTCATAAGGCAATAATAAAACTCTTTTATTACCAAATGCTTCAGTAAAATTATTAAATATATTTAACCAGTTTAAACTTCTAACATCAAAAGGGGCTTTAAAATAATGACCAAAATAAATTCTTTTTTGAAAATTGCCATTTTTGTAGCCAAGAAATGTTTTTAAAGAAATATATCTATCTTTTTTAATAACCAGTTGATTATAAACTGATTGAAACCAATCATCTTCTTTTCTAATAACCAGAACAATTTTAGCCTCAGGTAAAAGTTTTTTTAATATAGCAACGTATTGTTTGTTATTGCTATAAGCGTTATGTAATGTACCAACAAGTCCTTCAGCGCTTATTATGATGTTTTTTTCTTCTATTTGATTTAAATAAGAACGAAGATTTTTTTTAAATTCCTCTAAAGTTAATTCATCAAATTTTAAAACTTCTTCAAAATCATATAATTGATAAATAGGGTTAATTTTCTTTTTGTCTCTTTCAAGTGCTAAATTAAATTTATGTTTTCGTATATGACAATAGGTATTTTTAAGATTAATGAATAGTTTATCCTGTAGAAAAGTAGTTGCTGTTTTATGAGCTCCAACATGTAAAATAATATTTTTGTCTTTTAAATTCAATATTATTCCAGATAAATGTAGAAACCGCTTTTAATAAAATGAATTACCCTCTTTTATTAATACATAAATACATACAATTAACAATTTTAGATATATACCATTCCACGTAAATAATTAATATATGCTTATGGAATTCAGTAGGGTGTTTTTGCCCACACAGCGGGCAAAACTCATCCGTCAAATAATCAATGAGAGGATTTTTATACTCAAAATGTCATCAATAAAAATCACCACACCTGGCCTCTATAATCTTGAATCTATACATTACTTTCAAGGATCAGTATAATTACGCTGGTGTCCGGTAAAAGATTATATTTCGATGTATAAAACCTGTCATAATCTTTGTTTTAGATTAGAAAATTTTACAGGAAGTTAAATTTATGAAACGGGCAAAAATTATTAAACAGGGTTCAGAGAAGAGATGGATCAGGTTTGGTTTTTAAGCCTGCGGGCCCAAAAATCAAACCCTCAGAAAAAAATTAACCGGACAGTAATGATATAATTAATAGTATTATTTATCGGTTAAATTTAAATATATGAAGAAAAAAGCGTTAATTTTATCTCTTACTCCTTTATGGACACCACATTTTGAAACTGAATTGGAAATAATTTCTGATTTGCAAGACGAAAATTATGATATAGATATTGTAACTTGTTGTTGTACATTAAAATCTTGTATTGCAAACCCTAAAAATGATTTAAGACGTTGTAAAATATGCCTTGCAAAGTTTTATAATGGAATGAAAGCTATTGGCTTAAGTTATAGAGATGTAATAAAGTTGAAAAATAAATCAAAATATTTTCAATATATTCCAGAAAAAATTAACTCAATAGATGAACTCATAAACTTTGAAATAAATGGAATTGATATTGGTCGTGCAGTTGCTTCAAACATTATAACAAGAACAAAAGACCATCAATTTGATGTTAAGGTTTATCAAGAGCTTATCATTAAAACATTAATCTCTTCTGTCATTATTTATGATAATCTTAAGACTTATTTAGATCATAATAAACCCGATAAAGTACTTTTTTTTAATGGACGTTTTGCAGAATATAGGCCTCTGGTAAGGTTATGTGAGCAAAGAAAAATTAAATTCTTTACCCATGAAAGAGGGGCCGATTGTAATAAATATGAACTTTTTGAAGATTGTTTACCTCATTCACTTGAAAATATGAAAAATAGTATTGAAAAATACTGGAAAACTTCTAATTATAGTGAAAAACAAAAAATTATAATTGCTAAAAGATGGTTTATAAATAGGAGAAAAGGAATAGAACAGGGCTGGGTTTCTTATGTTAAAGATCATAAAAAAGGTTCTTTGCCTTCTAATTTCAATCAATCAAAAAGAAATATTGTAGTGTTTACTTCTTCTATTAATGAAAAAGAAACCTTTCCAGAATGGCAAAATCCTTTGTTTAAAAATGAATTAGAGGCATTAGAATTTATTCTGGATAAATATAAAACTAATTCAAATTTTCATTTTTATGTGCGAATTCACCCTAATTTGAAGAACCTGAATAATACACAATTAAGAAAACTAAAAGAATTTTCTAATATTTATACCCAAAATGCTACTTTTATTGATGCAAATGAGTTTATTGATAGTTATAATCTAATAGATGTTTGCGAAAAAGTGATTACATTTATGTCAACCATGGGAGTTGAAGCCTGTTATTGGAAAAAACCTTCTATTTTGTGTGGCAGAGCAATTTATGAAGATTTAAACTGCCATTACTCTGTTAATAGTAAAGAAGATCTTATTCATTTGATAAATATACAACTTGAAGCTAAACCAAGAGAAAATACCTATAAATATTCCTTCTGGGAAGCAACAAGAGGAATTCCATACAGAAAATATATGCCCTACAGTTTATATAGAGGAAAATTTCTTGGCAAAAAAATAACATCAGGAATGAAAATCCAGATTCCTGAAATTAAACTTTAAATCGAAAACAAAAAATTGATTGTTATAGCTATGCATTAGTCTTATACTGATCCTTGAAAGTAATGTGTAGATTCCAGATTATAGAGGCCGGGTGTTTTTGCCCGCTGTGCTGGCAAAAACACCCGGCTGAATTCCATAAGCATATATTAATTATTTACGTGGAATGGTATAATCATTCGGATAAACGTTTTAATATCTGATTAACATTTTCTAACAGGGCTTTTTCAGCTTCCATGTTTTTGATATGATCTTCAATAGAGAGTTGTCTATTGCCCTGGGGTGTTATATAGTTCTGAACATAGGTTAAATATGCTTTTTGTAGTATAAAAAACATTATTTCTTCATTATTTATAAATTCTGATATTTCTGTTTTATAGGTATAAAAATCTCTTACATAGTTTAACAGGGTTAAATTCTCTTTATCTCTGGCATAGAGCGATAAAATATTTTCTATAAGTTCTAATAATTTAGAACATGCTATTTTTGCTTTTTGAATATTTTCATAGAATAAGGCTATTTTAGGATCTACAATGTTTTTATTCTCTTCTATCTGTGATTTTGCTTTATTGACTAATTCATCTATTATCGAATAATAAGGCTTTTCAGGTATAATTATTCTTGAAAGCAGCTCTTCAAAAGAAGTATAGTGCATACCTTTGATGTATGCCCCTTTCAGAGAAGTATTATAAATATTTACTGTTTCCGGTAATTCTTGAGAAATGATGTCTTCATACTGTTTTATATATTCAAAATAGTCTTCTCTTGTTAAAATGTCTTCACCCTCAATGTTTTTAGTCTTGACCAGCTTGAGGTTAGAGAAAAATTGTTCTTTTGTTTTCTCCGGGGTGGTTATTTTCAGTGTATTATCTTCAATCTCAAAACATTCATTATCTTTTAATGAAGAGGGTGAATAAACCTTGTTATTAATAAAAGCCAAATCCTGACCAATGAGTATAATATTCTGAGCTCTAAAAACCTTTGCAGCTATATAAAAAGCTAAAAGTGAAACCGTTCCTGCGCTTGGCCACAAGGAATAACGATTATTCAACAACTTATTATACCACTGTGCGAAGCCGTCTGTTTCTGTCAGGTAGACAAAATTTCTGTGAGTAGAAAGTTTCCAGACAAAATTTTCAGTTCTGGGATGCAGTAAATAATTTATTTTGTCAAGGTTTTCAAGTCCTTCAAAATGAGGTTTTAGCCCTCCTACTTCACAGGCAGCGCAAAAATCAGGTATAATATCATTCTTTAAAAGGGCTCTGAGGGAAGTATTTACAGAAATAAGAATAAATTTATCTCTGTGGTTTTTAAGGTTTTCCAGTTCATTATCAAGAGAGGGGCCAGCGGAGGCGATAATAACAGGTATATTTTTAAATTGATCCTTAAATATTTCAACTGGCAGAGCATTTTGAATATCTTTAAGATTTGACAGGCTTTTAATTCCCCAGTTTTTTGATCTTTTTAAGATAGTTCCCTGGTCTATTTTTTTAGATTCAATAATAGAAACAATTTGTTTTGCGAGTATTTCAAGAGGTTGAGTATTCAATTTCATATATGTGGGAAGGATAATGAAATCTAGGATATCGCCAATGATGTATTTATTCTTGATTACAGATGTTACCTCCTCGGTTGTGTTGCATATATAGATTCTGTTGTCTAATATTTCCTGTTGAAAGTCAACAAATTCGAGGGTAAAGCGTAAAATGTCAAGAGAAGGTTCAAAAACGATAATACGGCCTTTTGATGAAATAGCAGTTCTTTTAAGGAGATATCCGAGCCCCAGACCATATAAAATATATATTGAACCTGATGAGTCATCCGGTGCTTTGGTATTAAAAAGGTTTTCAGCTTCTGCAACAGGGTTATTTTCATCGTGTAATAAAACATTGTTATAGGAAATATTAATGTCGCCGTGCGGGTTTTGAAATACTTCGATCCCGGAGTATTGATGATTTAAGATTTTTTCTGCCAGAGAGGGGTTTTTTAGCTTCAGGGCCTGAATATTTTTTTCAAGCAATCTGGTTCTCCTTTTAATCCGGGGTCAGCAAACCTTGTATATGTTTGAAGTTCTTTAATACTCTTTATTAACGATAATTTTACATTATACTATATTAACATTATTTTTTTTCCAGAACAAATATTATAGAGATTTCTGAATAACTTGTATGTTCTCAGATTCAAGAAATTGGTGTCTGGGGTTAAAAAATCTAGCTCTATTTATAAAAGACTTAATTTAAGAGGTATTAAATTATGTATTCACTATAGATTCAGGCTTAAAGGATTTTTACCTGAAATGTTTATTATAGCAGTATTAAAGAAACCAGAACAGGTTAACCTTCAGCAAAACTACCGGAGCGAACTAAGTTCGCTCCGGTGAGAGTTTTATTTCGGGCTAATTCAGGCATCCAATAAACTATTATCATTGTGAGGAGGGTTTTTGGCCCAACGTGGCAATCCAGAATAAACATTTGATAGATCCTTCACTGCGTTTAGGATGACAAAAAGGTTCTAACGAGCCTAATAACTATTTTACCGATATTACTCATACTTATAGCTGATAAAAAATCAGCTTTCAGATTGGCTTTAATATGAGACCTTATCCTGAAGTTTTTGTCCTGTAATGAGCGTAAACTATGGGTACAGGTTAAATAAATCACTCATTATGAAAGGAGAAATAAAATGGGTTTAGCAGCATCACAAGCAAGATTACTTATGTTAACAGGAAGAGCCAGTGATCTTGAATTTAAAAGCGAAAATATTGCAGAAAAAAGAATCAGAATTGCCAGCGAAGTTGAAAAATTAATGGATCAAGAACAACAGGCTGATCAAATGAGCAGTCAATCTTCACAGGGTGTCAGTATCAATGACATAATGAGTTCATTTGGTGATCTTATTAAACAATTTTGCCCTGAAGCAGAATCTACTTTAAATGTCTTTAAAAGTCTTGGCAGTCTGTTTGGCGGGTCTTTTGGCGAACAGGAAGCTCAAAAAGCTGCCAGCTCAATTAAAAACAGTATTGATGATGAAATTGCCAAACTTCAAGAAGAAGACAAAAAGCTTCAACTCAAATTGCAACAGGTTGATACGCAGCACAAAGCAGTAGAAACAGAGCTTGAAAGTGTTCAAAAAATGATTCAGAAAAACATTGAAAACAGTTTCAAACTCTGTGAATAGTAAATTTCTACTCTTGAAAGAAGATCTATACTAAAAGACATAAAAAATTAAACAATTCTAAAAGTCTCCAGGGTGTTTTGGGGCGGCGAAGCCGCCCCAAAACACCTCATTTTCTTGTCACTGGAATCTAATAACCCTGGTTAAGAGCAACCGCATTGTAGTAAAAAAAGACCTGCTTTTTTTTATACGAGATGATCTTTCATTGCCATGACGGCTGCCTGTGTTCTATCACTGACACCCAGCTTAGAAAGTACATTTGAAATATGCGTTTTTACTGTATGCATGCTAACACAAAGCTTATAAGCTATGTCAGCATTAGAGCAACCTTCAGTGATAAGTCTTAAAACCTCTATTTCTCTGGCTGTTAGATTAAAATCTTCTACTGAAACCTTTGATTTCTTATCTTCTGGTGAAGGTAGCCTGGTTAAAACAATTTTTGCTATAGCAGGGTCAAGCCATGTAAAGCCCTCATTAACTGACTGAATGGCTGAAACCAGTCTTTCAGGATCAATATCTTTCATACAATAAGCATCGGCACCAGCTGCAAAGGCTGCTAGAACCTCATCTTCATCATTATGAGAGGTTAAAATAATAATTTTTATTTCAGGAAAAGATTCTTTAATTGCTTGTGTTGCATCAATACCGTTCATATGGGGCATACCGAGATCCATAAGTATGACTTCAGGGAGTGTTTCTCTTGTTTTGTTTATAGCTTCCTGGCCATCTTCGGCCTCTCCTACAACTTCAATTTCAGGGTGTTTGTCCAGTGTGTATTTTAAGCCAACTCTGGTAAGCGAATGATCCTCAACGAGTAAGACTTTAACATTTGACATTCTTAAAATCTCCATTAATATTGTAAAATATTATTTTGTGTGGGTCTTTGGTATTGCCACATAGAAAGTTGATCCCTTATTCAGTTGTGATTCTACCCAAATTTTACCATTATGTGCAAGTATTATACAATAACTTAAATATAACCCCAGGCCTGTACCCACCTTTTTGAGCTTCTTTGCACCTGATGCATATCGTTGAAATAATTGCATTATCTCTTCTTCGGTCATTCCTTTGCCGTTATCCTGAAAAGAAAAGATGATATTCTTTTCATCTTCGTATAATTTAGCTGTAATTTGTGTGTTTTGAGGGCTGAATTTGATTGCATTTGATAGCAGGTTTCTAATAACCCTTTTTATTTCTGATCTATCAAACCTGACAGAATGATGTTCGGTTTCAGAAATAAGTTCTATTGTCTGGTTATTTTCTTTTGCAAGAGGTATCAGTTCATTAATGCTTTCTTCAAGAGTATTTAATATATTATGATCAGCAATATCCAGTTTATATTTACCAGCTTCAAGTTTATATGTATCGAGCAGGTTGTTTACCAGCCTTAAAAGATCTTTATTACTGCTAATCATGTTATCAATCAGGGTTTGCTGATCATCTGACAACTTAAATCTATCATCATTTACTATTAGATCCAGTGCTTTTTGTTCTGCAAGAATTGGTACCCGCATATCATGGGTTAGGGTCGCAATGAAATCTTCTTGCATACGGCGTTTTTCAGCAAGAGAATGCGTCATTTTATTCAATGCAAATGCCAGATCTTCAATTTCAACAGGTCCTTTAACAGCTAGTTTAAGGTCAAAATTATCTTTTGCTATTTCCTTTGTTGCTTCATCAAGAGCAACAAGAGGACCTACAAGATACCTGGATACAAACACAGAAGCTAACACGACAAGAATAAGGGTGATTATATAGACAATAATTGTATAAAAGGATGTTTCAGAAAGTTCTTGTCTGGTTTGAGCAGGATCAAAAACAACTTCAATATTAGCTACAGGGTTACCTTTAAAATTATGTATTGTTTGAACCACCTTGTTTTTGTAGCTTTTTTGAGGTTTATAGTAAGGAACAATATGAATTTGTATTTTATCCAGACTTTTAACATCATATTTTGTTTTATAAAACTGGCTGTTTAAAAGAATACCGCCAACTAAATAGGCTTCAGTATAATTTTCTTTATCACTAAGAAAATTATAAACAGGTTTAATACCAACCAGATAAAGCCCCTGATTTTCTTGAGATTTATAAAAAGTCGACTTTTCAGGGTTTTTTATAATACTAATTGATGAATTTTCAAGTAAATTGGTATTTTCGTTTATTAAATCTTCATCTGTAATAAGTTCTGTAGTTATGAGTACTTCATTTTCACTTGTATTATCAAAGTAAAGAGGATAGTTGATTTTATCTCCTGTTTTATCTGAAAGGGCTCTTGCAAGAACTTTTTTATCAGAGTCAACAATATTAAGAAAATCAAGGTTAGCTGATTCTTTAAAAGCAGCAATAAGAAAGGGCAGCTTATTATCTTCATCTTGATCAGCTGTTTTCAGGTTGCTCAGGGTATATGCAAAGTTATCTAAAGAAGCTTCAAGGTGACCTTTTTCTTGATTGTATAAGGCATAAAGACTTGTAACCGTGGATGAAAGCATAATATTCTTGTTTATAGTCTCATGCCTTGATAATATCCACCAGTTGATGACAAATAAAAGTATTATTGGAAGCAAAGCTACCAGAAGTAAAGTAAAAAGAAGCGTTTCTCTCATCTTTAGTTTCATAATCTGCTCATTTTTTCACAATCATTCAATAAAATAAATGAATTTTTATTATTGCTTAACCCATTCAATTCATAAACTATTAATAAATTGACCTGAAACAGTTATAGAAATTGACGTTTAGCGAATACATCTTTTTAACACAGTGTTAAAACATTGCAGGGAACAGAAGTTAGGGGGTCGGGTTTAAAAGTGCGGCGCCGCCGCACTTTTAAACCCTCTAGAATAAATAGACTATAAATTGATGAATAATTCGGGTTAACATCCTGAATAAATAATGGCTTAAAACTCATACTTTCAGCTGAGTAAACGATCAATATATCAGGTTAACACTTAAACCAACTTTTTGGTGAGGTATCAGGTCAGTATGTTACTTATAATATAAGCATCAGGTCAAATCAGGAGTTATTATGAGTAATATTTACAATAAAATGGTCCAGAAAATTGCTAAAGATATAAGCCAAAAAAGAAAATTAGCAGTCAAAAAGGATATTGAACGCAGTGATGACAGCATATTATTAACTCAATATCTCAGTAAAAATAATTCAATGAAAGCTAAAGAACTTAATGAAACGATAACAATTTTTCAACATCCAGTTAACGCCTTTTCATTTATTAAAGAAGGTCATTCTGAAAAAGTTATTAAATATTTAGTCTTACCAGTAGTTGAAATAGTTGTAAAAGATAGTTTTTTGCCTGGTAAATTCAAAACAAATCTTTATAAAAAGATATATGAAGTTAAAAATTTCTGTTCAAGAAAAGAATTAGAGCATTTTCAATCACTGAACAGCAACTTAAATAATTCAAATAATAATATTATTAGACTTGTTGCATAGCAAGATTAATTTTACCTGATTTAAAAGATTAATATCCTCTGATAATAAGCGTTTTTTCTAGCAAAAACGGTAACAAGTTTATAATTTTCTTGACATTTTCATTTGTAAATTTTACCTTATTTTTGTCAGTCAACAGGAGATATTATATGAAAAACAGATATTTTACTATTATTCTGGCATTTATTATTCTGTTAATAGTGCCTAGTTTCAGTAATTGTACGGAAAATATGGATGATTATCCTGATTTTATGAAAAAACATATGGAAAAAAAGATTTCTGAATCGATTTATTATACTAAAAATACCAAAAACACCATTACAAATATCAATAATAACTTCAACTTAAAACTTTATAACCAGCTAAAAAGTAACCCGGGGAATATTTTTTATTCACCTTATTCTATTGTGATGGCCTTAACAATGCTCTATGCAGGCAGTGATGGAAACTCAAAGTTACAAATCGAAAAAGCTATGGGCCTTTCAGGAAATTCAACTGAACTATATCAATCTGTAAAAGATTTACAGGATATGGTTACTGAATCTCAAACCCAAAATAAGTTTGAATTATCCATTGCTAATGCATTTTGGATTCAAAATAACCTGAATATTATAAATGATTTTAATCAAATCCTGAATAAATACTTTCATTCTGAAATTAAAAAAGTTGATTTTCGCACTCAATCAGAACAAATACGGGTATCAATTAACCAGTGGGTAGAAAAAATCACTCATGATAAAATAAAAGATCTTTTTCCTCGTGGATCTATAATAAATGCAACCCGTTTTGTGGTTGTTAATGCTATCTATTTCAAAGCAGAATGGGATAAACCATTTAAAGAGAAATATACTAAGCCTGATAACTTCTATGTTAACCCTGGAAACACTATAAATATACCCTTTATGAAACAACAGAAAAACTATAGATATATGAAAAACAATCATCTTGAGATGATAGAATTGTATTATAAAGATTATGGCGCTTCCATGTATATTTTACTTCCTGTTGATAAATATGGATTGGCTAGTCTTGAAAGCCAGATCACGGAAGAAAACTTGAATGTTTGGTTAGAACAACTTTCTTCAAGATTAATATCTCTATATATGCCAAAATACAAGATGGAAGATAGTTTTGAATTAAATAAAATTCTCCTGAGCCTAGGCATTTCAGATGTTTTTAGCCCTCAAAGGTCTAATTTAAGTGGCATTACAAAGGATATACCTCTTTCTGTAAGTGCAGCTCTTCACAAAGCAGTTATAGAAGTTGATGAAGAAGGTACAGTTGCAGCAGCAGCAACAGGTATTATGGGTGTATCCGGTGCTCTCAAAATGCCTGAACCTATAATAGTTAAGGTTAACCATCCGTTTATCTTTTTTATCAGGTATAACAAAACCGGTGCAGTACTTTTTATGGGGAGAGTTGTTAATCCCGGGAGGTAAAATTGAGTAATCCTGAAAAAATTCTTCATTTTGAAAAGTTTAATTTTTATTCTGTCTGTCTTATTGTTGGTGCTGTAACTTTCTTTTATCTGTATACACTGATTTCAAATCTGGTATATACTCCTGATAAGGTAACAATAGTAGAATTAATCGTATCAGTTATTCTTATTTCTGCTATGTTCTTTATTCTGGCTAACTTTTTTCAGCTAAAGCTAACTATGACAGATCATTATATTGAAGCAAAATATGGAATATTTAAAAAAAAGGTTGCTCTTAAGGATATTTTATCTTTAAAACCACATGAATATAAATTTTCAGATTTCTGGGGCTGGGGCATCAGGGGTAATTTCAAAGGAACCGTAGCTTACAACATCCCGGGAGATGATTATAAAGGCCTGTTAATAGAATATAAATCTGGTAATAAAGATAAAAAGCTGTTCATTTCTTCAAGAGAACCTGAAAAAATAGCTGGTTTATATAATGGGTTAATAGATATTGACCGTTAATTGATTCCAGCCAAAACAGCAATTCCAATTTCTGGAAACTAATAACTTTTATGTTATTCAGAGACACCAATAATGAAAATAGCTAAAAACGTTTTCTTTGAAAGATTAAATTAATTATAAACATATTGATAAAAGAAATAATGACAAAAATAATCCCTGAAACGAACAAAATAACACCAATAGTTTGACTGTATTTTCTGTTATTCTGCTCTATAAATACCTCTTTTTGAGCAGAGTTGTTGAAAAAGACATTTACTTTATTAACTATTTGCTGTTTAGTTTTTAAATCACTTTTAATATCAGGCGCAAAAGAGATTGTATCTCTTGTTGTTTCTATCTTGACTAAATAGAGGTTATTTTTATTTTGAGAAACATTTGTTAGATCTTCATTTTTCTGAACAGAGATTTGTTTAAATTCTGAGAGCTTAAAAATACGTTCTTTGTTTTTTGAAAGAGTTTGAGCCTGATAGGTACAGACACCTTTACCTGGCTGTGAACGGTAACAATGTAAAGAAAACACGCTCACTAAAAAGTAAAATATCAGGATACCACAGGTGATTAGAAGAAGCCCGACCGTGAAAGGCAGGTGACTGAAAATGATTTTAAATACATTTGTATTCTTTTTTCGCATCAAAAAATCTCTCAAATTAACATTTATGATACTGTATCATAAAAATTACACTACGGGCGTAATTGCCTTACCCCGGTAGCTGTTCGTTTTATTCATCAGAAAGGCATACTCATTAAAATTTTTGGCTGTTACGGCAGTGGGATTAGTATATGGTTTATTCAGTATTTATTAAAAAGGAAATATAATTATCTCTGTCAATTCTGCTGGCTGAACTGTTCTCATAGTGTTTCAAAAAGGCTTTTGGAGGGGTATAAACCCGCCGGGACTCGCCCCACTTGAATTCATAACCGGTAAGCTTGCCACCTTCTTCTTCGATGAGATCTATTTCCTGCTGGTCATATGTGCGCCAGAAGTAGGAGTTGACAAAACGCCGGTTGTTTTGATTGTATTTAAAGCGTTCTAAAATACAAAAATTTTCCCACAGGCCACCAGTATCACTTCTCAGGTTCAAAGGATTAAAGTTTTGAATCAGCATATTTCTTATACCTGCGTCGTAAAAATAGACTTTAACAGACTTGGAGATTTCTTTCCGGTAGTTTCGGCTAAAAGCATTAAGTGAAAAGATGACAAAACATTTTTCAAGCAGGTCTATATATCTTTTAACGGTCAGGTGATTAATGCCCAGAGATTTTGCAAGTTCCTGAAAAGAGACTTCATTGCCAAGCTGAAGGGCAAGAAGTTGTAATAGATTATAAAGTATTTTTGAGCTTTTGACGTTTTCAAATTCCAGAATGTCTTTATAGAGGTAATTACTGGCAATTGATTCAAGTATTTCTCTTGTTTGTGTTTCTGTTTTTGTGGTAAAAACCTCAGGATAACTACCGAATCGAAGCAGTCTATTAAGATTACTTTCGATATAAAGAGGATCATGGGTGTTGATGATTTCCTGCACAGATAGTGGATAAAGCATATAGTGTATAGCCCTGCCTGTAAGAGGTTCAGTTATTTTGTTTGACAGACTAAAACTTGATGAACCTGTTGCTATTACCTGAACATCAGGGAATGTATCAACGATAATTTTCAGTATAAGTCCTATATTTTCTATACGCTGGGCTTCATCGAGGACTATAAGCTTTGTATTGCCAAGAATTTGTTTCAATTGATGTTCATTTTCTGTTTCCAGAAGTTGTCTGACAGTAATGTAATCACAATTAAGGTATCTGTATTCAGATTTTGGGTCAGATAAAGTTATTTGTTTTTCAAGAAAATCAATATCCTGCCCGGCATATTTTTTTAATATCTGGTTGACAAGCGTTGTTTTACCAACCCGCCTTGCACCATATATAACAATAACCTTGCCTTTGAAGAGCCATTGTTCAATATGATCCTGAATAGTGCGTTTATACATCCTTTTAATACCTGTATCAATAAATTTAGATTCACTGGTGTCCGGTAAAAGATTTTATTTAGATGTATAAAACCTGTCATAATATCTGTTTTGGATTAGAAAATTTTACAGGAAGTTAAATTAAAGAAACTAGCAAAAATTTAACCGGACAGTAATAATTTAGATTTCTTTTTATATAATATAAGATAATTTTTAATACTTCAATATTAAATTTTATATAATTTATTATATTAAAATATAAAATTTAACAAAAACAGTCAAAAGCTGTATTATGTAAGCTTAAAAATATCAGGACTCTAAATATTCAATTTTTATAATCAACGTCATAAGTAATCAGATTTCAGAAAATATTTATGTTTTCAATAAATTTTAATTTTTTTCTACTATTTTTATATGCTTTTGGTAAAATCTCATAAGTAAAAATATGAAGGAGTTATGTATGCCTACACTTCGAATTGATAGAAAAAAGTGTTTGCAAGGTGGTCGTTGTGTGGATGAATGCCCAATTTATTTAATTGAAATGGGTGATGATGGTTACCCGGAAATAGTTCCAGATGCGGAAGAGCTTTGTATTAATTGTGGCCATTGTAAAGCGATTTGTTCTCAGGGAGCACTTTATTTGAATGATAAATGTGCAAAAGATTGTCAGATGGTTGATGACAGTTTGCATGTTTCTAAAGAAGAAGTCATAGAAATGTTTAAAACACGTCGTTCAATTAGAAAGTATGAAGATAAAAAAGTATCCCGGGCAGAACTTGAGCAATTACTTGAAATTTCCCGCTGGGTTCCATCAACAAGAAATTGCCAGCCTGTTCACTGGCTTGTTATAGAATCTGAAGAGGCAATGAAAGACCTGATAAATATGTCTGTAGACTGGCTTAGAAAGCATGAAAACTTTTCCAGAATAGCTCATAGACATGAAAGAGGAGAAGATGTTGTTTTCAGAGGAGCACCACATCTTTTAGTTGCTTATGCTCTCAAAGACAACTGGAACCCGGAAGTAGATTGTGCAATAGCGACAGCCTCTATTGAAGTGGCCTTACCTTCATTTGGTTTGGGTGGTTGTTGGGCAGGCATCTTTTTGTATTCTGCTCGCAATAGTCCTGAAATTGTTGAATATCTCAGGTTGCCAGCACATCATGAGATTTATGGGGCTTTAATGCTGGGTTATCCGAGGTATAAATATAACTATATTCCTTCAAGAGATGAAGTTAGGGCAAACTGGTTTTAGTAGCTATACTAAACCACCTTCTTTTTTTACAACAATGCGGTTGCTCTTAACCACATTTTGAATAGAGCAAGCCATCCTTTGCAGGGAAAAAGAAGACAAAAAAACTATCACAATTGCATCTTAGACTTTACACGCTCGCTCAAGTGTTCGCTCGCTTGGATTTACCGGAACCTGCATCAGGTGTCCAACCTAAACCACCGTTAATTGCAATCAATTTTGTCTAATAAAAAAGACTTTTTTTTGCTTGATACTTTCGTCAAAAAATCACTATTTCTACTGACATTCAGTTAAAAATAATTCAATTGGCCATCCTGCCAAATATTTTTCTCTAAAAAAATTTCTCCGCAAACTAGCTGTTATGTAATGTTAAAAACTTGCCCATCACTAACCAGCTCTGTAAACTAATATTAGCAACTTTTATATGACACAAAAGGAGGAATACCTTGAAAACTGTTGCCTATCTCAGGGTTTCAACTATCGAACAGGATCTTGAAAAAAATAAAAACGAAATTTTAAACTTTGTAAATGATAAACGGCTTGGTAATGTAGACTTTGTAGAAGAAAAAATATCCGGCTCTGTTGACTTTAAAGAAAGAAAAATAGCTGTTATACTAGAAAAGCTTGAACGAGGGGATAATATTATTGTTAATGAACTCTCCAGGCTTGGAAGATCAACTCTTCAAATTCTTCAAATTCTTGATATAGCAAGAAATAAAGGCATCAACGTATACGCCATTAAAGGCAGCTGGCAGCTTGATAATACTATGCAAAGTAAAATTGTTAGTACAATGTTTGCCATGCTATCCGAAATTGAAAGAGATTTGATCTCTGAAAGAACCAAAGAAGCCCTCAGAGCAAAGAAAGCACAGGGAATAAAACTCGGAAGACCTAAAGGCCCCGGAAAATCAAAACTTGATAATTATAAAGATGAAATCATTGCTATGCTAAAAACTGGTTATCCTAAAACAAGAATAGCTAAAAAATATGGCATATGCAGGCAAAACCTTTATAACTGGATAGAAAAAAACAAAATAGAAGCTACTCCTGTTTAGCCCATTTATACCATTCCACGTAAATAATTAATATATGATGATAGAATTCAGTATAATCTGGAATCTATAAATTACTTTCAAGGATCAGTATAATTAATAAACTATTAATAAATTGATCTGAAACAGTTATAGAAATTGATGTTTAGCGAATACATATTTTTAACAAAGTGTC
>CAZFBA010000035.1:0-36363 GCA_964517135.1 uncultured Gammaproteobacteria bacterium
TTACTCGGGAGATACCAAGTTTTAAACCGTTACTTTTTAGGGGGTCATGTCAATTCCAGCAAAAACAGGGAGGGGGTTAAAAAAACCGCACAGCGGTTTTTTTAACCCCCGACACTAATTTCTTGAATCTGTGAACTTTTAAATTATTCAGAGATCTCATACTATACTTAGCGGCATAAAGATTTGTGTAATTTTTTTATGTCGTTTAGTTTATATTAAACCCTGATAAGAATTACAAGCTTTTTTACTGGTTTTTAATTTCTTCGTAATGTTTTATGGCATTTTCAATAGTAGGAATTAAATTTCTGTCTTTAAAAGATTTTGGCAAAACATCGTAAGCACCTAGTTCTTTGAGGTTATTAACGTGATCCTGTGTGTCATAACCGCTGATAATAATAACCGGAATATCTTTAGTAGCCGCATTTTCTTTTAAAACCTTGAGAAAATCAACTCCATCATCGTTGGGCATTACCAGATCAGATATAATCAGGCTAAAATCATCTTTCATTAGCAACTTCAGAGCCTCGTTGACGTTTTCTTCTATGTATATCTTGAACCCCTGCTTGGAAAGCAATATCGACATCAGCCTTCCGTAGGTTTTATTATCATCAACAACAAGAATTTTTTTGCCTTTTAGCGTTTCATCCATTTTATATTCCTTTTAATGTTTTTTGCTTTCAAACATTACCTGTCAACTCAATTTTAAATAAATTTTAAATATGTTGCAAATATTATTTTTTATTTCTGGATAAACAAGCAATATTTATCAGTAATTAAGAATAATAACACTCAATTATAGCTTTAAACCAGAAGAGCACTTATTTTTAAAATTATTCTATTGCTTAACATAATTAGCTTTGAGTATCAACAGGTTCAACAAGCTCAACATAGTGACCATCAGGGTCTTTTAAGAAGGCCAGTTTGAAACCATGTTCAGTAACAAAGGGTTTTCTTTCAAACTCAAGATCTAATGAGCTTAATTTCTGTTCATATTTGTCAATAGAGTCTACTTCAAAACCTATGTAGCCAAAATGGGTTCCGTGTGTGTATTTTTCATAATGATTAAAGTTGTAACATAAGGCCAGTTTTGGGTCGCCTTCTTTTTGGGCCAGATAATAAAGTTTAGCGTCTTTGAAATCACGTGTTCTTATGAGTTTCAGACCCAGAACATTTTGATAAAAATCAAGAGATTTCTCAATATCATAAACCCTTAACATAACATGACGTAGCTTCATTTATTCCTCCTGCAGGAAAAAGTCTTACCGACAATAATAAATATTTTACCGCAAAAGATAAAGATTCAAAAGGAACCTCTGATTATAATCAACGTTATAAGTAATCAGATTTCAGAAAATATATGGCGGGTGTTTTTCGTTGCGCAGCAACGAAAAACACCCTGGAGACTTTAATAATTGGTTAATTTTTTATGTCGTTGAGTATAATAAAGAAATTACAGATTCCAGCGAAAACACTAATTTCTTGAATCTGTGAACTTTTAAATTATTCAGAAATCTCAAAAATGATTATGCAATCTGAGTTTTTAGTTTTGTGCGAAGGGTTTGATAATCGCACATTTCAGTAAATTCTGTATCCTGAATGAATTCAAGGGATTCTTCAACACTCCTGTTTATGTCAAAAAACCTGTATAACCTTGTCTGCATTAATACCTGCCGCACAAAGGGCGAAACGTTACACAAACTTATTTTACCCTGGCCTTCTTGAATAAGGCTGCCTGCAAATAGAAGTGCTTCAAGCCCCTGAGCATCTATGAATTGTACATTCTTAAGGTCGATTATTAAATCCTTATAAGGTGATGCCAGATAAAGAGATAGCAAATTTTGCTTAAACTTTTGAACTGTCACTAAATCAAGGTTTTTATAAGGAACATCAAATATAATACATCTATTTAATATTCTTGATTGCATACAATAACACCACCTTATTTTTGCTGGACATACTAATAACTATACAAAATGTTGTCGCTTTAGGGAAACAATTTACAATTATTAAAATAGTGTTTTAGCTGAAAAAATAACGAAAAACCAGCAATAAGTGTAATATGCTATAATCTTAAGATCAGTTCATAACTTAAAAATTTTTCGATTTTCAAAACCCAGATCCCGCCCACCCTAAAGGAAGGCATGGGGTCTCACTCACAGGCTGTGCCTGCTCATTCAACCCATATCTTAAATTTATATTTTTTGAAAATCGAAAACAAAAAATCTATTGTTATAGTTATGCATTAGTCTTAATCTTTGTTTAATTCATAAATACCCGACACTAATTTCTTTAATCTGAGAACTTTTAATTTATTAAGAGCCCCCTGAGATCAATCATTAACCAAGGACTAACAGTGAATAGCAAAAAACAGGAGCAAAAATGACAAAAGTTCAGGGTATAAAACTCAAAAACAAAGGCAAAATATATCTTTATGAAGATATTTTTATGTTAAAAGCCCTTAGAACTCCCTTTGGCAGGTTCCAGGGTAGCTATAGCAATATTTCTGCAACAGACCTTGGTGTGTTTGTTACACGAAGCTTGATTGAATCTTCAGGGCTTAACTCAAAAGATATTGACCAGTTGATATTTGCCAGCACAATACCATCCAGCACTGATTCAATCTTTTTACCCCGCCATATAGCATTAAAAAGCGGGCTGGAAGTTGAAACCCCTGCTTCGATGGTGCAAAGAATCTGTGCCAGCGGCATGGAATCTATTATAATCGCAGCTAACGATATAGCCATCGGGTGCAGCGATACAATAATTGCTGGCGGAACAGAAAATATGACCCGTGCACCCCTTGCCAGCTTTGAAATAAGAAATGGTTTTCACCTGGGGGCAAAACCGTTTTCAGACCTCCTGTGGGAAGGACTTAATGATACCTATTGCAGCTCTACTATGGGACAGACAGCTGAAAACCTGGCAGAAAAATATTCTATTACCAGAGAAGATGCTGATTTATTTGCTTTTGAATCCCATTCAAGAGCTATAAAGGCCCGAAATGAAGGTGTCTATAACGATCAAATATGCAATTTCACTATAATAAAAGAAGATGAGACAATTAGAAAGAATGTTTCAATGGAAAAACTTTCTAATTTAAAACCTGTTTTTTCTAAAAATGGTGTCCAGACAGCCGGAAATTCAAGCCTCATAGCAGACGGAGCAGCAGCAGTAATAGTTACTAGTACTAATAAGGGTATTAACCCTGCAGGCAAAATCGTTGCAGCAAGCATTACAGCAGGCAGCCCTGATATTATGGGTATTACACCTGTAAGTACAATAAAAAACCTTTTACAGGTTACAGGGCTTAATATTTCTGATATTTCTCTCTGGGAAATCAATGAAGCTTTTGCGGCACAATACATTGCGGTAGAAAAACAGCTTCAACTTGACAGATCAAAGGTTAATGTTAATGGAGGGTCTATTGCTATCGGTCATCCGCTGGCAGCTACAGGTATTAGAATAGTCTCTACCCTTTTATATGAGCTAAAAAAAAGAAACCTCAAATATGGCATAGCCTCAGCATGCGTCGGTGGTGGCCAGGGAACGGCTATTCTTGTTGAAAGTCTTTAGTCTTCTATATATTCTATGAGCAACATGCTGATATCATCATAGAAATCAGGGTTGTTTGTAAAATTGACAACATCATCAAATAACATTGAAATAAACTCATGAGAGTAAAGCTGGCTATGTTTTTTCACTGATTCAATAAGTCTATCTTTTTTGAACATAGACAGATCAGCATCGACAGCCTCTGTAATACCGTCAGTGTAGTATAAAAGCTTATCACCGGATGAAAGACAAATGGTTTTTTGAGGATATTCTTGTTTTTCAAGCATAGCAAAAGGCAAACCATTAGCCTGAAGCAGTTCTATCTCTCTAGTTTCTGCACAGTAATAGAGAGGATAAGGATGGCCGGCACTGCTAAAAGTAAATGATTTGGTGGCTTTTTCCAGAAAACCGACGGAACCAGTTATATAGTCGCCTGTTTTGATAAACTTGCACAGATCCGTATTGAGCATTTCACATATCTTATTGGGTCGATTATTGCTTTTAACAGTGATAAACTTATGCAGGGCCATTTTAAATAATGCTGTGATCAGTGATGAAGATAGCCCGTGGCCTGATACATCTGCGATAGCCAGTTTAATAAAGTCATCATCAATAAGAATATCGTAAAAATCTCCTCCCAGGGTAGAACAGGGCAGATAAAAACCTGTAATACAAAGATTATTTTTAGTGTAATGTTTTCTAATCACGGCCCCGTGGTTGATTTTATACTCTTCTTCAATATCTGGCAGCAGGCTTTGCTGAACTATACCTGCCATTTTGATTTCTTTATTAATTTTTGCATTTTTAAGCTGCAATTCTTCTCTTAATTGCGCCTGATAAATAGCTATTGTTACCTGATTGGCGAATAACTCAACTATATGTTGCGAATCATCTGAAAATAGTTTGCTATTATAGGTTTTATCTATAATTGTGATAGCCCCGTAGTTTTCATTTTTAATAATCAAAGGCACTATCATAAGATAAGAATCAAAATCAGGCCTTTTATTAATATAAGGGCAGGTTTCACAGACTTGAGATTCATTAAAAGAAGGTATTCTGACGGTTTGTTTTTCTTTAAGGGCTTTTTCAACAAATACACAATGACCTTCATCTTTGTATGAGGCAGGTATACAATAATTTTTGCCGTCATCATAGCGAGCTTTTATGGATAGTTCGTTGTTATTTTTAATAAGAAGCAGATATTTAGAGCAATGCAGAAGTTGATCCAGGCCTTTTAAGATACTGTTAAAGAGCGTATCAAGCTGTTCAGAGGCGTTGATTTTTTCCAGAGTTGAGAGCAATACATCAACAAGGCCAGACCATCTGTTTAGTTTAATCTGTTCACATCGTGAAGAGGCATTTGTGACGACGACCCAGAGCAAATCAAGATCCTGATTGCGAATTAAACCTGCTTCAAAGGGTACCTGAAGGTCAAGCATGCCGATATCAGACTTCTCTGTAATTATAGGTACCAGTATATGAGTATTATTTTCTCCTTCTGGCATAACCAGAGTTCGTTTCTGGTTATTAGCCCACTCATAAATGCCTTCAGAGAGATAAGTATTTCTTATTTTTTCAAACCTATCGTTGATATCCATTGCAGAAACCTGTTTATAGATTCCGCCTTCAAGCCTGAACACTGCACCGGCTTCAAAGTCTATGATGAGTCTTGTTATACTTAAAAGAAGAGAAAGAATATCTTCTTCTTCTGTCTCCTGAGAAAGCAGTTTATTAGAGATTAAGACGTTATTAAGCAATGCCTGATAGGCAAGACGCAGTTCTTCTGCCAGCTTGCTATCATAATTATTTTCATTTTTGTATAAAGGATCTTCTATCATGGCTTTATTTTGTATCAAATACTTCTTTCAGGTCGTTTGCTTTTTCTCTGATGTCTTCAATCATAGGTTCAGGTATATCTTTAATATTCAGTCTTTCCATATAAAATGGGGTAATAAAGTTACTTAAATCAGCTTCCTGCTCATATTTTTCAGGGTTATCAAGTGCATTGATGTATGTAGCAAGACCATCAGCTATACAGACAATCAAGACTACCTGATTTTGCTGGGCTACATTGGGCTTGTGGTGATACTTAATAGATTCAACTATTTTAGGAGGCAGATTCCAGTTGTTGGCTATTCTTGCACCTATTTCACCGTGATCCATTCCAAATACTTCTCTTTCCACATCAATAGCCTGATTGTTGTCCATGTATAGCAGGTTAAAATATTCAAATTCGTCAGGGAAATGCTGGTTAAGTACCAGCCGGCCGATATCGTGTACCAGCCCGACCACAAAAGACTCTTCAGGATGGACATTGCCGTATTTCTGGGTTATGATTTTTGCAGCAGCAGCAGTAAAAATTGAGTGATGCCATAGAAGACGGCCTGTTTCACTTTGAAATAGAGGTTGAACGCTTAACCCCATTATAAGGCTTCTCAGTCCTTCAATACCTATGACAACAAGTGCCTGTGAGATAGTTGAAATCCTTCTCGGGAAGCCGTAATAAGCAGAATTAACCATACGAAGCAGTTTGGATGTTATAGCCTGATCGCTACCAATTACATTTCCCATATCTTTCATAGAAGTTCTGGGGTTACCCATCAGTTGCAGGGCGTTTGTTGCTATATTAGGGAGTGTTGGTAGATCCTGAGACTGTTTAATTATTTTTTGCAGTTTTGTTTGCTGTTCTTCGTATGCGATTGTTCAGGACTCCTATTTGAATGTATTTTTTTATCCTTCTGTATTTAGTGTACTACAAATACTTTGAAAAATTAAACTCTAAAAGTGTATTTCATTGCAGGTTTTTTATTCTTTAAAACGATTGTTAAAATTAGCTAATTTTAGCATTTTTTTTAAAACCCTTTAATAGCAGAAAAATAGACATTTAAGCACTATACCGGCAGAGTCAGGTGTTAAATTTTTGTAACAAATAAAAGATTTTAGGCAATTTTAGCTAAAAAAATTTGTTTATATAAATAAGATATAAAAAGTATATACACAACAAGCACTTGAGCAAGTTACACAGGAGATATACCGGAGGTATTAAAAATGGCATCATTTAATTCTTTCTATTATCCTCAAACCCAGAATTATAACTCACAGGCATTTGCATATGCACAGGGAGGCCAGGCTATGGCTTATGCACAGGGTAATCAAGCTTATGCCTATGCTTCAACTGGTATATTCTGCCAGCCTCAACCACAGGTACAGCAGAATTCTCAATGTGATTTTCTTTCAGCAATTCTTGGCCTTGAAATGACCCTTGCATGTGCTTCTTCTTCAAATGCTTTTGCAACAGCAGGTGCAAGTTCTAATATATATTCAAACCTCAATAACATCGTTGCTGCTAATGAAGTAGGAACTATAACCGGGGATCCTCACTTCAAAGGTGGAGATGGCGGCAGATATGATGTTCAGGGCGAACCCGGTAAAGTATATAACCTGTTAAGTGATACTAACCTCAACTATAATGGCAAATTTGAAGCCTGGGGTAGCAATGGGGCAACAGTAGTCGGAGAATCAGCTATTAATGTTTGTGATATGAGTGGATCTAACTATAGCTCAGTAACATTCAATAAAGATGGTACTGCTAAAGTCAATGGTCAGGAACTTAAAGACGGACAGACTGTCACACTGGCTGACGGCGGAACAGCCAGAAAAGAAGGCAATAAGCTTATCGTTACTACAGCAGAAGGTTATACCATTACACAAACCGCTATGCCAGGCGGGTATATTAACTCAGAAGTCAGAACATCATCTCTGGGCGTTGCAACAGATAATGTATTGCCGGGTGGCCTTTTAGGACAAACCTTTGACCCGGATGATATAGCCAGAAACGGCAAAAAAGGTGCAGGAGCTCAGGGCGAAGGGGCTATTGAAGGCGTCGTTCAGGATTATGAAACAAGCCTCAATTCTATTGGAGATAAGAAACTCGGGCCAGATGGCCAGCCAGTTCAGCAACAGGATTTCTTCAGCCAGCTTCTTAATATGATGCTACAAATGCTTTATCCGCACCCCAACAGAAGTTATCTTGAAACACTTTCATTTGTGATGGGCGGCATATTTATGTTGCTCTCACAACTCGGCAATCAAAGGGCTTAACATACGATAGAGGGTAATCTACCAGAAAAAGGGCCGTCATTATGACGGCCTATCTCTTATGGAACCTCTGATTAATTAAATATAGCAAACGCATTTGAAATTTGTTTGGAAAAATCTAGCTCTTATATGTTGATAAGGCGATCAGTGCATAACTTAAAAAATTTTCGATTTTCAAAAAATATAAATTTAAGATATGGGTTGAATGAGCAGGCGCAGCCTGTGAGTGAAACCCAATGACTTCCTTAAGGGTGGGCGGGATTTGGGTTTTGAAAATCGAAACCAGAAAAATCTAGCCATTATTTATAAAAGACTTAATATAATACTAAGTTGCCATCAATAGACAACTGATTCCAGAGCTATCGAAGCGGATTTAACCCGGTGAAAAGTTGTGCCTTGAAATCAAAATGGTATAAGTTATTTTAAGAAAACTTATATTTATTAGCGTATGATAGCTTCTATCTCAAACAGCCTGTTCCATGGGAATCTAAAGCTGATTTCTCCATCATAGTCAAACTTTTTAAGTAATGGTTCAATTAATTCAAACATTTTATTGTTGAGTTCAACCACATCAGGTTCAGAAAGTTTTTGCCTGACACTGGCCTGATAGGCCCAGTCTTCTGCAAAGCGATTAATGAGCATTCTTTTATGTGCCAGTTTATTTACAGTATTATCTTTTTCAGCTATTACCCTGATCATGCCAATGGCAAGAGTTGATCCTATGGTGTTGCTGGCAGTATTCCATCCTGCATAAGCATAAAGGTTTTTGAAGTCGACATCTGATTCAATTAAACTTTGAATTAGTTCAGGGTCAGAACCATTAGCCCAAAGTATATCAGCCAGTGCGATTGGCTTATTAAGAGAGTTAAGAACCCCTATAATCTTTGAAATAGCTGCTTCCTGTGCAGTGCCTTCTGGCTCTTCTTCAAATATATGGTCTCCCTGGGATATTTCAGGAAGATGAACTACCATAACAAGGTCAGCAGAACCAATGCTGTTTGACTTTTTTGCTCCTACAAGTTTAATTTGACCCTCGACAGATTTCTTAATTGGCCTGTCTTCATAGTTTGCAAGTATTTCTTTTCCGTCTTCAATAGTATAGATAGGATAAACAGAAAGAGAGTTCGGGAAAAGGTGTGCTCTAACCATCAGGCTGGAGGCTACTTCATCTGTTCCAGGGTGTACGAGGGTTTTATTTTGCAGTTTAAGCTGAGTTATTTTTTGTTTAAGGGTTTCTGCTTCCATAACGTTGATACCCCATTTAGAGGTATCATCCTGGCAGAGAACCAGCCATTCAAAGGCTCCCTGTGCTGCACGATCCAGATAGAACTGGTTGACGGCAAAATTGCGTTCACGTGTACTTATATAATCTTCCAGTATATCTTGAGGTATTTTGGTAACGACTTCTGCCAGTTCATCTTCAAGTTGTGGTGTGTTTAATTTTTTTGATTTATGTAGCAGGTTTGAATAGCGGTATATTAAAGTGCCGAATTCGCTCCAGTATTCTTTTTCTTCTTCATTTATATTATTGTTAGATATACGCATGATGCTTGAGAAGGCGTATACGTTAATGTTATTTACTTTAAACAGGTGAAGATATTCATTGACTCTTTCCAGAATTTCGTCATAATATTCTTCAGACCATCTTGAGGCTACCAGGCCACCGTACGCCAGGGTATCCAGGGCTATAATGGCGGAAGTAAGGCGTTTATTTCTGAGGGCCATTTTGGTCCATTCTAACAGAGATTCAAAGTCTGCCTGTTGATCCAGGCTGCCAAGTATCTCTTTTGGTGGTATTTCAAGTTTTATACCGCCACTTTTGGCTATTTGAAGTGGCATATCATAAGAAACAGGTCGATTATCCAGTGGAATTAATAACATAACTTGAGTTCCTATCTTTTTTCTGTCTGAATGTTCTGTAAATAAACTTCTCGTGTTTCAGGGCTGTCGAGGTATGCAGGTGGTGAGCCATCTTCCAGAAGATCAGGATTAATGCTACCATCTTTAGCCCTTTGAATGTTTTCAATGGTACGTATTATTTCCTGTCCTACCCCCGGTATAACAGGGCCAAACATTGGTTTTTTACCATCTGAAGGAGGATGAGTAATAGTGATACCATTATGAAGAGTTTCTCTTCCTGATGAAGAGATGGTTGTAGCAATCTGGATATCACTATAGTCATTAGCTTTCCATACGGCGGCTTCTACAAACCTTATGCTGTTGATAAGGTTTGTATCGTCTGGTATTTCATATTTCAGCTCAAGAATACCTGTTGCAGGTATTTCACCTTCAATTGTTTTTTCAGCGGGGCCTATTCTGAGTTGCTGGCCAAAAAGAGGTTTTGCACCTTTGTTGGTGGATGAAATAGCCAGTGATACTTTGCTGCCGGGGGGGCCTTTAATACGAAAAGAGTTTTCCTGCCCGATGATTAGTTTCGATGGCAAAAATACCTGCGGGCCATCCTCTATAAGTAGCCTTTGCTTGTTTGTGTCAGTTAAAGTTATCTCACCAAGGTTTGTTTCTGCATACAAAACAACTTGATTGATTATCAGGCTGCATATTAGTAATAAAAAAACAGATACAAAACGAGTCGTTTTTATCATTCAAACTTCTCCGGTGATTTTTATGAACTTATAATTATATGTTCAGGGTAATGAAATTATTTTATCCACACCTTTATAGATATATTTTTATCATAATTGCTGCTGACTAGTCTATAAAAAAAACGATGAAATTTTTTTAAAAAATATAATATGGCAGGGTTCTCAAAGATTTTCAATAATACTATAAATTGTATAACGAGTTTGAAAAATTAAAAAATTCTAAAAATTTTAAGGTATTATTCAAGAGAACCTGCGGTTGACTCAACGCTTTCGAGCAGCTGATTATTCTGGATCATTTCATAGATGGCGTCAATATCATCTTTATAGATTCTATCTTCTGTGATTACTGGTACTTTATTTCTTATAGTATTGTAAGCAGATTGAATGCCTTTGCCGGGCTGTGTTGGTTTGCAAAAATCAAGGGCCTGACAGGCGCACAGAAGTTCAATAGCCAGAACATAATTTGTATTGCAGAGAACTTTAGATACTTTTCTGGCTGCATTAGTACCCATGCTGACGTGGTCTTCTTTATCACAGGATGTAGGTATAGAATCAACACTATTAGGAGTTGCATACATCTTATTTTCAGATACAAGCGCTGCGGCGGTATATTGTGTTATCATTAATCCAGAATTTAACCCTGATTTTTCAATAAGAAACATCGGAAGACCGCTAAACATAGGAGCTATAAGCTTGTCAATTCTTCTTTCAGAAATATTTGCAAGTTCTGCAAGAGCAATAGTAAGAAAATCCATTGCCAGGGCAAGGGGCTGGCCGTGAAAGTTACCGGCAGAAAGCACTTCTTTAGTTTCTACAAAAACCAGAGGGTTATCTGTAGCAGCGTTAATTTCAGTCTTTAAGATAGTTTTTACATAGTTAAAAGTGTCTTTACTTGCTCCATGCACCTGTGGTATACATCTTATTGAGTAAGGATCCTGCACTTTAGGGCATTTTACGTGAGAAGCTGCTATTTGACTGTCATGTGTTAATTTAAGTATATTGTTTGCAGAGGCTATCTGTCCAGGATGTGGTCTGATCGCATGTATCTCCGGGTAGCAGGCTCTGGGAGTACCTTTAATTGCATCAAGGCTCATAGCCCCTGCGATATCAGCAATTTTGCCTGTGGCAATAGCCTTATATAGATTTAATACTCCGAGGGCACACATTACCTGCGTACCGTTAATAAGAGAAAGACCTTCTTTAGCCATAAGTCTTACAGGTTCTATACCTGCCTGTTTTAGTGCGTCAGAACCGCTTAGAATATTTCCTTTATATTCAGCTTTACCCTCTCCAATAAGTACCAGTGAAAGGTGGGCCAGAGGTGCAAGATCACCACTTGCTCCTACAGAACCTTTAGAGGGTACAAGTGGATGAATGCCATTATTAAGAAGCTCAATAAGAGATTCAATAAGAGATATCCTGACGCCTGAGTAACCTTTGGCCAGCGTGTTAGCTCTTAAAAGCATGATGGCCCTTGTTGTTGGTATGTCAAAATAGTCTCCTACCCCGCAGGAATGGCTGCGTATAAGATTAGCCTGCAATATTTCTATTTGATCCTGGGGTATATTGACCGAGCTGAGTGCCCCAAAACCAGTATTGACACCATAAACAATCTTGCCGCTTGAAATAATTTCTTCTATGACTTTTCTAGATTCTTCGATGATTTCATGTGCCTCTGGAGCAATTTTAACTTTTGCATGGTTTATTGCTACGGATATGATGTCCTCAAGGGTTAATGAATTTCCATCAATGTAAACAATATCTTTATTTTTCATAGTTCTTTCACAGTAAATAAAGTGACAACCTCTTATTAAAACTAATGCATAACCAGAATGATAGATTTTTTATGGTTTCGATTTTCAAAAATTTTAAAAGTTAAGATATGGGTTGAACGAGCAGGCGACCACTTGTTGAGAAAGATCACAAGAAATCACTCATTACCCCGGGGATAGCTTGCTTTGCAGGCGAAAGTGGGCGAATCCCCTTTTATAGGGTCAAGTACCAGTCATGGTACAGGTTTTGAAAATCGAAAAAATTTTAAGTTATGCACTAATCTTTTATTTTTGTAATCCTACATCAAAATAAATTATAAGTGAAGGATAATTTTCAATATAGTTTTCAGCCAGACAAGCTTTTATAGAGAGGTATTAAGCGGTAGTTTTTTGTTAAAATTAAAAAAAAATCAAAAAATTTCAAAACTACCCCTGTAAAAAATAATTGTTTTGTGTTAAGTTAGTTTACATAAATAGAGGGGAATAGAGAAAACTTTTCTGATTTGGGGAAATCAGAAAGTGATTGTTTCTTGGGGGAAAAATGATTATTGGTATTCGAGAGATCCCGGGGGGGGTACACTCACATAATTTATCATTGCAAAAATTGCAGAAAGCTAAAATGCCTGCAGGGGCTGCTTTTCCTAATGCCGTTCAGTCAGATTCTTTTAATGGTAAAACACTTAAAGATTATAAATTTTTAAATTCTCAAACCATTATTGAAAAGACCCTGACTTTTCTGGGCAGAAAACAGAGCAAAAAAGGATCATCAAAAAACTCAACGAAATATGTCAGGCCAGAATATGAATATAAAAACTTTTTGCCTGATTCTGAAAGACCTAAAGCTAATATCAAAAGAGACCTTAAAGATGTGTTAATGGATGATCCATCTGTTCATAATGCTAATAAAGCCTATCTGCGCATAAAATCACTTTCTACATATTTAACTGAAAAAATGGTAGGGTTTGAAACACCTGATGGCGATCACTGGTTTGAAAAAGCACTGCCATATATCTATAAAGGTGCACTAGCAAAGAAAATACCGGCAACTCAATATGAAAATGTGGCAAAAGAATTCTGGGGATTGTTATCAAAAGCTGATAATTACTGGCTTTCAGATGATTTTATAGGTTATTTGAAAAGTATGAATCAAACACCGGCAGTTAAAGCTACTATCAGTGCTATTGAAACACTCAGAGATCAGGATCTTCCAGTATATTCAAAGGTAGCTTTTACAGGTTATCCTTCAAAAATCAAGTATATTAAAGAACTCCATACCTGTGCTTATTCCGGTGTGCCATTGAAATGGAATTCAAAGGCTACCCACAGCCCGAGTGCAGAACACATATTACCTCATTCTGTTGGTGGTGATGCTGTTGACATTGATGTAAACTTTTTAATTGCCTCAGCAAAAGCTAATGGTGATCGTGGCAGTCTTCCTCTTTTAGCATATCTTAAAGGCTGGGATGCCCAGGATAACTATAAAAAGCGAAAATAATACAATACAGAAAATCTTCTCAAAAGACATGTTTAAAAAGCAAAATGCTAGAAGCTAGGCTGTCTGTTTTTTGCCTGTGGAATAGCTATTAAATGCATATATAGTGACAGTAATATGTAAATAACTATCTGGTACGGTATAAACAGGACAAATATTATTGAACTTATCCACTTGAAGAGCTCTATGACTATTAGAGTGATAACTTCAGAGCTGTACATAAGCCCGATTATTACTATAAGTGATAAAAGTATGAAGATAATAGCCTTTTTGCTTAATTGAATATTTTCTACCCAGGTAAAGGGCTGGTTAAAGATATTTGTCCTCATAAAAGAATATTTGTAAAGCCAGAGATAAACCTCGTTATCAGGATAAAGAGAGATAGCTTCTTTTAAAAGCTTATACCCGGCTTTTGTAGAAGCAAGTTTCAGGTGCAAATGGTTAATATTGAAATAGAAAGAAGGGCCTTCTGGTCCGTATAACAAAGCCTGTCTGAATAGTTCTTCAGCTTTTTCATTGTTTTTATTTTGCTGTTCTATCATAGCCTGAGTTAGTAAAGCTTCAAAGTTTTTTTCATCAATATTAAGAGAATCTTGAGCCAGCTTTGAAGCTCTTTTTAAGTTATTCATGCAATAAAATATCTGAGATGCCAGAGAATAGTAATAAGAATCATTACTATTAATTTCAATTGCTTTAAGAATGCGTATAGAAGCTTCGTGATAGTTGTTTAAAAAGATATAATAAGCTCTTGCCATTAAATAATATGTTTTATCGTGATTACGATTTATTTTCAATATTTTTTTTGCTGAATCAATTAATTCTCCTGGTTTTTCAAGATAAAAATAAGTTTTAACCAGTTCATAGAGAACTTCAACATTTTTTTCGTTAAAGGTTAAAAATGATTGATAGAGGGAACTTGCCTCATCAAACTTACCTTTGTTTATCAGGTCTTTGCCCTGGTTGATTAATTCCTGTGTTTTGCTGCTTTTAGTTGTTGATTCTGTCATAATAATTTTTTTATCCTGATGTAAAAAGTTTTTAAAATCAATAAAATGCATTTTAAAATAAAAATAGATTAAAATTGCAAAAATTTACATAGATTTATAGTGTACTTGTAATTCTGAAATTTTGATTTTATAATACACAATACTGAGCGGGAGTAGTTCAGTGGTAGAATACCTCCTTGCCAAGGAGAAGGTCGCGAGTTCGAGCCTCGTCTCCCGCTTTTTTCCACCACTGGGTGGTTTTTTTGTTTTCAGCATTTATAAACTATTATCCCTTTAAAAACCCTGCCTCTTTAACATATCAAGAGATTCTTTTATAAGGTGTTTAGTTTATTTAATATAATATAGTTGCCAGAAAATCCTTTTATTGTAGACTTTTAATTAGTACAACCAAACACAGGGGCTTAATTCATTTATCATACAAATTTGAAAAATCACAAATCATTTCAACAAAAAGTATTGAGTTGTAGAAATATTTTGTATTTTTTGGTTAAATAGATTAATTAATAGTTAAGTAGTCTTAGGAAGTGAGTTTATAAGAAGCAATGAACATAACAAAAATAGAAAAGAAAGAAAATAACATCGTTGAACTGAATCTTGAAATAGAAGCAGAACATGCAGCACAGGAATACAATAAAGCATGCAGAAAATTAGGCCAGCAAGTAGCAATACCTGGTTTTAGACGTGGTAAAGCTCCCCGGGCAGTAATAGAAAAATATGTTGGGCCAGAAAAAATCAAACGAGAAGCCCTTGACAGGTTATTGCCCCATGTTTTTGCCGATGCTTTAAGTGAGCAAGAATTTGATGTTGCCTCAGAGCCTATTGTAGAATCATTTACCTATGAGCTTGGGTCACCTTTAAGCGTCCAGGTAAGGCTCGAGTTAAAACCAGAGGTAAAATTGCCCGATTATAAAGGCATTACAGTTGATGTAGTTAAATTTGAAATGCCTGAAGACTCTCTGGATCAGGAATTAAAAAGCCTTGCAGAAAAATATGCCACACTTGAACCTATTATAGACAGAAAAACAAACGAAGATGATATAGTTATTATAGACTATTCAGGCAGTATTAACGGTGAAATTATACGGGGTGGCTCAGCAAAGAATCATCAGCTTGATCTCGCCAGCAATAACTTTTTACAGGAATTTTCAGAACAGCTTGTTAATAGAAGCCTCGGAGAAGAGTTTGTAATTCACGTGACTTTCCCTGAAGACTATTATGACCCCAATCTATCTGGCAAAAAAGCCGAGTTTTCTGTTAAAGTCAATGAAATAAAAGAAAAGAAAATACCTGAACTTAATGATGATTTTGCTAAAAAAGTCAGCAAGTTTTCAACACTCGAAGAGTTGAAAAAAGACATTGAAGAATACCTTAAAAAATCAGAAGAACAGGAAAATGAATCACGCCTTCATAGAGCTATTTTAGAAAAAATAGTAGAAGAAGCCGAAGTAGAAATACCTGATTCAATGATAAATAAAGAAGCAAGAATACTCTTAGAAGAAGTACAACAAAGACTCAAGAGTCAGAATATATCCTGGGAAGAGGTTCTTGACAGTCAGGGGCATGAGAAAATCTGGGCTAATCTTCGCTCAGAAGCACTTAAAAGAGTTAAAACCAGCCTTGTTATAAGTGCTATAATTAAATCTGAAAACATTGAGCTTACAGATCAAGACTTTAGCACTAGAGTAGAAGAGCTGGCCAGAGCTTATAATACTGATCAGAAAAGTGTTATTAAGCATATAGCAAGCACACAGGGTATGGTACAACATCTATCACAGCAGATTATTAGCAACAAAGTGCTTGAAACTCTTGCAGGCTATGTAGAGCTTAACTATGTCGAAGAAAAGCCAGAAGAAGAGGAGCAAAGCGAGTAAATCTATCCTTGTTATAGACTATGGTGAAAGGAACAGTGAATGTCTAATATCATTGATACAGTAAAAGGTTATGTACCAACCGTTATAGAGCAGTCAAGCAGGGGCGAACGGTTATTTGATATATTTTCCAGATTATTAAGAGAACGTATTATCTTTTTAGGTACCCCAATTGATGATATGGTATCAAATCTGATCGTGGCCCAGCTTCTTTTGCTGGATAGCGAAAACCCTGAAAAAGATATAATGCTTTATATTAACTCACCGGGCGGCAGTGTAACAGCTGGCCTAGCTATATATGATACTATGCAGCATATAAGATCAGATATAAATACGATTTGCCTTGGTCAGGCTGCTAGTATGGGAGCATTTCTGCTTGCAGCAGGTACCCCTGGTAAGCGTATGGCGTTGCCAAACTCAAGGATACTTATTCACCAGCCCCTTGGTGGCGCCAGCGGACAGGCTACTGACATTGAAATTCAGGCTGCTGAGATATCCCGTATTAAAAAGACTCTTAATGAGTTGCTTGCCAGTCATACCGGGCAATCTCTCAAAAAAATCGAGAAAGATACTGATAGAGACTATATTATGACTGCTGAAGAAGCTAAAGAGTATGGTATGGTTGATAAAGTCATCACCAAACTTGAAGAAGCTGAAAAAAATAAAGATGAATCTGAAGATTAATTACAATTTAAAAACAAATTTTTGAATCTGATTTATAATAGATATAGGGAATACATTTGGTTTTAATGTCAAAGTACCTGAAACAAATACCAGAATGTTCATTCTGCGGAAAAACTGTTAAAGAAGTTGAAAAGCTTCTTACTGGAGAAAACGCTAACATTTGTAATGAATGTGTGCTGCTGTATAAACAAAAATTAAGTGAAACGCAGGAAAAATAAGCTCAAATCTTAGGAGAATTTTATGTCCAAACATGATGATAGCCGATTAAAGTGCTCATTCTGTGGAAAAAGCCAGGATCAAGTGAGGAAACTTATTGCTGGCCCTGAAGTATACATTTGTGATGAGTGTGTTGACCTCTGTAACGAGATTCTTGATGAAGAATTCTTTGAATCTAAAGATTCGGCTGAAACAGAGTTGTCAGATGTTCCTAAGATGACTGATGTGCCCAAGCCGAAAGATATTAAAGAGTATCTTGACCAGTATATTATTGGTCAGGATGAAGCTAAAAAGATCCTTTCAGTGGCTGTTTACAACCATTATAAGAGAATTAACCATAATGCAGCCAGTGAAGCTTCAAATAAACAGCCAGAAGTTGAAATACAAAAAAGCAATATTCTATTAATTGGCCCGACTGGTTCAGGCAAAACATTGCTGGCACAGACTCTGGCCAGAATGCTTGATGTGCCTTTTGCTGTCGCTGATGCCACTACTCTCACTGAGGCTGGTTATGTCGGTGATGATGTTGAAAATATTTTACTCAGGCTCTATCAAAATGCCGACTATGATTCATCAAAAGCCGAAAGAGGTATTGTTTATATCGACGAAATCGATAAAATAGCAAGAAAATCAGAAAACCCAAGCATAACAAGAGATGTCAGTGGTGAAGGTGTTCAACAGGCCCTTTTAAAAATGATTGAAGGTACAGTGGCCAATGTACCGCCACAGGGTGGAAGAAAACACCCACATCAGGAGTTTATACAGATTGATACGGCAAATATTCTTTTTGTGGTTGGCGGTGCTTTTGTCGGGCTGGATAAAATTGTTGATGCACGTGCCGGTACTTCAAAGTCTCTGGGCTTTGGCTCTACAGCGCCCAAAAGTGCTGTGGATAGAGAATATCAGGCAGCTATGCTTCTTAAGAAACTGGTGCCGGAAGATCTTCTTAAATTTGGCCTTATACCCGAGTTTATTGGCCGTATACCGGTTTCAGCTGTATTAGAACCGCTTGATAAAGATGCTCTCATTAAAATTCTTACCGAGCCCAAAAATGCTGTTATAAAGCAATATCAACAGCTGCTTAGTATGGATGGTGTTCAACTGGAATTTGAAATAGATGCTATTGAGTCAATTGCTGAAGAAGCTATCAGAAGAAAGACCGGTGCGAGAGCGTTGAGATCTATTATAGAAGAAATGATGCTTGAAGTAATGTATGAAATTCCTTCAAGGACTGACATTAAGGTTCTTAAAATTTCAAAAGAGATGGTTCAAAAACGTTCCAAGGTTGCAGAGGTATTAAGATTCCCTGAAACCACTAATAATAAAGAACCTAAAGGTGAGATAGCTTAGTTAAGTTACAGAAATTATGCCTGAAAAAGTTGATTATAAAAAGGAAACGGCAATTCCTGTTGTGCCAGTGAGGGAAGTTGCGGTTTTCCCGTTTATGATTGCACCTGTTATTATTTCTAGAGAGGTGTCTATTAAAGCACTGGAAGTTGCTATGGATAATATGCAAAATGAGATCGTTTTGCTGGCACAGAAAGACCCTTATCTTGAGTATCCGGCATCTGATGATTTGTATGATTGTGGTGTTCTGTCAAAAATTATTCAGGTACTAAAATTTCCTGATGGAGCAGTTAAGGCAATCATTGAAGGCATTTCAAGGGTAAAAATTGAAACAATTGAAGAAAAAGAATCTATATATTTTGCTAATATTAGCCAGATAGAAGAAATAATACATGAAAATGCTGATACAAAGGCCCTTATTAGACTTATCACCGGTAAATTTGAAGATTATGCAAGAAAAAATAACCGCATGAGCTCCGAAAACTTAATAGCCCTGGCTTCTATAAATAATGAGCCGGGCAGGCTGGCAGATATAATTGCTACTTTTCTGGAAGTCGAAGGCACTGAAAAACAGCAGGTGCTTGAAATTCAAGATACTTCAATGCGTCTTGAGATGATGAATGGTCTCCTTGAGCGTGAAATAGAAATGCTGGGCATAGAAGAAATCATTAATAATAAGCTGAAAAAGAACCTCTCAAAGACACAAAAAGAATTTTACCTTAAAGAAAAACTTAAAATAATCAAAGAAGAGCTTTATGGAACTGAAGATATAGACAGTGAAATAAGTGAATATAAAGCAAAAGTAGAAATACTTGATATATCTGATAAACACAGAAAAAAACTGTATAAAGAAATCAATCGACTTGAGAAATTGCCTGACTATTCTTCTGAAATGTCTGTCATAAGAACCTATCTCGATCGTGTGATAAATTTACCCTGGAACGAAAAAACAGAAGATATTAACGACATAAGTCGTGCAAGAAAAGTTCTTGATGCTGATCACTGGGGCCTGGAAGAAGCAAAAGAAAGAATACTGGAGTTTCTGGCCGTAAGACAATTAACAGAAAAGCCGCAGGCAACAATTATTTGTTTTGAAGGGCCACCCGGGGTAGGTAAAACCAGTCTGGCTAGATCTATTGCCAGAAGCCTGGGGCGAAAATTTAGTTATATAAGCCTGGGAGGCATAAACGATGAGTCTGAAATCAGAGGCCACAGGAGAACTTATATCGGGTCAATGCCCGGTAGAATTATTCAGGCTGTCGAAAATGCAGGCACTAAAAATCCGGTCATATTGCTGGATGAGATAGAAAAGATGATGCGTTCTCACATGGGTGACCCCACTGCGGCTATGCTCGAAGTGCTTGACCCTGAACAGAATAAAAACTTTACTGATCACTATGTTGATATGCCGTTTGACCTGTCAGAAGTTTTCTTTGTTGCAACAGCTAATAACCTTGATACTGTCTATAAGGCACTGAAAGACAGGCTGGAAGTCATTAAGCTCTCAGGATACACCGAAGATGAGAAGCTAAATATTGCAAAATACTTTCTGGTGCCTAAACAGCTATATTCACACGGCATAAAAAAATCTAAACTCAATATTTCAGAAACTGCTATACACAGAATTATTAATGAATACACCAGAGAAGCTGGTGTCAGAAACCTGGAACGCTCTATAGCTAAGATATGCAGAAAATCAGCTATGAAAATTGTTAATGAAGAAAACCAGAAAATACGCCTGTCAAACAAGAATTTAGAAGAGTATCTCGGAGTACCACGGTATACATCAGATGATAAGCGCAAGGATAATGAAATAGGCGTTATAAACGGCCTTGCCTGGACAGAGTATGGAGGAGATGTTCTCTATATAGAAGCTACCGTTATGCCAGGCAAAGGAAATCTCAACCTGACCGGCTCTCTTGGAGATGTCATGCAGGAATCAGCTAAAGCTGCCCTGGGCTATATAAGAAGTAATCATAAACAGTACAGAATAACACCCGATATAGCCGAAAAACAGGATATTCATGTACATGTTCCAGATGGAGCTACCCCCAAAGACGGCCCTTCGGCCGGTCTGGCTATCAGTCTTGCTATTATCAGTGCACTGACAGACAAGCCCATCAGGGCTGATGTTGCTATTACTGGCGAAATAACCCTCAGGGGAAGAGTTTTGCCTATTGGAGGGGTTAAAGAAAAGGTGCTTTCTGCTATCAGAAATGGCATTTTTAATGTTATTATACCGGCAAAAAACTGTAAAAATGTTTTGGACCTGCCAGAAAACATTAGAGAAAAGGTCAACTTCATCTATGTCAGCACGATTGATGAAGCAGCAAAAGAGGTTTTTAAAAAGGGTTAGTCTCTCTAATACATTATTCACAGCACTCTGGTTTAAAACAAAATGTTATCAGAACAATAAGCTATAAACTTGCTATATACCTAAAATTTGATAGAATAAAAAAGAAGAGAAAAAGATCAGAAAAAGGATCAATCAATGGGGAAAGTAACAAAAAAGCTTGCAGACTTTCTGGAAAAGAAGTTTCCAAATCACATGCTGCTGGGAGACAGGGCTCTTGCAGCAAAGAAATTTGATAAAGCTATAGAACACTATCAGGAACTAGAAAAAAAGAATGACCTTTGTCGTTTTTCACTCTATAACTGGGGTAAGGCTCTGGTAGGCCTTGGCCGACCTGAAGAGGCTATAGAAAAGTTTAAGCAATCTCTTGAATATGACGAAAAGCTTGAAGATTCATACATTCAACTGGGTATTTGCCTCTATCGCACAGGAAAATTTGAAGAGGCCGAAGAGGTTTACAGGCAGGCCGCAACAAATTATCCGGCCAGCGCCGCTGTCTATTTTCACTGGGCACTGGTTAAAGAGCCCCAGCAAAAGTTTGATGAGGCCTTTGAACTTTATAAAAAGGCATTGTCACACAATTCTAAAGATATAATGTCTCTCAATGCCATAGGAAAATACTATCTCACTAAAGGCGAACTGGATAATGCCTATGAATACTTTGAAAAGGTTATAAAAGTAAATAACAAATTCGCCCCGGCTTACCTGAGCCTGGCTGTAATTATGAATCGTCAGGGCATAAAGAAGCGGGCACTGGATTTTCTCAAAAAGGCCTGTGAACTTGATACAACAGCAAAGAGATTTCTTGTCGGCTCACCAGAATTTGAGAACCTCAGAGAAGATCCGCAATTTAAAGATATTCTTGAATCATAGAATAAGCCAGTTAAAACAGGTTTCAAGAGAACATTTCTTGTTAGTCAGGCAGAGGGGCATTTTTTAGTTCTTGTAACGCATCTTTAACCTCTTCTACATGGTTTTTAGGCTTGACGTTAGTCCATAGTTTTCTTATTATGCCTTCAGGGTCAATTATAAAGGTAGAACGTGCTATAACTTCAATTTCTTTTCCGAATCTGATCTGGTTTTTAATTATTCCATAACGTTTTGCGACTTCTTTTTTAGTATCACTTAATAGCCTGATGCTAAGGCGGTGTTTATCAATAAATTTGCAATGGCTTTCTTTTGTATCAGCGCTCACACCAAGTATTTCAGCGTTAAGCTTTTTAAATGTATCCACTTGGGAAGTAAAGTCAACAGCTTCGATGGTGCAACCCGGGGTATCATCTTTAGGATAGAAATATAATATTAGCCATTTGCCTTTAAAATCAGCAATATTAGCAATTTTACCATCCTGATCAACTATATCAAGAGGAGGAGCCTTGTCTCCTGTTTCAAGAACTACAATTTTTTCAAGTTTACTAACCATTTGTATCTCCTTTATTTCATAGATTGCATTAATTTTGAGAGTTTTTTTTGTCTTTCTACTTTTCTTTTGTATACAGGCTCTTTACTATCCTGGTAAACGTTAAGGCTATCTTCAAAAGTGGGCTTTTGAGTATTTTTGTAAATTACACCCAGCGGAAATTTTTCTGTTTCGATTGCTTTTTTAAATGCTTCAACCCTGTCTTCAGGGTCATAAGAATCATCTAAATAGTAAGTATTATCTTTAAACCACTTGAAAGTATTGACCTTATTAAAAGTTACACAGGGCTGAAAGATATCAACAAGGGCATAACCTTTATGACTGATGGCCTGTTTTAATATTTCAACCGCATGGTCTTTGTCACCTGAGAATGTTCTTGCTACAAAAGATGCATCCAGAGATACAGCAACTGCAAGCGGGTTAAATGGTTCCAGAATAACTCCGTTAACCTGAACAGGTGTTACAAAGCCTTTGCGGCTGGTGGGTGAAGCTTGCCCTTTGGTAAGGCCATAGACCATATTGTTATGAACAATGTGAGTAATATCAGGATTTCTGCGAATATTATGTATAAAGTGATTGCCTCCTTCTCCATACATATCTCCGTCTCCGCCTTCTGCAATCACTGTTAACTCAGGGTTTACAGACTTTACAGCTACAGCAGGCGAAACAGAACGCCCGTGAAGCCCGTTAAAATAGTTTGTACGGAAGTAATGTGGTGTCTTTGGTGCCTGTCCAATGCCAGAAGCAACGACAAGGCTCTGTGGAGCTATATCAAGAGCAGCAAGTGTTTCTTTGATGATATTTAATATGCCGAAATTACCGCACCCGGGGCACCAGGCTATATCTATATCACCCATGTTGTAAGTATTAATATCCATTATATATACCTCATTCTAAATTAAGTCGCTAATTTTCTCTACAAGCTCTTCTACATAGAAGGCGTGGCCGTTATATTTAAGTATTTTATCCTGAATAGTGAAGCCTGTTTGCTGCCTTATGAGTTTTGCAAATTGCGAAGTGGCGTTATTTTCAATCATAATAACCTTTTCAGCTTTTTCAAGATATTTTATAGTATCAGGGTGTAAGGGCCAGACTTGAGAATAATGCAGGAAGGCAAGGTCGTCTTTATTCAGTTTCTGCATAGCTTCTTTAACAATATTAAGGTTGGTTCCCCAGGCTAATAGAAGCGTTTTGTAGTTTTCAGGCCCGATAAGTTCTGGTGGTATGATATCATCGTTTAGTGCTTCATACTTTTTAAGTCTTTTGTCAACCATTTTAACCCTTGTATTGAGGTTTTCAGTTATGTGGCCTTCTTCATCGTGTTCGTCACTGTCAAGGCCAACGAGCCCTTTGCCGAATCCGGGTATGCCACGGGGGGTAATGCCATTTTCTGTGTATTCATAGCGTTTGTAGTTTTCATTGGTTTCTATGATATATTTATCAACGCTGAGTTCTGACATATCGAATTCTTCAACATTGTATGAAGAATCAAGTATATACTGGTCAGTGAGAATGGTTACAGGAACCTGATATTTATCGGCAATGTTAAAAGCTTTTTGAGACAGGTAAAAAGCCTGTTGCAGGTCACCAGGGGCATATAAAACCCTCGGAAACTCACCGTGTCCGGCATAAAGGGCCAGCTCAAGGTCTCCCTGTTCAGTTCTGGTTGGCAGGCCTGTTGCTGGTCCGGGGCGCTGTGCAAGGTGTATCACAACTGGTGTTTCGATCATGCCTGCAAGGCTAATGCCTTCTTTCATTAGAGCATAACCTCCTCCTGAAGTTGTTGCCAGGCCTCTTGCTCCGGCGTACCAGGCTCCCAGTGTCATGTTAATGGCTGCTATTTCATCTTCGGCCTGTTCGACTATAATATCAAATTCTTTGCCGTTAGCAGCCAGAAATATCAGCACACCTGTTGAGGGTGACATAGGGTAGGATGATACATAGTTGCATCCTCCGGCAATACAGCCCATGCCAACTGCGGTTGAGCCGTTTATAATGATCTGGTCTTTAATAGTTTCGTCTCTTTTTATCTCTATGCTAATATTTTCGTTTTTGCAAAATTCTTTACCTTTTTCGTACCCACGTTTTGCAGCTTCGATATTTTTATTTACTATGTCTTCAGATTTTTTTGCAAAGCGTTTTTTAAGCAATTCTTCCAGGTATATGGTATCGAGGTTCATTAATCCCATTATAAATCCTGCAGCAACTGTGTTTGTATAAATTATACCACCTATTTCTTTTGCTATACCTGAAAAGTTTACCGCTCTTACCTTACATTTCTGACAGTATCTGGTGCTTATAAATTCTTTTTCTCCAAATATTAAGGTGTTATCAGATATCCTGTCTTTTACATGATCCAGAGCGTTTGCCGACAGGGGTATTAACACATCAATATTCCAAACACCAGCGCATATTTTACTTGAAGAAACCCTTAAATCGTTAGAATTAGCACCTCCTCTAATTCTTGACATGGCTTCTTTTGTTGAAAAGATGTTATATCCAGCATCTTTAAATACTTTTGCTAGTATAGTACTTATTGTATCGCTACCCTGCCCTGCTTCAGCTGCAAAGACCAGGTTTATTTCATCTTTTTTGATTATTTTGTCAGTCATAATGTTTACCTTTCTAGCTGTATAGTGGTTATAGTGTTTTTTGATATCTGCACTCTCAACAGTAATTTAAATTTAGGTATTATACTTCAAAAAGCCCTTTTTGCAGGCTTTTCAGCACAATATCAATATCAAAGGAATTTATAATTATCTTACCTGAAAAACAATGTATTCTAAATAACTCAAAAGAAGTATTCAAAAATGAAGACATTTTTGAGGCCTCTAAAATAATGCAGGCGACGATTATCTCGCCGCCTGATCGCAGGTAAATGTCAACTGTAGAGCATCCTAGGCATTAACCCTCTCGCCAAGTATCTGCTTAAGGTCTTCCTGAGGAGTTGTTATTGGTTTGATCTGAAATTTTTCGACAAGTACATTTAATACATTAGGGGTCACAAAGGCAGGCAGTGAAGGCCCAAGCCTTATGTCTTTAATGCCAAGATAAAGCAGCGTAAGAAGTATTGCTACTGCTTTTTGTTCAAACCACGACAGTATCATTGATAGCGGCAGGTCATTAACTTCCATGTCAAAGGCATCAGCAAGTGCTACAGCAATTTGAACAGCAGAATAGGCATCGTTACACTGCCCTACATCGAGCAGTCTTGGTATACCGCCAATATCACCAAACTCAAGTTTATTGAAACGATATTTACCGCAGGCAAGAGTCAGTATTACACAATCATCTGGAATCTGCTCAGCAAGCTCTGTATAGTAATTTCTGCCACTTTTAGCCCCGTCACAACCACCAACCAGGAAGAAATGTTTGATATTTCCGCCTTTGACAGCCTCAATGACTTTATCAGCTACGCCAAGTACTGTATTTCTGGCAAAACCAATGGTAATATGTTTTTCTGGTTCATCCTTACTGAAGCCTTCAGCATTCAGTGCAGCCTGAATTACCGGTGAAAAGTCATTATTTTTGAGATGATGAACGCCTGGCCAGCCTACTACACTCTTTGTAAAGATTCTGGCTTTATAGCTTTCTCCTGGTTGTATGATACAGTTTGTTGTCATCAGAATAGCACCAGGAAATGCTTCAAATTCTTTTTTTTGATCCTGCCAGGCTCCGCCATAGTTGCCTACCAGATGTTTATACTTTTTGAGTGCAGGGTATGCATTGGCCGGTAGCATTTCACCGTGGGTATATATATTGATTCCTTTACCTTCTGTTTGTTTTAAAAGGTCTTCGAGGTCTTTTAAGTCGTGTCCTGATACAAGAATTGCTTTACCTTTTAGGGGTGTAATTCTTACCGGTGTTGGTTCAGGATGACCGAAAGTTTCCGTATGGGCTCTATCAAGAAGCTCCATTGTTTTCAGGTTGCATTCTCCTGCATTCATATTGTAGTTAAAGAGGTCTTCAACTGATGGTTGTTCTTTTGTAAGAAAGTCAAGCGCTTCATAAATAAAAGCTGGAATGTTTTCATTGTTGTATCCGAGGATGTAGGCATGATCGGCATAAGCTGCAATACCTTTGAGACCGTAGGTTAGCAATTCTTGAAGGCCTGCAATATCGTCTCCAAGGGCTTTTTTTCTGTTTTCGATTGAAACGTTAAGCCCCTGATTAACCAGTTCGTCAATACTGGCAGCTGGTTGCCATTTTGCAGGTCCTTCAAGGTCTTCAGGTGTTTTGCCGGCTTTTTTGCAGGCGTCATTGTACATCATTTTAGCTTTATCTCTGTATTTAGCAAGATCGATGAGGTAGTTTTGAAAGCGTTGCGGGTCAAAATTGACGTTTGTCAATGTTGAAAAAAGTGCTTGAACAGTAAATCTATCCATTTCAGTATTGCTTTCACCGAGCTGTCTGGCCCTGTGGGCATACATTGACAGGCCTTTAAGTCCATGAATAATGAGATCCTGAAGTGCTGCAGTTGTAGCATCCTTTCCGCAGACTCCTTTCACTGTACAACCCTGCCCCCTGGCAGTCTGTTCACATTGATAACAAAACATTTCCATTAGTTTTCCTCCATTTCATTGTATATTTCTATTTTGGTGGATATAAAAGCTGGTTACTATGCCAGTAAAGAGTATTATTTTCTTATAAAATCATTGACTGATTTAGATTTAAAGTAATCAATAACCTGTCTGTTAACAGATTGAATGAGGTCGCCCAAAACGCAGTTCCCATCGCAAACAGGTTTGTCGAGCAAGCAGCCAGACAGTGTTAGAGGGCCATCTATAGCTTCATAGACGTCTTTGAGACTGATTTCAGAGGGTTTTTTATTGAGCAAGAACCCTCCACGTGGCCCTCTGATAGATTTTACGATACCTACTTTTGTCAAACGCTGAAGAATTTTTGACAGGTGATTTTCAGATACGCCAAGTGTTGTAGCGATTTCTTTCGTAGAAAAGAGCTTATCAGGGTTATTAGCCAGCACATACATTGTATGAATGCCTATTGATGCAGCGTCTGAGATTTTGAGTATTGTAGGCATTACGGCTCCTAATCTAGTATTCTAGTACCAGTATACCAATATAATTCTAAAAGTCAACACTCAATTTCATATAGAAATGAATTTGAGATACAGCTTGTTTTAAGCAACTGGTGCAGTTTTTAGAATGTGGTTTGCAATGTTTTTGCCATACTGGCGGCACTTTTCAAGATCATCTTCTGATGGACGCCACTTAATATTGATATTTTGTTGTATTACGGGTATATTGCATTGCTCAAACACTTTTTCTATTTCTTTTACGGCTTCTCCGCTCCAGCCGTAGGAGCCAAAAGCAGCCCCCTGCTTGTTTTTAAACTTTAAGCCTTTGATGTCAATTAGTATGGGTGATACGGTTGGCAGCATGCCGTTATTAAGTGTGGGAGAACCAATAACAAGAGTTGAGGCTTTGAACACCTCTACCAGTGTATCATTTCGATCTGCTACTGCCAGGTTAATTATTTTATATTTGATACCAGTTTCTGAGATGCCATCTGCAATGGCTTCTGTCATTCTTTTTGTGCTATTCCACATTGTATCGTAGAGTATCAGGATATATTCTTCAGGTTTTTGTCTGGCCCATTCCCTGTATTTTTCGACTATTTGAAGTGGGTTATCTCTCCATATGATTCCGTGACTGGGTGCTATGATTTCTACAAAGAGGTTCATTGCCAGTAATTCTTGAATTTTCTTTTCTACTAAAGTGCTAAAGGGTGTCAGTATGTTTGCATAGTACTTTATTGCTTCGTAGTACAGCTCATCCTGGTCAACCTGGTCATTGAAGCGGTAGTCAGTTGCGTAATGCTGGCCGAATGCGTCATTAGAAAACAGTATATTTTCTTCTGTAAGGTAACAAAACATACTATCTGGCCAGTGTAACATTGGTGCTTCAACGAATACAAGCTGGTTTCCATTTCCAGCGTCAATGCTGTCACCTGTTTTAACGGGTTTCAGGTTCCAGTATTTATGATAGTGTGCTGGCAGGCTTTCAGCTCCTTTTGTTGATACAACAACTGTTGCTTCTGGTGCATATTCCATCACAGCAGGTATAGCACCGGAATGGTCGGGTTCTGCGTGGTTGGCTATTACAATATCTATTTTTGATGGGTCAATAATTTTTTTAAGGTTTTCTATGAAAAGTTCTGAGAACTCTTCTGATACGCTATCAATCAGTATATTTTTTTCACCGGTAATCAGGTATGCGTTATAGGTTGTGCCACGGTGTATAGATAGTTCATGACCGTGAAAATTTCTTTTGCTCCAGTCTACATAACCGACCCAGAAGACATTTTTTCTTATTTCATGGTACATATACAACCTCCATTCTGGTTTGTCTTAATCATATTAAGTACTTGAGGGAATAGAATACTATTCTCTTTGTGAACATGTTTGTGAAGATCATCTTCAATAGCCTGCAATTCTTCATAAGCTAGCTGCCAGGTTTTGCAGGCATCTTCAGGCAGTGTATAATTATCTGTTAGCATTCTCATTTTTCTGAGAGCCTCACCGGCATTATCATGTTCTTCTTCCATAAGGCTAATAACATCATTCACTGTAAAAGCTGGCTCATAAGGATGTGTGAAACCCTTTTGCTTGCTGGCCTCAAGTTGTTTCAAATACGGGAATAACACATTTTCCTCATCCCATAAATGCTTTTCTATTTCCTTTTTCAGCTTTTCAAATGTTTGTTTCAGCGGTGTGAGTGTGTCTGAATATCTTTTGCCGTGAACCTCTTCAAGTTTTGTTAAGAACATCTTAACATAAGGCATTTTTTTCTTCATAAAGGTATGGTGGTTTTCTTCGATATGATTAGCAAGCTCTGTCAGAGTTTTATCTGTCCAGATGATGCTTTCATGTGGTTCTCTGGTTTTTATAGTCTCAAGATGTTCTTTTAAAGCGTTAAACAATTGATCTATTTCAATCTTATTCTCTTTTATAGCAGAGTGTATAGTTTGCGCTCCACCACAGCAATAATCAAGATTAAACTGGTCGAAAACCTTTCTGCTTGAGGGATATTTTGCTACAAACTCGCCAAGCGACATATTTATAAATTCTTTTGTTAACATAAAGGGGGCTCCTTTGCTTGATGGGTGAATTTTATACAACGATAACATTTTAAATGGCTATTCTGCTGGCTAGATTAGTTCACCATTGATGGAAACAGTATAATCTTTAACCATAATGAACTTTTGAGCTTCTTTAAGTGCTTTAGAAACAACAACTCCCAGACCAGAACAGCATGGTACTTCCATGTGTACAAGTGATATCGAGTTAATATTCTGGTTTTTAAAGATTTCAGCAAGTTTATTGACATATAAGTCAAGGTTAGTATCAAGCTTGGGGCAGAACATGATCAAAATTTTATCTTTTAAGAACTTCTGGTGAAAGTTTCCATAGGCAAACGCTGTGCAATCAGCTGCTATCAGGAGGTTAGCATCCTTTAAATAAGGTGCATTCGTGTTTATTAATGCCAGTTGTACAGGCCAGTTATTAATTTGTGAAGTAGCATTTGCATTAGACGTGGTGGGGTCAGCCTTTTTTTCTTTTCTCAGGTCTTTTTGCATGGTGCCGGGGCAGCCGCAGGGCAATGGCGGTAGTTCGGGCTCTTCTTTTTCAGCTGGCAGCTTGATATTATTTTCTTTCAGATAATTGAGTGCCTGATTGTAAAATTCCATTTCGTTATGGTCTTTGAGATGTTTGAGATGTGCCTTAATAACATTTGGGCCGCCTTTAACGACGTTATCCATTACTTTATACTCATCGTATGGTTCAGCTTCTCTTTCTTCTATGGAAATAGCTCCCTGCGGGCATTCTCCAATGCAGGCGCCCAGGCCATCACAAAAGAGATCGCTTATTAATCTTGCTTTGCCATCGATCATTTGCAGGGCTCCTTCCGGGCAACCCGGTATGCATTGTCCGCACCCGTTACATTTTTCTTCATCTATTGTAATAATGTTTCTTTTCATTTTATGCCTCCTTTTCAATGAGTTTTTTAAATGATTTCCAGATTTCACTGCCTTTTTCGACCAGGTCAAAGTTGAATTGTACGAGTCGCCAGCGTGTAACAATCAGACGCAGGCTTCCCATAAAGAACAGGCTCATATGTTCTTCAGGTATATCGGTACGTATTTCACCGTTATTACTGGCCTTTCTGATAAGGCTTACGATGTATTTCTGGTGTTTAAGCATTATGTGAGCAATTTTTTCAGATAATACCTGTTCATTTTGAAATATTTCTTCTGAAAATATTACTTTTGCAAGTTCTGGTGTCTCGCTGAATTCTTTACAGCGTGCCAGGTAAAACTTTTCAAGCATATCTAATGGTTTTAGCTTTTTAGATTCAATCTCTTTAACAATATGTTCAAAGCGTTCTTCAAAGCTATCAAGAATAGCCAGTAATATACTCAGTTTAGAATCAAAATGCCTGTATATTGCTGGTTCAGAAATATGCATTTTATCAGCAATATTTTTAATAGTCATATTTTGAATGCCTTTTTCAGCAATCAGGTTAATGGATACCTGCATAATTTCAAGTTGTCTTTTAGTCAGGGTCATGGTGGCACCTTATGTTAGTTAGCGTTCACTAACACACTATAAATCATTTTAAAATGATTTTCAAGCCTTTTTAAAAATATACCTCAAGGGTGGTATGCGAAGCCAGATTGCATCATACATCAAACCAGGCAAAAACCTATTTGCTGCCCTGTGTCATATAAAAATCAAGCATGCTGAACATCTTCTCTCTATCTGCAAAATCTTTATTAATAATATTCTTCTTCATTTCAGGATCATCTTTAATGTTATATATTTGCTCAAAGCCCCTTTTTGGTGAGTATATCAATTTGTAATCTTTATATAAAAGCATAAACTCAGAAGCATCAGGAGCCAGAGACAGTACTAAAGTAGCTTCAGGCTGCCCGCCTTCCATATAAGCTGCCCTGCTTCTGCCTTTGTATGACTTTATATCATACTTAAACCCAAAAAGATCAAGTATAGTAGGCAAAATATCAAACCCAGAAATACGATCGTTTGTTATAAAAGGATTAATACCCTTATAAAAGAACAACACCGGTGTCTGAAGAGGTTCAGCACTCTGACTTCTGGATTCATTTATCTCTGGCAAAAACATTATTACCATAAGCGTTCTGTCGAGCTTTCCGGCTTTATCAAGGCCGTTATAGAGCTTTTTAAAGCGGTTTTCCAGAATGCTTGCTATGCTGCCTTCCAGAAGAATCAAGCTTAAATAAGCATTCTTTGTGTAAGAGCCCAGATCGTCAACTGCCATCTCTATATTGATAGGGCTGGAAAGATCTTTGTTGTTAGCATAAAAGACATCTATATATTCACTTATGAAGAATATATCGTTATTATAAGAATATGGAATATCAAAATAGCCATGAAATTTATAACCACAAGAAGTAAAATACTCAAAAAGTGATCTGCCATAAGCATATAATGGCTTGGTTCTCTGTATAGCACTGACACCAGTTATATTAGAATTAAAAACACTGTTAGCAGAGAGAACTTTATCGCTTCCTGCTGAAAGTGTATTGTTAAAAAATACGCCCCTTTTGATTAAGTTCATAAGAAAAGGAGTATTTGCTTCATCAATAGACTTAAAGCTGGCATTGTTGATGATGATAAACAACAAATTATAGTTTTTCAGGTGACTTGAAAGCTCAATCTTTTCTTCAGGTATAGCATAGAAGGTTTGCATCAGGTCTCCATTGAAATTGTTTTCATCAAAGTTATTTTCAGGAAAATCAAACATTAAAGGCGTTATATCAGGGTTAAAATTCTTTCTATCTCTGCCACCGGTTAAAAACGGCGGCGCAAAACCATCTCTATCTATATCTGTAAGGTATGCCAGAATATGTATAATGTTTTTTTCAAATATTGTTGAGGTTTTTGAAACAGCTATAATTCTTTTGTCTGAAGGGAAAAATAATGCAGTAACGGCAATTATTATTATGAATGGCAATAAAACATACTTCAAATTTAACCGGTCTATTTGCTCAAAACCCTTTAACATAAATATATTCGTTAAAACGACTATTATTAAAAACAATATCAGAAAGAAATAATACGAAAGAATAACAGTATCATAATAAAAGTGTTTATTGATTATGTAAAAAGAAAACAGGATAATAATTACAAAAAATACCGAAAGAATAATAGCAGTATTTCTGGTATGCATCAAAACCTCATTATATGCATGAAAAATTATGTTTGAGATTATGTGAGCTATAGAAATACTGACAGCAAGCGAAAGCAAAACAGATATCCATAAAGAATCAATAATAGCAGAAAAAATCAAATATACAGGAACATAATTAAGCATGGTGAAAGATGCAATGCTAATTGTGAAGTAATATCTCTTTTTGTTAGCTATCTTTGCCCCCCCGAGAATAACAATATTAACAAATATACCCATTAAAAAATACAACAAAGAATAAAAACCCGCTGCATACAAAAAAACGAGCAATAACTCTCTAATACTTAGCTTCTGATAAATAAACCCGGGTAAATTAAAGGCAAATTCTACAACACAAAAAATGATAAAGCCAATCAAAATAATCAGATTAGCCCGCTTCAAAAGCTTTAAAATACTTTCATCAATAAAATTTGGCATCACTAAAATGATATTTTAGAAAAATGATTATTACAACGAATAATTTGAATTTGTTGAAAATAATTGCTGCTTTCCTTTACAATCTTCAAGAGAAACACTAAAATTTACAGGAGGACTGAAGTTTGCAGAAAAAACGTATTATGTCAGGCATGCGGTCAACAGGACAACTGCACCTTGGTCACTATTTCGGCGTCTTAAGCAACTGGATCAAACTTCAGGCTGAATATGACTGTTTTTTCGCTATAGCAGACTGGCACGCCCTCACAACAAAATATAATGACACAGACACAATGAAAACTAATGTGCTTGAGGTGGCTAAAGACTGGTTATCATGCGGCATTGACCCTGAGATAGCAACAGTTTATATACAGTCTCATATACCTGAAATAGCTGAACTGCACCTTTTATTAAGTATGATAACTCCTCAAAACTGGGTAGAAAGAGACCCTACCTTAAAGGATATGGTTAAAATATTGAGATCTTCTGAGTCTGGCGACGAAGAATCTTCAAAAGCATCTTACGGCCTGCTGGGTTATCCGGTATTACAGACAGCAGATATCATCATTTTTAATGCCTCACTGGTGCCTATCGGCCAGGATCAGCTGGCACACCTCGAACTCTCACGTGATATCGTCAGGCGGTTTAACTATATATATCAGACAGAACATTTTGTTGAGCCAGCACCTGTGCTTACAGAGACCCCACTTCTGCCGGGGCTTGACGGCAATAAAATGGGTAAATCATACAATAACGACATTAAAATTGCAGATACAGAAGAGGATACAGCGAAAAAGATTATGGCAGCTATTACTGATCCTGCTCGTACTAAACGTGATATACCGGGCAAAACTGAGAACTGTCAGGGTATTTATCCGCTGTATAAGACCCTGGCATCTGATGAGGTTAAGATACAGGTAAAACAGGAGTGTGAAAGTGCTTCCAGAGGCTGTGTGCAGTGTAAAAAACAGCTGGCACAGATTGTCAACGAGTATTTTAAAGACATACGCTCTAAAAGAAAAGAGCTTGAAGAATCTCCTGAAAAGCTTGCTGAGATAATGTCGAAGGGCAAAGATAAAGCAAGAGAACAAGCCCGTAAAACTATTATTGAAACCAGAAAGGTTATGAAAATCTATTATGGAGACTATTTCTAAAGGTATGATATTAATTGCAACTCAACATAATCTCTGATTTAAGAGATTTTCCTGAAATTTGTAACTGAATTATTGGGCCTGTACAATTAATCTTTACGGAATGTTTTAAAAAAGTTTATGAAAGCAGTAAAGCTTTGTTTAAGCTGGTCTTTAGTTCCCTGTTTGATTTGAAACTTACGTGAATCATAGGCTTCAGATTTAACATCACCTCTGGCGATAATGTCACTTGATGTTTGAATTTTAGCCTTTCTTGCATTGTCTCTTAATAGCTGAATGGCAACAGTCAGGTAAGATTCAACCGAGCCTACAATTGTAAGGGCAGCTGTTTTAGTTAAAGAAGATGCTTGTTTGGAAAAAGCACCACTACGATAAGCAATATAAGCTGCAGGTGTGCATGCCAGTATACCGATAACTTTGCCAAAATATGCGTCATAAGCAAAGTAGTTATTTAAGACTGTCTTAAATTTGCCAGAGTTTAATTTCTTGCCTTTTTCCGGTGTTATGATACCTTTAGCAACCATATCGTCATAGTTTTTATACATATAGCTAAACGTGGCAATATTAGAGAAAATGCTTGAGCCTGAAGAGCCGTTGCCATAGGCAATAGCACCTAGTGGAGTGTTAAAATTCAACGGAACAACTGCAATGCTGCTTAAAACCCCTGCAAGTACTGATAGCCCGAGTATATTCTGGGCATTTTTCTTGCCGAGTGTTATTTCATCCTGAAAATAATCTTTATAACTGCCCAGGACATCATCACCGCAACCGGCAACGAATTCTGTAATCTTATTAACACCCTTTCCCATAAGTGTTTCAGTGCCCATTTTGGCAACAAGGGCAGGTCTTACATAGTTATCAATACCCATGAGGGCAACTATGCCTGCTATTAGCTTAATAATAAAGTTTCTGGAACTTTCTCCTGCCTCATAGAGTGCCTGTCTTTCCATTTCAGAGCAACTAAATTTCTTTGCAAATTGCTTTACTTCTGTGGTCATATTTAATAATTCTTCAGCCAGCTCAGGGTTATGGGGTTTTAGTTTGTTAATTATTTCAGTTCTGTCTTTTTCTGTAAGAGTCGTCAAGTCATAGCTTTTAGTGCCATCAGGCAGTGTTAATTTTACTTTATAAAATCCATCCAGATATTTATATATTTCATTTAGTTCTTGTTTAAGGTGGAACGGTATTTTAAATGTATCCACTTTCTTTTTAAATGTTTCTTCAGGCATATTCATTAGTTCAAAGAAATAGCTGGAATAACCTTTAAAGTGTCCAAATACAATTCTTTTAAGCTTATATCGATGTTCTTCATCAAATGTGAGAGGAGCAATTATTTCTATTTTTAAGTCTTCCGGTATTTTTAAGCCCTTTTTTTTAAGCGAAGAAAGCAAGAAATCTCTTAAAAATAGATCTTTTGGGTTGTTAATACGGTATTTTTCAAATGTATAAAGCTCGTTATAAAGATTTTGTTTCTTAAGCTGATTGTTATAACCGGTATAAAAGCTTTCAAAATTAAGGCGTTTATCTAAACTGCCTGAATGAACATAAGAAGAAGGTCTTCTATTTTGAATTGATTCTACATTTACCATTGTTTTGTTATCTGAATGAATACACTTTAAATAATGTAATAAAGAAATGAAATTGCCCTGTAATGGGTCAATTGAAGAAAAGTTTTACTAAACTTTAGAAATATCTTTGTGTTGTATGCTTGAGTTTGCCAGCAAAGATCCACCCGGGCGCTCTGAAAACTGACCACTGGGGGTGGGAGGGAGGGCCCTGATGGGCCGAAGGCCACTGCAAAATGAAGTTTTTAGAATTATTTAATATCTTTTGTCGATTAATATAATGCCAGATTGAACCAGGTAAATTTACTTAGATGAACATGAGTAATTTGATTCATGTGAGCTGTGTTTTTACACTCAGGTATTCTGAGTAAAGACAGCATATAATATATGTATACAACCAATGGCACTGAGTTTTATATTTTCAGCAGGAACAGATTTCCTGCTTTAATTTTTGGTAAATAATTCACTGGTGTCCGGTAAAAGATTATATTTCGATGTATAAAACCTGTCATAATCTTTGTTTTAGATTAGAAAATTTTACAGGAAGTTAAATTTAAGAAACGGGCAAAAA
>CAZFBA010000036.1:0-35753 GCA_964517135.1 uncultured Gammaproteobacteria bacterium
CCCCTCCCTGTTTTTGCTGGAATCAGCAATTTCTTAATTAATCAGAGGTTCCTATACTGAAAATTTATTGTTTGAAAGAAACAGGTGTTTGCTACCAGAAACAGTTGAGCCGGGTCTATTTTGGCCCGGCTCAATCTAAAAGTTAATATTAATTAATAATCCATTGGAGGCATTGGAGGCATTCCGCCACCGCCTGCGCCTTTTTCTTCTGGAATATCTACAACTAAAGCTTCAGTGGTCAGAATCATACCGGCAATTGACCCGGCATTTTCAAGAGCTGATCTGGTTACTTTGGCAGGGTCAACAATACCTGCTTCAACTAGATCAACAAATTGATTATTCATAGCATCGAAACCGTAGTTACCGTTTTGAGATTTAACTTTCTCTGCAATGACTTCGCCACGTTCACCGGCATTATTGGCAATCATTTTCAGCGGAGCTTCAAGAGCCCTGATGAGAATCTCGCAACCGGTTCTTTCATCGCCAGAGAGTTCATTTTTATACTGCTCTAAAGCCGGAATAGTTTTAAGTAATGTGACGCCGCCGCCTGCAACAATACCTTCTTCAATAGCTGCACGAGTAGCATTCAGGGCATCTTCCAGTCTTAATTTTTTCTCTTTAAGTTCTGTTTCAGTGGCTGCACCAACTTCAATTACTGCAACACCGCCAGAAAGCTTGGCGAGTCTTTCCTGTAATTTTTCTCTATCATACTCACTGTCAGAGTCTTCTATCTGACGTTTGATTTGATTTACACGTTTTGCAACAGCATCTTTGGTTTCATCGCCGACAACAATAGTGGTATTCTCTTTTGTGACTGTTACACGGCGTGCTTTACCCATTTGCTGTATGGTAATGTTTTCTAATTTAAGGCCGAGGTCTTCAGTGAAGAGTTGTCCGCCAGTTAATATAGCGATATCTTCTAACATAGCTTTTCTTCTGTCTCCAAACCCCGGAGCTTTAACAGCAACGCACTTTAATACTTTACGTAAAGAGTTAACAACGAGTGTTGCAAGAGCTTCACCTTCAATGTCTTCTGCAATTATAAGCAATGACCTGCCTTCTCTTGCAACTTGCTCAAGAATAGGTACTAGGTCACTGACCAGGTTAATCTTCTTATTAACACAGAGAACCATTGGATCATCAAGAACTGCATCCATTCTTTCAGTATCAGTAACGAAATAAGGTGAAATATAACCTTTGTCGAACTGCATACCTTCAACGATTTTCAATTCTGTGCCGGTGGTTTTTGACTCTTCAACGGTAATAACACCGTCATTACCGACTTTATCCATAGCATCAGAGATTAATTTGCCGATTTCATTATCATTACCAGCAGAAATTGTTGCAACAGAGGCAATAGAGTCTTTGCTTTCAACTTTTTTAGCACGTTTATGAATTTCTTCAACAACCTTGCCTACTGATTTGTCAATACCTCTTTTAATGCCCATCGGGTTGGCACCAGCAGCAACATTTTTCAGACCTTCTTTAACGATAGCCTGAGCTAATACAGCAGCTGTAGTAGTGCCATCACCTGCTACATCGTTTGTTTTGCTGGCAACTTCTTTAATTAACTGGGCGCCAGCGTTTTCCATGTTGTCTTCAAGGTCGATTTCTTTAGCGATGGTAACGCCATCGTTTACTATTTGCGGAGAACCAAATTTTTTCTCCAGAACAACATTTCTTCCTTTTGGGCCGAGTGTTACTTTAACAGCGTCGGCTACAGCATTTATACCTTTTTCAAGTGAACGTCTTGCTGTTTCATCGAATACAATTTTTTTGGCCATTTTTTAAAACTCCTTTAAACTACTCTAGTTTTCAATTACGCCTAAAATATCTCTTTCACTGAGTATTTTATATTCTTCGCCATCAATTTTGATGTCTGTTCCACCGTATTTGGTGAAAAGAATAGTGTCGCCAGTTTTGACTTCCATCGGTTCACGTTTTCCGCTGTCAAGCATTTTGCCCGGGCCTACAGCTAAGACTTCGCCTTTCTGGGGCTTTTCTCTTGCTGAATCAGGAATGTAGATACCACCGGATGTTTTTTCTGTTTCGTCGATAACTTTAATAACGACTCTATCACCCAATGGTTTTAAATTAACTTTTTGAGAAGTGGTAGACATGTTTTTTTACCCTCCAATTTATCATCACACAAAAATTTTATTAAATCTCATTTTAATATTGAAAATGCTTATCTTGTCTGGTGTTAATGAAAAATTAATTATTTGTCAGTCTCTTAGAGTCAATTAATAGTAAATATATTAAATGGTATTAAAGAAAACAGAAAAGGTTAATCTTTAGCAAGCCACCTGGAGCGAAATAATGCAGTAAATATGTTACCGAACTATAAACATATTAAAATATAATTTATATAAAATACACAAAACACACTATTGTTTAATTTGATCTATATATGGCAAAGATGCTATGCCTATAATACCGGCATTGTTGCCGAGTTTTGCTTTTTTAATTTCAATTCTGGAAGGAGATTTGTTGCTTACCAGAGAGTTAAGTTCTTTAAAATCGATGTGTTCAGCCATAGATCCTCCCAGAACAATGGAATCAGGGTCAAAGACATTCATTAGGCTTATAAGACCGCTGGAAAGGTGTTCAAGCCAGATGTTATATATTTTAAGACAGGTAGAGTTATTGTTTTTAATTCCTTCAATGACTGTGAAGCTGTCATAATTAGCAGGATTCTTGTTGAGTTTTTTTGCTATTATTCTGGCTGTTGTTGTCAGCCCTGTCCCTGATGCGTATGCTTCCCAGCAGCCATGTTTGCCGCATGTGCAGGGTCTATCTTTATCCTGAGATATAATTATATGGCCGCATTCACCGGCAGCAAATTGACTTCCTCTGAAGATTTTATTGTTGATGATTATGCCTGCGCCTATGCCTGTTCCTATTGTAAGTACAATTGTATTTTTTGTACCTCTAGCAGCACCAAAAAGGTATTCTCCAATAGCGGCGGCGTTGGCGTCGTTATCTATATATGTATTAATATTAAAAGTAGTTTCTATTGTATCTTTAAAGTTTATGCTGTTATAGCCAGTCGGGAGATTTTCTGTAGCACTCAATACCTGGCCTGTAGTAACATCTACGACCCCTGCTGTAGCAATACCGATGTTTGAGGTAGTATAGTTATCTTTTAAGTTTAATATCATCTGAATTACGGCTTGTTTTATTTCTTCTAATGTCTGAGGTGTTTTTATTTTATGGATCTCACCTTTAATTTTACCTTGATAGACCAGGGCGCTGCTAATTTTAGTGCCTCCAATATCTATACCTATGGTGTATGTAATCTCATTGTCTGTTATCATTGCTGGCATTACTTAATTATGTTTACAAACTTATGTGTGATCAGTTGTGGACGTGTAATAGCAGACCCTATGACAACTGCAAAAGCTCCTTTTTCAAAGGCTATTTTAACATGATCAGGCGTTTCAATACGTCCTTCAAGTATAACAGGTCTATCGGTATATTTAATAAGCCTGTCAAGCAATTCAAAGTCAGGCCCGTTAGTGGCTTTTGAGTAAGCAGTGTAACCAGCCAGTGTAGTAGAAAGTATATCAGCCCCGAGTTCACAGGCATTAAGGCCTTCATCTATTGTTGAGATATCTGCCATAACCGGGCAGTTTAGTTCAGAATGAATACGCTGTATTAACACTTCAAGGTTTTCGGCAGGTCGCTTACGGCTGGTTGCATCTATGGCTATGATATCTGCACCAGCTTTGTAGATGGCTTCAGCATCCTGAAATGCTGGTGTAATATAGACAATTTCTTTATAGTTTTCAGGAATAATATCAGGCTTGGTGATACCTATAACTGGCAGGTCTGTTAGCATTTTAGCAAGGTGTATGTGAGAGGGGCCTGCAAGTCGTAATCCCTGGGCACCACCGTTTATCACAGATTGTATCATGGCCTTCATTGCTTCATCAGGATAAAAAGGCTCATTAATAGAAGCCTGAGAAGATACAATAATAGAATTTTCAAGTTTTTTTACGATCGGGAAATAAATACGACGCCCAGACATATAAGAATAGTCCCTATAATTCGAGGTAATGTGAGAACTTCACCAAATTTAAATACTGAAATAAGCATTATCAATATATAACTGGTTGCAAGCATAGGATAAGCAAAACTTAAATCAACTCTTGATAAAACTACAAGCCATATTATAGCGCCAAAGCCATATAAAAACAATCCTGCCCATATGATGGGCCTGACTACAACGGTTTTTGCTGTTTCAACATAGTCTGTCTTTAAATTTACTTCTATTCTGCCGACTTCATTCATGCCTGTTTTTAGGCAGGTCTGGCCTGCGACGGCGATGCTGATTGCAAGAAGTATTAGAATTAAAGACTTTACCAGTTCCATTGTTTGAATCCTCTATGATTTATAAAGATTTAGATACATTCAATCAGGGGTAATCTTATATTTGTTGCGTCATTCAAATTAATAGTATTCTAAATTGTTGAATAAATAAATTTCGTAAAGTTTTATTGCCTTAAATTGCATAATATTAAGGGTTAAAAAAACTTTTTACAACTGTTTACCTTTCCGGAAATGTATCGTATCGAGAGAGTTTTTTTCTTTTATCTGTATACAATAACTAGCAAAAACATTTACATTAGATTGTAACAAGAGCTCACAATTGAATGTAGATTCTATTTCAGGTATATTGAATAAAATCCTCTCATATGCATTGTTTTAATGTGCTAAAACATAATAATAACAATAAAAAGAGAGGTTTTGTTAAACCGTTAACATTTATTACAGGCAGTTAAATAATTTATCAAATGAAAAATTCAGCCAGCACAGAGGGTTTAGGATGTTTATAAACGTTACAAATTGTTTTCAATAGTAAAGATAAAAACTTTATTTATTAAATGTTTATGTTAGGATAAGAGTCAAAATAGGAGCAAAATACTACAGCTTCTGATAAGCAATCCACACAAACCCCTAATGTAGTAATTTCATTTTAGAGTAAAAGAATTTTGGAGGAAGATCATGAGTATAGGCTCATTTGTATTTATGTTACACGGCCACTTGCCTTATTATAGAAAAGCAGGGATGTGGCCTTTCGGCGAAGAAAACGTCTATGAGTGTATGGCTGGTAGCTATATTCCTCTGCTTGATGTCATTGAAGAACTTTATAACGAAGGCATTAAAGCCAAGCTAACAGTAGGTATTACACCAATATTAGCAGAACAATTAGCCGACGAGCATTTGAATAAAGGTTTTGAAAATTATCTTGAAACCAAAATCAAAGCAGTTAGTGAAGATATTGAAAGATATCCGGATCCCAATGTAGCGCATTCACAACACCTTGAATATCTTGCAAAGTTTTATTATGAGTGGTATACCAAAATTAAAGACCACTATATAAACAGATATAACAGGAATCTTATTGGGGCATTTAAGAAATATAACGATCTTGGTTGTATTGAAGTTACTACATCAGCTGCAACTCACGGGTTTAGCCCATTATTAGCAACAGAAACATCATTAAACGCCCAGTATAGAGTGGGTGTTGAGACATATAAAAAGTTCTTTGGTAAAAATCCAAAAGGATGCTGGTTACCTGAATGTGCTTATCGCCCCGGCTATGAAGCTACTGATCAGCAGGGCAATAAAACTTATCGTCCACCGATTGAAGTTTCACTTTTTAACAATAACCTTGAATACTTCTTTACAGAATCACACGTTATAGAAGGTGGTGTATCTGTAGGAAGCAGAAGAGTTGTAGGTATTTATGGAAATATAGAATATATTCCGTTACCTTCAAGACCCCCGACAGGTCTGACGACATACGAAGCATACTGGATGCAGGGTGCTCAGGTGGCTGTTATGGGAAGAAATGACAGAGCAGGTTTCCAGGTCTGGTCTGCTGCACACGGTTACCCGGGTGATGGATGTTATCGTGAATTCCACAAGAAAGACGATAAATCAGGTATGAATTACTGGAGAATCACTTCTCCTACTACAGATCTCGGAGCTAAAATGCTCTATGACCCTGTATTAGCAATGAATCGTATAGGTGAAAACTCTGATCACTATGTGGATCTTGTTTATCACCTTTTAAATGATTATAAAAATTCTACAGGCAAAGAAGGGCTTATTATGGTATCTTTTGACGCTGAGCTCTTTGGTCACTGGTGGTTTGAAGGTCTTGAGTGGATTAAACAAATTATTAAAAAGCTCCACGAGCATATTCCTTCTGTTCAACGACGTTCAGCCAGTGAATATCTAGAAGAACACAAACCTTCAGCTGCTGTAACTTTACCTGAAAGCTCCTGGGGTCAGGGTGGTCACTTCTGGGTATGGCAAAATCACCAGACAGAATGGATGTGGACCATTATTCATTCTGCTGAATACAGAATGGAAAGCATTGTCGAAAAGTTCAAAGAAGAAAAAGACCCGATTAAAGTTAGAGCTCTCAATCAATTAGCAAGAGAATTACTGTTATTACAATCTTCTGACTGGCCATTCCTTATTACAACTTGGCAGGCCAGAGACTATGCTACTGATAGATTTCTTGAACATAAAGATAACTTTGAAAAACTGGCTTCTCAAATTGAAAATGGTCAGATTGATGAGTCTTATCTGGGTTATTTAGAAGATAAAGACAATCCTTTTAGCCATGTAGACTATAAAGTATATTTAAAAGAAGCAGTGCCGCATCTTTCAGAAACAGCAAACCCTGTGCCATCAGCTACTTCTAATTCTTAAGAAAGTGGTAATTATATAATTGATAATCGCCCTGAATCTCAGGGCGATTATTTTTTTATAATAAATAACCAGAATGATAGATTTTTGTTTTCGATTTTCAAAAATTGAAAACAGGCTAATATTCAGGAAAACTTCAGGAGTGCACTTAGTGCACTCCTGAGAGTCTTTTATTTCATACTATACTAGAATTAAACAATTCTAAAACACCTGCCATTTATCCGCTGAAATCTAATTTTACAGGTTGTTAAGCCTTTTCAATAACTTAAATTTCAGTTTCAAAAGAGACTTCCTGTCTTGAGTTAGCCTGTATGACTTCAATACTGTGTGTTCTGGTTTGTGCTGTTGGTGGTGTTGGTGGTGGCAGGCCGTCAGCATCATTAATAATTGAATTAAGATCAATATTAGTACCAGAAGAATAACCGTCTGTAGGGGGTCTTGGCAGGTCTATATCAGGTATAACAATATCCTGGTTATCTAATGATATGTTGCCAGTGATTAATTCACCTGTATCTGTGGCTACTTTATCGACTTCAGTGTTGTCTTGAAAGCTTCTGAGTATAACCTGAATGTTACCGTTGCCGTTATCATATGCTAGGGCTACCTTTGTAGCATCCTGAGCAGGTATAGCAATTGTAATTGTTGAAGATTTTTCTTCTTTTGCAGCTCTGGGGCCTCTGCTGGTAGCTGCACTGCCTGATGAAGTTGCCAGCACTCTTACATTTTGTATGAGAAGTTTTGAGACTTTTTCGTTTGATTTGCCATCAGTTGATTTTGGGACTACAGTTAGCAGGTCAACTCTTGAGCCAGGCATAAGGAATCCGCCTACACCTGAGATATTATCTACTGGCAGGGTTATAGCTCTGTATCCCGGGGGGATCTCCAGAGTCTGGGTATCTTTATCAATCAACTTATTAGGAAGAATAGGCTCTCCTGATGCTACATCAGCACTTACAATACGTCCAAGAAGCGATTCAGGATAGTTGAAAGCATTAACAGGCACTGCTTCAGCTGGCCATTCTTTAACATCCATTATTTCGTGGCTCAATCTGGTTCCTGCTTCTATTGGTTTGCTTGCAATAACAACATTTAATGTGTTTTTCTGTTCTTCCTGCACTGGTCTTGCCAGTGAAGTGGTACGTGCAGCTAATTTTGCAGCACGTTTTTGCTCGTCAAGTTCTTCCTGAAGGGTTTTAATCTGGGCTTCTAGATGTTGTTTTGATTGTGAAACCTGTGTTATTTGGCCACCCAGACCACTGAAGAGCATAAATAATATAACCATTAATAATACTGCTACGCCAAGTGCAATAATTAATCGAGTATTTTTCTTTTTAGATTTCCTTGATATAGCCATTCATTTATCCCTGTTTTTTATTAACAACCTCTCATATTAATAATTGTATCGACATATATTCTTGAAAATTTAGTCTGGAAAATAAATTTGTAAAATAAAGTCATTAAATATACAACAAACCATTAATAAAATAGCAGTAATTGTTGTTATGAATAATCCTCTAATTGCTGTATCTTTAAAACAGGCATTTTAAGCAGGTTTAAGCGTATCAGATTGATCCAGGTATAAATATTTAGACGACATTCAATAATATTTTATTCCAGTTTTGTTTAAAAGTTTACAAATAATTATAACAAGTTAGTGAAATACTTTGTTATCAAGGGGGTTCAGGTGGTAGGCTGTTTCGATATCTTGTTTTATTTGGCAAATGAGGTCTTCAGTGGTATTAAATTTTTTTTCATCACGTATTTTATCTTTAAAGGTAATGGAAATTTCCTGTTGATAGACATTCTGGTTAAAGTTAATTATATAGGTTTCGAGGGTAGGTATTTCTCTATCAGAGAATGTGGGTCGGTATCCGACGTTTAAGACAGCCTTATATTTAGTTGCAAAAGAAGAATTTTCTATTTGAACATCTACGGCATAGACACCACAGGCAGGTATAAGAATATTTCCGTAGGGTTTTATGTTAGCTGTCGGGAACCCAAGTGTTCTACCTCTTTTAGCCCCTTCCACCACGCATCCTTTGATAACAAATTCACGTCCAAGCAGGTTATTAGCTGTTTTTATGTCTCCATACTTTAATAACTTTCTAATGACTGAGCTACTGATAATCTGTCCGTCTATAGATACAGGTGGAATAACACATACCGTAAATCTGTACCTGGTTCCCATTTCTTGAAGCAGAAAATGGTTTCCACGTTTGCCTCTTCCAAAGCGATGGTCAAATCCAATACTAATAGATTGTACATGAAGTCCTTTGCAAAGCAGTTTTTCAACATAGTCTTCAGCGCTCATCATAGAAAAGGATTTATCAAATTCAAGAATAAGCGCAATATCAACACCCAGTTCTTCAAAGCGTGCCAGCCTGTCTTCGAGCAGTGTAAGCTGTGGTGTTGGTGTATTAGAAGTTGTAACTTGTGGATGAGTAGAAAAAGAAAGTACAACAGAAGGTATGTTAAACTTTTGTGCATTATTTATAGCCGAATTAATGACTTCCTGATGGCCCAAATGAACTCCATCAAACATACCCAGCGCACAGGAAGAACCTTTAAGCATATCTGGCTGAATATTATTATATACGAGCAAGTTTAATTACCTGTTAATGTTTATCACAGCTAGATTATAACCTAAAAAAAATTTATTAACCAGCTATTATAAATAATAATTTAGTAATTTGCTTTAAATTATTAATAATTTCATTATATTGTTTATTAAAATAATTCTCGTGAAATATTATGAAATATAAAGAAAACTGTTAATACCTTGTTTAGAAGGCAAAAGCCAGTAATAAAAGTGTTTTAGTTATTGTTTACACCTTTTTGAATGGTTTTAATGTATTCTGATTCAGTTGCATCTTTCAACAGTTGCTGTTCTGATACACCGGTTGATGCAATAATGTATAGCTGACTTTTATAGTTATAGGTTGCTAATACTACTTTAAAATCGTTAATACCAGCTTCCAGTAGTTTTTTAGCCTTGAAAAATTTCCAATTGTTGCTTGCAAAGGCAATGTCAAAGGTATAACCTGCTTTTAGGTCTTTTGTTATAGAATCGAGGTATTCTTCCTGCATTTTGAGCCCCTGCATTACACTGGAATAAGAGCTGGAATAGTTTTCTAAAGGTTTAAATAAAGCAAGTTTATCTATTGTATTACTAACAAAAGCTTTTTGTTTAAGGAAGAGTTTAAGTAGTTGTTTGTCTGTTTTTATATCTCTGGCAGAATTAGCAAAACTGGTAGCCTGAATATCGTAATCGTAAAGGGTTTTAAAATATTTAACAGCAAAATTAAGCTCATCATCGACAGGTATACTTTCACGGGCAAGTGATACAGAAATATTTAAGAACATTAGAACCACTAAAATTATTATAAATACAGGTTTTTTCATATGCAGAAGGCCTTATTTTATGTAACTGTATACCATTTTAAATAATATCAAGTGAAAAAGCATATATCATCAGGTGTATAAATATTTATATCTCTCATTTAGATAGAGTAGAAATCTTTATAAAGAGCCTGTAAGCTGTTTAATTATCAGGAATAGGCAGACAACAACAAGAGATTTACATGAAAAACAATGCAAAAACTACTCATTAGCACAGGGTTGAATGTAGGCAGGCTTGTATTTTGCGTGAAAAATAATGCAGTGTTATCTTCTAGTTTCCTGCTCGCAAAGCTTTGAATACAGCTGTTTATATTTTTCCTGAGCTTCAGGGTTAAAATTAAAATAATTTCTTATTATTTTCCTGTTTTCAGGTATATTTATCTGTTTTTCCAGTGATGAAGCTGCTTTTAGTGCAATGTAAGGTTTGTTGTTGGATAAAAGTTTAAGTAATTGATAGGTTTCAGCGCTATTCTCTCCAAACATTGAAGCTTTTTCAGCCATTAATAATGCTGTAACATCAAGGGTCTTAGACCTCAGTGGGTTGAATATTGCTTTTGATTTTTGACTTATTGCATCAAAAATTTTTTGAGATAGTAGTTTTATCAACAAAGAAAGCTTTTCCGACCAGCTCTGACTTTCCTCTGGTCTTTTATAAAGGTTATCTATGTCATTAAAACTCGAATAAAGATTTAATTTATTTGAACTTTGAGATGTCTTTATAGCTGTTTTGCCTGAGCTAAACGGGTTTCTATTCAAAGATCTTGACCCTTTCATAACTTTCTAGAAAATTAAAAACAAAAAAGCCATTTTTTTGATAGTGTTTTTGAATTGAATTCATTACCTTTACAGTTAAATGTAGGAAGCAAAACATAAAAAACATTACTAAACAAGGTGCCGGTTAAAACACCCCGGTTTGCCAGATTAATTTTTATCATCTTATAACATTTAAACCAGCATCAGGGCTAACTTTAGGACCTACCAGTTTATCAATTATGGGTTTTGCCTTTTGTTGCAGAAAAATTTTCACGCTTGCCTGAAGGTTTGATAAACCTTTAAAACGGCTCACATTAATACGTGTAAACAAAATAGGTAAGGCTAAAACAGCAGCAGCAGTAGCTACTATAGCTACATTTTTCATAGTTTTCTTTGTGTCTCCTGAGTTTTCTGGCCCTGTTCTGGCACAAAATGACACTGATTCTTGTGTAACATCTTTTTTGATAGCTGGTTTTACCGGGTTCATTGATTGAAGGTTAATGCTTCCTATCACTCAATCTCTCCTGTTTTACTTTTGGATTTTTAATCCCTTAAAACACTATGTTTATTTTAGCGCAAAAATAAAATTTTTCCAGTCATGAGTTTATAAATATTTGACCAACAAATGCATATATTCAATTATTTGTATATTAAAAACCGGCCCGTATTAAAAGCCTTCATTTTTTCTTATCATATCTTAGCCTATTTGCTTTTACATAAACCATCATTTAGAATTAATTGGTATGAAAGAAGAAAAAAGTTCTCACTGGTTAAACAAAAGGAGAATAATAACAATAACAGTTATTGTCATTATTTTTATATCTGTATGGAGTTATAAACCTTACTACTTTAAGTCAGACCCGCTGGAATTAATGTATATAGGTATCTATTACCTATCAAATGACAAATATGATGATGCAGTTCGCACTTTTAAAAAGGCAACTGAACACAAAGAATCTTCAGAACTTTATTATTACTACGCAAGAAGCCTTTTTGAATCTGGCCAGGTTGAAAAAACTCTTGAAAAAATTGAAAAATCTATTGCATTGAACCCTAATAACGGTGATGCATACATAGTACTTGGCGACTATTACTATGCAAATAATAATAAAGAAAACGCTGAAATGTATTACAAAAAAGGACTGAAGCTAAAACCCTCTTCTTATGCTTTTTATAAAGCAGGCAAATTTTATTATTTAGAGGGTAAAACAGATGATGCTTTTGAATATTTGTCAAAAAGCAAGGATTTAAACCCGGAAAACCTTGAACTGTACCCTTACCTTGCTGAAGTTTACACTAAAAAAGGGTTATTTGTTTCTGCTTTTGATATTTATGAATATTATTTAAATGCGAAAAGTATGAAGGGTATACCTTACTCATTTTTATTGACTGAAGAAGCAGAACAGATAAGAAAAAAGCTGCGACTTCTACGAGATATGGCAGGCGAAGCATAGATTTAACATTTATAAGCATAAAGATGAATTATGTTTCCATAAAATGGGGGTGAAACTTTTGATGTATCAAACAGTCTCTCAAGGTTCTCAACTGTAAAATGCCTGGTTTCAAAATATGGATAGCTAATATGCTCTTTTTCAAAGCCATAATCTTCAATCAGATTAATAAGCGATTCTGTTGAAAATAGACTTATGTGGGTATTATCGTGAAGCAGGCGAAATTTTTCTTTAAACCTCTGTGCAGTAATACAACTAAAGTCAGGTGTTGCTATAATAAGCTTGCCACCAATCTTTATCAATGAATAAATCTTTTTTATGTATCTAACAGGATCTACCAGATGTTCTATAACGTGATAAAGAACGATTACATCAAAACTTTCAGGTAAATAATCTGTATCTTCCAGCTCACCAGTGAAAATATTAGCATAATTTGAAGCAATGTTTGCAGCATAATAAGATATTTCAGTGCCATGTTTATCCCAGTTGTTATTAACAGCAGACAATAAAAAACCAAAACCGCAACCAATATCAAGTATTTTGCCAGGTGGTTGTTCGTTAATGTATTTTATAACTTCGTTTGCATCTTCAATAAACTGACTGCGTTCTTCCAGCTTGTTTCTCTGGTTTCCGTCGGGGTCTTTTGTTTTGCCCCAGTAGCCTTTTTCATAGCTTACAGGCTGTTCAGGCTTTCTTTGTTGATAATAAGAATTATAAAGTTGTCTGTTTCTCCTTTTAATAAATGGTTTAATTATTGTTAAATCTTCAGGTTCATCAATTTCAAATGCATCCTGTGGATCTATAATTATATAGCCAGTTTTACCGCCCAATCGGTTATTCATGTTAAGAAGAATTTCTTTTTTTGTCACCCAGCAATTGCCTGTTTCTCTGATTTTAGGGATTTTATATTGCCTCATAGGTCTTTCTAGTAATGCTTTCTCATTATGAAAAAAGCTATAATCTTCTATAGCACAGAATACGCTATCATATCCATTTAATATTTTTTCAATACAGGCATCAATGTATTCAGGACGGTTTAAAGGGCTTGTTGCCTGAAGAAAAACAACTGTGCTAACAGAGATATTTTGAGATTCCAGATATTTAATTGCGTGTATCAGAGCCTCTTCAGATTTTGATAAGTCACCTGATATTTCTTCAGGTCGTTTTATTATTTCTGTGCCATCAATTAACCTTACGACAGAAGCTATATCATCATTGTCAGTTGAAATATAAACTTTATCAAGATATTTAGAATTTAACGCAGCCTCTATCTGATACTGGATTAGTGGTTTACCATCCAGAATTCGTATGTTTTTTTTGTGGATTCCCTTCGACCCACCCCGTGCCGGTATAATAGCAATGATGTCATTCATAGTAGTCCTTTTTTGTCAATTTTTTAGTTAATATAAATAAGTGCATAATCTTAAAATTTTTCGATTTTCAAAACCCAGATCCCGCCCACCCTTAAGGAAGGTATATGGTCTCACTCGCAAGTTAAACTTGCTCGTTCAACCCATATATTAAATCTATATTATTTTGAAAATCGAAACCAAACAAAACATCATAATATTTAATGCACCTTCTTAATAAAGATTTTAAGATAATAGCAGGGGTTTTTGAAAGCTTTTTTATTGAATATTTTGTGCAGCTTCTTTAAAATACTATTATGGAGATTAAAAAGTTTTTAAATGATTTCATCCCTGTTAACAAAGAAAAGGGCCGAATAAAAAGGTTATAACAATTTTATATGACTGAATATTTGCAAAATAATGTAATTCGAGATCTTGTATCAGGCAAAAAAAGCATTGATGAAATTTCTAAAATGCTATCTGAACTAAAGAAAACTGAACCTCTAAGTTCTGGAAAGTATATTACACCCTATGTATATACTAACAGGGTTAATGAAATTAATAACATTCTATATTATTTTCAGGATAAATCACAAAAATTGCTTTTATTGGGTGGTATTCAGGGGTCTGGTAAGTCTTCATTAATAAGGTCTATTATGGTTTCATGTCATAATAATGTACTTGTATACTGGTATGAATGCTCAAAAATAACCAATCTGGATGACCTTTTATTAAGCCTGTGTGCTTTTTTTGATAAAAAAACGAGTAAAAATAAGTATCCATCTAAAAATAGGGCAGTGATATCTATTGATGAACGCTTGATTTCATATTTAAAGACTCTTGATAGACCATTAATTATAGTTATAGATAGTATTGAGCATCTTGTAAGCCCATCATTAACAATAGAGGATGATGAATTAAAATATTTTTTCAACTATCTGCTTGAGCATCCATTAATTAAGCTGATCCTTGTAGGGCAACGTCTGCCAACAGGTGATATGGATTATAACGAAGAATTTATTACAGAAGTCAGAACAACAGGTCTTTCAGAGGAGAAGTCTATTGACTTATTGAGAGAACACGGTTTAGAAAGCTCCAATACGATTTTGTCTGAAGTGTATAAATATTCCCGGGGGTATCCCTGGGTACTTTTGCTGGCAGCGGTAGCTATTCAAAGACTTAACTTGCAACCTGATAAACTATTACATGAACTTTCTGTTTATGATGATGCTTTTGAGTCTTACCTTTTAAAGGTATTGTATCGTGATTTATCTCAGGTTGAAACAAATCTGCTGGACTATCTTAGTGTTTTTCGTCATCCTGTAAATATTCCAGCATTGTCAAGCTTGGAAAGACGTTTTGAAGATCCTGTTAATTACCTCAGGGAACTGTTTAACTTAAAGTTAATTCAGAATGTTGGTAAGAGATATTATGTAAACACCACTGTTAGAAAGAATGTTTATAACATGATACCTGTAGATAAGAAGTGTGATCTGCATAATAAGATCGCTAATTTCTATTCTGCCGAGATATCAAAAAAGCTTGCTGAACGAACTATTCGTCTATCCAGAAAGTTGTTACACTCCGAGCAATATTTTCACAATATGACCTCATCTCAGCTCTATGCAGATAGAGAAAAGTTTGATAAGAAACGTCAGGTAGACATTAATTACTTACCTTCTGCAACAAAAGACCCACTGGCAAAGAATTTGAGACCACCAGAATATAGAGATGTTGACCTTAAGTATGTTCACTCTTATGAGCAAATGAAAATGGCTATGACAGATACTACTTCGTATGAAACAATTGAACCACTCAATGCCTCCAGTCTTCCGGGAAGCAGCCTTCAGGATAAATCTCTGGCTGATATAACTTCAGAGAAACCATTTCAACAGGAAAATATGCCCGGAAAAGATAAACAACCTTCCGGATCTAAAGAAGTAATAGAAGTTGATGGCCTTGAAATAGAGCTTTCAGAAGAAGAAATGGAACTCATTAATGAAAACCCCAAAAAACCTCAAGAAAACAATTTTCAGTATAATGTTCAGCAAAAAAGCCAGCCAGAAGATACAATAGTGCCAGCTGAAGATTCTTTTGACCTTGATCTGGGCTTTGTTACAAAGGATACAGAAGAAAACCGCACAGACACCGATTTAATTGAATCGTTGCGCTTTGTTGCTAAAAGCTATGCAGATGAAGAAAAATATAACCTTGCTATAGAAAGATATAATGAAGCTCTCGGGCTTTGTGAAGAGTTGAACAACCATCTGGAATATGCTAAAACACTGATACCAATGTCAGGAGTCTACATTCAACTTAAACAACACGAAAAGGCACTTGAACTTCTTGAAAAAGCACGTTCTGCTTATGAAAAACTTAATGATTATACTGAAATACCTTTAATTATGGCAAGTATGGCTGAGGTATATACCGAAAACTACCAGCATGAAAAAGCACTGATGTATTTTAATCAGGCACTAAAATTACCTCCTGAGATGATACAAAATCAAACAAAAGCCCGCATCTATATGGGCATGGGAGAAATTTATGACTATAGAAACCAGCTTAACGATGCACTGAGATTTTATCAACAAGCTCTAAAGGCTTTTGAAGAGATAAATGACCTTATAAATCAGGCAAACCTCTTTTCTCGTATGGCTTTAATATATGATGATATGCGTGATTTTAAGAAAGCAATTCAATATTATACTAGCTCTATTACTATTGATAAGCAACTGGGAAGAAAGCAAACCTATGCTGCTACTCTGGCTAACCTGGCTTCAGTATATGACGAGATGGGAGATAGACAAAAAGCCATCAGTCACTATAAACAATCATTAATAATAGATAAAGAACTCAATAATATGGAAGGTTTATACAAGACACTCAGCCGTATAGGCACGCTTTATATTGAAACAGGAAATGTTGAAAAGTCACTGAACTACTATCAACAAGAACTTAAAGTGGCCAGAAAAGTTAAAGACCCCTACTGGATAGCCATGGCCTATCTCGATATGGGTGACCTTTATTACTTTACAAAAGACTTCGTAAGAGCCGCTAAATGCTTCCTTATATCTCAAAAGGTTATCAGCAAATCAATATCAACAGACAGCAGAGAAAAAATTGAACGTCGAATAAGAAAAATACAGGACTATATACCCGGCGAACATTTTGAAAGAATTAAAAAGAAAGTATATACCCCTAAAAATGACTGACAAATGGCTAAAACAGCTTCAACAGTATTCCATTAAGCTAACTGATAAAGAACTTTTTCAGATACAAACGTATGTAAAACTTCTGAAAGAAAAAAACAAAGAAATCAACCTTGTCAGTAATACTGAAATAAACAATATAATGACAGTTCATATACCTGATGTAGTTTCATTTTACCTGCTATATAAAGAAGGTATCTTACAAAACCGGTCACTGAAGATTGCTGACATAGGTTCAGGGGCTGGTTTGCCTGGATTAGTACTTTCTATTACCCTCCCTGATAGTGAAATTGCCCTGATAGAATCAATGCAAAAGAAGGCAGGGTTTTTAAATCACTGCCTGAAAGTGTTGGGCATAACCAATGCATATGTATTGCAGAACAGAGTTGAATTAATAGCTCAAAACCCTGAATATAGAGAGTATTTTCAGGTCGTAACAGCAAGGGCCGTAGCGAGTTTGCCTGTATTACTTGAATATGCCCTGCCTTTGCTGGCTTCTGGCGGTATATTTGTGGCTTATAAAACAGAAAAAGAAGCAGAAAACATTGAAAATATCAATCATATTGCAAAAAAGCTCGGGGGAGTTTTCAAGGTGGCTCTTGAGTATAATCTTCAGGAAATGCAATTCAGGCGAAAACTTATTGTTTTTGAAAAGTTAGAGCATACAGATCCTGAGTATCCTAGGAGGACAGGGATTCCATCAAAAAGGCCTCTTCAATAGTCACTCCCAGGCGGGCATTTCTTCAGGTATAATGTGATCTGACAGTTCTCTGAATGCTCCCATACCGCCAGGTGCATCTGTAATAAATACATTATCTATTTGTTTAACTTTATAATTGGCGTTATTGACTACAACTGCAATACCTGCAGCATTGAGTGCCGGTATATCATTAATATCGTCACCAATAAAGCAAATATTTTCTAGAGAGGCCTGATATTTTTCAGCAAGGGCGATCAAGCATTCTTTTTTCTTTCTTGTGCCCTGAAAAACGTCTTCAATGTTAAGTTTAGAAGCATACAAATCAATAATGGGAGACTTTTCTCCTGATATAAGAGCCACGATATAGCCGTTTCTTTTGAGTCTTGCCAGCCCCATAATGTCTTTAAAAGAGAATTTTTTTGTAATTTCACCGGTTTCAGACACGTAAAGGCTTCCGTCTGTGAGTGTGCCATCTATATCGGTGGCTACAATCTTTATTTTTTTAGATATTTCTCTGAATTTATCCGGGTTGTTCATAATTATTGTATTATAGCGTACTTTCGGCGTAGTTTATCACGTATGGGTTTTTCGCTTTCATAGACAATTTTGATCCCATCTCCCAGGACAGCAGGCACATTACGGATATCTCTTGCCATCAATAAAAGCCCCCGTGGCTCCAGAGAGGCGGCCTGATCAGACCCCCATAAAGCTCTATCAGTGGTTATATGACGTTCAACTGAGCAAGCACCCAGAATAACAGATGCTATTGATGGCATAATGCCTTTTTCGTGCCCGCTATAACCAACAGGACAGTTATATTTTTCTTTTAGATATGGTATTAATTTGAGATTAAGTTCTTCATTACTGCTGGGGTATGTTGAGGTGCAGTGGTAAAGCATGAAATCTGTATCTTTAACGACATTAACGGCACGATCAATCTCTTCTTCTGTGCTCATGCCTGTTGAAAGAAGCACTGGCTTGTCTTTAGATCTGGTATATTCTATCAGGTCAAGGTCAGTCAGGCAGGCAGAAGCTATTTTATAGCAGGGAGGGTCAAATTCATTGATAAAATCTACACTTTCTTCATCCCAGCAGGAGGCAAACCACATCATTTCTTTTTCTTTGCAATACCGGTCAATTTCTTTATAATCTTCAAAAGATAGTTCCAGTCCATGTTTAAGATCACCATTAGTAGTTCCAAATTGGCTTTCACGTGGTTTAGCCAGCTCTTCAGGTGTATACACTTTTTCAATAGTTCTTTTCTGGAATTTAACTGCGTTACAACCTGCAATACTTGCAATTTCAATTAATTTTTTTGCCAGTGCAATGCTGCCGTTATGATTGATGCCAATTTCTGCAACAATAAAGCAGGGGTGGCCGTTTCCGACTGGCAGGGTTCCGATTTTGATTGTTTGTGGCATATTGATCTCCGGTATTGAAGTAAAGTGTTTGTATTATGGTAATAAACCAGATTATGTGATCCTGTAGGAGTTATTATACCTCAAAAAATAAACTTTTAGTTCCTGTAAAAGTATTAATTAAAATTTGAATTTTTGGTATTCAAATTCAATCTTGGAACCTCTGATTAATTAAGAAATTACTGATTCCAGCAAAAACAGGGTAATTTCTTGAATCTGTGAACTTTTAAATTATTCAGAGATCTCTCTTGAAATTTATCTGGCAAAATACAAAAGGGGCTTGTATAATATACCATTCCACGTAAATAATTAATATATGCTGATAGAATTTAGTAATTTGGAATCTATACATTACTTTCAAGGATCAGTATAAACGTCTTAAGTAATCAAGTTTTATACAGGGCAGGTGTTTTAGAACTGTTTAATTCTTCATGTAGCTAAGTATAGTATGAGATAAAAGACTCTCAGGAGTGCACTAAGTGCACTCCGGTAGTTTTGCTGAATATTAACCTGTTCTGGTTTCTTTAATACTGCTATAATAAATATTTCGGGTGAAAATTCTTTAAGCCTGAATCTATAGTGAATGCATAATTTAATACCTCTTAAATTAAGTTTTTTATAAATGAGAGCTTGATTTTTCAAAAGGTGTTTCTAATCAGTTTTAAAAAGAAAGGTCAGTGCATAACTTAAAAATTTTTCGATTTTCAAAACCCAGACCCCGCCCACCCTAAAGGAAGGCATGGGGTCTCACTCCCAGGCTGCGCCTGCTCGTTCAACCCATATCTTCACTTTTAAAATTTTTGAAAATCGAAAACAGAAAATTGATTGTTATAGTTATGCATTAGTCTTAAAGAATCAAAAGGTTCTAAAAACGTATGTTTAATGCCAGTTAATTTTCCATCTAAACCATATGGGGGATGAACAAATTTCTGCCATGAATAAAACTATATGTGTGGTGGTTTATTATTTAAGGTGGCGAGAAATGAAAAGTTTAAAATTGCTGACAAAAAAGAATTTTAAGAAAATAGTTCTGTTATTTATCTTAATTGCAGGGGTTTTTCTTTTTAATAATTTACACTGCCTTGCAGCCAGCAAAAATATAAAGGATCAGGCAATCATTGCTAAAGGTGAAGAAAACTTCAGTAAAGACTGGATCATTAACCAGTTTGATTCTCTGCGTATTGACAATAAAACACAATCAAGAAAAAACCTGAAAAACAATCATGATCAAAACGAAAATAATAAACCTATTGCATATCAGCAAATTTCAGACTTTTCAAACCAGAATTTTGACTTATCCGAAGAAAATATTATTTTTGACGATGAAGATAAAAATTTCGAGAAAGTTAAAGGTGGTATTACAGATATTAGAGCTACTGTAGGCAAATCTCAGATAATTCAATTTGCCCAGCCAATAAAAAGACTTTCAATAACAGATCCTTCTCTCGCTGATTTAATTTTATTATCACCCACACAGATGATAATGAACGGTAAAGCTGCCGGTGTTACAAGCCTTATTATATGGGATGAAACTGACCAGCCAGCCTTCTTTGACTTATACGTTCAAAATGATACCTCAGACCTGATGGATGCCTTTAGAAAAGTTGCCCCTGATGAGCCGATTAACATTAAAATCACTGACGACGGCAACGTTATTTTAAGCGGTACTATCTCTTCAACAATTGTAAGAGATCAACTGAAAAAGATTTCTGAAGCCTATGGCTATGCACTGATTGATGTAGCTGAAAGCCCGGTTCCTCAGGTGGTTTTAGAACTTAGAATTGCTGAAATCTCAAGGTCTGTGACAAAAAACTTTAACTTCTTTTATAAAGTTGCTGCCTGGGCTGACCTTCCGTTTACACTGGATCAATGGGCACCACTTTCTCAAAGAGACCCCAACGGCGGTATAGGCGGTCAGTGGGATGGAAACTCTATTAACGGCTTTACAGCAGCTATTTTTAAGCCCGACGCCAGATTTCAGGGTGTTATCAGAATGGCACAAACAAGAGGACTTTTAAATATACTGGCTGAACCAAAGCTGGTCTCTACAAACGGCAGAGAAGCCCTCTTTGATGCAGGTCAATCAGTACCGGTGCCCACAGGCGTTGACCAGAACGGTAACCTGGCCTATGAATATAAAGACGTAGGAGTTAAAGTCACATTTACCCCCTGGATAGCAGAAAAATCACAGCGGGTAGAACTAAAAGTAATGCCAGAGGTTAGCGAAATCGACCCATCTGTAACTATTCAGCAGGCTAACGGTGTTACGATTTATGGGTTTAGAAAAAGAAGCGCCACCACAACTGTTGAACTTGAAAACGGTGAAACCCTTATGATGGCAGGGCTTATTACCAGAAGAAATACTAACTCTAAAACGGGTGCTCCCTTTTTTAGTGACATACCCATAATAGGAAATTTTTTACAGCAATCTACATTTGACAAAAGTGAATCAGAACTTGTTATAATGGTTACACCGAAAATAATTAAACCAGGCATTTATGGCGAAATACTCGGTACAGCTGATTAATTAAAAGGCAAATCAATGGAAGAACATATTTCTATAGTTATAGTAGAAAGCGATACAGAATCTCTCCTGACTATCAAGAGCGAACTTGAAACTCTTGACTATGTCAAAATCATTGCTGAAACTGATAATCTGGCTATGGGTTATGAAGTTGTACTCAGAAACCAGCCAGATGTCGTTTTTATCAATATTTCTGAAAATATCGACTGGGCACTAAGCATTGTAGAGAAGACCTCTTCACAGCTAAAAGATACAATGATATTTGTTTCTTCTAACGAAACAAGCCTTGATGTTGCTATAAAATCTATGCGTGCAGGTGCAAGAGAGTTCCTGGCAAGGCCAATAAGCTCTGAAGAACTTATTCATGCTATAGAAAAAGCTAAAAATATTATTTTAAGTAAACACATTGATTCTTCTTCAGGTCAGTTATACACTATCTTTTCAAACAAAGGTGGTATTGGAAAAACAACCATAGCAACGAATCTTGCCCTCAGTTTAAATGAAATTACTGGCAAAAGAGTTGCTTTAATTGATTTAAACCTTCAGCTTGGAGATGTCACAACCTTTCTTGACATTCAACCCTCATATGATATTTCTTACATTGTAAAAAACATTAGCAGGGTCGATGAAGCCTTCTTATTAAGCACAATGGAAAAATATGAAAATTATGAACTCTATGTTCTTGCAGACCCGCCTTATGCGGAACAGGCGGAAGATATATCATCAGAACAAATAAATACTTTACTTACAGTCTTAAAAAGTATCTTTCCATATGTCATAATAGATACTACAAGCTCTTTTGATTCGAAGACATTAGCGGCACTCGATATAGCTGATAGAATTTTGCTGGTAAGTATGGTTAATTTGCCCTGTATAAGAAACACACAGAGATGTATTGATTTGTTTAACCGTTTAAATTATCCGAGAGACAAGATTAATCTGCTTATTAACCGCTATGTGCCGACTGATGAGATATCTGTAGAAGATGTTGAAGATACTCTTGAACACCCTGTATACTGGAAAATACCTAATAATTATTTTACTGTAATGGCTGCAATCAACCGGGGTGTACCTATAAACCTGATAGAAGATACTTCAAATATTTCACTTAATTTTAAACAGCTGGCAAGGCAACTTACGGGTGTTCTTGCCATAGAAGAAGATGATGAAGATGATGAAGATGAAAAAAAACCTGCTTTTCCACTTCTTCAAAGCTTAATGAACAAGGTCAAAAAGAGCTCATAGCTTAATTTACTAAATTACAGTCATAGAGGGGTGATATACCATTGTCATTAAGAGATAGATTAAGCAAATCAACTGACATATCAAAAACAATCGAAACAAGCTGGGCAACAAAGAAAGAAGAAACCACACAGGATATAACCCAGATATTACCAAGCACCTCTGAGTATCAGTTTATAAAAGATAAAATTCATACCATGCTTATTGAGCGTGTGAATTCTATTGCAGACTGGGATACATACTCTGATGATGAGCAAAAAGCTTCTATCAGAAAGTTTGTAGAAAACCGCCTTCAAATAGATTTTGCCGGTACGCCTTTAAACAAGAATGAAAAAGAACTATTAATAAGAGAAATTATTGATGAAACAAAAGGCTATGGCCCGTTAACACCCTTGATTAATGATCAATCGATTTCTGATATTCTTGTTAATGGCTATAAGCAGGTATATGTAGAAAGACAGGGCAGGCTTTTTAAAACACAGGTTACCTTCAGAGATGATAATCACCTCAGAAACATCATCGATAGAATAGTATCTCAGGTTGGCAGACGTATAGACGAAAAGTCACCGATGGTTGATGCCCGTCTTAAAGATGGATCAAGGGTTAACGCAATAATACCTCCGCTTGCACTTGACGGCCCATCACTTTCAATACGTAAATTCAAACAGGATGCTGCAACACTGGATAACCTGCTTCACTGGGGGTCAATGACCAAAGAAATGGCAGATATGCTCTGTGTGGCAGTTAAAGCCAGGTTAAATATCATCATCTCAGGTGGTACAGGTGCCGGTAAAACGACTCTGTTGAATTCTTTGTCTTCACAAATACCCTCAGATGAGCGAATTGTAACTATCGAAGACTCTGCTGAATTGTCTTTACAGCAAGAACACGTTGTCAGGCTTGAAACTCGTCCGCCAAACATTGAAGGTACTGGTGCTGTTACTGCAAGAGATCTTGTTATCAACTCCCTGCGTATGAGACCTGATCGTGTAGTCATTGGGGAATGCCGGGGGGCCGAGGCACTTGATATGTTACAGGCTATGAACACCGGTCACGATGGGTCTTTAACTACCCTGCACGCCAATACCCCTAGAGATGCACTTGGCAGGCTGGAAACAATGGTTATGTTTTCAGGAGTCGAACTTCCTGAAAGAACAATTAGAACGCAGGTTAGTTCTGCTGTTGACCTGATCGTACAGGCCAGCCGTCTCAGTGACGGAACCAGAAGGGTTACTTATATTACTGAAGTACTCGGTATGGAAGGTATGACAATCACTATGCAGGATATTTTTGTCTGGACTCAGGAAGGCGTTGACGAAAACGGAAATGTTTTAGGTTATCATAAATCAACTGGCGTCAGACCAAAATTTGCTGAGAGAGCTAAATCCAGAGGACTGATAATGCCACCTGAATGGTTTGACCCAAAACATGAAGTTACATACATGTGTCCTAACCCGCCCAATGCCTATCTAAATAAAAAATCTTCTTCTTCCGGTATGGTAGGCGTGCCAGGTATATCAGAACCTGATAAAGTTACATTACCAAACAAACCCGGGCCTCTATTACCTCCGGGTAGTGATACTAAAAGTGCATTAGCAAAAAGATTGAAGAGATAAAGCTCAAACAGGCTAAAAATCATGACTTATCTTGCAATATTAATAATCATACTTGCTATTTCAGGTGTAGCAGCTTATATAGTCTTTACTCTGATCCCTGAAGAAGAATCAGAAGAGATGAAATTAACCAAAAAAAGACTGCTTAAGATCAAAAATAAAGAATATGACGTACCTGAAGAAACAGATTTACAAAAAGGCAAAGGGCTTATTAAAGCTATTATTAATGATGAACAATACCGGTTTGCAGCCTTTGCCAGAATACTAGAACAGTTTAACCTTATTCAAAATCTAAAACACACTTTAAAAATTGCAGGCATAAAAACAGATGTCTCTCTGTTTGTATTTACAAACATAATATTGTTTTTTGGCGGTTATGCTGTTGGCTTCTTCCTTAAAGGACCTGTCGGAGGCCTTTTAGGAGGAACTATTCTTGGTGTTGGAGTGCCGTTTTTTGTCATTAAATTTAAAACCAATAAAAGACTTAACCTGTTTAGCAGTCAGTTACCCGATGCACTGGGACTTGTTGCAAGTTCTCTAAGAGCCGGGCACTCAATAAACGCTGCTTTTGCTATTGTCGTTAACGAACTATCTGACCCCATAGCAGGTATTTTTAGAATGGGATGTGAAGATATGAACCTCGGCAGGAGCACTAAAGAAGCACTGGAAAATATGATTAATAATATGCCAGGCAGTATCGACCTCAGGTTCTTTGTTACGGCTGTTCTAATTCAAAGAGAAATCGGCGGCAACCTTGCTGAAATTCTTGATAGCTTAAATGATACCATTAGAGAACGCTTTAAACTTCTAGGTCAACTGAAAGCACAGACAGCCCAGGCAAGATTATCAGGTATTGTCCTTGCTCTGGCCCCGGTGTTTATTGCAGGCGTCATTTATCTCTTAAACCCTGAATATATGGAGCCTCTTTTTACTCATGCGCTGGGTAAACTTGCTGTCGGTATTGCTGTTTTTCTGGGTGTTGTAGGCTATCTGGTCATTAAAAAGATTACAACCATTAAGGTGTAAAAGGTTAATATGTTATGGATTTAATTCTTATTGTTATATTTTCAATACTTGTAGCTATATTATTATACTTGATTATTGATGCAACTACTGAAGAAGAAGAAATTCTTCAGGAACGACTCGATCGTATCAATAAAATGAAAGAAGATAACGAAGAGCGAATTATTAAGAAAAAAACCAATTTTATTGAATATTTTATCACTGCATATATTGAACCTTATGTAAAATCAAAACACAAAGCCCCGACAGATGAAGATAGAGACCCCAAACAGGATGAACTGAGATTATTGCTTATGCAATCAGGAAAACCTTTTAGTGACGATGATATTATTAAATTTAAAGCAAAACAATATTTCGTTGCTCTGGTGTTTACTGTTATCGGCCTTATTGCAGGTATTATAGTTACTATCCAAAACTTTAACCCTCAAATGGTCTTTATTACAGCTGCTTGCTCAGGTTTTTTCGGGTTTATATTTCCAAAATTACAATTAAGAATGACTATCAAAAACCGTTATGCAGAGATTGCTTATAACCTTCCTGATTCTCTTGATCTGCTAGTTGTATGCGTTGAAGCAGGCCTTGGCCTTGATGCTGCCCTTACCAGAGTCGCAAACGAACAGATGAGAACAGCACCAATTCTGGCAAGAGAATTCGGGCGTGTCAGTAAAGAAATCTTATCAGGCATACCCAGGCAGGAAGCATTTAGAAACCTTGCTGCCAGAAATAACCTCCCTGATCTTAAATCTTTTGTTGCACTGCTTATACAAACAGATAAACTGGGTACCAGTATTGCTCAATCTCTAAGGGTTTATGCAGATACAGTCAGAACTAAAAGACGGCAAAAAGCTGAAAAACTTGCAGCAGAAGCCTCCGTTAAAATGGTTATACCGCTGGTATTATTTATTTTGCCCTCAATGTTTGTTGTTCTGCTGGGCCCAGCAGTATTAAACCTTATACAGCAGTTTACTGGCGGCTAAAGGCTTCTGCTAAATTAAACGACAGAAAGAATTAAACAATACTGAAGACAACAATTTCAGAAATTTGTAAAAAAAATAAAAAGGAACCTGAAATTTTGGTTCCTTCTTCTCTCCCCCCACAAACTGAAATACAATCTTCTATTTCCCTACACAGAAATGCTTATTATAATTGAAAATTAGATTAATACTCTCTACCAGAAGCAAGACTTAAACTCCGTTTTAATTTTTCAGATGCTCAAAATAAAATGTTCATTGAATTAAAAGCAACTAAAAAAGAAAAGTTGCTATTGAAAAGTATGAAATGAAACAAATTGTAATATAAAAAGTATATATTAATTCTGTAAAACTTTAGTGGAGTAAGGAATATTGCTATAAAAATGATATAATATTTGGTTTTGAGCTAACACTTATGCACTTGTTTTTTGGGCAGTTATACCATTCCACGTAAATAATTAATAGATGCTGGCCTCTATAATCTGGAATCTATACATTACTTTCAAGTATCAGTATATCAAGTATTTTAATAAACTTAAACGATATTTATTTCTTACATTTTCTATAAAGCGGGCATTGTGACCTATGTAATATCTTTCTGTAACTCTGATAGCCAGTTCAGTATGAAAGGGTTCTATTGTCTCGCTGTCGTCTACATATGCCAGGGCCTTTGCATACCAGAGAGTAATGCAATATGTAATTATCATAGCGACATAAATCCCTTCAAAGCTATGTTTATGGACAAATAAAATATTTCTATTCAATATATTTAAAAGGTATCTTAATAAAAGCAGGTTGCTATGTTTGTCAGAACTAAAGTCAAGGCTTTTCATTGATGATAGATCAAGGTTTTCTGCAATAATGGGTTCTTTAAGAGTACCTTTATTCTTAAAAATAAGAAATGCATCTGGAAATATTTTTTTTTTGCGCAAAAATATTGCATTAAGAAGATTGATATTAAATTTATAGTTATGCTTTTGATCTGGTTGCAGTTCTAAGAATTCTTGAAAAAGTTCAGTTATAGAGAGTTCTTTCTCTGTTCGGTGTCTTTTAATAAGCTTTTGAAGAATACTATAACCGCTGTATAGCTGAAACCCCCACTCTTTAACAGGAATATTAAGACATTTTGAATATAGATAAAAGCTTACGACGGCTTGAACGCTGTTTATTGTTTTAACATCAGTAGTATTGCCATGGTATAATGCTATTTTATCAGGGAATTCAAATATATCAAACTTTGAAATAAACTCCTCAATAAGATAATCTTGAACCGGGTTGCCTTGATTCTGCAGAATAGCCTTACAATAAAATGAATAATCAACATAGAGCCTGCCATTTTTATCTCTGGCAAAAGCAAAAGGAAATCGCAGGCATTCTTCGGGTTTAAAATCTTCAGCAATGTTCTTATGAATGCCGCATAACTTTGATTCAGGGTCAAAAAACACACAGGTACCATCTTTTTTTGGCAGGTATATTGAGTTATTTATGGTTTTAAAGCAGGTTTGTTCTTTTTCGAGGATAGTTTTAATATAGGGCTCTTTTAAAAGCTTTTCATATAAACGAGTATTGACAGGTAAATTCCAGACATTGCAGCATTCACCACATTGAATACAGCTAAAATTCTGTTTTAAGAAATCTTTAAAGTGATTCACCTTGTTTAGAAGAATGAATGCGGGTTGTGGTGGCGCCCATTAACAAGTACTTCATAGTGCAGATGAGAGCCTGTAGACCATCCGGTAGAACCCATCTTTGCTATAACCTGACCTGCTTTAATAGGTTGACCGGGTGAAACAAGTAGAACACTGGCATGAGCGTATCTTGTTGATATGCCGTTGCCATGGTCTATTATAATACACTTGCCATAGCCACCTGACCAGCCGCTGTTTATGACTACACCATCTTTTGTAGCTATAATAGGTGTACCATGAGGTGCTGTTATGTCAATACCGGGGTGAAACCCTCCCCATCTTGGCCCGTATGGAGATGAGACGGTACTTGACGAAGGGACAGGCCACATCATTTTTGATGAATCATTAAGACTATTAAAATAAGCAGTACGGTTAGAGCCTGAAATAGACCGTGAAGCAAGCAGATTTCTTGGTATTTTACTATAAATGCCAGAAGGTCTTGATGTTGTATTAACAATATCAGTTGTTACCGGTATAGCTATTTTATCTCCACGTTTTACATTGATGAGATCTTTGTCAGGGTTTGAGCTTATAAGATCTGAAATGGATACTTTATATTTCTGGCTGATAGATAAAATACTTTCACCACTTGAAACGGTGTGTTTAATTGAATTTGAAGAGATGACCATAATAGGTTCATCAGGTGTAAGTGCTTTATTAGTAATTTTTGTGGTATCTGTGATTACTTTTATTTTTGATGATGTTTGTTTGGCCGTTGGCAGAACTTTAATTGTTCCGCTTGACATAAGATGTTTAATATTGTCACGTTCTTGTTCAGTAATCTGGCCGTTAACGTTCCAGTTGACTGATGCAAGCCGTCGTGAATTAAGCACATCTTCTTTCTGGTTATTTGCCTGCATAGTTACCTGGCTGAAAAAAGTTAATATGCTACAGCCAAGCAGAATCGCAGCACCAATAGTAGTTTTTCTATAGGCCGGAAACTTATTAACGACAAAGTCACTAACGTTATAGGCATATTCTTTAGCAAGTTCACCGGAACCTGATAGATAGTTACGACTTCTGTCGATTGCTTTATTAAAGGCAGGTTTAACAGGTTGAAGCATGGCTTTAACAGTTGCAACTTCTTCTGGAGAAAAATCAATAATATTGATTCTTGTTGAATGTAATTTTTCAAGCAATAAAATGGCAGGTCTTAAAACCTCAAGTTTATTTAATTTTGAGGCCATAGAAAAAGCAAAACAGGTTTTAGCAAAAGCAAGTGTTAAAACCAGCTTAACGGCATTTATTGTGCTGGAAATAAAACCAGTTATTTTTTTAAGAAATAGACTATTATTGTTATTCTTTCTGGTTTCTACTTTTGTTTGAATTTTGTTTTGAGAGGCCTGAACTTGTTGCCTGAGGGCATCGAAGCTTTTTTCTCTATCTTCTGTTTCTTTTGATTTGCTGCCCATCAGATAATCAAGTATTTCATCTTTACTTTGATCGTTAATATCGTTATGATTATTTCTTCCGACATCCCTATTATTTTCAGTATCCAGGTTAGATACCATATCCAAACTCCTTAGTTGTTTGTAAGTCTTATATAGCTTATATCGTAATAAATAATGCTCATTTAGTCTGAATATACCTGTGTTTAGTGTCCATTTACTTCGATATATATTCTTATCATTATAATGTGCTTCTCAAAATAAGGCTAATTTATTAATTCAGTGGGTTTTGTGTGAAAAATTTATATTCAGTGAATAATATAATACAACCATAGTGTGAGGTAAACAAATTATCGCTTCAGAAGATAAAACTGTAACAGAATGATAAAAAACTTAAAATTTAATATAATTTCTTAACACTGGCTATAAAGAAGCCATCGGTAAGGTGTTCAAACGGTAAAAAGAGCGCATATCTGGTCTCAAAAGTCTCTTTAAGGTTATCCGGCAGAAAATTCTTTATATCAAGGAGTTCAAAGTTTTTATTTTCATCCAGAAACTTATTTATAACTTCAATACCTTCTTCTGGTTCGATGCTGCATACGCTATAAACCATTATACCGCTCTGTTTTAGCAGTTTAGTAGCATTATTAAGCAATTTTAGCTGTGTTTGAGGAAGTTTAACAAGGTCACTTTTTCTTCTGTGCCATCTGGCATCAGCTCTTTTATTAAATACACCAGTGTTAGAGCAGGGTGCATCAATGAGTATTTTGTCTGCAAGGTTATTTTCAGGCATGGTAAAAGTAGTACCATCATCATGAATGCATTCAATAATGTTAACGCCAAGCCTGTAGCAGTTTTGTTTTATACGTTTAATTCGGTCTTCTTTGATATCTATGGCGTAGATTTTACCTTTATTATTCATATATCCAGCAGATTGAACAGTCTTTATGCCTGGTGCAGCACACAGGTCAATAATGGTTTCACCTTCTTGAGGAGATAAAATGTCGACAACGAGGCTTGATAATTCATCCTGAACAAACCAGTGCCCTTCATAAAAGCCTGGTATCTGGGTTATAAGACCTGCATTACCTATCTTCAGGCATTGTGGCGAGATAGTTGAGGGTGTTGGGTGTATATGAACTTCTTCCAGTTCATTTAATACCTCTTCATAACTTGCTTTAATTCTGTTAATATTAATTGTTACCTGTGGTGAAGTATTGTTAAAACTAAGGAGAGACATTGTATTGTCTAGTCCAAAGTTGTCAAGCCAGCGTTTGACAACCCATTTAGGGTGTGAAAATTTTATTGAAAGCGCATAAGAGCGGTTTCTGGAGATTTTAGGAAATTTGATGGCAGGCCGTTGTTTTATTAAGTTTCTTAAAATACCGTTAACAAATGTAGATACTTTTGTGTTCTCAACTATTTTACACAGTTCAACAGTACTATTTACAGCTGCATATTCGGGTATGCGTGTGTATTCAAGTTGATAAACTCCAAGTCTTAAGATATTTCTAAGATTGAAAGAAAGATGCCGTAGTTCTCTTTTGCTTATTTTAGATATCAAAAAATCAATAGCCAGTTTATTTCTGGTAACACCATAAATAAGCTCTGTAGCCAGAGCTTTGTCTTTTTTATTTAATTTTCGGGATTCAAAAGCCGACGAAAGTGCTTCGTCGGCATATATCTTTCGTTCTAATATATCATTTAAGGCTTCGAGTGCAACTAATCGTGGATTGGCCATTAATTTCTACGTAAAAACAATATGTAAACCCAGTAAAGTAAGTTTATCACAGCATAGAGAGCAGTTGCAACATAAGTCAGGGCTGCTGCTGTGAGAACTTTTTTAGAGTCTCCGATTTCATGATCAGAAAGTATTCCGACAGTTCTGAGTTGTTGAAGGGCTCTGGCACTGGCGTCAAACTCTACGGGCAGTGTAATAAACTGGAAAAGCACCACGGCAGCATATGCTACAACGCCTGCCAGTGCAATTGTTTGTCCCAGTCCATACATACCCATCCAGGCCATCATTATAAACCCTGCCATTAGTAAGAAAATACCAAATTTGTCTCCGAATGAAGCAACAGGGAAGAATGTTGATCTAACCTTGATCGGGAAATATCCTTCGTTTTCCTGTATTGCGTGGCCTACTTCGTGCGCTGCTACAGCTATGGCAGAAATAGATCTTCCGTAATAGTTTTCTTCAGAAAGTCTTACGGCATTTGCTCTGGGGTCATAGTGGTCAGAGAGCTGGCCACCGATGGCTTCTATTCTTACTGGGCCTTTTGAATGTGAATTATTTACGGCAGTAGTACCTGAGAGGCCGTTATAGCTGAGTATTCTTTCAGCAACTTCTGCTCCTGTGAGCCCTGAGCTGGAAGCTATCTGGAGATATTTTTTATAAGTATTTTTAACATATAGTTGCGGGCCAAAAATGAGTATAATGCCCACTATCATTACCAGTAGGTATAATGAATCAACGAAAAACATATAGTTCACCTCTTTTTCTAGAAATTATCAACTCAAATATTTTTGACGATGGTTGGTTTGATTTGTTTCTTTTATTATACATTTTAAAAATGTTGGTATGGGTTGTTTTTTATAATTATTTAAGAATTTTATTCATTAGTTTGTATAAACATGTCGCCTGGTTTGACTCTTGCCCCTCGGGCCCAATCTTTAGCAGGCATAACAGGTTTATTAGGTGGTTGCAGTTCCAGTAATTCAATGTATCCATCACCGGTGCGAACCTGTATAGCTGTTTTGGTTATGTTTATTATGCTTCCGGGTTTAAATTCTTTGTTATCATCTGATATACCGGGCATAAAGCTTTTGTTGATTTTAATAATTTTTCCGTTAAAACTGGTATATGAGCCGGGCCAGGGTCTGGTTCCTCTTATGATATTGTGTATATTGAGGGTAGTATCATTCCAGGATATGTTTCCTTTTTCTTTTTTGAGTTTTGGTGCTTTCGTAGCTTTTGAGTGATCCTGTTTTACGGGGGTTATAGTACCCTGACAAAGTCCTAGAACTGTATCTGCAAGCACACGGGCTCCAATATTTGATATATCACGGGTCAGTTTAATAGAATCGTAATCCAGAAGAATGGGCACTTCGTGTTTTATGAGTATATCGCCGCAGTCGATACCTTCTTCAGTGAGCATAGTTGTTACGCCGGTTTTTTTGTCTCCGTTAATGATGGCCCATTGAATCGGGTTTGGCCCCCTGTATTCAGGTAAGAGTGACGCATGCAGGTTAATAGTACCCAGCGGGGGTATATCCAGTATTTCTTTTGAGAGTATTTGTCCGAAAGCAACAGTTACAAAGGCGTCTGCATTTGAGTTTTTGAGGTAGTCGATGACTTCTTTATCGTTTTTAATTTTTGAGGGTTGCAGATAGAAAATTTCATTTTCAAGGGCATATTGTTTAACGGGTGATATTTGCAGTTTTTTGCCTCTGCCTGCGGGCCTGTCTGGTTGGGTTATAACGGCAATAACGTCTATGAGTTCGGCGTGATGTAGTAGCCTTAGAGATGGTACAGCAAATTCAGGAGTTCCCATGAAAACTATTTTCATTTCTGGTTACCTAAAGACAGTCTAAAACGATTTTTCGGTTAGTTCCTCTTCTTCATATGAGGGTAGTTTTTCTTCGCACTTTTTCATTATTAATTCTTCCAGTTCAGTTTCTTCAAGGAGGTAGTCATCCTGAACAGGTGGAAGAGCCTTTTCTTGCAGTGCTTTATTGGTCTCGAATCTGTTCATTGTGTGGTCTACAAAAAGAATGCCGTCAAGGTGATCAGTTTCGTGTTGAATAGCTCTGCACAGAAGGCTGCCGTCATCTACTTCTATAGAAAAAGGCTTATTTTTGTGGTCTTTTGCCCTGACAATAATCTTTTCATATCTTTTAACGTGAGTATAAACATCGGGAAAGCTCAGGCAGCCTTCATAGCTGAGAACTGCTCCTTCTTTTTTAACTATTCTGGGGTTAACAAATACCATCGGGTTAGGAGGTTCATTGCCGGTAGCTACATCGATGACAAACACTCTCTGCGAAATGCCTATTTGAGGGGCGGCAAGCCCGACCCCATTAGCGGCATACATTGTAGCCAGAAGGTCGTCTATGAGTTTTCTTGTTTTTGAAGTAAATTTATGAACTTCTTTGCAGGGTTTTCTTAAGACTTCTTCACCATATTTTTGTATTTCAATAATTGACAATTTGATATTCCTATTATTCAGGGGGTTCTAACAAACAAACGATAACAAACTATTTTAATAGTTATTATACCTTTTAAATTATTAGAAGAAAAATCACCAGATTTATAACCTGATATTTAATTTTACCACTAAAATAGACCAGCGTATAACTAAGATAACAGATTTTTTTGTTTGCAAAACCAGAAGAGTGTTTACTATATTTTATTTTGAAGATTTTTCATTCATTAACTGGTTAATTTTTACCAGTAATGCTGCTTTTTCGGTAGTTGAATCACTTTCAACAAGTTTAAGATTAAGCTTTGCTGCTTCAACATCATTTTTAGTGCCTGTTTTTTCTTTAATTTCAATAAGCAATCTCGCAGAATCATTATAATCAAAGGGCTCTATCGTATGATAATAAGTTGGCCTGCTTTCACAGCCAGTAAAAGTAAATATAAATGAAACAATTAAAACAACAAATGCTTTTCTCATGTTAAACTTTTTGGATAATATTTAGTACAACATCAAATTAATTATTTTATTGTAAGAATATGATATGAAAAAAATTTATCAATTAATACTTTTAATTATATCGCTAATTTTTACATTTGAGGCTGCTTTTGCAGAGAACTCTTTCATTGATATTAGTTTACAGGATAGCTATACGAAAAAAATTGGCCAGCAAGAATATTCTGCTAAATTAAATATTAAGAAAATTAAAGAATCTTCTTATGACGATATCATCTCAAAATATCAGGTTATAAAGAAAGATTTTGACAGGGAATATGATAATAACAGAAAACTTATCAGCGAATCATCTACTGTGATGCAGGCTTTTAACCATTCAAAAAGTCTCCTTAATACCTGTATTAAGTATACAGATAGATTTGGAGATTTAAAAGCCCAGGCTTTATTGCAGCTTCTTGTTGGCAAATGGTCAGGTAACCTTAATGTTAAACTTACCAAGACCACAAAAACACAAAAGTTTTTTATTAAAAGGAATCTTAAAATTAGTTTTGAAACAAATCAGGCAGGGCAAATATCTAAAGCTGTTGTAAAGGGTGACGAAGAAATATTAAGAGAACAAATCGGAAATAATAAGCATTCAAAGCCCGAACTGGCAGCGATAAAAAAAGAAAACAGGCTAAAAGGCTCTATCCTGGGTATTCTGGTACCTGAAGCAGATACAAACCTCTCGCTATACCTTGACGCACCGGATGGTATTAGTCCTGAAATAAAAGATACCTATGATATGGATATTAAAGGGAAGCTTAATATTGATATGGTATCACCTGTCAAACAAGAAGTTCTTGACGAAGCATATAGCCTGACCGTTTCACACATGAAGATTTATTATAACCTTCTCTTTAAATCAAGAAGAACCGCAGAAGAAATTCTAAAAGATAAATATAACCTGTTTTTTAGAGATATACTCTTTCTTATAAACATAACTTCCAGTGGATATGTAACAAAAGAAGTCTATAAACCCCTAAATATATACCCGGGGTCAGACTATGTGACAGATGCTTTTGAAGATTATACAATAACATTAAGCAGTTATTATGCCCGTGTTATAAATAAAACGTATTCTACAAAACATAAACTGGAAGTCTATAAAAGATATTTTGATGAGCTCATAAACGCCAGTGCACTATGTCAGCTCGGAATAGTTAATGTTGAAACTGCCCGCAGGCTTAATATAAAAATTAATGAAGCTAAAAGCCTTTTTGATCAGGTTTTTGAAAGATATTATAAGCTGGGTTTTGGTTATTATAATGCAAAACTTCAGGAAGCAAGTGACGATAAAAAAGAAGAAGTCAGAAAAGAACTCACTGCGTTCTTAAAAGAAATGATTGATATTACTAAAACCGGCCTCATTTCAAAAGAAATGATTAAAGAGTTTGGCATAACACAAGAAAAACTTAAAAGTATTTGAAAATCGAAACCAGAACAGGCTAATATTAAGCAAAACTTCAGGAGTGCACTTAGTGCACTCCTGAGAGAGTTTTTTATTTCATACTGGAACCTCTGATTAATTAAGAAATTACAGATTCTGACCTGCCCCCATTTAGGTTCCAGTTTTTAACTTGGTAAATCCAATAACAT
>CAZFBA010000037.1:0-35585 GCA_964517135.1 uncultured Gammaproteobacteria bacterium
CTGTTTAATAATTTTTGCCCGTTTCTTAAATTTAACTTCCTGTAAAATTTTCTAACCTAAAACAAAGATTATGACAGGTTTTATACATCTAAATATAATCTTTTACCGGACACCAGTGATAATTTATATGTTTACCAATCTAATTGTTTGACTATTTTACCTGTTGTATATCCATTATTTGTTGAGTATTGCCTTTTATGAATATGCTACAAATTGTTTAATTACAGTTTTTAACGATAAAACATATTCTAATCAAATGAATAAAGCATTATATCTGAATTATTAAAATTATTACAGCCTGACAATATTACTTAAAATCAGCCTATTAAAGGTTTTCAGTCATCATTTAATAAATATACATTCTTTATATTGCCCGAATAGCATCCATTTCGGTAAAATAAATTCAGGATATAAACCTCAAATTATTTTAATCAAAATTTATTTCTTAGCTTCTTACAAAAACCATTCATAATGAGGTGAAAAATGATTTCAAACAAACTTAATAATCTCAATAATAACAATGATTTTAGTGGCCCTGGTATAATTGGTGAACTCTTTGATATAATCAAGAGTATTGTATCAATGGACAGAGGGGATGAAAATACTGTTGGCTTATCAAGATACAAAGAATTTAAACCCTGTTTAAGTTCACAAAAAAGAGTTAACACAAAGCACTTAAATCAGACACCTTTTAGAATGGCTGCAAACACTCATCCGGGGTATCGTGGCAAAGCTCAAATGCCGGGTTTTATAGAAAATAAGTTCTAAAAGTTACTATTATTAATAGTAAAGGGATGGTTCTGAATGCAAAAAACCATCATCAGACAGATTAAAGATGTAATAAAAAGTTTATTTGAATGCAAGCATGAAAAAATTACTACAGCTACCAGACTGGGGTTTTGCCCTGATTGCGGTAAAAAGATTAATCTGTACTGGCTGATAGCAACCTGTTCTGAATGTCATACCAGCAGAGAAACTGTTCTTATTATGGGTAAGCCTTACTCGTTGGTAAAAAAGTGCCCCGAATGCAAGTCAACAAAATATAAAATCTTTAAAACAAAAGATATAGAATCTTTTAACTCTGGTGATAATCAAAGATATTATGTTATTGTTAAAGAAGAGGTAAATGCAGGGCCTAAGCAGCCAGATAATAAAGAAAATCAGAATTTAGCACATAAGAAATATTATAAGTCATTAAAAAACAACGTTTCTTATAGCGGTTTATATAAAGTAAACCCTAAATTGCTAAAATAAACATCATTGAATCAACTTTATCCTATTGCTTCTGAGCCACGTTCACCTGTTCTTATTCTTATGCATTCAGGCAGTTCCAGTATAAATATTTTTCCATCGCCTATGCTGCCTGATTGAGCCCCTTTAATAATAGCATTAACTGTTTTATCTACAAAATCTTCATTAACAGCAATTTCCAGCCGTATTTTATCCAGAAGGTTGACCTCCCTTTCATAGCCTCTATATAATTCCTGGAAGCCTTTTTGCTGACCACAGCCGACTGCATTAATGACTGACATTTTGTATACTTCGGCCTGATAGAGTTCCTGTTTAACTTCATTAAGTTTTTCGGGTTGTATATATGCTATAACAAGCTTCATTACATATTCCTCCATATTTGTTGATAAGAACTTATATTGTGTATCCTCGTTCACCGTGCTGGCTGATATCGAGTCCGGTTGTTTCATCTTGATCTGCAACTCTGAGGCCCATAAAAGTATCCAGTATTTTGAGTATTATAAGTGTGATAACAAAAACATAAACCCATGCAGCAATCACACTGATTAACTGGGTTCCCAGTAATTCAGGGTTACCAAGAAAAAGACCATTAGCCCCTCCTGCATTAACAGCGACAGAGGCAAATAGTCCTGTTGCTATGGCTCCCCATGTACCTCCAATGCCATGGACACCCACAACATCAAGGGAATCGTCAAGGTTAAACTTGTTTTTGAGGCTCACTGCAATGTAGCAGAATATGCCTGCACCTATGCCTATAATGATTGCTGCCAGAGGACTAACAAACCCGGCAGCAGGTGTAATTGCAACCAGGCCAGCGACTGCTCCGGTAGCAACACCCAGAACGGTTGGCCTGAACCGGTGTATCCATTCAATAATCATCCAGGCAACAGCAGCTGAAGCTGATGCGATATGTGTAACTACAAAAGCTGATACTGCAATAGAGTCAGCAGCAAGGGCACTTCCTCCATTAAACCCGAACCAACCAAACCAGAGAAGAGAGGCTCCTATTAGTGTAATAACAAGGTTATGCGGAGTTATGCTGTGTCCTGATATTCTTTTTCTTTTGCCAATGATAATTGCTGCTGCAAGAGCAGCTACTCCAGAGCTGATATGAACAACCAGTCCACCTGCAAAGTCGAGAGCACCGAGTTCACCAATCCAGCCACCACCCCATACCCAGTGTGCCAGTGGCAAATAAACAAATGTGACCCATACAATAATAAACACCAGAAAGGTTTTAAACTTAAAGCGTTCAGCAAAAGCACCGGTAATAAGGGCTGGTGTTATAACGGCAAACATTAATTGAAAAGCCATAAAAAGCTGATGGGGTATTGTTGGTGCTAAATCAGGGTTGGGTGTTAGCCCTACGTTTTTTAAACCGATATAATCAAAGCCGCCAATAAAGCCGGCAATATCAGTTCCAAAGGCAAGACTGTATCCGTATAAAACCCAGATAATTGTAACTACACCAAGGCATATAAAGCTTTGCATTATGGTTCCTAAAACATTCTTTTTTCTCACCATACCGCCATAAAAGAGAGCTAGGCCGGGTGTCATAAGCATAACAAGAGCAGTACTAATAAGTATCCAGGCGGTATCACCCGTATCGATTGCAATAGATGCCTCTTCAGTATTTTCAGATTCAGAAAGTTTATCAGTTATTTCAGTTTTTTCTAAATTTGTAACCGGTAAAATCTTTTCCACTTCAGAATTAAGAGCAGTATTATTGCTATCTTTCTCCACTCCTGAAACAGTTCCGATAAAACAAAACAGAGCAATACCCAAGAGCACAACTAATGCAACAACAGGATAAATATTATTTGATTGACCTTCTGATTTTATTAACAGATAATCTCTAACATTCTTCCATCGCAGGTGTTCTTTTGTTAGTATAGCCTTTATAGCAAACAATAAAAGAATAGCAAGGATAACACTACCCATTAAAGGGTTGAAATTAAAAGCTAATATGGCTATTATCAACCAGAATACAATTGAAATAAATCTTTTCATCAAATCCTCCTCTAAAGCAGCTCAGACAAAAGCCTGATCAGGCTTGCTTGCTGTAATACACCTGAAAATAAATAATTCAAACTAATAATTCTAGCTAAAAAAGAAATACGATAAATTTTTACTCTAAAGTTCTTTAAAGAGCCTTTTACAACTACTATACAGGGTATATTATAAATATTAAAAACAGGTTAAATTAAGGTTAAATCTACATTAATAATAAGTTGGTCTAAAAATGTTTGATCACGAATAATTAATTATAATGTTTTGCCGGATTGAAAACCAAATTAAAAAGGGGGTTATAAAGCTAAAACCCCCTGAATGGATTTAATAAACTTGCTTACTACTTGCAACCGCAGCTTTTCTGGCATGCACCTTTGATAATGCCATAAAAATCAACAGATTTTAAACTGGCACCACCAACAAGAGCACCATCAATATCACTTTGAGCCATTTGCTCATCAATAGTACTTGGCTTTACACTTCCACCATAAAGTATTCTAACTTTTTCTGCTATCTCTTTTGAAGATAAAGAAGCAACAACTGACCTGATAAGCTTAATAACCCTGTTAGCTTCTTGAGAATCACATGTTTTACCTGTGCCAATAGCCCATATTGGTTCATAAGCAAAAACAAGTTTCTCTATATCACTGTTAGAAACCTCTTTTAGAGCTGCTTTAATCTGTGATTCAACATGGCTATCAGTTACACCCTGTTCTCTCTGTTCAAGACTTTCTCCACAACAAATAATCGGAATCATATTATGATTCAAAACAGCTTTAACTTTATTGTTGACTCTTTCATCAGATTCACCAAAGTACATTCTTCTTTCAGAGTGACCAATGATGACATACTCAACACATAAATCTTTAAGCATCAGAGGAGAAACTTCACCGGTGTAAGCCCCACTATCTCTCCAGTCAACAGTCTGGGCTCCCAGTCTCATTTTTCCACCGTGACCAATTTCTTCTCCTGTGGTTACAAGAGAGGTAAACGGTGGGCAAAGAACTATTTCAGGCAAACTATCTTTTGAAGCATCTTCCAGTTTGCTTTTTAACTCTTTAGTAAGCTTTTTTGAGTCACTGACAAGGTTATTCATTTTCCAGTTGCCAGCAATTATAGGTTTTCTCTTTGACATAGCTTTCTCCTACTTAATAAATATACGTCTTATTCAAATTTCAACTATAATACAAAAATCCTTCTGTATCAAATACAGGGCTATATTTGTTTTTCAAAATAGTTACAATACTCACAAAAAACAAAGCCTGAAAGCAAAAACCCATTAAAGTTTCATATCAACGTATTTGCCAATGCCAGCCTCTTTCATTATCTCATCAAGCAGATTAAACGAAGAAGGTGGCTCAATTTTAGATGCTATGCTATTCATTTCATCATTATATCGCCTGCGTGGGTTGTATGCCTGCAACATTGCCTCATAGGGGTTTTTAATTGAGTCGCTAATAATCATCTGTGACCCTCTGCTGCTATTTAAAAGTATAAAAGTATTTTATAAAAAACATACAACAAAGTCTTCGTTATGACTTGACGATCGTAGTAAAATTTTACAAATAGCTGTAACTTGCTAGCAACGCCTGGCATGAATTTCTCAGGAGGCTATCCTTATGCTGCACCTGCGGCAGCAGCAGCAATTAATGCACCTATAACCACAACTACTACTATAAAGTAAATAATACCAATAACAATACCACCACAGGAGACGATAATAAATGATCTCAATAAAGTTACCCTGTGGGCTGCTGATACACCGGCTATAAGAATTATAAGCCCCCATAATTGGAGCACAAGCCCATTTATGAGGCCGTATAGACAACTTCCTGTGACATTATCAGCTTTACCCATCAAAACTCCAATGCCAAAAAGTTGTAATACCAGAAACATAACAACAAATCTGGCCAGATCAACAACACGTGACCAACCAACTACTGCCTGCAGTTCTTTAAAAGTGCCTTCACCCTTGAAAATTTTACCTATAAACAACAATACTGCCGGCGTAATAAGGAACATCATAACAATAAAGAAGACAAAATAAATGACAGCAGCAATCATTATAGTAGGTATAGGCCCTTTAGCAAGAAATGAAGCAGCTAAAGCTATTGTATTTACCAGTGAAGCCAGTAAGACCAGGAATATTACAAATATAATATTAATTGGTTTTGCAGCAACAATCTGTTTCATTGTCATTCGAGGTTTTATAAACATTGATAACATTGCTCCAAAAACTGGCGGAGCCTCTACATTTGCTTCAGGTTCATCTTTTTGTGGTTTCTCTTTTTTCTTTACTGGCTTTTCTTCTCTTTTCTTTTTAACTGATTTTTTACTTGAAGGCCTATCTTCTAACTTTTTGTCTTTTGTTGAACTTTCTTCAAAGTCTTTTTCGATTTCTTCTTCGGCAATAGAGCCATCAGGTCTTAGTTTTTCAGCAATATCATCTTCGGGTATTTCTACTTTAGAAGTTTTAGGAGACCCTTCTTCATCTGAATCTACTTGAGGCAATTTTTTCAAAACATACCCACAATTATCACAGTTAACAGAAAACATATCAAGACCACAACGAGGACATTCTGCGACTCTTCTGGGTCTTTCAATTTTTTTTACTTCCTGAACAGATCGTTTTCTTACTGAAAACTTCTGTTGTTTTTCTGCAAATAGCTTGTTATTAAGAGCTTCTTCATATGATGGGTCAATTTTAAGTGCCTTTTGCTGGCATTTGATACAATTTTCATAGTCTTTCTTTGAACAATAAATGTATCCCATATGATACCAGGCTGTTTTTCTTTCAGGATCAGCTTTTACAATCTCATTAAAAATATTTATTGCTTCATCATGATTGCCTATCATACCGAGTGAGATTGCCATAGTTTCAATAGCATCAAAGTCTTCAGGCTCTATTTCTACGATTTTTTGATAACATTCAATAATTTCTTTGTACCGCTTAAGGTTTTTAAGACACTCACCTTTAAATTTCAGAAAACTAATGTCATCTGGCTGAAGCCTGAGAGCAATATCAATATATTGAACCGCTTCATGATATCTTTGCATACTGTAAAGTAGCTTTGATTTATTTAATATCGGGTCAATAAACCCGGGATGCTTACTGATTGCTCGGTCATAGCATACAAGAGCTTCTTCTCTATTATTGAGAATTTCATTTAGCAGTCCTTTTCTATTCCAGGCTGGCGCAAAATCAGGGTTTTTGGTCAATACTTTTTCATATGTTTCATATGCTTTGATATTATCATTTTCTTCATAATATATTTCTGCAAGACCCATCAGGGCTTTAAAATTTTCCTCATTAAGTTCAAGGGCTTTTTCGTACAACCTTGTGGCCTGGTTAAATTTTTCCTGCGAAACAAGTAATTTAGCCTTATTACAGAGGGCATCATCGTTGTCAATGTTGATACTCAGGGCTTCATCAACACATTTCAGAGCTTCATCGTTTTTATTTAAGCCTATCAGGGCTTCAGCCTTTTTGGATAACAAATAATCCCGACTGAAATTTGATTTTAGCAGGCTGTCATAAAAATTGAGTGCTCCTTGGAAATTGCCAATATCAAGTAAGAATTCGCCCTGCTCTATCCATAGTTCAATCTTTTTAGGGGCTAAAAGTCTTATGTTATGTAAGCAATTCCAGATACCTGGTTTATCATTAACGTATTTATGAACTTCAAGGCTCTTAACCCATAAGTCAATATCTTTAGGATCAAGCTTTAAGGCTTTTTTAAAGCTATTTAAAACATCACTGACTTTATTAAGATCAACAGAAGCCAGGCCTTTAATTATCCATGCGTCTTTATTATTTGGATTAGAAGAAAGAATCCTTTCTGCACAATTAATAGCATCTTTGGGCCTTCCAATATCAAGATATATTTCTGCCTTAAGAAGATTTGCTTTCTCGTGACCTGCTTCAAATTTCAATATTTGCTCGAATGACCCGAGTGCTTTATCGTGGTTGCCAAGTTTAAGGTATATTTCACCTCTTTCAAGCAGTGCTTCCTTGTTTCTTGGATCCTGTTTAAGCTTATCTTCAACTATTTTAAGTTTTTGTTCAAATTCATTTGTCATTAATATTTTCTTCTGGATACTTTAAACTACTAAAATACGAAATGCGCCTATTTAAAAGTAATTTCAGTTTTTTAGTCTTCAGAAATCAGTCAGTTGAACTCAGGAACTTTTTTCTCTATTATCATTCTAACATTATACATTTATGTAATTTGTTAATAATAATGATTGTACTAGCTTCAAATATTAGACATGTTACCTAAATTTATAAAGAATTTTAACAATAAAATCAAATATGTTTCGATTAAAAAGTTTTTTCAAGATGATAATAATTTCACTTTAGACAGGTATAATTTTAAAATATATCTGCAAGCTTGAAAACCGTTTGATAAAATTAAATTGAAAGGTTCTAAACAGTGAATGTTCTGGTGATTTTTAATCCGGAAAGCGGTAACCGGAATCCAAAAACAATAAAAACCAGTTTTCTTGAAGCTATGAGAAGCTTTGATATTGAGTATGAACTTTTTGAATCGAGTAATTTTGAGGATATCCTTGAACGTACCAGAAAAGCCAGCCTTGAAAAGGTTTCAAAGATAATTGCTATCGGTGGAGATGGCACTGTAAATCAGATTATAAACGGCATGGCAGAATCAGCAACTACTCTTGGTATTATACCAACCGGCACAGCCAATTTGCTGGCCACTGCTCTTGGCATACCTGCTGATGTTAAAAAAGCACTAAAGATAATTTTTGAAGGCAAACAGGATAAAATAGATCTCGGAAAAATCAACAACCGCTATTTTGCTATTACAGCAGGCTGCGGGTTTGACGCTAAAATAATGAAAAACGTCGATAGAAACAAAAAGAAATTTCTGGGGTTTCTTGCTTACTTTATAGAAGGATTTATTCAGGCGATAATCCCTGAAAGATCAGTCTTTCAGCTAAATATTGATGGCAAAAAAATTAAAAAACGGGCAGTTAACGTATTATTTGTTAATACAGGCAATCTTTTTGGTAACTTTTTAACACTGGTACCGGATGCTTCGCTTACAGACGGTTTTTTGGATATATGCATCTACTCACCTACCCATACTGGTGAATATATTCCGGTTTTGTGGAACATTATTACAAAGCAGAAGTACACAGAAGAGCATAAAGCCTTTAAAATGCAGCACTTCAAAGCAAAAGAAGTATATTTGAAATGCCGTCCCAGGCTACCTGTGCAGGCTGATGGTGATCTTATAGGGTATCCACCTGTGCATATAAAAGTATGCCCTGATGCTCTCAGTGTCTGTATGCCTTTCAAGATAGATTCTTTCATTATGAACCCTGAAGAATACTTCCGTACTATGCTTGATAAAGCATTTAAAGACAACGATACTTCTGGTTAAGCTTTAATTTTACTGGCCTGTAAGTGCATCAATGATATCAAAGATCGCCCTGCCTTTTTTGATACACTCTTTATACTCATGTTTTCCTACCGAGTCTGCTACAATGCCAGCTCCAAACTGCATTAAAGCGTAATAGTTTCCAGATGAAGTTCTTTCAAGCACCATCGTTCGTATAACAATATTAAGATCTATACTTCCACGTGCATCAATATAGCCAATACTGCCAGTATAAAGCCCTCTGCGCAGAGGTTCTATTTCTTCGATGATTTCCATACATCTTACCTTGGGCACTCCTGTAATTGTTCCTCCAGGAAACATTGCAGGTATTAGATCAAGACAATCATTTTTTTCATCAAGCATAGCAGATATATTACTGACGAGATGCATTACATGAGAATACTTTTCAACAGTAAAAAGTTCATCTACCACTACTGATGAATATTTAGAGACTTTACCAAGATCATTGCGCTCAAGATCAACCAGCATAATATGTTCTGAACGTTCTTTGGCAGATGCAATAAGCTCTTCTTCAAGTTTATTATCTTCAGAAGTAATGTGACTGCGACCCCTGGTACCGGCTATTGGTCTGGTTTCAATGGTTCTATCAGGGTTACTTTTTATTAATCGTTCCGGTGAGTTGCAAATAATACATATGTCGTCAAAATGAATATAAGCACAAAAGGGAGACGGATTGATATTATACAAAAGGCGATAGAACTCAAAAGGTTCCAGTTCCATAAGTTGACTGAATCTAATAGATATATTTGCTTGATATATTTCACCCCGGGAAATATAGTCTTTTGTTTTTTCAACTTGAGCAATGAATTCTTCTTCAGTAAAACTTTGTTTTCTCTTGCCTGAGAGCTTTATATTAACAGAAGGATCTTTTTCTTCAAAATTCAGGTTGACATTGTTGATCAGATAATTCAAAATTTCTTTATTTTCAGCTATAATCCAGAGAGTGTTGTCTTTATGGTCAATGATAATACTGTTTTTAGTTAAGATAAACTGCATATCAGGGGTATATTCTGGTATATTTTTTTCAGGCAGTTTTTCAATATATCGAACAAAGTCATAAGAGATAAAGCCTATAAGCCCGCCGGTGAAGGGTAGATGAGAAAGTTTATCAGGCAAGTCTTTTTTGAAGGTTATTGCCAGAAGTTCCTGAAGTATAGACTTAAGCTGTGAGAGACTTTGAATATGTATATGCCTTTTAAGTTTCTCTTTATGGTTAATCTGCTGAAGTGTAAGTTGTGAAGCTCTCAGGGTAAGAAGCATTTCAGGCAATACTGAAATAATAGAATACTCACTGGTTTTATGTATATAGCTATCAGAGCTCTGCAAAAGTGCCGTATAGTTAGCCTCTTTTACTTTTTCATAAATAAGGTGCACTGTTTCAGAGGCTTTTAGCTTCCTTGAATAGTAGAAAGTATCTTTTTGGCCGGATTCTTGTTGCATTTGATACCCAGATTAAGGAGACAGTAAATTAATTGTCTGAATGAGTGCTTTTGCTTTATTGACGCATTCTTGATATTCATTTTCCGCTACAGAGTCGGCTACAATGCCTGCCCCTGCCTGTACAAATAGCTTATTGTCTTTAATTAGCATAGTTCTAATTGTTATAGCAGTATTCAGTTCGTTATTAAATCCGATATAACCAACACAACCGCCATATGGTCCTCTTGCTGACTGTTCCAGTTCGTAAATAATTTCCATCGCTTTAATTTTTGGCGCTCCTGAGAGTGTGCCAGCAGGGAAACAGGCTCTGAGGAGGTCTATAATACTGATATCTTTTTTTAGTTTTCCGGTAACATCACTAACAATGTGCATAACGTGTGAATATTTTTCAATTTCCATCAGACGGGCCATTTTTACGCTGCCATATTCACAAACTCTGCCAAGATCGTTCCGGCTGAGATCAACCAGCATAATATGTTCGGCACGTTCTTTCGGGTCACCAAGTAAATCCTGGGCCAGTAAGTCATCTTCTTCAAGAGAAAACCCTCTGTGCCTGGTTCCTGCTATAGGATGTGTATTAACTGTGCCGTCCGGTGTACATTTTACAAGCATTTCAGGAGAAGAGCCTATAATCTGAAAATCCTTAAAATGCAAATAATACATATATGGAGATGGGTTCAGGCTTCTGAGAGTCCGGTATATAATGAAATTATCAATATCAGGTTTTTCTATTTCAAACCTTTGAGATAATACTGCCTGAAATATATCGCCGGCTCTAATGTATTCAATAGTTTTGTTGATGATAGAGTTCCATTTTTCTTTTGATATATTAGATTTAATAGTTGTTTCACGGGGTGTATCATTAAGCTTCAGAACAGGTGCACTGAGTGGCTGTTCAATTTTCCTTATAATATCATTAATTTTTTCAATTGCATTTTTGTAAATTATTTCAAGATCTCTTGTTTCATCTACAAATACATTATTGATCAGGTATATTCTATGTTTAACGTGATCAAATACTATAGTGGTGTCAGCTATCATAAAATACGCTTCAGGAAAACTTACACAGTGTTCTATAGTAGTAAAAAGGTCATTTAATACAGGCTCAATGTGCCTGACAGAGTCATAACTAAAGTATCCAACAGCACCACCTGAAAAGTAAGGCTTACCTTCATCTACCAGTGAATACTCTGAAAGAAAGTTTTTAAGGGCTTCATAAGGATCACTACCTGCCTGTATTACTTCTCCTGTAAGCATATTAAATATTTTGACAATGTTGTCTTCAGCTTTAATGATGTAAAGAGGCTTGCATCCCAGTATGGAATAGCGGCCAAACTGTTCACCACCATCGGTTGATTCAAGCAAAAAGCTGTAATCTTCGTCTTTACATACTTTGTAAAACAGTGCCACCGGAGATTCAAGATCAAGAACCAGCTCACACCAGACAGGAACAATGACCTTGTTATTAAGGTTTTTAAGCTTTTCACGGGCTATCGTTTTAAATTCTTCAAGTGCGGGATGTGTTTTAACCATTTTTTTATCTTAAATTGCTTGATACCTTATTTTTGAGCTCATTGGGAGTAAATGGCTTTATTATATAATCATTGGCACCAAGTTCTAGTCCTCTGTTTATGTCGCTCCCTTTGTCTAAAGAGGTGACAAATAAAACCGGTAAGTCTTTTGTAGCCTCATTTGTTTTGATCTTTTGAATTAATTCAAAGCCATCCATGCCTTCCATTACTATATCTAATAATACAATATCAGGCAGAGGATTAGTTTCAAGATATTTAATTGCTTCAATGCCGCTGTTTGTAACAATAAATTCATGCCCTTCGGCGGCAAGATACTTCTTCATCATTGTTATAACTAGCTTGCTATCTTCAACAATCAGGACATTCGCCAAAGTTTTACCCTCTTTTCAAACTATTCTTAGCACAATAACCTTTGCATAATACTTTTTCAACTAATAAATTTTTATTTTATTATGCACAGGATGCTGCCATTTATTTTAAAAGAAAACTTTAAACTTTCAAAGTTTTTATTTTAACAGGCTGTCAGAGGCATTTTGCGTGTGTTTTGAGCTGCTAATATTTGCCTGCCTTAAAAACTTGCGTAAATGAAAGTAAAATAATTAATAACAATTGTTATAAAACGTTGACTTTCAACCTTTGAAATTTTAATATGATTTTAACCTCAAGTCGGGGTGGCGGAATTGGTAGACGCGCACGGTTGAGGGCCGTGTGGGGAGACCCATGAGGGTTCAAGTCCCTCCCTCGACAGTTTTTGAGACACTATTTCTTAACCGCAAAAGAATGCGGTTTTTTCTGTTTTTATATCTTCTTTGAAAACTTTAAATTCTTTTGACTGTTATGATAAGATAGCATCTGATAGGCGGTATAAAGAATTTGAGGATTATAAAATGATTACGCTTGGTGTAAATGTAGATCATGTCGCAACAATCAGACAGGCTAGAAAAGGAACCGAACCTGACCCCGTAACTGCAGCAGCTATCTGTGAAATGGCTGGTGCCGATTGTATTACAGTTCACCTCAGAGAAGATAGAAGACATATCGTCGATCGAGATGTAGAAATTCTTTCAAAAACCATTCAAACAAGATTAAACCTTGAAATGGCTTGCACAAAAGAAATTCAGGATATAGCTTTAAGATTAAAGCCCTGGTCAGTTTGCCTTGTCCCTGAAAAGAGACAAGAGGTTACAACTGAAGGTGGCCTGAATGTTAAAGACAATAAAAAATTTATGACTGACTATATTTCAGCTTTTAAAAATGCTGGTATTATAGTTAGTCTATTCATTGACCCTGACCAGGATCAAATTGAAGCAAGCTATGAAGTAAAAGCAGATTTTATTGAAATTCATACTGGCACATACGCCAACGCTAAAACAGAAGAAGATATTCTTAATACATTTAAAGAAATAGATGACGCAGCAGGTTTTGCCAGAAAATTAGGCTTAAGAGTTAATGCAGGACACGGTTTAAACTATGTCAATGTCCATAGAATTTGTACCATAAAAGATCTTGAAGAGTTGAATGTTGGCCACAGTATTATATCAAGGGCTATTTATGTTGGGCTTGACAGGGCTGTCAAAGATATGAAAGACATTCTAAATAGTTATAATAATGCAATATTCTCATCAAAAAACTCTTAAGGTATTGATTTCCTGAGATGCTTATTTAATGAAAGATTTAGTAACAAAATCCTTAAAAGATATTAATTTTATTGCATTAATTATTGTTGCACTGTTTGCTTCTGCAGTATTAAACATCGCAGACCCTGATTTCTGGAGCAGACTCTATTGCGGAGCTGCCTATCTGGATAACGGATGGGTTCTTTATCGTGATATATTTACCTTTTCACCTGCTAAAGATATCTGGGTAGATCATGAATGGCTCAGCAGCATTATTTTGTTTTTTATCTTCAAAAATTATGGTTTTACGGGCATTTTAATCTTTAAAAGTACTGCTGCTATCCTTGTTATGTGGTTAATTTATCTTATTGCCCGCTTGAGACTGGATACAAACAAAAATATATTTTATCTAATGCTTGTCTTATTTGCTCTTGCACCAGGCCTTGCATCAAATATGCGTTCTCACATATTTACTTACCTGTTTTTTCTACTGTGGATGCTTATACTTGAACACTCTCGCCTGAAAGAAACGCAAAAATACCTCTGGATTCTGCCAGTCTCAATGATATTATGGGTTAACCTCCACGGGGGATGCATTGCAGGTCTTGCACTACTTGGCATTTACACGATTTCTCAGCTTATTGAAAGAAAAGAGTTTAAACCATACCTGATAGTTCTTGTTATTAGCATACTTTTGACTATTGTAAACCCCTATACTTATCACTATTACCTGTTTATAATTGACGAATTAACAGCAAAACACTACCAGATATCTGAATGGGCAAAACTTGATCTGAAAAACATAGAAGATTTCAAGTTTTTTAAACTACTTTTACTGGTTGGTATAATAGCGTTTATTTTTTCTAAAAAGCCTAAAAGTGATCCGGCAGCAATAATACTTCTGGTTTCACTGGCCTTTTTTAGCTTTATGGCTGTCAGGCACACAATGATTTTTTCTCTTGTTGCTGGTGTCTTTATATATGAACATCTTTCAGATATTTATCAACGCCTTTTAAAAGACCTGAGAACCAAAAAAGGAGATGAATATGCAAATATAATTGATTTTTTCCTAAATAAGGGCTTTGCAATTATTGTCATAATTGTGTTTACTGCCCTCTTATCGACTATAAACTTTTCAGATTGGAAATTTAAGTTCCTACAGGAAAAATACCCTCTGAATGCTATCAGATTCATAAAAGAAAATTCTCTTAAAGGTAATATACTTATACCTTTTCACTGGGGATCTTATGCTACCTGGCGGCTATATCCTGATAATAAAGTTTCAATTGATGGAAGATATGTAACTGCATTTCCTGAAAAGGTTTATAATGAAAACCTTGACTTTTATTTCGCCAGAAAAAACTGGAAAAACTTTCTTGAAACCTTTAAGCCAGATATATTACTTGTTGATCAAAAGTTTTCTCCGGTATATGAAAAGCTTTTAAAAGAAAAATACTGGAGAATCATTTACGAAGACAGCTATGCAGCCATATTCATACCTTATAATAATCCTGAAATCAACAACTTAAAAGAAATCAAAAAGATACATCCTTCTAAAATAGATCATTTTGATTCATATTTCCTGAGAGAATAATTACTTTTTCTGTGATATATTTTTCTTGAAATCTTTTCATTAAGGTATTACCCTGTTATAATCAAACTTCAAGAGTCTATAAAGGAAAGAATTTTGTTAGATAAGTTTACTGAAAAAGCCATTAAAGCTGTAATTAATTCTCAGGAAGAAGCTAGAAGGCTTTCTCACTCTCAAATAGGCACACAACACTTGCTCTTAGGCCTTGTTCAGGAAGGAACCGGCATACCCGTAAGAGTATTAAGAGCCGTTGGTGTCACTATTGAAGAACTGAGAGAAAAAGTAGCTGAATCCAAAAGCCTGACCAAAAACACTGGGATTCTTAATGAGGTAATATTCTCAAATCAGGCTATTCAAGCCCTTAAAGATGCTTCAGAGCAGGCTAAAAATCTTGGCTATGTTTATGTAGGCTCTGAACACCTGTTTATTTCTCTCTTGAGTAATGAAAATTTTGCAGCAGTAAAGGTTCTCAAAGACCTAGAAGTAGATGTTGATAGAATTATTGAAACAGTCACCAGAATAACAGTCAAACGATCTTTAAACAGGGCTCATCCTGAAATACAACAGTCTAAAAAGCTAACAGAAATATCAAAGGCAATACAGTCAAAAATTTTTGAGTTGCCATTTAGTCTTGAAAGTGAATCAACATCAGAAATTATTAATCTTGCAAAACAAGAAATGAAAGCATTTAACAATGATACAATTGGCACAGAGCACTTACTGCTTGCAATCACAAAATCACAAAATAACAACCTGAAATCATTACTGGAAGAAAATAATATTAACTATAACCAGTTACTTGAATACCTCTCATACCACCAGGATCGCTCACCTGAATATCTTGATGTTAACTTTCAACTAACGCCTGTAGCTTTCAAAGTACTTGAAAAAGCCCACGAAATAGCTACAACGCTTGGTTATGGATCTGTAAAACCAGAACATATTATGCTTGGAATGCTTAAAGAAGACAAGGGACTGGTAAAAGCTATTTTTGAAAACAAATCAATTAATACTCAACAGCTATATCAAAGAATCATCGAACCTATAGAAAAACAACGACCGCCTACACTAAGTATTATCAAACTCGCTCAGGAAGAAGCACGAATGCTTGACTACAATGTTGTAGGAACAGAGCATATTTTATTGGGCTTGCTCAGTGTTGGCATAGGCATTGCTTCAAATGTTCTGCAAAATTTAGGTATAACACTTCAAGATGCCAGACATGAGGTTAAAAAAGTCGTTGGCTATGGCTCATATGATAGTAATGTTGAAATGACCTTCACTCCCAGAGCTAAAAAGCTACTTGAACTTGCCTGGGAAGAAGCTAAAAGGAAAGATTATACAAGAATTGAATCTGAACATCTTCTCATTGCAATTACAAAACTGAAAGATTCTATGGCAATGAATATATTAACTGGCCTTGGGGTAGATTCAATAGAGATAACTCAGGGTATTATGACCTCTCTGGATAGTAAATCTATCGACGTTAACCAGTAAAAATTAAATTCGTATTTGTTCCTTGAAATTAACCTTTACATAATAAGATGTAAAGAAATGATATTGCGTTATGTGCAGTATATTACCAGCGGAGCTGGTTCAAAAAGCCAGCCTGGCACTCAAAAAAATCGTTTTGGTATTGAGTGTACCAGTAATATATTGACATCTCGCACCGCTCGAAAGAGCAACGGACTGTGGATCCGCCGGGTTCAATTCCCAATTTGTCTGGTAGACTTGTTAAACCTTGCCAGAAAAGGGTACTGCGTGTAAATGGCGGATAACAATTTATTCTGGCTGCGGTTAGAATATTTTGTATAAAGCCATTTACAGTACCTGATGGGCTATGCAAAATCGTGGATACCGGTTCAGTCTTCTGGTTTGAGTGTTTATTCTGATCTCTGGCCTTTAAGCTGGCCCCGGTTAGCTAAACCTTCAGAAGGATGAGTAGATGCAATAACTAAAAGTCTTTACCTTAAACGATTTTCCGCCCTGATAGTGCCAGTGGTACCCTTGAATGGTGAGGGAAGAAAGGGAAAAAATGATGGAACTTATAGCTAAACTGATTATCTTTCTTTTAATTCTTATATTACTTTACGTACTCTTGAAATTAATATTCGAACAGCTTGAATCATCTGTAAATTTAAGGCTTTTCAAACGATTTTATGTTAAGAAACACCAGAAAGGTATACTATATAGAGAAGGAGATTTTGAAAAGATTCTGTTACCTGGAGTATACTGGTATTTTGATCCTCTTAACAAGCTTGAAACAGGCTTTTATGATCTCAACCAGCCACTTTTTGATTTACCAATAATTGATTTTCTTATTGAAAAGAAACCTGAGCTTATAGAAACACACTTTGAGATGGTCGATCTATCAGATAATGAAGCTGCTCTTATTTATCAGGAAGATAAACTGGTTAATATTCTTCCACCATCTTCAAGAAAGCTCTTCTGGAAAGACATCATTGAAACAAAAATTGAAAAAATTAATATTGATAAAGATTTTGAAATACCCGAAAAACTAATGTATATTGTTCCTTACTCACCCGAACTAGAGCAAAAAGCCTGTATATATAGAATAGCTGATCATGAAAAAGGGTTACTCTTTATCAATGGGCAGTATTCAAAAATTCTTGAACCAGGAACACACGGATTCTGGAATTTCAACCATTTATTTGAATGCAAAATAATAGACCTGAGAATTCAACCAGTTGAAATCAATGGACAGGAAATTATAACAAAAGATAAAGTCACTATGAGGGCTAACTTATCAGCCAACTACAGGGTAAACGACCCGGTTAAAGCAATAAAAGAGCTGAAAGACTATAAAGATTATATCTATGTAACCCTTCAGCACGCTTTAAGAGAGGCTATGGGTACTCATACAATGGATGAATTGCTTTCTCTAAAAGATGAAATAAATAAAATGGTCTATGAATCATCTGTCAATAAGCTTAACGAGTATGGTATTGAGTTAAAAGATGTTGGCATCAAAGACTATATTCTGCCAGGCGATATGCGGGATATTATGAATCAAGTCGTTGCTGCTGATAAATTGGCTCAGGCAAACCTGATACAAAGACGTGAGGAAACAGCTGCAACCAGATCACTGCTGAATACTGCAAAATTGATGGAAAACAACCCTGTTCTTCTTCGCCTGAAAGAACTTGAAGCACTTGAAAAAATTACCTCCAAAATAGATAATATAACCGTCTATGGCGGGCTTGAAGGTCTTTTAAAAGAACTTATAAGCTTTAAACCAAAAAAAGAGAAAAAAACAGATGAATAATCTTGAAATAAAAGCCAGATATCCAAATGACAGGGCATTAAGACTAGTCCAAAGCCTTGATATAACTGAATATTATGAGTTTAATCAGACGGATGTTTATTTTAATGTACCTGAAAACAGGCTAAAACTAAGATCAATTAACGATGAATCAGCTGAACTAATTTATTATGCCCGTCCTGACAGGCCTGAAGCAAAGAACAGTTATTATGAAATATACCAAACAAAGGATCCAGCACAGCTTCAAAAACTTCTTACCCTTATTTTTGGTATCAAAAACACAGTTATAAAAACTAGAAAAGTCTATATCTATAAAGATTGCAGAATTCATATTGATAATGTTCAGGGTCTTGGTGAATTTCTAGAATTTGAGGTTGTTATAATCCATGGCAGAACTGCCGAGGAGGCACAAAAACTTATGCAATACCTCACAGAACATTTCAATATCACCGCAGCCGACCTTGTAAACATTTCTTACACAGATCTAAGGAATTAACTTCTTAAATGCCTCATTGTTTTGCAGCTTCTTAAAAGCAGGTTCTTCTTTAGCTCTTCTAAAGGCACTTCCGTCATAATCAATTGCTTTAGCCAGGTTTTCAATAGCCTTTGAGTCTTTGCCGGTATTTGCATGAACTATAGCAAGGTTATAATAGGCAGGAGCAAATTTAGGATCAATTTTAACTATCTGCTGAAACTTATTTATGGCTTCTTGAAGCTTATCTTTTTTCATATCAAGAAGAGCCAGTTTATTAAGAGCAATAATACGTTCATTTGATGCTTTAAGGTCACCATGTTCCTGAGTCGGCGAAGTCTTTTCAAGGACTTTTAAAAAGTTCTCTTCAGCATCTTCAGGATATTCAAGCATTTCCAGGACAATACCCATGTTAAGATACACTTTAGGATCATCAGGAGCAATTTTAGAGGCCTGCTTAAACTTCTTTACTGCTTCTCTCAGCCGGTGCTTGTTCATAAGTGTTATACCCCAGTTGATATAAGCATCTGTAAAGTCAGGCTTTAGTTTTACCGCTATCTTAAAACGTGTGATAGCTGCATCATATTCTTCCAGAGCGAAAAAGCAGGCAGCCCAGTTATAGTGAAGATATGGATTGCTGCCCTGTGCGGCTTCTGCCTTTTGATAAAACTCCAGAGCCCGCCTGTAGTCTTTGCGAACAAGACATTCATCTCCCATCTTCAAATAGTTGGGAAAGCGCTTTTCAAGTTCTTTTAGAATGAAATCGTTTAAGTTCCCCATTATTGCCCATTTCCTGATTATTATTGATTCTAGCACACTGTCAATATTGCGAAAAATATATTAAGCAATTTTTGTCAGGTTAACTTTTGTTAACTGACTGATGCTATATTTGTCAATAAAACAGGATTTGTTCCGATAACAAAAAAAGCACCTGTTAGAGGACAACCACCAGAGCAATAAAATATGACATTAAGCTTTGTAAATAGCATCAATAGCTATTATTCCATTATGGGAGATAGCTATCTTGCGCAAACAAACCGCATATTTAAGCTGGTAACAGGCAAGTTGCCTAATGATTATAACTATGACCGGATAATGGACGGGTCATTTATTTATCATGCTAATGAAACAACTATGGCTGGAACAGTAAATATGCTTTACCGACAGCTTCAAGAGGTTCAATCAGCACTTGGAGCAATGGAACAAGCTTATGAAGGCTTAGAGATGGTCTCTACAAGGCTCAATATTATAGATGGGCTGGCAGAGTATTATCAGGAAAACCCTGATATTACTGATGTTAAGCGTGAGAATATCAACGAACAGATTAACTATACTCTGGCAGAAATTCAGAATCTTGCATCAAGCACCCGATATAACAATGTTCCTTTGCTGGATGGTCAGTTAGAGACAGCAGGACTCTATCTCAACCTTGTAGGCAATAATAGTATCGATATTACTGACGCTTTTAGATCTGTAATACCTGAAGATATTGGACTGCCATATCCAGGAGAAGTATATCTATATGAAGATAACGTTGAAGACCTCAGAGAAATGGTTGTTGATGCTCAAAACAGAATAGATACTCAGTATAACGATATCAATCAATATAAAGAACACCTTGAAAAAGCATTTGAAAATATTGGTGCAGCTGTATATTCAACAACAGTGTTTCAAACATTAAATACAATATCAAATTTATTTCCTTATAACGAGTCAGAAACGATAAATAATAGCCTTTTCCTTACAATGGGCAATATCTCACAGAGTGTTAGAGTAGATAATACTTATTATGAAAGAATAATGGGGCTTCTTAATTAGCCAGATCATTATTAAAATTAAGTTATAGAGATCAGTACCTGCCAGGGCACAGTTTGAAAATCGAAAGTTTTTCAAGTTATGCACTGATATTTCTTTTTGTTGTAAAATAATTCAATTAAAATCAATAAATTATATTACTATAGGATATGTGTCAGCCCTGAATCAGGCAAGAGGATTTATTTTAGAAAGGTAAGCAATGAAAAATTATCTATTAGAAGTTGGAACAGAAAACTTACCTGTGGAATTTCAATCATCACTTGAAAAACAACTAACTGAACTGGTTTCTGAAAACCTCAAAAATCAAAAGCTTGATTTTGAAAGTTTAAAAATATTCTATACACCAAGAAGAATAGCTCTCATTATTAATAATCTCTCTGATAGACAACCTGATGAAGTAAAAGAAGTTAAAGGACCTCCTGCAAATGTAGCTTTCAAAGATGGTATTCCTACTAAAGCTGTTGAAGGCTTCTGTAGAAGGCTTAATATTTCAGTGGATCAATTAAAAACAGTGCCTTTTGACGGAGTTGAATATATTGTTGCCAGTGTAGAAGAAAAAGGAAAACATGCTTCAGAAGTCTTACAGATTTTGCTGCCTGATATTATTCTGGGGCTCAAAGGCAGCTATTTTATGCGCTGGGAAGATCTTGATGTTAGATTCTCTAGGCCAATAAGATGGTTGACTTCTATAGCTGATGATTCTCCTCTTGAGATGGAAATTGCAAATGTTAAAGCAACGAATTATTCACGTGGCCACAGATTTCTGGCCCCTGGAAAAATTCAAATTACTTCTATAGATAACTATGTAGATAAATTGAAAGAAGCCTGTGTTATGGTTAATCCTGTTGAAAGGCTTGAAAACATAAAAAATCAAATAGAACAAACAGCCCTGCAAGCAGGAGGTACTGTAGTACCCAATAAAAAATTACTTATGACTGTTAATAACCTTGTTGAATGGCCTGTTGCAGCACTGGGTACTTTTGATGAGGAATATTTGCGATTGCCTGTTGAACTTATTACTACTGTTATGTCTGCCCATCAGAAATATTTTGCAGTATATAATAAAGAAAAAACAGGGCTTTTAAACTACTTCATTTGTGTAAATAATAAAAATGGAAGTAATACAGAAAATATTATTAAAGGAAACCAGCGTGTATTAAGGGCCCGGCTTGAAGATGCAGCGTTTTATTATAATGAAGACTCTAAAACTAAACTTGCTGATAAGCTGGAAAGCCTTAAAGGTGTTACTTTTCAGAAGGGGCTGGGGAATATGCTCGATAAAAGCCAGCGTATCAAAGAAATAACAGCCCTTGTTTCTGACCAGCTTGGCTATTCAAGCAGTGAAAAACAACATGCCACTAGAGCAGCTGAACTTTGCAAGGCTGATCTTACGACTTTTATGGTTAGAGAGTTTACCGAGCTTGAAGGCATAATGGGCAAGGTTTATGCTCTGAACGATGGAGAAGCAAAGGAATCTGCCGCAGGTATCGGCGAGCATTATCTACCACGCTCTGCAGATGATGTTATGCCAGCCTCTAAAGCAGGTATCGCCGTATCTATTGCTGATAAAATTGATACAATTGTCAGTGTTTTCTCTATTGGCAAGTCTCCTACTGGTTCAGCTGACCCGCTTGGGCTCAGAAGAGCTGCCCTTGGGGTTATTTTAATGACAATAAACAAAAAGCTTTCAATTAATATTTCTGACCTGATAGAGATTTCTTGTGATCTTCTTGGGGAAATCAAGCATCAGAATGCTGATGAACTTATTAGACAGGTTAAAGAGTTTATTATTCAACGTCTCAGGATATATCTGCAAGAACTCAAGTATCGCTATGACGTTGTTGAAGCAGTTATTAACACAGGTGATCCACTCAGTAACCTGAATGACATTATGGCCAGGGTTGATATTGTCAACCGAATTGTTAAGGATGCAGATTATACAGCCTTTCATGAAAGTTCTAACAGGATTTTACGTATCATCAAAGGCCAGAATGTCAATGATATCGTTGATCAGTCTCTGTTTTCAGCAGATATTGAAAAAGAATTTTATAGTTCCCTTGAGGCTATTGATACTGAAGGCTTGAGCTATGAAATTCTTGTCAAGAAGCTTAGAGAGCTTACTCCTGTTGTTGAGAAGTTCTTTGATGATGTGCTTGTAATGGATAAAGACGAAAAAATTAAAAATAATCGCCTTTCACTGGTAAAAATAGCTGACAATAAATACAAAAAGCTTGCAGACTTCAGTTATATCGTTAATTAAACGTCTAATTTAGCAATTAATGCCTGGAAGAAAGTTGTTGCTGATAGCTTGAAACTACGGCTGCTGGTGTTTTGCCCTCAACAAGATCCCCGAGAACCTTCAAAGCTAACTGTAATTGCCTGTCATTTTTCTTTTCAAAGTCTTCTTCTTTATGTCTGATTTCAATATCAGGTTCAATACCTTTAAGGTTTATGTCTATATCATTGGGTGTAAGATATTTCTGGGTAGTAATATTAATACCTGAACCGCCGGGAAGCTGATTGATTTCCTGTACAAGGCCTTTACCAAAGGTGCCTGTGCCGATCAGAACTGCCCGATGGTGGTCTTTCAGGGCTCCACTTAAAATCTCTGATGCGCTGGCACTTCCTCTATCTATGAGAATGACAAGTGGTTTATCCCATATGACGTGAGAGGTAGCCTTTTTAGTTTCCTTATAGCCATCTCTATCTACTGTACTGACAATTGTACCTTCATCAATAAACATATCTGTAATACTGACGGCATTTGAGAGCAAACCACCCGGGTTTGACCTGATATCAAGAATAACGCCATTTTTATCTTTGTATTCTCTCAGCATACTGAGAACTTCATTACTGGCATTTTTGCTGAGGAATGAATTAAGCCTGATATAGCCTATATTGCCGGATATTTTTGTTTTAAATGGGGTTTTTTGAGAAACTGCTTTGATTTTTATTTCATCCCTGATTATTTCATAAAGCTTGTCTTTGTTATTTCTTCTTATGAGCAGCTTAACTTTAGTGCCTTTTTTGCCTCTGATCAGCTTTGCTGCTTCCTTAACATCGATACCTTTTGTGCTTTTGCCGTCTATAGCAATGATTTCATCATCTGCTTTCAGGCCAGCTCTTTCAGCAGGTGTTTCTTCAAGAGGTGCAATGATAACAAGCTTGTTATCTCTCATACCTATTTGCATGCCAACCCCAAAAAGCTTTGCTCTTATAGATTCATTTTCTTCTCTAAACTCATCAGGGTTTAAAAATCTGGTATATTTGTCATTGAGACTGGCCAGCATTGTTTCTATAGCTACGTAAGCATCATCTTCTGTTTCAATAGCTTTGTCATACTTGCGACGCCACCTTGACCAATCCTGCCCGTTCTCAGACTGATCAACGTATTTATTGTTAATCAACCTCCATACCTCATCATAGAGTGACTGAGGAGTATAAGCAAAGACATCATTGACAAATACACCAAGCATTAGCAACAATAATAATGGCAATGTAAGCAATATTGAAAGTTTTTTGTTGTTTATCAAGAGAGTCCCCTTTCTATTTAAGAATGAATATTATTAAGTTTAGTGTTCACTACATTGATTATATCATCTGACATTGAAATTTCATCCGGCCATTGTCGCTGAAAACCTTCGCAGGATAGCTTTTTAGTGGCATCAACACCCATCTTTGAGCCATACCCTGTAATAGGAGCCGCATGGTCTAAAATATCAACCGGGCCTTCCATTATTATACAATCTTTTAACGGATCGGTGTTATTAAATACTTTCCAGCTTACTTCGCTAAGATTATGGACGTCAACCTCTTTATCTACAATGATGATAAATTTCGTAAACATTAGCTGACCCAGCCCCCACAGGGCAGAGATGACCTTTCGGGCGTGACCGGCATAGGATTTGTCGATGCTTACGATAGCGCAATTGTGAAAAACCCCTTCAATGGGTAGGTTTAGATCAATGATTTCTGGTATAAGCTGTTTTAAAAGCGGCAGGAAAATTTGTTCGGTTGCCTTGCCCATATAGCAATCTTCTTGAGGGGGCTTGCCAACGATGGTTGCCGGATAAATAAAGTCTTTCTGGTGTGTCATTGCCGTAATATGGAAGACAGGAAACTGATCTGCTAGGCTATAATAACCGGTATGATCACCAAAAGGCCCTTCTGTTCTATATTCACCAGCCTTTACGTATCCTTCGAGTACTATTTGAGAGTTAGCAGGTACCTCAAGATCTACAGTTTTGCACTTTACAAGCTCTACGGGCTTGTTTCGCAGAAAACCGGCAAATAGAGTTTCGTCTATACCCGGTGGCAATGGTGCAGTAGCAGCATAGGTTACCGCAGGATCTGGGCCTATAGCTACTGCCACTTCCAGTGAATCTTGATCTTTCAGGTTTTTAAAGTTGAGAGCACCATCGTGATGTGGATGCCAGTGCATACCTGTAGATGTATTGGAATATTTCTGGAGCCGATACATACCAAGGTTTCTTATGCCTGTTGCCGGGTCTTTTGTAATAACAACGGGTAATGTGATGAATGGCCCTCCATCCTGTGGCCAGCATTTAAGAATTGGCAGTTTATCAAGAATGGGTTCTGCTGTATTGGTAATAATTACTTCCTGACAGGGAGCCTGTTCAACCATTTTAGGGGGGAAATTAGCCAGCTCATAAAGCTTGGGTAGAAGTTCCAGCCTGGCAACCCAGCTATCTTTAATGTTTTTAATCAGGAAAGAATTGATTCTCTCTGCAACCTGAATGGGTGTCTGGCCTCCCAGGGCAAGGTTCATTCGCTTGTAGCTACCAAAGGCATTTGTTATGACAGGGTTATCATACCCTTCAACATTCTTAAATAGCAGGGCTTTATTGGGCAAGCCTTTTTCTTTTGAGGCTCTATCAGTAAATTCAGTAATTTCAAGCTCACAGCTAACAGCAGTATCTATTTCTAGAAGCTCGTCATCTTTCTTTAGAATGTCGATAAAGTCTTTAAGATCTTTATAGTATTTAATTCTGGTCATTTTTATTCTCAATTCTGCTTGAATAATCCGGTATCTGAAATACTCTACTTCTGCTAGCAGGCCATGAAACTGATACAAGCTTTGAACGTATTAACTCAACTCCTACCGGGCCTATTTTTCGGCTATCAGTAGCCATTTCTCTATTGTCACCCAGCACGTAATAGTGATTTTCTGGAACCTCAAGAGGACCACAATAATCATATGTTTCATCGCATAGATTGCTCATAGCATCCTGTATATAGGTTTCATTGAGTTCTTTATTGTTTACAAAGATGCCTTTCTGGTGTTTTACTTCGATCTTTTCACCGGGAAGACCAACAATACGACGAACATAAATGTTTGTTTCTGTTTGACCTGTTTTATCAATGATTTCATCTATCATAAAAACTATCAATTCGCCCCGTTTAAGCCCGGGTTTAATGGCGTTAATCTTTTTAGAAAGTACTGTATCACCATACAATATTGTGGGCTCCATAGATTTTGTGACTACATTAAACCCTTCAGTATACTTTAAAACAAGGTATACCAGCCCTACACAAAGAAATATCAGGATAAGGCTTGCTAGCAAAACATAAACAACAATTCTATTGGGTTTTAGTGTCATAATTTAAGGGAATATTTTCAGCAAATTTATTGCTCTGGTTGTAATCAGGATGATTGATGAGTCCTATGCGGCCTGGTGGCCAGAATCTAAAGTATGCTTTACCTATAACACGGTCAACAGGAAGAAAACCCCAGAAGCGGCTATCCTGGCTATTGTTTCTATTGTCGCCCATAACGAAATAATAGCCTTCAGGTATTATAAGAGGTCCGCAATACATGGCATCTACACCACATCCACGGTTTGCTATTTCGTTAATATAAGGCTCATCAAGAAGTTTTCCGTTGATAAAGACTCCTTCTCCATCTCTTACTTCTAGCTCGTCACCGGGAAGGCCCACAAGTCTTTTGATATAGGCTATATCATTATTTAAAAAACCTATTGTCCTTGTGAATTCATCCCAGGGATCATGTTTTAGCTCTGTCTGAGGTGGATAGAAGACGATTATATCACCACGGGAATATTTGCCTGCATAATTAGAAATCTTTTCTATAAAAAGTCTGTCACCTTCTATAAGTGTTGGTACCATTGATTCTGTTGGTATCCAGCGTGGTTCACCAAGCAAATTTCTTATACCTACAATAAGAATCAAAGTTAAAAGTACCATTTCTATTGCTTCACGTAGAAGTGATTTATTTTCATCAGGAACAATCACTTTTTTAGGTCGTTTTACTGATTTTTCTGTCTCTTTTTCTATGCTCATTGGTTGATACCTGATTTATTATACAAAAAATTAAAAGTCTCTGGTGATAACGTATTCTGCCAGGCTGATCAGAGAATCTTTAACCTGAGAAGGCTCAAAAATATTAAGTGTTGAGTGTGCTCTGTTGATGTAAGATTTTGCCAGTTGTCTTGATTTATCGATAGCATCAGACTCTTTAATTATATTTACAGCTTTTAAGAGGTCTGCATCATCTACAAACTCAGTATTAACTAGGGTTAGCAGGTCAGATTTTTCTTCAAGCGCATATATAACAGGGGCAGTGATGATACCTGAGCGAAGATCTTCATAACAGGGTTTGCCAACCTGATCTTCTGTATAAAAATTGAGTATATCATCAACTATTTGAAAGGCCAGACCCAGATATGTGCCATAGTCTTTCAGGGCTTCAGACTGTTCAGTTGTAGCTCCTGATACCATCGCAGCACCCCTGGCAGCAGATGAAAACAGGCGGGCTGTTTTTCTATTTGATTTTAGTATGTATTCATCCCACGTAATGTCAGTTTTAAAAGTCAGGTTAGCCTGTTGTATTTCTCCCAGGCAGATTTCTTCAAGGGTTAAAGAAAACTCTTTTATGATATTAATGTCATCTATAGATGCCAGCAGTATTGATGCCCTTGAAAGTAAGAAATCTCCGCTAATAACAGAAATTTTGTTACCCCAGATAGAGTTAACAGTTTTATGTCCTCGCCTGATAAGGGCTTTATCAATAACATCATCGTGAAGAAGAGAGGCTGTATGAATCATTTCAGCAATCTGTGCAATAAGATAGTGTTTTTCTTGCAGGTCTTTTACAAACAGTTTTGAGCACAACAGGCTCAATGCTGGCCTGATATGCTTGCCACCAGTAGAAAAAGCATAACCTACAATGCTGTTTAACATTGTATTATCTGATTTCAGGTTCTGTTGAAGCTTAAAAATAGTTGTCTCGAGCTCTGCTTTAACAGGAATAAAAAGGTCATTTAGAGTTTTTTGTGTAAACATAAAAGAACTCAATTATTATAAAGTGGGCAAGGAGAGACTCGAACTCTCACAGGTTTCCCTACTAGTTCCTAAGACTAGCGCGTCTACCATTCCGCCACTCACCCATTTGTGTTTTCATTGTAAAGTTTACGTCTTAAATTCTTCTTAAATCTATTGATGTTTATATTTTCAGGTTAACACTTTATGGATCGTGGCGTCAACATTTTTATCAGAATCATTTAAGAATCATAATATTTGTTTGCAGAGATTATAACCCTGTGCCATCGCTAAAGGAGGGTTTGATGAGGTGAGCGCAGCGAACCGAAACATAACCCGACCACTGAGGGTGGGTGGGCGGGCCCTGAGCGGCCGAAGGCCGCTTATCCTGTCCTGTGGTGGTCACACCATAGCAAGTTACTGCTTGATCGAGCTTGTTTCTGTCTGTTATACTAAACAACATAAAAAATTAAACAATTCTAAAAGTGCCCTATATTTTCTGAAATCTGATTACTTATTACGTTGATTATAATCCATGAACAGGAAACACAGCTATCAGGAAGATAACCATCAATACTTTCAGAGTTATTATACTGATACTTTATAGTAATGTATAGATTCCAGATTATATACTGAATTCTATCAGCATATATTAATTATTTACGTGGAATGGTATATGTCTGTAATTAAGCAGCCAGCAAAACATTTTTACAGAAAAAATATACCTTATTAAAGACTTTTGTTGAAGCCCCGGGCCAGAACCTTTGCTATTACAGCATTTAGCTTAACCGAAGGTCAGTTCGTTGAAGTAAGCAGGAACTCTGCTCTTGTATCTTATTTTCAGGTCTGATGCGGTTCCGTCGATGTGCCAATATTTAGACATATCGATAATCCTGTGGGCCAGTTCGAACCCTTTGTTATATGTGTCTCTATCAATGTTTTCTCTGACGGTGTTAATGGCGTCGTAAAGCTGCATGGCTCCCATTTCGATCATGTATGTATTCCACCACGGGCGGCAACTTGACCACCACCACTGGCAACTATGTAAACCTTTGTCGAGGAGGTCTCTTGCTACCTCATAATTAGGTGTACTTTGTGGATCAAGGTTGTTGAGCGTTTCAATAGCTAAATAAGTCAGATCCCACTGCAACTTGTGAATTTCATTATCAGGATAATTCCATTGCGGGAAGGGCACACCTTCTTCCATTTCATATTCCCAGGCTGACCAGGAAGAATCGAGTACTCTTGTTGTTTCTCTATTTTGGAATATATCGATCAGAGAAGTTACTTTAACAAGTTTAACCTCTTTGTCTTCAAGGGATTGCTCGAGAAGTATTTCCTGTCCGTGGCGGTGGTGGCCGTATATCTCGCCATCAGTGCCGGTAAGTAGAAATTCATTATCAGGTATGCGGCTTAAGACTTCCTTTTTAAACTCGTTTAACAGAGGGAACAGTCCGAAGGTAAGCTTGGAAGAAACGTCTCTGTTATTAAAGAAGATATAAAAATCATCGAGCCCTTCGACTTCATATATCCTATCGTATTTTACTTCGCCTATTTTGCCTTTATAGCCAAGTTCATCACAGATCATCCATCTGAAGCCCAGCTTTTTAACGACTTCTGCAAGGTGATGACTCACGCACATTTCAGGAGGAAAAAAGCCGACAGGGTTATAAACATCGCCAAACACTTCTTTATTGACTCTAGTATTCAGTTCAATCTGTCTTTCGATCTCATTATCAGGTATCAACGGTAGAATAGGGTGATATTTAGCGCTACCGGTGAATTCTATTTGACCACGTTCTGCCAGCTCGCCTATACCATCAATTACGTCGTGAAGTTTGTATTTAATAAGCTGTTCAGTTAAACTTGCATTGATATTAAATGTAAATTCACCTGTAGGATGTTCGTTTAAGATTTTAACAATTTTTCTATAGCTTTCGTTAGTGACTTTGAGTACTATTTCTTCTGTTTGTGTAGGTGGTTGATAAATATGTAAAAAGTTAGCCCAGTACATAATTTCTCCTCTACTTAATTCAGGCAAACATATTGATAAACTTGCTTATACTATTGTATCTTCACGTATCCAAAAAATAAATCTCAGAAACAATTGACCCTGTTTAGTTAATAACTATTATCCACTTTCATTCATAAAAATCAATCAGAATATTCGATAATAATTGAAGAATTATAAAAGAGAGGATAGGTTATACTAAGTTATTGAGGCCTGACAGCTTTGATTAACAGGTATTTTACAGAAAATTTTACCGATCATAAACTCAGTAAAACATTATTGAGATCTCTGAATAATATATACTGATACTTGAAAGTAATGTATAGATTCCAGATTATAATGGCCCAGCATATATTAATTATTTACGTGGAATGGTATAAACGACATAAAAAATTAAACAATTCTAAAAGTCTCCACTGAAATCTGATTACTCATGACGTTGATTACACAATTTACAAAATTAGTTAAGATATGGATATAATAAATTTTATTAAAGCTTAAAGCTCACTGTTTACCCATATCATAGCCCCGGGAAGAGATACCAGAGAGTTATTAAGGCTATAGATAGAACCTTTTTCAAGATCTAGAACCCTTATAACATAGCTGGAACCGTCATTAAAAGCAAAGGGCTGATGCTCAAAATAAGCCATATAGTTAGAATCAGGCCCCGGAGTCTGTCCCCATACATAGTTATTAAATGCTACCTTTTTTGTATTGCCGGTTTTAGTGTTTTTAATGATAAAAGTACTATTTGACCTGTCAGTAGTTATTTTGTAACGGCCATTTTTGCTTATCAATTGATCTTCTTCTATGTTTATAATTGATCTTAATTTTGGTTCAACTATCAAATTAAACATATCAGGGTTAAAATACCCTGAATAAAACCTGTCGAGGTTTCTATGTATTAGCTTGTAGTGGTGTTTAACTTTCTTTTCATCGATATTGTTTTCATTTACAAAATGGCTTTTAAGCTCAAGTATACTGATAAGCTCCGGGGTTTTGAGTTCTTTAAAGGATTGTGATTGAAGATTATATTTCCAGTAAATAACAGGAGAACCAGATACCATATATCCTTTAATGATAAGATTGTCGTTTTTATCAGTCATAAAAGCAGCATAGTTATTTGAATATGTATTGCAACCAGACAAAACGACAATAATTAACATTACTATTATCGTATATATCTTAGGCAATTTCATTATAGCAAATTCTATTAAGTAAAATTACTACTAGCAGGCCAGCCTTATGTTGGCCAGAAGATGATGGTAAAATGTATCTCTTAAAACAGGTTTTTTATTAGATGAAATAATGAGTTTTATGAGGTCTTCAGCTTCGACAAATTTGCCGAATTCTCCACCAGCTTCAAATGTAATTCGTTCGTCACCCAGAGTACCACCGATATCATTGACGCCCCAGTTAAGAGATTCTCTGGTTTCTTCCATACCCTGCTTGACCCAGCTTGCCTGAATGTTAGGTATAAGATCCTGAAAGAATAACCGTGAAACGGCAAGCATCTTAAGCCTTTCTTCTGGGTTCAGGGGTTTAACTTTTCTTGAAAGCATTGTTTTTGTTGCCACAAGCGGCAGCGGAATAAATTCTGTAAAGCCGCCGGTTTCTTTCTGGATATTTCTTATTACATTCAAGTGTTTTGCCATATCTTCTGGTGTCTCAAAGTGCCCGTACATTATTGTTGCAGTTGTAGGAACATTCAAAGTATGCGCCAGCTTAATAATTTCAGACCAGCGGGCAGTATTAAGCTTTTTGGGGCAAATTTTTTCTCTTACCTCATCAACGAGTATCTCTGCTGCTGTGCCGGGCATAGTATCCAGGCCATAGTCCTTGAGGTATTCCAGTACATAGCGCACTGATTTATCAGTCATAATACACAGAAAATCTATTTCTTCAGGTGAATAGGCGTGAGTTATTATCTCAGGAAAATGTTCTTTAGTCCAGAGCAATAGTTTAGCATAGAGATCAAGTATATTTTTAGCATTTAACCCCGGTATTTTGATTTTTGAATAGAGCCCTCCCTGATAGCATACTTCCAAAGAGCCTTTGCTGGTAGCTATTTTCAGCTTATCATAAAGCTCATCAAGGCTGATTATATAAGCTTCACTATCATCAGGGTTTCTTCTGAATCCGCAGAACAGGCAATTGCATTCACAAATATTGGTAAAATTGATGTTTTGATTTATAGTATATGATACTACATCGCCATTAAGCTTTTTTCTCAGGGCATCGGCAGCCTCTTGTATAACTGAAAGCTCATCTTCTGCTGTTGCTTCAAACAGGCAGGCAGCTTCTTTTACAGTAAGATAGAGGTTGTCAGATACAACTTTTCCGGTAATTTCTTTTATATCGTGTAAAGACATTTTATCTTTTTGCCAGTGCTTCCTGATAAATAACGTTATAGTTGTTTCTGGTGGTTCCGTCTTTAATCTGGCGGTTATATGATAATTGCAGCATTTCTAAATAGTTTTGATCATAAACGTTTCCTGCATTGCCAAATAATTCAAAAGCATTGCTAGAAGACATAACGGCTGCCTCAGTAGCCTGTACTTTAGCCAGTGAAGAGAATCTTACAGATGGTTTGCCTGCATCCATAAGTGCTGCACTGTAATAAGTAAGCATTCTTGCGCCTTCGATTTCTCCATACATGTCAGCCAGAGTAAACTGAACTGATTGAGTTGCTGATATGGCCTGTTTTTTAGAATCTTTAATGTTTCTGGTTACGCACAGGGCGCCGGTAAGATTGTTATGAGCAATACCCATTGCTGAAGCTGCTATCATATTTCTGTATACAGAAAGTTCATCTCTAAGTTCATTGGCGGCAAACATGATTTTATCTTCTGCTACTTCTGTATCAACGCTAAGGCACACAATATTAATCTGATTATTTGAAGACTCAAAAGATTTTGACTCTATATTAACACTGTCAGCCCCGACAGCCACAAGAGCCAGTTTTGTATTCTCACCTTCTATAAGCTTACCGGCTATTAAATATACATCGCTGTTATTGTTTTCTGGTGCATATATTTTGGTTCCTGTAACCTTATAGCCATTAGCGTGTTTTTTTATGGTAGTTGCCAGTGTTTCAAAGGTATAATTGCCAGGTTCAGAGAATAAAACATTAATTTTTTTCTCGAGAGTATAAATTTTATTGAGGCAGCTTGCCCTGCATTCTTTAGAAGCGCAGTTTTTAACTACTTCCTGAGCAAACATAAGTTCTACCATACGGTTAGCAGCTTTAGCATTAAACTTTGATGTCTCTTCAATGGTAAGCATCAAAGAAATATAGTCATTTGCCTTGCTATCTTTTAGCCCTGGCAAAGAAAGGTAGCCATCTTTTGCAGCTGAATTAATTATATCATCTTCATTTTGAGTATTTAAACTCTCAAGATATTCTTTAATATTTTTTTGATAATCAAGATGAGTCTGGCTTAATTGAAATTGAAATACCATAGCACTTACCTTTTTCTACTTTTATCTTTAAAAGGATAACACAAAAAAACTTTAGACAAAGCAATATGTTCTATTTGAATTAAACGATAATGCTTAAAATGGGCGTGTTTGGCTCAATATTAATTAATGATACGTTCAAGAATGTTATCATAATGATAAATTAAAAAACGGTTTCATTATTGTTTTTGGGCAAAATAATTTAAAAATGTTCACATTTATACTGATCCTTGAAAGTAATGTATAGATTCCAGATTATAGAGGCCGGGTGTGGTGATTTTTGTTGATGACATTTTGAGTATAAAAATCCTCTCATTGATTATTTGACGGATGAGTTTTGCCCGCTGTGCGGGCAAAAACACCCTACTGAATTCTATCAGCATATATTAATTATTTACGTGGAATGGTATAAATTAATTTAAGGTATTTATTTTAGGGGGAAAGGTAAGGTTAGCAGGCTGCTGCCGGGCCTGATAGTTTTGAGGGTATTGCAGGTGAGCTCATTTTTCTGGTGCTATCTGAACATGTATTAGAAGCAGGAGGCGGCCTTCGGCCGCTCAGGGCCCGCCCACCCACCCCCAGGGGTCGACTTTCAGGGCTATAACCTCTGCAAACATGACTCCAGACAGGCTCAAGCGAACGAAAACTTGAGTGAGCTGTGGTTTGGCAACCACAAGGGGTTCTTTGTGTCATCCTGAGCGCAGCGAAGGATCTATTTATGAAAGATTCTTCGGGCTTTGCCCTCAGAATGACAGTTTAAAAACAATTATAATACATATTGTAAGGGAACTTGCTGTGGTGTGAGCGCCACTCTACCGGCTGAACCCTGTTTTAAGAGGGTTTGCGAGGCGAACGAAGTGAGCCGAGCATAACCCGAATTGAAGGGCGGGCGGGTTGGGGACTTGCTGTGGCTTGGCAACCAATGTACTGGAAAAGGTGCCCCGGCTCTTTTATAGGGTCAATTGTTGACCACGCACCTTCTTTGCTAAGTCCTCTACCCTATTTATACCCGATTTGGGTATAAAAAGTCGCATTTTTAGGGCACTTTTGGCAAAATTGTTACAATTTTTTACATTATGAGGGCGTTTTTAGCTTTGACGACGTTGTTTTTGAGGGAACAGTGGCCCTAACGGCCGATAACAGGGGTAGAAGCAGCTATCCTAAGACAGTTTTGCAATAGGTAGCGAAAGGGGCAGAACTCCAGAGGTTTTAAGGATAGTTTTACTTGTGGATATAATTAATTAAGAAAAAAACATGTCTTTTGCTGGAATCAGCAATTTCTTAATTAATCAGAGGTTCCAAATAATATTAATGTTTTGAGAAACTTATTTAGCCTGTGATACTATATTGGTATATTATTTTCTAAACTCTTGAAAAAGTATAGAGAATCGCTCATAATGAGAAAAGCTCATTATTAAAGGATTTACATGAAACTTCCAGATATTGCATTTAACACAAACTTTGTTAGTAGCTTAACAGGGGTTTCTGTTAGCAAGCTTAATTATTGGGATAGAACAGGATTAATTAAACCTTCTGTCTTAAAAGCAGAAGGCAAGGGAACTATCCGCTTATATTCGTTTGAAGATTTAGTTGAAATAAAAACCGTTGTTTTTTTATTAAAAGCAGGCCATAAGCTACCACAAATCAGGTTAGCGGTTGATTATATTAGAAAAGAATTAGATTTTTCCAGACCTTTAAAGGATAAGCAATTAATATCTAATGGGAAAGAGATATTATGCACAAATGAAAATATTAATAATGCCTTTTATAAGTGGGTTTCTGCCAGTCAATATGGCCAAATAGTTATGCCTTTCATTGTACCTTTAGGTGCTATTACCAGTGATATTGTAGATAAAGTCACTGAGATAACTAATAGAGTTGAAAAAGGTAGAGAACAGCATAAACAAGGCAAAACTATATCTTGGGATAGTATAAGGGATGATTATGTATCAGATAAACCTGACAAAAGACGCCCAGGAAGATCTAGAAAAGCTTCATAACGCTGGAATTAATTTAAACCCTTTAGATAGATATATTGAAAGGCTTAGGAAAAATCCTTATACTATTTCCAAGGAAAAATCAGGTAATTTAGCAAAACTCAGAGCTGTTGAATGGGGTAATGGGTACAGATTAGTTTTTGAGATATTTGAAGATGCTAACCCGAAAGAAGTATTAATAGTTGCAATAGATAAACATAATAATGCTTACAAAAAAGCAGGCAGAAGGAAAAAAAAATAAAATCAGTTCATATTTACCTCAAAGCTCTCCAGCCCCTTATGGGGTTCATTGTGTCATCCTGAGCACAGCGAAGGATCTATTTATGAGAGATTCTTCGGGCTTTGCCCTCAGAATGACAGTTTAAAAACAATGATAATACATA
>CAZFBA010000038.1:0-35047 GCA_964517135.1 uncultured Gammaproteobacteria bacterium
TAATCTGGAATCTATACATTACTTTCAAGGATCAGTATAATGATAATGCATTACTTCAAAATGAGAATGGATCCGGGTTTTGAAGATCTTAAATTATCAAAATATACATTGGTCTTTAATGCAAATTAATAAGATAGCTAAAGTTCTAACATTTTTATACGAAAATATAAGAAAGACCAACCAAGGAAACCTTATGCAAAAAGCCCTGAAAACTTTTATTTTTTCTACTATTATTCTAACAGTCACCTGTCTGTCAACATTTGCAGACAATCTGCAATTCGGTATCAGTGCCCTGCAAAGCAAAGATTATAATACAGCTCTGAAATATTTTTCTTTATCGGCTAATGAAAACAAAACAAACCCAGCTCCACTTTATTATCTGGGAGTTACGCTAAAGAATCTGGGTGAAACAGCAAGAGCAAAAAGAGCTCTTGAGACAGCCCTTAAGCTAAACCCTTCAGGTTCAGTTGCAAGAGACATTAAGCAAGAATTAAACAATCTTGCATACAGCAATATTAATGTAAGCACCAGTGCATCACCAAAAATAAGAAAAATACAGAGCAAATACAACCTTGAAAACTACCTGCAACAGGTAACCCCGGGTGACAAAGTCCGCCGCTGGGATCTTTCTAAAATGCCCCTGAAAGTATATATTCACAGTGGTAGCGGTATTAGGGGCTATCAAAACGGTTTTAACGCAGAAGTTATGAAGGCACTGAGAGAATGGCAAAATGCAATGAAAGGCACAATACGCTTTACACGTGTAAATACACCCCACAACGCAGATATTAAAATCACCTGGACAGAACAATTTGAAGGTCACAAGCTAGGTGAAAGTCCATTTGTATCTCATAATAACATTATATTAAGGTCAGATGTAAACGTCTCTACAGGCTTGCCTGATGGCAGCTTTAAAACACCTGAAATAGTATATTCTGTTATGCTGCACGAGATAGGCCATGCCCTTGGCATACAGGGCCATAGCCCGCACAGAGATGATGTCATGTATTATTCACTTAATCCAGAAAACTATAATAAGACACTAACCAAAAGGGATATAAATACAATGCGTATGCTATATCAGCTTGAAGCAGACGTTTCTAACTCACTTCCTATTGATATGGCTTCTACCAAACAGTTTTACAGACTCCAGATGGAAGGTGATAAGTATATACTTCAGAATGACTTTAAATCAGCCCTCAAATACTATCTGGATGCTGATAAAGTTTATGACAAAGATTTCACAAATACATTCAATATAGGTGTTTGCTTTGCAATGACAGGTGATTTTTTAAATGCCATAAACTATTACAAAAAAGCAAATAAGCTAAACCCTGAAGATACAATAACTATATTTAACATGGCACTATCACAAACACACTATGGCAATAGTCTAGATCCAACAAATACCCAGAAACTCTACTATTTTAAAGAAGCTTATAATAACCTGAACAGCATCCAAAATAAGAGCGATGCACCTCCACAACTTACAGAATTAAAAAATAATCTGTGGAATGTAGTCTCTCAACATCAATAAATCAGGCAAACTCAGGCTTATCTTCAGATATAACAAAACAATAATCTGCATCATAAGACTTATTATACTCAGGATTCATTATTAAATAGTCTTTTTCAGAATTTTCAAGGGCTATAGGCAAACAGTCATAATTTTCTTTAAGGTTTTTAACTATATCTGAATAAAGTTTCTCTTTTAATTCCCGGGGTAATTTAACCCTGTAAATCTCACAAGATTTTTTATCGTTAGAAACAAGCTCATTAAGCACCCTCAAAAGCTTGTGATCATAAGCTGTTTGAGCAATAAATCTGCTTATAATAGTATTAATATCTATAATTTCATCAACCTGTGCATTCTTGAGAAATACAACATTATTGGTATCAAGTATTTCAGCACATATAAAAATTTTTTGATTCAGGCTTCTTATAGCAAGCGACGTTAAAACAGTACTGGCATCAGCAGAAGACTTATCCTGGCCTCTGGCGAGTATTACAGCTTTTTTTGCCTTTGTTATACCTGCTTTTTTTAATGTTTGAACATCTGAGGGGCTTCCCTTAACGAACTCTATATCCTTTAAAGGACGCTGTTCCAGCTGATTATCAATAATCACAATATTTTCATAGTCTCCCTCATAAACTTTTAATTGATTAATAAGGTCTTCTGCACGTTCATTCCAGTTGCATATAACGATATGATTATCCATTTTAACCCTCAACAAGCCTAATTCTTTTTTCTGATTAACATCTACAACATATTCAACAAGCCCTGAAAGCAGATAAGCTAATGTTGCAATACCTGAAAGCATAATAAGTATTGTTGCAAGCTTTCCAGCTAACGTTGTCGGGTACATATCACCGTAGCCAACGGTTGTTAAAGTAACAACATTCCACCAGATTATATCAGAAAAACTGTTTATGGTATTATCTACCGGCACTTCAAAGATATAGATAACAACATCCAGTAACAACACAACAATGACTAGAAATAGCAAGCAAATAAAATAACTAGATTCTTTATATTTTGCAATTTTACTAAATTTATCTCTCAGGATAAATATGATTTTAAACATTTTATACAACCTTAAATCAGGCTATTTTTTATCTCTCATTAGCATCCAGGTAATCAGTCCAGTTACAAATGCTGTAATACCAGCAACAATAAGAATTAGATTAGTTGTACGTTGTGACTGATTATCCACTCTAATTACTTCAGAAATATCTTTCCATTCCTGTGTAAGGGATTTAACTATTTCATCAAGCTCTTCCTGGCTAACATCAGGCCTTTGCTCAAAAGATTGTCTGACTTCATCCAGAGCTTCAATATATTCACCCTGTGTAAAGTCATCTCTATCGTATAAAAAGCTTCTTAACTTTTTAATTACCTGAGCACGCAGGCTCTGTTCAGTACAACATAAAGAATTCAACATTTTATACCCCTTTTCGATAAAAATTATTGACCTTAATTTATTATACTACAGCTATTTAACCGTTAAGGTTGTAACAGGTTTGTCATCAAGCTTTATCTCACTGATATATCCAACAAGATTGTTCTTTGAACCAGGCCTATAGCCTATGATTTTAATAAGGTATGTGTTTGGAGGTACTGCTACACTGATAAATTTGTCACCTGTAACACCTGCAATATTTTCTAAATTAACAAACCATTCAATAAAGTGATCATTTTCAACCACCAGCGGGTTTGTTTTTGAAATAACATTGCCCTCTTTATCAATGAAAACAACTGAAGAAGCTGTATACAAAGGTGGCATTCTTCCATTCTTCTGCGCATGAAGCTTATAAAAAAGTTTTTGAGGTACCTTTTCAGGCAGATAGATTGATAAATGATCGCCTTCAAGAACATTACTATAAATACCATAATATGTTTTGCCAGAAGTTAACCCTTTAATATATGTAACATAATCCAGCCCTGAGCCTTCAACTTTTTTACTTATCTTTATTTTTTGCGGAAGCACTTTTGCATATTTTTTGCCTATATCTCCTTTGCCAGAAGGCATTTTAGCTACTTTTTCAACCTCGGATTTCTCACTTGCTTTTTCATGTTCCTGTTTTGAACTTATAGAAAGCACCTCGGTCTTTTTTGCATCTGTTTTTTCTTGTTTTACCCTAATTTCTTCTTTTTGTTGAACTTCTTTATCAGAGGTCAATTTCACCTTGGGCCTGAGTGTTAATTTTTGTTTTTGCTCATCAGCAGGCTGTTTTTCTTGTTCTGGTTGTTTTATAACTTTCTTTTCATCCTGTTTGTGGACTTTTTGTTCTGGCTTTCTGTCTTTTAAATCTTCATCAAAAATAATTGATTTCACTTTATTTCTATTAATAACAACCCTGCCTTTTTCATTTCTGATTTTGATAACACTAGAATTAACAGATAAAACCTTTCCTTCGATAGGGTTTCCAACTTTTAATTCGACAACATCAGCATGTAAGGGGAGCGTTGCAGCCAATACAATCCCTATTGTCAGCAAACCTGTACATTTATTTACCTGCATTCGCTTCATTGAACCCTCCTGAAATATATTGTCAAGATAAATATTTCTCAATCGCTCTGGTCAAAAGTCGGTAGAGCCCTGGATTATTGTATACTGAGAAACAAAAGGTATCTTCATCTTCCATATTAACATCCACCCTCCCAGAATATGAATGAGGCAGAGAGCTTTCAATCATAACAACTCTATAGTTTGTTTTTTTAGGTTTCTTTGAAGATTCCATAGTTTCTACATTTTAATACTATTCAATTTTACCAGAAAATAGATTTTAGGGGTAATTTCCTACATTTAGAAACATTTCTCAGATTATTAAATTTATATTTCCATAATAGGGTTGTGACCAGACTTTTGATCAGTAGCATTTTCAGGTCTGGAAACGTGAAAAACAAGACTATCGTTATCAATGTCTATGATGATATGATCTCCATCTTTAATTTTGTCAGCCAGAATCATATCAGAAAGAGGATTCTCAATTTCCTTTCTAATTACCCTCTTCAGGGGACGGGCTCCAAATGTAGGATTATAACCCTTTGCAGCCAAACTTTCCTTTGCATCTTCAGTAATTTCAAATGTAATGCTTCTATCTTTTAGCAATCCGGCTAATTCTTCCAGTTGTATATCGGCAATTTGGGCAAGCTGCAAAAGTGTTAAAGACTGGAAGTAAACAATGTCATCCACTCTATTAAGGAATTCAGGCCTGAAATGCTGCCTTAAAAGCTGACTGACCTGCTTTTTCAGGGCATCCTCAACCCCTTCAGTAGCAAGCATTCTGTTCAATGTCGCTTCCAGAATTAAGTGTCCGCCAATATTACTGGTCATAATAATGACTGTATTTTTGAAATCAACTAATTTACCTCTGGAATCAGTTAATCTGCCATCATCAAGAACCTGTAATAAAACATTAAATGTATCTTCATGAGCCTTTTCAACTTCATCAAATAATACAACACTATAAGGTTTAAGCCTGACAGCTTCTGTTAGCTGTCCACCCTGATCATAACCAATATACCCTGGAGGGGCACCTATCAATCTTGCTACGGCATGCTTTTCCATATATTCAGACATATCTATTCTAATCATTGCTGAATCATCATTAAACAAAAATTCTGCAAGAGCTCTTGCCAGCTCAGTTTTACCCACACCAGTAGGCCCCAGAAAGATAAAAGAACCAACTGGTCTTTTAGGGTTTTTTAACCCTGCACGAGCCCGTCTGATTGCTTCACAAACAACCTGAACAGCTTCATCCTGCCCAATAACTCTTTTATGTATTAAGTTTTCCATATTTAAAAGTTTCTGTTTCTCCTCTTCAAGAAGTCTTGAGATAGGTATATTAGTCCATTTGCTTATAATGCAAGCAATATCTTCTTCATCAATTTCTTCTTTCAAAAGCATTTTACTCTTATGAGAACTCTCTAAGCTATCTTCATTTTCCTTCAGTTCTTTTTCAAGAACTGTTAGCTTTCCATACTTAAGTTCAGCAGCTTTTGCCAGTTCTGCATTCCGTTCAGCATTTTCAATATCAACTTTCAGCCTTTCAATTTCTTCTTTAGTTCGCCTTATTTTTTCTATAAGATTCTTTTCTGAAATCCATTGATTTTTAAGTGGTATGGATTTTTCTTTAAGATGATCAATCTCTTTATCAATTCCTAGAAGTCTTTCACGACTTTCAAGATCGTTTTCTTTTCTCAGGGCTTCTCTTTCAATTTCAAGCTGGGTAATCTGTCTTTCTATAGAATCGAGTTCAACTGGCATACTATCGATTTCCATCTTAACCATTGCTGCTGCCTCATCAACAAGATCAATAGCCTTATCCGGAAGAAATCTATCACTAATATATCTATCAGAAAGCTTAGCTGCTGCTATTAATGAACTGTCTTTAATACGAACACCGTGATGAACCTCATATTTTTCTTTCAACCCACGAAGGATAGATATCGTTTCTTCAACAGTTGGTTCATCAATAAAGACAGACTGAAACCTTCTTGCAAGAGCAGCATCTTTTTCTATATGTTTTCTATATTCATTAACTGTTGTTGCACCAATGCAATGCAACTCTCCTCTTGCCAGCATAGGCTTTAAGAGATTTCCTGCATCCATAGAGCCTTCACCTGTGGTTCCAGCTCCAACAACAATATGAAGTTCATCAATAAAGAGAATGATTTTGCCTTCACCTTCTTTTACTTCACGCAATACAGCTTTCATTCTTTCTTCAAATTCACCTCTAAACTTTGCACCTGCAACTATAGCACCCATATCAAGTGATATAAGCTTCTTATTTTTGAGCGTTTCAGGTATGTCTCCCCGCATAATTCTTAATGCCAAGCCTTCTGCAATGGCTGTTTTTCCTACACCTGGTTCACCAAGTAAAATAGGGTTATTTTTCGTCCTGCGACTTAATACCTGTATAACTCTTCTTATCTCTTCATCACGACCTATTACAGGGTCAAGTTTACCATTTAAAGCTTCATTTGTTAGATCTCTACCATATTTAACTAGGGCTTGATAGTGCTTTTCTGCTGAAGGACTATCAACCTGTGCTGTTCCTCTTATTTCTTTAAGGGTTGAATATATTGATTCTTTTGTAACCCCATATTTATTAAGTATTTTGCCACAATCAGAATAGCGATCATTGCTCATAGCAATCAAAATGTGCTCAAGACTAATATAAGAATCTTTCATCCTATCTGCTTCTTCTTTTGCAGCATCTATTAATCTTTTAAAATTGGGAGTTATATAAAACTGATTTAGGTCATGAGCATTTGTACCAGTCGGTTTTGTTTTAATTATTTTTTCAACATCAGCTTTTATATGCTCTATATCTACATTTAAATTCTTAAGAATAGCTTTAGTGATGCTATCATCCTGCTCTAACATGCTTAACAAGAGGTGTTCACTATCTAATTGAATGTTCTTATATCGAGTTAATATTGCCTGTGCTGCTAAAACAGCATTTTGTGACTGTTGTGTAAGACGGTTAAAGTCTATCACTTGATTATCCTTTCCCCAATTTTTGTTACTCATTTATTAAAATTATACTCAATTTATCGTTTAAATAAAATTTTATAAGCAATATTTCGGAAAACAAGAAAAATAATAGTTAAGAAATTTTATTATTCAAAATAAGTTGTCAAAGTTTAAATAACTTTTGCCGTAAACTAATTTATAAAATGATCATCGGAGGTAAAAATGAAAAAGTTTTTCTGCCTTTTAATAGCAATAACAATGATTTTTAGCACAATTAACCTGACAAAAGCCCAGCAAGAAGAAAATAGATCTTTTAAACTCTACGGTGGTGTTGAACAGAACGTTCCACGTACCCCTGAAGAGGTTACAGCCTACCTTATAAAGATGAAAGCCATTATGAAAGAATATGATACACTAAGTACACAGCTCATGATGGCACTTGTATCAGGTAATAAGTCCTCTCAATTAGCAGAGTCAGCCAGAAACGAATGGATCAGGCTGGCCATCAAAATAGATAATACAATTCCACCAGCAGAGCTCAATCAATCACATAAACAACTTGCAGATTCACTAAGACGAACAAACTCTTTTTTAACTACTCTGCACGGATATAATGCAAGCCAAAAACAAGATATACTATTAGCTTTAACACCTGTAGTATCTGACCTTGCTGGAGCTGCATTGAGCTACAGCACAGGAGTCAGCACAGTTATCTCATACTATAAACTTGACCCCTCTCTAAATCCTCTAGGAATTGATGGCAGCATTAATCCTGGGAATCTTGGAGGTCTAGGTAATTTTGGTAACCTGGGAGGCTCTGGCCTTGACCTTAAAAATATTGACATAAAAAAGCTTAACTTTTAACTTATATTCCACAATCGTAACAAATTAAAGCTTTTAAGGCATAAAATACTTTTTCAAAACTTAGCACCCATTTTCTACATAAAGAATTTTTATCAAAATTTATATTATAAAGCGTAAATTATAATATTAACGATAAATTTATATTAAATATATAAATCTATTGTTGACACATTGCAAAACCCGGGTAAATTTAATTTGTATTCTAAAAAATAAAATATAATATTTTCATCAGATTTTCACCAGATTAATAATTTGCCGGGTAATATTATCAAGCAGGTATTCAGCATTTTTCATTGCATCCTCAAGACTAATAGGTCCATCAACAATGCTAAAAGCTGATGTTATATTTGCTTTTTTCAAGTCAAGGTTACGTTCAACAGATCCAGCAATTACAATAGCTGGTATATCATACTTTTTTGCCAGTTTTGCAACTTGAAAAGGCGCTTTACCAGAAAGTGACTGTGAATCCAGTCGCCCTTCAGTAGTAATTACAAGATTTACTCCTTTTATTTTATCCTCCATTGAAGATAGCTCAGCAACAAGATCAAATCCGGGAATCAATTCAGCCCCTAATACTGCCTTCATTGCATACCCAATACCACCTGCAGCACCTACACCTGGATAATCTCTAAGATCCTGACCAGTATTTAGTGCCACTATATCGGCAAATTTTGCTAAATTTCTATCTAAAAATTTTACCATTTCAGGGGTAGCTCCTTTTTGAGGTCCATAAATAGCGCTTGCTCCATTTGGACCACAAAGAGGGTTGTCAACATCACATGCTACAACAAGCTTTACAGATTTTAGTCTATTGTCAAGTCCTTCGAGATCGATTTTTTCAAGTTTTTCAAGCGGGCCACCACCAGGTTCAGGGGCTTTTCCTGATTTATCATACAACTTAGCACCTAAAGCATTAAGCATTCCTGTACCACAATCATTTGTTGAGCTACCACCAATAGTTACAATAATTTTTTTACATTTTTTTTCAAGTGCCAATAAAATCAATTCTCCTATTCCCATGGTTGTAGTAACCAGGGGATTGTATTGACAGGGTTTAAGTAGACTTAGACCATTGGCCTGAGCACCTTCTATAATAGCGATCTTTTCTTTTGCCCTTGTTATTACTAGCCATTTGGCATCTACTTTTTCTCCAAGTGGGCCTGTTACAGAAGATACTATTTCATCACAATCTGTACAATGCTTTATAGCCTCAATAGTACCATCTCCTCCATCTGAGATCGGTATAATATCAATTTTTATAGATTCATCTTCTCTTAAAATACTCCGTTTAATAACTTTCGCAGCATCAACCGCTGATAAAGATCCTTTGAAAAAGTTTGTGGCCAATAATACTTTCATTGATTTTTCTCCTGTAGTTTTAATAAAATAATAAATTGTTATTATAATAAATATTGACAATATTTTTAAGTTTTTTCTGGGGAAATTAACAAATGCAACATCAAAATCTAACACCAGCACTTTCAAAAAGCTACAAAATTGTTGTTTTTCTTATAAATACCAATTGTGAACGTAGTATTAATTTTGCTAAATGCATTGCTGATAACATTGAAGTCATCTACATTACTTATGACGAAAAAAATCTAGAGCTTATTAATCATCCCAATATAAAAATAGTTCATTTAAAGAATTATAATGACTCCGAGAACCATATCTATAATGATTTTAAAAGCTTTCAGATTGCTAGATTTCTTAAATGCAAATTCAAAAAGGCAAAATTATATGAAAATGAAATCCTGATTATTTTTAATGATATAAATTTTACTAGTGTTTTATCCTACTTTAAAACTGCAACTGCACACTTCGACAACAACAAAGAAATTAATGAAACGTTTATAAGAGAAGCATTTAGAAAAAAGCTTTTTACAAGCGTTAATTGTATTACAACACAAACTGTCAGACAACAAAATACTATTTTAAAAGGATTCCGAAACACTTTAAGGATTCCAGATGGTGTAGAAATAAGTATAAATAATAATATTAATACAAATATTGAAGCTAATCCAGTTAACAAAGCAAATGCAGGATGTAACATTCCTGATATCTCTATTCTTAATATAGATTTCATAAAGGAAGTTGCTCTTAAAGTTCCTGATTATAACTTTATTTATGTCACAAAAGAACCTATCTCTCCTGAAATTAAATATATTCATAACTTAAATTTTACATATGATTTAAAAAATATCGTTAATTATAAGCTAATATTACTGCCTTTTAAAGATTATAAAGACCACAAAATAGCACAACTACTTTATTATAACCTGTATCATCCCTGCCACATTATTGCAAAAGAACACCCTGAACTTGATATACATAGAAATATACTTACACTAGAAGCATCTACAACTGATATCATAACTACTTTGCAGGAATTACAAACTTTTAAAGAAACAAATTATATCGAAAAAAAACTACTGATAGAAAATAGCAGCTGGAAGGCCAGATCAAAACAGTTAGAATCAGCAATACTGGCTTTCAACTAATTCTATGTCTTTATTTTAAAAGAATTATAGATAAAAATTTAATAATTGTAAATATTACAATTATTCCTAGCAATTTTCCAACCTGATTGTATTTAAAAGTAATAACAAATAACAACTAAATTAGTGCTTCAATATGCCCCGCCCCCTTATTAACATTCAAACAAATGAAATTTTTAAACAAAACGTACCCACACATATCACACAATCATTTTGGCTAGTTTAAAAAATTATCGCTACATTCACAAGCACAAGATCTAACACATAAAGAATTTTAAATTAAAAAAAGTGGGGAGATAGGTTAGAGAACATCAATAAATGTTCTCTTTTTTAAAAAAGTTATGAATGATTTTTAATGTATTTTGGGTTTTCAGAAACCATGTTTTTTCAAGTATATATAAAATTATTCTGACAATAGAGAAGTTTTCACATTTAAAACCTTAATACTTTTCCATATTTTTTCAAGTGAGCCTACTTTTTAGAACAAGTTAATTTATGATTATAAATTTAAATGGCACTTTATATAGTAATATTTAAGTTTAATAGTATATAAATATGTATTTCATTTTAGAGATTCCTCATGATTTAATTGTGCAATCAATATAGTACTGTATTTATAAATATAGTATCTATTTGTTGATCAAATTTTAAATGTAGTGTTATTATTTTTATACCAATTATATGTTTAATATGACTAAAACCTTATTTAATAAAGGAAATCAGGGGCCCGATACCTAAATCCAATTTTAAAATTTTCTTAAACTACTGTAAGGTTATATTTATTTATTATGCAATTGATTTTAGATACAATCTTTCCAAGACCTTTTCGCATTAAAGCAGATGTGAAGACAGGGTTAGGTGATTTTTTTACATCATCTTCTATTTCTTTCGTAGATTCCAGCAAATCAACTTTATTAAAAACTGTTAAAATAGGCTTATTGCTGGCATCAAGCTCTGTTAAAACATCATAAACAATATCTATCTGTTCTCTAAAACTTGGATGACTGGCATCAACAACATGAATAATCATATCAGCAAGACTAACTTCTTCGAGGGTTGCTCTAAAAGCAGCCACAAGAGAGGTAGGAAGACGCTGAATAAAGCCAACTGTATCACTTAAAAGAACATACGATCGATCAGGCAAAACTATTCTTCTAGTAGTAGGGTCAAGAGTAGCAAAAAGCTTATCTTCTACGAACACATCAGAGTCAGAAAGTGCATTTAGGAGAGTTGACTTACCTGTATTTGTATAACCAACAAGAACAGCCACTGGCAAACCCTGGCTAACACGCTTTTTACGCTGGGTTTTTCTGAATTTACGTATCTGTTCAACTTCGCTTTCAAGGTGGTTAATTCGACGTCTTATTGCCCTTCTATCTGTTTCAAGTTTTGTTTCACCCGGGCCTCTGGTAGCAATACCTCCTGAAGTTCCTCCTCCCATCTGACGGCTCAATGACAAACCTGCTCCAACAAGTCTGGGGTAAAGGTATTTCAGTTGAGCTAACTCTACCTGTAGTTTACCTTCTTTTGTATGTGCACGCTGTGCAAATATATCAAGTATCAATTCAGTTCTATCAATAGTTTTGACGCCTATAATTTCCTCTAAATTTTTTTGCTGACGGGGTGACAATTCTGCATCAATAATCACGAGATTTGAATAATGTTCCTGAGCAAGCAGGCAAATTTCTTCTGCTTTACCTTTCCCTACGAAGTATGCCGGGTCTGGTGTAGTTTTTTTCTGAATAATTGTATGTATAACCCTGGCCCCAGCCGTATCAGCAAGGTTTTCCAGTTCAACAATCGACTCTTCAACTTCCCATTTTGAGTTACCTTTTGTAAAAAGACCGACAAGAATTGCTCTTTCTTCTTCTTTGACCTGAACAAGATCTGCCTGTTTTCTTGAAAATTCTTCTTCCAGAGATAAAATGAGCTCTTCGAAATCTTCTTCAATAAGGTTTCTAATGGTCATTGGACCTGAAACATTCCACAAATTGCCTTCGATATCTTTTTCAGGCATCAAATAGGCCATAAATATTTTATCTGCATATATTGCCTGCTGCCCCATTTTTTTACTGAAAGTTCCTTCCGGGTCAACAGTTATTAAAACAATAGCATCAAGTCTATTTCGGGCCAGTGTTACAAGATCCGTTCTATTTATATCTGCACCTGATAGGTGAGTGTGAATGCATCTAAGCCCACACAGGCGAGCTGATCCTTCTCTAATGCCTTTATAGCTTTCCATATCAACTTTATCAGAATCACCAACCGTGATATTCACTATCTGGCCTCGTCTATTTATTATTACTGCAATTTCTTTTTTTATTTCGTAAGAAATTTCGGCAAGTGTTTCAGCTAGATCTATTGTTACAAAGTCTTTTACAGGAACCCTTCTTTTATAAAGATTTGACAATCTATTAATATAACTTTTTTTTAAACCCCGTATATCTCCATAAACCTTATTAATAGTGCATTTCTCCTCTCTTAAGTCATATTAAAATCAATTAAAAACAGATAGATACTAACATATCAATTATATAAGACTAATGCATAGCTATAACAATAGATTTTTTGTTTTCGATTTTCAAAATTTTAAAAGTGAAGATATGGGTTGAACGAGCAGGCGCAGCCTGAGAGTGAGACCCCATGCCTTCCTTTAGGGTGGGCGGGATTTGGGCTTGAAAATCGAAAACTTTTTAAGTTATGCACTGATCTTTATATTATTGAAGATTCAAGTATTATAATCAAGTAAAATTGAAAATACTAAACAAATACAAGATATCTTATATTTTAGCTTTTAAAATATAAGTTCTGTAATAAAATTATATTATACTATTTAGTTTTTTAACATTAAAAACTAAACCTGGAAAAAGGTTTAAAAAAAGCTTATTTAAAGTCTTTTAAGCTGATTGTCTGTCAATATAATCAATATCAACATAACGGCTTACCAGTTCTTTTGCCAGTTCAATCTTCTTTTTATCCTGGGGGGTAATCTTAACCAGCAAATCATGAACCTTTGATGCTGTCTGGTACGTACCTTCATTCACAATAATAACCGGTATTCTGGTTTTCTGAAGTAGTTTAAAGATATTTTTGTGTGGCATTACGCCTTCTGTAAGTATAATACCTGAGATGCAATCTTCGTCGTTATCGCCTATAATACCTGCCGAAAGGCTTGCCAGAATTAAATCTTCTCTATCACCTGGTGTAATTAGCAAAGTACCTTTTTTCATAAAATTAAGTGCATGGTGAGCTGTCATAGCACCAACAACAACCTGAAAAATATTTTCATAGAGGTATTGTCCATTAATCAATTCTGCATTAAGATGCTCACGAATTTGTGCCATTGTAGGCGCAGAAAGAATTTCCTGTTGTGGAATAGTGCCTAAAAGCTTCAGACCCATACTTTCAAGAGATTTAGTGGCCAGTTGTTTAATTTTTTCGTATTTTTCTTCTATCACCTGATTCATTATTACACCCATTACTTCTACACCTTCTTTCTCAAATAGAGTTTTACTCATGTAAATTTCATCAATGGGTTTACCCAGTCCTCCTTTCGATACAATAATAACCCTAGAACCCAGTAAGCTGGCTACTCTGGCGTTATTGAAATCGAAAATGGATCCTACTCCTGCATGACCTGTTCCCTCAATAACTACATAATCTTTGCCTCTTTTAATATGTTCATATGCAGTCATCAACTTGTTTTTTAGCATATCTTTTTTAATATTTCTGTTCAGAATATAATCTTCTGTAAACCCTTTCGGTACAGCAATTGGTGACATCATTTTTAAGTTATCACGAATATTACAAATATCACTTATCAAATAAGTATCTTTATCAATACGTTCATCTCCTACCAGCACAGACTGCTGGCCCACAGGTTTAATAAAGCCAACATTATCATATATCTGAGAAAAGGCCTGTAAAAGACCAATAGATATAGTTGTTTTGCCATCATTTTGCCGGGTGGCTGCCACATAAACTGATCCTGGCATTTGATAATCCTTTTTTCTTCTGGAAATAAAACATATAAACTATAAAAGCTTGTATTTGAACTTTAGAGTATTGTCTATTATAAGATGGATTTAAAAAAATGGCTTATTTTTTACATATATATGGTTCATAGAAATTTATATTTTAAATAAAACTTCATACAATTTAGTTTTATGGGAAAAAACAGCAATAACTTGTTTTTAACAAAACATAATATAAATTATATAATATTTTAACATGTTAAATATAAATTATATTATGTTTATATTGACTTAAATACAATAGCAACCACATAATCTCATCTAATATGTTACGATGAAAATTATAAAATACTTAACATTATAGATTTAAAAACGGTCTCTCAGGGCTTTTCAATAGCTCAAATGCCAGTAGATAGCAGGCCGCTGTCCAGGTTTGATTTTTATTGCTGAGTTCAGGAATAAACTCTCCTGTAGTGCCCTCAAGCCATTCGGGCATATCTTTTTCTATAACCCTGGCTATTTTATTTAAGACCTCCTCTGCTTTAGCTCTTTGGGCTGATTTAGTTAGTATTGAAGAATACAGAGCTCCAACAAATGGCCAGATACCGCCATTCACTGATCTATTTTCAGCCAGAAAGGTATCACCTGGTGTCAATCTTTCAATCTCATCATCTGGCATTGCAGGCCACATATACTTTACAGGTAGAGGTTTATTAATTCCATTATTCTCTATATAGTTAAGAATCAGGTCTGCCTGCTCTTTATCTGTCAAGCCAAAGGCGATAGCCATCAGGTTTGTAATCGTATCAAACCTGAAATCAAGGTAACCGGTACGGGCACAGGCAAGAAAATATCCACCATTCATAAGATTTCCTATATTATGATAGGGTAATTTTTTGAGGTTGAAGGGGTTTATCTCGTGGCATTCTGACTCCTTATCACGCCGGGCACTTTTTTCAATATTAATTTCAAGCTGGCCAAGTTTTTTAGAATCCACCCAAAAATATTCGTGTATTAACTTTTTCAGCTCATCAGCTCTTGTTTTTGCTTTATGAGCAAGTTCAGCAGGTATTTTACCTTCCATTTTTGATGCTCTATCCAGTGCAGCATAGAAAAGGACCTGATTTCCTGCAACATAACCGTGCATACCCAGAGGGCGATCTACAAGACCCGCACATTCAACTGAACTAATAAGAGGAGAAGAATCAAAACGATTGTTTTCAAGGGCTAATTTCAGCGCATTGATATAAGGCTCTTTTACACGGTCAAAAAATGCCGGGTCTTTCGACTTATTAGCCGCTTCAGATACCATTACAAGAAATAACAATGTTGAATCTACTGAATGAACGTAGCCAATTGTATCACCAGCACCTTTGATCTTCTTGCCTGTTTCAGGCTCAATAGATACAGGTACAAGACCATCTTCATCTATTACTTTTGCAAGATTTTCAATATATTTTTCAGTCTTATAGCTGTTTTCTTTTATCAGGTCGTAGAAGAGGGCATACATGTTATCACGGGTCCAGAGAAACTTATAGTCAGGAGAAAAGGTTTCATCAGAACCTATTGCCATATAACCCCTGAATTCTCCTTTTTCGTCAGTAAGCGTTGCTTTTTTGAGTACTTCATTAGCTTTTTCAGCGACACGATCCAGGGTTACATATTTTGAAATACCTTTAAATGTGAGCTTTACGCCATTAAAATATTCTGCTGGCAGGAGATCTCTCTTTTTCTGAAGGTTATTTTTACAGGATACCTGCCATTTAGTGCATGATGGAACAGTAAAAGCCTTTTCAAAGCTCCTGAAGGCTATTTCCCCTGTATTTACTAAGTTATTCAACCCAAACCGGTTCTCAATGCCTGACAAATACATTATAAACGTTACTCTTTCATAATAGGTTTTCTATATAAAGATTCTTAATACAAGTTTTTTGATAGTTAAAATCTATCATTTACTTTTTTTAATAATTTAATAACGGCTAAAAATGGCTAAAAGCTTAACATATTAAACATACAGGTATGGTTGAAATCTTCACCACATAATAGCTGATTTCAGCGAATTATATAGCTGATTTCATATATTTTAAAATGTTTTGAACTTTCATTAATAAATAAATCTGCTAATATAATAAAGCAAATGCCCTGTTTATATAAGATTCTGGTATATTTGAGAAACAATAAAAACTGTGCAATATTATGAAACAAAAAAATAACTTTATTTAAGTATATTGCAGGTATTGTCGATATATGCTGAAAAGTCTTCAAGAAGAAAAGGAATCTTTTTATGAAAAAAAACAACGGTTCAAATCTTGTGGAATACATTATACCTACTGCTATTATTGGCTTAACTTTAGGTTTAGGGCTCTTCTATATTGTTTCTGATGGCAATTTGCTCAAATATTTTATGTCATCAAATAAAATGAAATTAAATAAAAGTACATCAACAATAGTTATTGGTGAAGAAAATGATGATCTCTTAATTAACCCGGCATATAAAGGTGGTGAATTTGGTGGAACACCTGAACAGCCTGTTCAGAAATGTCAAAACGGTGTGTGTAAAATAGATTTCGGTGAATTTATTTTAACAGGAATACCAGAAAATTTTAATGAATTTCTAACTACGACAGGCACTTCTGGTGGCACAGAAAAATTGGTCAGTCTTATTACGCAAATAGCAAAAGAACTTGAAAATAACGGTGATCAAACCGGAGCAGCTCAATATAAAGATCTTGCAAATCTCGGACATTTCATCGGCTATGCTCAGGCCGAAATAGAAAATGTTAACAAAGAATGTAAAAAAAATGATGAAGCCTTTTGTATGCATGACGCTATGAAATCAAATATGCTAATAAAAATACCTGAAAATGTTAAGGAGCTTATACCGGAACAACAACGTAATTTAAAAACTTATGATTTTATATCTACAACAGATTTAGGACATGCAAAAAACCTTCAGGTAACCAACCCGGAACTATTTGAAACTTTAAAAGACTCAAACGTATCTTTCAAAGCACTGGAAAGCTATACAAACATCATGAATAACCCTGCCTATTCTGAGTCTATGAAAAAAGTTACTGAAGAACTTTATAGAAACGTTGCTGAATTATCTATGCACTTTAACAGGCAATGCTATATATTTCATCAGGCTTATGATGGTACACAATTTAATATCTATGACCCTCTAACAGGTGAATTAAAATCATCCAAAGCTACTGGTTATAATGTTGGCAGCCAAATGAATCAGGTTTTGCCTTCAACAAGCTTTGGCACTGATCTTAACTCCAGGCTGATTTGCACTACTGGCAGATATAATGCCAAAGGAAAAGAATGTAAATAGTATCAAAAATACTTTTATATCCCTGTTTTATCAAGGCAGGTTATCTTTTTAAAGCAAATATTTATCAATAATACAGCTAAAATAAATGTAATAATCAATAATCATTCCTAATAACTTCTGAAATAACAGAATTATTGATCTTTATTGTGTATTTTTTTCTCAAAATTTAAAGAAAAAATAAATAATCTTAAAATTATTTCGGATTATCTAAATATTCTTGCTAGAATCTGATATACTTAAGTAAAAATATTAGAAAAAAAGAAATGTATGAACACAAAAACTAACGAGGGATTTAATGGATCGTAAAAAATTTTGCATGAAACTCAGAAAGGCAAGGCTTGAAGCAGGCTTAAAACAGGAAGATGTAGCAAAATTTATGAAGTTGCCGATTTCAGCTATATCTGTTATGGAATCAGGTGCAAGAAGGGTAGATGTATTTGAGCTTTCTAAACTGGCAGACTGCTATAAAAAACCAGTAGAGTGGTTTTTCCACGAACATATTGAAAATCATCCAAAGAGAAGGTGGTATGACCTTGACCCAATTTTATCAGAATCTGTAGAGTTGCTCAGAAAGGCTCCAACGAAGCTTCAACGCTCAGCAGCATATGGTATGATTGGTTTTCTGAGAAACCCTGATTTTTCAGAAATAAAGACTGAAGAACAAGAATCTTTTCCAGATGATGAGCAAGAAGTGTTTACAGAATAAAAAGCCAGCTCATTTTATGTAAACCTATACAGGGTCAGGTTATTATCTGATTCAAGCTTAGACAGGACTATGAAAAGAATTTATTCAACTCTATTCACATATAATTGCTTTAGGAATCAGAATCTGATAGATTGTTTGAAAAGCAAATAAAAGCTATATAAGAGGCCAGCATAGCTCAGCAGGTAGAGCAGCGGTTTCGTAAACCGCAGGTCACGAGTTCAAGTCTCGTTGCTGGCTTTTTATTTATAAAGGTTTTAGGCGGTTTGACATTTTTTAAATTTCGTATCTGGTGTCCATATGGTGTACCGTCAAATTTAGTAAGCTTAATTTAGGATGATCAGAGTTAGTCACTATGGGAAGTTTTTTTAATGTTGTTTTTGTTTGTTTTGTTGAAATTATCAAGAGCTTTTACAGCTTCAAGTTTTCTTTCAGGTACAGGGTGAGCATATCTTTGAGTTGTTTGTATTGATGCATGTCCTAAAATCTCTTGAACTACAATTAAATCAATACCAGAGGCAACCATTCTGGTAGCTGCTGTATGTCTTAAATCATGGAAGACAAGCCCTTTAATCCCTGCTTGCTTGCATAAAGTATTAAATGATCTTTTAAGATCATAATAGGCACAACCTGTTTGAGGGTTTGCAAAAACATATTCATTTTGACTGTTATTTTTTAACTTCATTAAGTGGGTCTTTAGTGTTTTGCTTAAAGGTATTTTTCTAATTTTGCCAGATTTGGTTTTTCTGACAGTAATATAATTATTGACTAAATCAACATTATTCCAGTTTAAATTGAGTATTTCACCTTTTCTCATGCCGGTGTGTAATGCACAGATTAATATTGGTTTCATATATTCCAGATTATCTTTGCATAAAGCAAGTAATTGAGCTTCTTCATATGGTTCAAGATATCTTTCTCTCTTGGATTCTTCTCTTAATGGTCTGACTCTGTGAGCACTACAAGGATTCTCATCAATCCAGTTGTTATCAATAGCAATATTAAACATTTTCCTGAGAATTGCTGTCTCCCTATTAATGCTTGCAGGAGTTAAGGGTGTTCCATTCTTCTTTTTGTGTCTCTTTCTTTCAAGTCTGTATTTTTCAATCATCATCGGGGTGATTTCGTTTATTTTTTTATTGCCAAAGAATTCTCTTAGTTGTTTGACTCGTGAGCGGTCCTTTTTCCAGGAGAGATTATTCGTCATAGCATAATCTGTATAGGCATCAGCTAGCTTTAAAGCATTTTCATCACAATCTTGAATTCGTTTTACAGGAAAGCATTGATAAATTTATACTTGAATCATCAAAAGCGTATCTGATGAAAGAAAATTGTCGCTCAAGCATAAATAAACCTTATACCGATACTACGTTTTCAAATAAATTTGTTTCTGAAATAAATAAGTTAGATAAAAAATTAATTAAACGAAGGTTAGGTGCACCTAAGCCAGGTGGAAGTGATGCAAAATTCAATGTTGACATAAAAACACTTGCAAAAGCATATAGAGAGAATATAGATAAATTTAAAAGATTAAAAGAATCTTACAAGAAGCTGAATAAGAGTAATCCCAATGATTGGAAGGAGGTGATTACTTTAGAATTCCCAACAATACCAGAGCATATTATTGATATGCTTGTGCATAAGGGTAATTACCCTTCAATACTTACTTATGAGTATTTAAGATGCTTGTTTCCAGATTTGGAAGGAGCTGAAATAGATACTATAAAAAAACTTGAATTAAATGGTAGAAAACTTTTAAAAAACTAAATTATCCAGGGATTTCATTATTATCATAATGAAAGTTGCCGTCTTTTTCGATTTTGGTTGCTATCATTACATTGTAGGTTACTTCAATGTAAGGATAGATATATCATGACGGAACAAAAGAATGCAAATAACGCAGATGACCTTTTCTTAAGCGTGGAGGAGGCTGCAAAATTAATGAAAATAAAGGTGGAAACTGTGTATACCATGCTTTCAGATACTGGCTCGCAGGGAGGGAAGCCTCGTAACCGATTTCCCAAACGTTTATACGTTAGATTAGGTAGCAGAGTACTTTTTATCAAGGAAAAATTGCTAGAATGGTTGCTTGCTGGAGCAGAGTTTGAGATGAATAAGCCTACAATTCAAGAAACAAAGAAGCGTAAGCCCGTAAAACGTGCTAAAATAAAAAAAGAGTCTATCTGTAATGACGAAGATATAGACTCTGAAGTTAAATCTGATAATAAATATAAGAGAAATCCTATACGCAGGGTAAATGATGAAAGTGTTGATCTATAATGTGCCCGTAAATAAGTAGTTAAGAGTACATTATGCCTATAAAATGCTTATAATTATACAGTTAAATGAATCCCTATCTGTAGAGTTGTTTACCCATGTGTTATAAGGAGTTTGTAAATGTTAAAAAATTATGATATTAGGAAAATAAAAGGTTTTCATAGTTATACTGTGAAGGAATTGGCAGCATTATTTCGAATAACACCACGAGCTGTGCAGGGCATGCTTACCAAAGGCCTTAAAAAAATTGACAATAAACGACCAATATTAATTAGGGGTGATGATTTTATTGAATATGAGCGACAGAGAAGAAAAAAACGGCGTTCAAAATCTGATAGCTTAAATTTAATTTATTGTGTAGCCTGTAAAGATCATGTAATTCCCCATAATAAGATGGTTCTTATTGTCAAAAGTGGTAAAATGCTAGGCGGCGGAAAAGAAAAGATAACAATAAAAGCTAAATGTCCGGAATGTAAGAACATAATAAACAGGTTTGGAAGTGTTAATGAATTAGATGAATTAAATAAAATCTTTCAAATGGTTCCAACGCTCGATGATTTATCAAACAAAAAACGAGCCAGTAAGAGTTACTAGCCCATTTCAAATTAAATTATAACAAAAAGGAACAGAATATGGGTAAATATAACGCTACAAATGTACGTATGATCTGGAGATACAAAAATTATCTGTTTAATACTGGCAGATACACGCAAAAAACCATTGATCAAAAATTAAAAGCTTTAGAAAACTATCAGAAAATTACAAATTATAAAGATTTTAGTAGGTTTACACTTAGGGATGTAGAGAAATATAAAGAACAGATGAGCATTACGAATCACAATCCTGGTAGTTCAAATTACTATTCTATACATACTGTAGCTAACTGGCGTAATCATGTTAAGCATTTTTTTCTGTGGTTAATAACGCAGAAAGGCTATAAACATCTTCCAAAGTCCGATATTGAATATTTAAATTTAAATAAAGACGAGTTCAATACCTTAAAAAACTACATGGCAGGCAGTTATCCCAGTTATGAAATTATAAAAAAACTGTTTGAAAGTATTAATGATTCATCTGAAATTGGTAAAAGAGATAAGTTTCTGGTTGCGTTTCTGTTTCTAACAGGTATTAGAACTGATGCTTTAATATCGTTACCGGTTAAAGCTATTGATACCAAGAGAAAAGTGGTTTTTCAAAATCCAGGATTTAAAGTGAGAACTAAACGAAATAAGAAATTTGCCAGTATAATTATGAATTTTGACCAGGAGATGCAGAATTACGTATTCAAATACATTGATTTTTTGCTCAAAGAGAAAATGTTTGGATCTGATGCTCCAGTATTTCCAGCAACTTTGCTTGAGCATAAAGAAGGTACATATTGTTATGAGGCAAGTAAACTTGTTAATGACTATTATAAAACTTCTCAAGCAATCAATAATGTGTTACGTCAACGATTCAAGGTGGCTGGAATGGACTACTATAGACCACATTCCTTTAGACACGCTAATGCATATTACGCTCCAAGAGCGTGTAAAAATGCTTTAGAGTTTAAAGCAGTTAGTGAGCACTTAGGCCATAGTAGTATACTTACATCATTAAGCTCTTATAGTAGACTAAATGAGGATATGGTTATCAGTATCCTCATAAAAATGGATTTTTCTCTTGATAAAAAAGCTGATGATTTTGATATCAATATTGAGGAAATTCAAAATCTTCCTGAAGCTTTTCAGGAAATTGTTAGAAATCTTATAAAGCAAAACAAAGATCAAAACGGCTTTTAGGCTAGCTACATAATGACCAATATTGTTAAACTGCAACAATTGTTGCAGTTTTTTGGTTGTGTTTGATGCTTTTTTCAAATAAATAGTATCTTTTTTCCTGTTGTCAGGAGATTATTAATATTTATGTTACTGTTTATGATGAATATAAAGCTATTATATATTATAGTCTGGCCTGGTTCATAATGTTCATAAATATTTATCCTAGTTGATATAATTAAGTTGCAAACAGCAACTTAATTACAGTGAAATATGTGTCTAAATTTATTATTTTATATCAAGTTTTGTCTATTTGTATCTTTTAAGTGTAATAATTATCAGGATAGTATAAGAATTATATTAACTAAACTAATGTTATTAAACAACATTGCTTAAAGCAAATTTTATTAATTTTGTAGAGTTATTTAGATGGTTTGTGAGATTGTCTTGAGGTTTTAATTTTTAACATGTTGAGAATTTCAGCCTTTTTATGACGACCCAGATCCCTGTAACATTCTAATAACTCCTTTTCGTCATCTTTTAAAATATACAATTCTTCTAAAAATATTTTATATTCTGCAATTCCAGCAAGTTTGATCAAATCCACTATTGATAATTCATATATTTTAGCTATTTTAACAATGTTTTCTATAGAGGGTTTAGTCTTTTTTCGGTAGGAGCTAATACCTGTTTCCAGTTCCATTAGTCTTGTATGGCTTATTCCAATTAATTTAGCAGCACGCCTTATGCTCCACCCTTTTTGTTCTCTAATTTCTTTTATTTTATTACTGAATTTAGCTGTCACGAATAATTTCCTCGATTGTTTTAATCAAGGTTAACTTGCATATACGGCATATATACACACCAGTATATATACCTTTTCTACAAGGGAATAAATAACTATATTTGTTTTATAATACTTGTCAATTAAGGATTAAACGTCTAAAATAAATATAATCATATTAAAATTTAGTTATAGAAATGTTCTTTTAACAGAAGTAGGAGTAATTTAAGCCGTTTATTGTATTTATGCCATGGCATTAACCAGTTTAAATAAATTGAATTTAGAGAAGAAAGGAGTTTTTTAATGCGTAAAAGAAATTTAATTATTAGTTGTGCTCTATTTTTAGTTATTTTTTTAGGAAATGGTACGGTATATGCACAGGAACGTTATACTAATGATGGTTATATCTGTGCTATGACAGAAGGTTATTTAGATGAGTTATTAAGTTATTTAGCAGTTGGTGATAAAACGGCTGCTGATCAAATGATGAAACAGGGCAAAACTTTTATGTTAAAAGGTGGAGTTAAAGTTTATATAATGGAATACCCATCAGGTTCAGGCAAAGTAAAAATAAGACCAGCGGGAAATACTGGTACCTGCTGGACTGTTACAGGAGCACTTAAATAAACAATACAATATAGCAAAATGAAAATATTATCGTTGTAAATAATCATTTTATAGTTGTAATGACTATATAACTTAAACAATATTAATAAATAGAGAGTAATATACTTGTTTTAGGAATCGTTTTTAAGGGCTTTTAAGTGTTTTAGGTGGGTAAATAGCCTAAAAGTATTTTTAGGGGCTTTAACGAGGCTAGAAATGGGGTCAGGTCAGGACCACTTATTAGTTGAATTTTTTATCTCGTTTGAGCTGAAAGCTTATTATTGATTGCATTTACGTATTCCTTTGAAGCAAGATACCCTATTCGTTTGTTTTTCCGTTCCTAAAATAATCTTCTGAAATGTAATAATGATCTTCTTGAGACATTTTAGGATATTTGCAACTTAGCTCAAATGCTTTGGCTTCAATATTTCCTTGAAAATTATTTCCAAGAATTTCATCTCTCCATCTTATTAAGGTGCCTTCAACAATTCTAATTATTTCAATATTAAGCTGATCTTTTGACTTTACGTTCTCTTCTAGTAGCTTTTTTAAATTAGAACCTTCTGGAACACATACACCCGTTGATTTAATTACATCCTTATATGAATCAAGGTCAGCTCCCTGCAATACTTGTATTTTGCCATTTGTGCAATCTAACAACACCTTTTGCTTTTTATAACTATTTTGAATCGCCGGATCTAAATTATTGTAAGTTTTGGGATCCAGTAATGAGATTTCACACTCACATAATACATTATTTTCGTATTGGCAATTAATGTATTCATTTGTAGCTTTACGGTATTTTACCGATTGATCACCATATAATATTTGTTTTGTTTGATAAATTTTCTCTTCGTTACCCTCCTGAGCAATCACATGAACAATTTCTGGGTAATAATACTCTATTTCTCTTTTTTTCCAGATATAGCAGGTATGTCCCTTCTTTTCTAATACGTTTTTAAATCTTGTTGCTTGAAAAGCAGGTGAATCGACAGGTTTTGCATCTCTATCATGAATCCATAAAATGTAATTTTGGGCAGTTGTCAAATTTTGAATATCTATTTCTTTCTTTGTAATTGAATTTGCTGCACCACCCCCATACTGTTGTATAGTGATGGATAAATCCTTAAAGTCATCTTTGTATAGCTGTTTTATAATATATTCAAGAAAAATTGTGTCATTTTTGCCTTCTACCATTACACATATGTCTGTATTAAAAATATCACTTGCTTTTAATCCCATTTCATTCAGTAATTGATTCATCGAATCTGGTGGAACAGGGGTTATCGATCTTGTTCCTTGTTTATTGGTCATTTTATAAAAATTCACGTTTTCGTAATAATTGAAAATTACTGGAGAATGGGTGGTAATAAGAAACTGAATATTCCTATCATCAGCTAATTTGATTAATAATTCCATGAATTTTCTTTGTAATTCAGGATGTAAGCTATTTTCTGGTTCATCTAATAATATAACTTCTGCTTTTGAAATAATTATTTTTACGAGTACTTCCAGAAAATGCTTTAACCCCATTCCAGAATAGAGAATATCTAGATTATGTCCATTTTCCTGATATATGATAGTTGCCTTATCATCTTCTGTTCTTAAGCTTTCTAGTACTTCAATTTCTGGAAAATAAGTGATAATCTGATTTAAGATGTCTTTGTAATTTTCTATAGTATATCCCTGTTGATTATTTTCAGCATAATATTTTAAAGAAAAAAGTATATCGAGAGAAGAAATATTATAATAATTGTTTGCAGTCACTTGTTGCATAACATATTGAGGAGTTTGATGCTTTCTGTTCAATAATGGATTAAAATTAGTTGGTGAAATCATAACAGTTTTAAATCTATCTCTATCACTGGGAGCATAAGTGTGAACAGATGTATAATTATTTTGAATCCTAATAGGATAATAAATATTATCACCATAATGCGTAAAATAAATTTCTATTAAAAAGTCTTGTGTATCTGGTACAAGATCTTTAATATGAAGTTTCTCATGAAAAGCATTAAGGTTATTGTGATTACTTCTTAAAAGAATGCTTGCTGCTTCAAATGCTTGTAACAGGGTGGTTTTTCCAGAATTATTTTTCCCTATGAAAACATTTAGCTTACCACAATTATTAATTTCAATATCTTTTAAGCCTTTGAAATGTTTAATTTTAAAATGTCTAATTAGCATAAGTCTTTTAATAATAACACAAAGAATTTTCAATAGAAAGATACCTTCTGAAGTATACTTCAGAAGGTGGCAGGCCGCCGAGAGCGCTATGATGCCTGTCATTATTGTAATCCCAGATATAGTTACCGATATTAAGAGCAGCATCAGGCGTATTATCGTATGCCTTCAGGTATACTTCTTCGTATTTAAGACTGCGCCAGAATCTTTCTATGAATACATTATCAATAAAACTGCCTTTACCATCCATACTGATAGCAATACCATTATTTACCAGTATTTCGGTAAATTCGTTACTCGTAAACTGGCTTCCCTGATCGGTGTTAAATATTTCAGGTTTGTCGTATTTCTCAATAGCTTCTTGCAATGCCTCTTTGCAGAAATGGACATCCATGGTATTTGATAATCGCCACGAAACAATATATCTTGAGTGCCAATCCATAATAGCGACAAGGTAAAGAAAGCCCTTCTTTATGGGAATGTATGAAATATCAGCAATTATTAATAAAAGACTGATGAGACAGAAATTTGTAAATATTAATCGAGAATCTCAAGTTATAAATTGAAACTTAAATGGGGAAGGTCATATGTTACAAAAATTTCTTCTCTCAGTTGGTTTTCACATAACAATTACTCTGACCAATTATTATAGAGTATAAACAGTGTATTCAGATCTCTGTTAGAGAGGCGAAACTCTTTTTGAGCGTGTTCAACATCGCCTTCAGGCGTTACATGCAGGGTGTCGCTATAATACATAACATCTTCAGGGTTATCGCTGTGTACGACAACGCCAAAAGCATGCCCTAGTTCGTGCATAATGACCTTAGTTATATGAGGATATGACATTGAACTATAGAGAGTATAAACATTTCCTCTGTAGTCTGTCAGTATTTTTCTATCTTGACGTGTTTCTACCTTCATCTCAAATCCACCACAGGCAATAGAATTTTTATCTCCAGACTTATTCACCCTGTTATATTTTTCCTGATCAACAAATTGAATAATTAAGTCTGCTTTTCTCTTTTTCTTAACTGACTGCATCGGAAAATAGTTTGAAAATTCTTTTATTGCCTCTTCAACAGGTACCTGCCAGTTGCCTTCTATTGGTTGAACCCAGTATTTTATAGGGAATTTGTAAAAATGAACGAAGTCAGGGTTTGACTCTTCATCTATCATCAACTTCGCATAATGGCCATAACGTGGTTTATACTGCCACTTCATAGGATTATTCTTATGTTTATTGATAAAAGCGTTATGCAAATTTTCATGGTCAGTTTCAAATACAATTTCAGACTTCATAATATCTCTCTCATATTCATCAGGGACAGGTAGAAAATGATCCATACCTTCTAATACTGACATCGCAAGCTTATCAAAAGGATCTATTCCTGAAGACTCTTTAACCTGAATATTTTCGATCGTACCATCTCTTTTGATATCAAAACTTAAAACTGTTTTTCCTTTAGTGCCAGTGTTTTTAAGATTCCATTTCATCGAACATAATGAATGAACGTATTTTATATATTCTTTCATCGTTTCAATTTTTCCAGTTACTGGAATATCATTCATTGAATAATAGTTTTCTCTTTGAGTAATTGCCCTTCGTCTGTCAATGATAGATTGCTTTGTTTTAATGACATTAAGTTTCAAGTTATTGCCTTTTTCAAGTGCTTCAGCAATAGCAATTTTTTCAAGAGATGAATCAAAATTTTCCTTTTTAGCAAGGTATATAGCCCAATTGAGATAAGTAATAATCTTGTTTTTCATTGCCAGAAGATTATCAATATCCAGTTCAATTGCTCGATCATAATAAGAAATGATCTTTTCATAGTCAGTACTCTCCATTGTCGCTGCATAATTGTTATACCCACTGGATGCTTGCTTTCTGGCAAAGTCATCACCAGGATTTTCGTTATACAGTTTTTCGTATTTTTCTGCATATTTAAACCAATCTTCAGAAAAAGCTGAAGGAATTGACAAAAAGATAAAAATAACAGCTAAAAGCAACAAATAAGGTGATTTAATTTTTGATAACATCGTTTTCTTAACCATTTTGTGAAAAGATTATGTATAATTTTATATGAAAGAAAGAGATTAAGTTTAAAATGGAAAGAAAATATATCGATTTAAAGAAAAATTTGCTTGAATTAATTCAAAGAACTGATTTATCAAGAAAATATAATACTCTTTATCTTCTGAATTCTTTACCAAATATATTTAGTCAATCAAATAACTCTTTAGAAAGAGAGTTACATTCATTCTATTCTCAATACACTTCAAATGAAATTTTTGAAATGCTTTGGGATCTTGTTAATAAAGGAATTTTATATCTTGATTTTAACCAAATGAATAGTTATCATCACTGGTTTTTTAATTTAACCCTTTATGGCAGAAGTTATATTGAAAATACTGATGAAATAACGCCCTATGACCCTGATTGTATTTTTGAATATCTCAATAACAATATTTCAGAACTAGATCAAGCTTTAAAATTTTACTTAGGTGAAAGTCTAAGGACTTTTAACAATGGATATTTTTTATCATCAATTATTAGCCTAGGTATTGCATCAGAAAAGGCTGTTAGAATGCTTTCAGATAAATATTGTGAGGCTCTCAATAGGTCAGGCTATTCAACAAGAAAAAGTCAAATTGAGAGTAAATATGAGATAAATAAGATTTTTCAGGCTCTTCAGCAGGATTATAATAAGATAACTACCAAAGATAAAAGCTATTTTGAATATACTTTACAAGAGAAAATCAAAACACAGGTATTTTCTATTTATAACCTAATTCGCTTATCAAGAAATGAAGCGGGACATCCGAAAGAAATAATTGATATAGATAGACTGGATGCTTATTCAAACTTAATCATCTTTCCCAAATACCTTATAACCATTTATGAAATAATAAATACCTTAGATACAAAACCTCTACCTACCGGTTTAAATTTATAAAAAAGAGATGATTAATTTACCTTATTTAGAATCTAGTCTTCTGGAAAATAGACCCATATAACCATCCAGACTTTATGCATTTTTAGAAATACCTATTTTCCCAATTCCTAGCTCTTTTATTCTATTTTTTGCTTCTTCTAAATTATTAAAAACATATATTGGCTTTTTTGCAAAGCATCCTGTAGAAAATTCTTCAATCTTTTTAAAATTATAAATATGTCTGAATAAGTTGTATATGTCGTAAGATATGTCATCTTTCAGGGTAAAAAAGAATTCATTTTCAAAAGACCAATTTTTGTCAATTAATTCGGATTTTTTTTCCGGAAAAATATCACTTATATGAGATCTTGAAGAATCTAAAAAAGGGAAAAAGCAACATTCCTTGTCAAGAGTATAAAATAATCTTTGCAATAAGACTGTATTATAATAAGTTAGTAGAATATACGATTGAATAGCTGGTTTATAGTTATACCAGTCAAGACTTTTCTGGATATAATCTTCGGTATTAATCTTATGAATAGTGAATTCAGGAAATTGTTTGTAGTAATATACTGCTTTATCCTCCGGGAATGGTTGTTTTAACCACATATCTTTTTCATGAATATAAATTTTAAAACGCTCAAAAGGTGTTAAATTTAATCCAAAATGTTCTCTCCACATATCATTAATTTTAGCTGTATCGGCGGTACTTGTAAGAGGAGTGTTTGAATCCCCATCTCTTGTATAAATAACACCTGCTCTGACAGTTGTTTGCTCCTCACGTTTATCCTGCAAAAGATAGTATGGTCTTTTCTTTTTGTTTTTGATTGTTAAAATATCAGATTCAAGATTATCTATTTTAAATGTTTCTAAGCTTATCGTAGGTAGATTATTAAAATGTGATGAGCGTATTAAGTCAATAATGTTCTGAAGATTCTTTCTATTTGGATCATTATTAACACCTATAATCTCTTTTGTACGATCTTTTACGCCAAAAATAAGATATCTATCCCCATCATGATCTGCATTGACCTGACCCCATTTAGGTTCCAACTTTTAACTTGGCATTTCCAATAACATCTGCATATTCCTGTGGTGTCAAATTCCCCAGTGCACTATGGGGTCTTCGTGCATTATAATCGATTCTCCAATTTTCTACCAGCTTTTTTGCCTGTTTTAAATTCAGAAAACCAGATATATGTAGAAATAACATTCTTTGTGTTTTTCAAGCAATAGTTTATCAAAAAAACACTGTGTGAGTAAATTCGCAGACAGTGTTTGCCGTTTTTGCCATGGCAATAGAATTACCAACGCTAAGTTGAGAGCATATCATATATTTCCAATAACTCATCAGCATTAAAACTAGACCCCATCATTTTAGAAGGTTGAATATCACACCAAATTTCAGGTGGTATAGTGTTAAAACGTTTCATTTTTCTAATAACTCTGTCAGTAGAAGCTATCTTAAATTCCTCTAACTTAGTTACCTTGATTCTATCAGGATTTACATTAGTGTGAATAAGAAGATAATCTCGTTTTTCCTTTTCATAGGCTCTTTCCAGAGCTTCTTTCAAGAATCCATTTATTAATAAGTTATATTGCTCATTATATATTTTGAAAGCTGCTAAATCACCAGGAGACACTTCTGAAGAATTTAATGACTCTGGCAATATTCCAGCTTCTTTGTATATAAACGTTATCAGTTCTGAACAGAAAAACTTATCTGAATTTTCAACATTATAGCTATTTATCAACCCCGGACAGGAGTCAAATAAATCAACACCCGCCATAATAACTTCTAAATCATAGTTATAATCTTTACCAAGAACTTTTTTTAAAATCTTATCGATATCAAGTTTTTTAAATTTTTCAAAATTCTCATTACTTAGTGAATGATGCCATAAATAACCCTGAAAATCTTTAACATAGTGATAAAGACTGGTTTTGCGAACTTTTGCACTAAACAAACTCCCATTAGGCCTGACCATGGCCTCAAGTAACGTAATTTCTTGATTTGTTTTATTATTGACATCTAAAATCACTGCCGAATGCGAAACCATACTATTGGTGCCAAACTTAATGACATCAGCCACAATATCGACGCCCCCAAATGAAATCACATCTCCGGGGTTGGCCTTTTCAACTAAAGAATCATATTCAAGTACACTCATCTCATTTACAGCACCAGAAACGGCCGGGTAAAGTGACATTAATCTGAATGATTGTCCAAAAATATTATCCGGAAAATCAACCTTACCGTCATTAAAATCAAGTATTGGGTGATGAATTCCCTGGTTTGACACAAAGAAATGCTTCTTCCCTGTAGCTGAAGAAGCACAATAGATCTTATCTATTGAACATCCATTTAGTTCTGATGGTCTTGATGCTGGAGAAGTATAATTGTAAAACGTATGCTGATGGCCAAATAAAAGGGCATCAATAGAATATTTTTTAAAAATTTCAATCAATTCATTGCGATCATCAAGTATTGAATCACTCCCGGCCACTTTAAAAGGGTGATGATGGAGGGCAATAATTTTTTTACCCGGAGTATCTTTCAAATTATCAAGCAAATTATCTAAATTATCCCGCTGCTCTTTGCCAAGATAGCCCTCATGTAAGTCCCGTCGTTCTCCACGCTCAAGCTCACCAAGCATAGAATTAAGTCCTACAATATGAAGATTCTCTTCATTAGCCCCCTCAATTATACGATATTTGGGCCATTTTTTAGGTTGATCTTTAAAGAAACATACATCCCAGGTATCTGTCATAGATTGGATATATTTATCTCCCCCTATGTCCATAAATCCCATATATAGATAATCATGGTTCCCGGGAATGACAAACGTTTCAATATACTCATGCTGATCAAGGTCTTTAATAATTGATACAACCCTGTTAAAAGCCTTTCTTTCAAAGGTACTGTCAACAAGATCTCCGGTGATCAAAACACAATGTTTAGTTCCTAAACGAGAAACCTGATGTTTAATATCTTCAGCAATTTTATAGAAGTAACTCAAAGCACTTTGAGTTGTTACTCCTTCTGCACCACAATGTAAATCACTTAATAATATTATTCTGGGGTAAGTCATAAAGTACCTTCCATTAATTCTTCAGCTAAAAATGTTATTGTAACCCGCCTCTCATTCAGGCATTCATCTCTAAATCTACCATTATCAAAAATTATTTATTTCAATTTGCACAAGTTTTTCTCGATAACTATCACAAAATTTAATCCTATGAGGATTAGGTGGATAATTAATTAGAGTTTTATAAAATGCCTCATTGTTTAGATGTTTATATAATTTACATAATTTGAGCCTTTCATTATCATTTAAATCTATTGTTCCTAATAAATGTAAATCCCTGATATTTGAAAGTGCTTTATGTACGATACCGTTATTTGGTATGTAACCAAGATAAGACTTACTATCAATTTGTTCTAAAAATACAAAAAGTAGGTTTTTAATTATTTCTAACTCAGTACTAGGTACCTTTTTCGCTATTTCACGTATTTCAACATCGGCCATATCCCTAAATTTAATATCAGTCATGTATCTTTTACAAATTAAATTAGCACTTTCATAAGGAGCAACAATTGAAAGTGGATTTGAAATGGATCCAAGGATAAACTCTTGATGTTTTGTAGAAACCTGCAAAACTCTTTCAACGCCATTTTTTTTGTCTAAAAGTGGTCTTGCTGAAAGGGGATTGGTAGTGTTTTTCTTTTTGTATCTATCGCAATCACTTAAATTATTGCTTAGATCATTACCTTTTTCATCAAAGCATCCAATGATTTCACCATTTCTAATAACAATACCATTTCTATAAGCAACAACCACTAGAGGCTTATCTTCAGAAGCCTTACTGTTAGAATTTTGACTATGATCTTTAGTTGAATTATTTTCTTGATAAGAACTAATGAATGACAGTATATCCTTATAAGCACCACTTGCAACCAGGTAACAAAGAAAAAGAACAATAATAGCAATGATAGCAAGTTTGTAGATGTCTTTTATTCCTTTAAACAGTTCTTTTAATACTTGAAATAAATCATCTTTGATAGACATATAAAAGCTTCCCCTTCAATAACTTAGCTAGATAAATAACTACCATAAAAAAGACATTTAAATACTTCTTGTTAATTATTTTTAATACGAACCCTTTTTTTTATTTGAAAAGATTGAACTTTGTGAAACCCACTACAAAGCATTAAGATGCTATAAAAAATACTTAAAACTTAAAATAAAACTGATTATCAAACCTTGTTAAACTTATAGAATCAATCGTTGATTATATAGCAGTAGAATTTACTAAATACGTAAAATTATAATTTTTGTAAAAACCGAAAATATGGCGGCACTCAAATATCATTTTGATGGTAGGTTTTTTATTATAAAAAAATGAGGGGGTAGCGCATAGCCGTTATCAACCATTAAGCGTAACGCTTTAGTTCATCCTCAAAAACTTCTTTAGTTGTAAGGTAATTCAAACACTTCATATGTCTATTGTTTATCCATTCTTGAATATAGAGGATATCCTTTTTGCTTATTGTACTAAAATCAGTCTTTTTAGGCAAGAATCTTCTAATAAACCAATTTCTATTTTCCACTGTTCCCTTCTCCAGCTATGATAAGCCTGACAAAAATATGATTCACTTGATAATACCTGGTTAATTAGTTCATGATAAGTAAATTCACAGCCATTATCATAGGTAATAGAACCAACATATGGTGTATATTTACTCAGGGAAGTGATTATTGTTTTTAAAGTGTCCTCAGCTGTTTTACTTTCAAGCATATTTATTAACGTATACCTTGATTTTCTTTCAACTAAAACATTCAAAGCTGTTTTGCTCTGCCTGGAAACCAGGCTATCAGATTCAAAATGCCCAAAAGTTTTTCTGTCATTTATTATACTGGGTCTTTCTGTGATGGGGATTCTGTTTGGTATTTTAGGTATTCTTAACTTCCTTTGCATTGATTTTGGTCTTCTTTTAATCCTTCTTCTTGGCAAGAAAAAACCCAGCTCAGGCTTTTCATAATAAATATACTGATAAATAGCTTCATGGCTAACTGATAAGCCGGGCATATCTTTTTTAATTCTGCCAGAAATAATATCAGGAGACCATCCTAGTATAATCTTTTCCTCTACATAATATTTAATAAAAGGATTAGCAATACGCTTTCTTTTGTGAGCTTGTGGTTTCCTTTTATTGGATTTTTCATAAGCATAATTACTAAAATACGTCCCCTTTTTGCTCATATTTCTCCTGGTTTCTCTGCTGATAGTGCTTTTATGTCTGCCAAGCTGAAGGGCAATCTTGCTGCAATATTGCCCTTCAGCATAGAGAACTGCTATTTGATCTCTTTCTTCCTTTGTAAGATGATGATACATGTAACGCTCCTTTTTTGTTGTCCAATAACATTTTACAGGAGCGTTGCACTTTGTTATTGATTACGTGATACAAACTTCTAATAATTTAGATATACAAATACTAATAAAATCTTGTTTATTAGCTAGTAAAAAAAGTTATTGATAAATATCATAAAAATAATTAAAAAAATATACATCAAAGACTTTTTTACAAATATTCACAGTTTGTTAGATGAATAAATCATTATTATCATTGTCTTTACGTTATTTTCATACTGGTAAATTATTTTTCATATTCTAAAAAATTTTTTGTTAGGAATAATTACTAAAATAATATAAATATTGCTTATTTACTAAATAAAAATTTATGTTTGCTAAAATGGCTAGATTTAATTTTTGTAAAACCGAATATTTGTCCGCGATCTAAATCAAACTTTATGGTATCAAAGAGACAATTAAATTTAATGATGTCTATACATTTTGATTGATGTGGGAGTATTTTCAGTGAAAAGATTATTTGTATTTTTAATATCTTGTTTATTTGTTTCCGGGCTAACAGGTTGCTATGAAAAAGATCGAAACAAATATATGAAAGAATTCTCAGTTGGAACTAAATTTTATGGAGTCAGACCGTTTTTCCCTCTCAGTGAAGATCGTTTTATTGGTGATGTCTATCTATCCAGCCCCTATAGATTTGGGGATCAAAACTATCAGACACTGACCTGCCCCCATTTAGGTTCCAGTTTTTAACTTGGTAAATCCAATAACATC
>CAZFBA010000039.1:0-34452 GCA_964517135.1 uncultured Gammaproteobacteria bacterium
AGCTATTAGTAATTCTTAGAGATCTACTACACTTGTTGTGTCTGAAGTCGGGAAATAACGGTTATGCAAGATATTATTTCCCCCGTACTGTTTATAGCAGGCAGGTAGTGCCTTTCTCAGATTACAGACAGGCCTGCAAAGGATACATTCAAAATAACCGGCTGGTGAAATCAGGTTTATAATAGACGGCATAAAGAATTAAACAATTCTAAACCCTCAAAATAATCTGTTCCATATAAAAAGGCTGACCCATTATCAAGACCAGCCTTTAAGTTTTACTATCTTCTAAAGGATTAAGTTTAATTTTTATGAACGGAACCCGAAATCATCTGGGTTAAAATCTTCCAGAGGCAATGGGCCTGAAGTTTTAGATTTTTTCGGATCAGGTGTTTCATCAATAAGAAGCTTAACAGTCTTAGGTTGAGAAAGTTTACCATCTATGCGGCCCTTTTCAGGATCAGGTACAACCTCATTTGTATGATACTCAACTGTTAAAGCCTCTCCTATTTTGCATTTATCAAGCTGCTCAAACATTTCTGTCATATTAGAAACAGGTTTGCCATTGATTTTTGTAATGATATCGCCACCAACAACAAGTCTCTGCTCAGGCCCGATTTGTAACATTATTTCGCCACCTTTTAAACCTGCATTTTCAGCCGGTCCGCCGGGTGCAATATCTTTCAGAATAACTCCCTGTTTAAGAGACTTAATACCCAGCATTTGCTTGAGCTGTGGTGGAAGAACTTCAACAGGTGTTCCGCCACTAATGCCAATGTATGGCCTGATTACACGGCCCTGTGTTTTAAGGTCTTTGATGACTTCTTTTGCTGTATCAATCGGTATAGCAAAACCAAGACCTGCACTGGCTCCTGAAGGGCTGTAGATCTGAGTATTAATACCTATCTGCTCACCTCTTGCGTTGATCAGTGCTCCACCGGAGTTTCCGGGGTTAATAGAAGCATCTGTCTGTATAACACTTTTTGTCATACGGCCATCAGGTGACACAATACTTCTATTGAGTGCGCTTACAAGGCCTTTAGTCATTGTCCTGTAAAGGCCAAAAGGGTTCCCTACGGCAAACACGTCCTGACCGCCCTGTGCAGATTCAGATTGACCAAGCTTCATTACTGGCAGTTTTGCCAGATCTTCTTTAGGCAGGTCAAGTTTTATTAAAGCAAGGTCAGTAGAAGGATCTTCACCAATCAATTTAGCTGGTATTTCTTTTCCTTTCTCCACCTCAACAGAAATTTTGTCTGCACCGCTTACAACGTGAAAATTGGTTACAATGTAACCTTCTTTATCAAGTATAGAGCCAGAACCCAGACCGCCAGCCGGTATTTCCTCTACTTCACCAGTCTGAGGATCCATAACAACCCTTGTTGATTCGACGTTAACACGAACTACAGATGGGGCAACGTTTTGAAAAATATGCATACCTGTTTTTTCTATTTCATTAACAGGTTTATACGGTTCTGCTTTAGCAGGTTTCCTGCCAAACATAATTACGTTATGATCATTGAAACCGGGTACGACAAGCATAGGAAGTCCCGGGTTTTTCCTCTCAAGAGGTGATGAGACACTTGTTTTCACACCTGGTTTGTTGTTAACACTTTTCATTGGAACATTAACAACTATTTTGTTAGTCGGAATACTAAAATCCATGACAAAATCCCCCTGTTATAAACTTTTTCCCCTAATTATTTCCCTACTTACATAATTTTAAATGCTCAAAAGAGACACACTTAATTTATTATTGGTTACACTAACACAAAAATAATTTAAAGGGAAGTAGTTTTTTTTAATAATAACTGAACAAATTCAAATAATTGGGGTGTTTGAATAACTTAAAAGTTTTCAGATTCAAGAACGTAGTGTCAGAAGTTAAAAAATTTTTAAAATCAATAAATACTGCACATAAGAGAAACACCCGCCCTATATTTTCTGAAATCTGATTACTTATGACGTTGATTATAAACCCCATTTAAGGTTAAAGTTTCTTGTTTAATGTCCGATAAAAACTGTGTGGACACAATTTAAACAATTTCTTTCGAAATATCAGCAAAATTTAACCATTTCGCTGTATTTAAAAATCTTAAAAGAGCTGTTATACTAATAATAAGCCTTAGTGACGTCTGAAGTGACAATTAACCAATAAACAGGAGGGCCTATATGAGTTTCATTGACAAATTAGTAAGTTTATTCAGCATCTTTAAAGCAGATGTAGATTATTATGATAGGCTGGCAGGCAATGACAGTATTGATGTATGCGAAAAACCCTGTCAGGCATTCAGGTTCAGAGAATTTACCTATAATACCTATTTCTAAGACGCTATAGCGATAAAAGTTTGGGGGCTTTCCCTGAAAAAGTTTCATCAGGCCAGGTTTGTTTAAAGCAAGCCTGGCCCTGTTTATGCCGGTATTATTAATTCATTAATTAATCAGGGGTTACAATTGTGATTAATGAAAAAAAATCAATATAATTATAAAAGATCAGCGCATAGCATCAAAATAGCCATTACCCCCTGACACAGGAGTTCTATCAGGTGACCCTATCAGCTTTTAGACCGGTAGATACATCAACAGATCAACTCAAAAACCTTCCAGCAAGAGTCGATAGGAATTATGCTGCACCCGAAACCCACTCCTTAAAGGAAGAGAATTTACCTGCTAAAAAAACTGATGTCTCAAGGCAAAATTCAACTATTACAACTAAAATGCCCTTTTTAAATGCACATCTGGCTCTTACAGAAAAAATTCAGCAAAGACAAAATGATCATAATGAATTTCAGCATTTTGAACAGTGGGCAAAAAATTCAGAAAATGTATTTAAAAAAGTTCTTGTATCTGTAAAAGATGTTGAATCAGAAAGTGAGGCTCATTTATCTAGCCTGACTTCGCTATTTGATTACAGGCAATCTCAGAGAGTTGCGGCCTCGATATCAGGTTTTAATCTTAACTTCAGCCCGCAGGCCCGGCAAGATCTTCAACAGTTAAAAAAAATTAATTCTTTCAGGGCTCTGGAAAAGATCAATCATACAGACCCTTCACTGGATATAATTTCAAGAAACGCTGGCAAAATGAAGATGCCAGAGTTAGAATCACCACAAATAACAGGGCAGCAAGCATTATCAATATTTTTCAGTCGAATTATTCTTCAAGCACAGCGAAACCCTGTTAGTTTTTATACTCATAAAACAGCACATCTTGATCTTGCAGGCTAGCAACAGTATAACAATAGCATTCCGTTGATGTTGATTCTATACTAAACGACATAAAAAATTAAACAATTGCCCAATATTTTCTGAAATCTGATTACTTATGACTTTGATTCTAGTTGCCATAGATTCTGTGTTCAAGCAATTTATTGTGAAGCTGGCTTCTTGAGAGTTTTGCACGCTTTTTAAGCTCTTTATATTTATCATCGAGTAGTTTATTTTTATTATAAAGCTCTTCAATTTTATCCAGCTGGCGTTCAGCATAGCTTTTCTCGAATTCTATGATATTATAGGGCTGCCCATTTTGTTTTTTTGTTTCATACCAGAGTTGTTTGAGCTCTTCAGCAATAATAGCTATACTGTTTTCAAAGATTATTTGTTCTTTATTCTGGTAGTTAATATTGATATTGCAGGGAACAGCAAATATTTGCTGTTGTGTTTTTCTGGGTAACAAGTCATAGTCTATAGATTCAAATTTTGCTATATTTAATTGCCTTATCATAACACCAGGAGAATTGTACACATCAAAGAGTTTAAGCTTATAGAGAAATATTCGGCATTCTGTTGTGATGACGAGCAGTGTAAAAGGTATTGTTTTCATAACTGGCCATTTTAGTGGAGCTGTTTTGGTTTTAAATACTGCGAGATCAAATACTTTTTCACCTTCGTTAAGCCTAATAGCAATGTCTTTCCAGATATTTTCAGAGGGGCAGAAAAAATGATAATAGCGGAACAGGTCATTTACGCAAACTGATTTGATTACATTGATTTCAAATTCAGTAAAGGTGTTATTTTTGTGTCTTTTAATCATTTCAACTTCGGTTTTTTTGTATTTATTGATTTTAAATTTTACTGCGATGCTGAAGATAACACTGCCCAGAAAAAGGCCTAAAACCACGTAGCTTAAAACATCTAATATTTTTATGTAGTCCATATATTGTCCACTGGTAAGCAATAATAAAGAAAGTATAACAGCTGTTAGTGAGTCACTCAAGCTTTTTTTTGCATATTTTTTTACTGTGCGGCAGCTCTAAATGACATTTTGATTAGAGATGGCAATCCCTTCAGTGGAAAAGTATGAGGGAACTTGCTGTGGATAAGCAAACAAACCCTCCTTTGGCGAGGGAACAGGATGAATTGAAGCAAACATGAGCCCAAGCAGTCGAAGAATACAACCAGATATAACTGAGACGTCGTGGGGCCGTAGAAGGCCCTACAATGATAGGTTTTTTGCCTACTCGAAAACTAATTTCATAATCTCATTTAATTGTTTTAAACTGCAAAAAGATTTGACAGATAAAGATTGTTTGCCTACTAAAAAATGTAAAAAAGTATGAGCGTGAAAGTCAGCAGGGCAATTGCGATAGGTTTTTTGCTCTGAAATACTTACAGAATCTATTTACTTATAATCTTTATTCTTTATAATAAAATGGTGGCTTAAATTATCCTTAAAAACAAAGTGTTCAGATGAGTTTATTAAGAAAGAAAAAGAATCTAAAAATTAGTTCTACACCTTACAGAGTATTAAAAATATTATACCTCCTTAATAAAGGCAGTTACGGGCTGGATGAATTGATTGAAAACCTCTCTGAAGACAAAATTGTTTCAAGAACCTTTTCAAAAGATGTTATCTTAAAGTATTTACATACAATCAGAACATCAGGCATGACCATTATCAGACATACTGAAGGTGTGGGCTCTTATCAGCTTGAAAAATCACCTTTTTTAATGGATCTAAAAGACGACGAGCTTTATGCACTTGCTATCATAAGCAATTATCTTGAAACTCTTCATCAGCCTAATTTGATCAAAACTCTGAATTCTTTGAGAGAGAAAGTTTTCAGATATCTCGAAGATGATGCCGTCAATAAATTTAAACAATACAAAAATGAGAGCTTTAGCATATTTCAGGATCAATACAGCCAGTATGCCACATTGATAAAACAACTTGAACAGTTCTGTATTGAAAAACAAACCCTCATAATTACTTATTCACCGATGGAAGGTATCGAACATATCATATACCTTGAACCTGAAAGAATTGAATATCACCATTAGCACGTTTATATATCAGGTACAAATCCTAAAATATCTCAAAAACAACACCTGCAGGTTGACTATATAAGAGAAATAAAACAGCTTCCTACAAAAAAATTACAGCAAAAATTTGACTATGAAATTGTTTTCAAGCTTACAGGCAGGGTTGCAAGAGCATATAGACTTTATGAAGATGAAGAAATAATACAGCAAGAGCAGTGCCCGCTAGCGTTATACGTAAAAGTATCAACTCAGGATGTAGAAACACTTTTGAAAAGACTTTTAAAATATGGTCCTTATTGCGAGTTAATTTCTCCTTCTGTCTATAGAAACCAGATTAAAAATATGATTAATGCTTTGCTTGATAAATATGAAGAGCAAATTGCCTGATTTCCGTTACTCTGAAAATGTTTCAGGGTCTAAGATAGTGAAATAAATTTCCAAAAAAAAAGAGGGTGATAAACACCCATAATCCTAAAAAACCGTCTAGCAGGTGAGTATTTTTTAGGGCAGGTCATCAGCAGAGCAAATGGAGCAATAAAACCACACGTTTAAGCAAATGTAATAAATTGGGGAGCAATATTTTGATGGTTATTCTGGGGAGCTATATTAGGAGTATTTTTGTCTTTAGAACCAGCCTTCTCTTCTAATATTGAAAATATTGATGCAAAGGTAGTTTTAAGGCTACCAGATTTCTCTTTTTGACCGGCGTTGAACTCTTTTAGTTCTTCTGAATTCTTTTTGCAACGTACATTAACGCCGGCTGTCACTTCATCGATTTGTTTTAAACTACTGAATAAAATTCCGATTACCTCTCTAATTCCTGCAAACCAAAGGAACTAAATAAACTAACTTTCCATATTAAACGCAGCCAGACAAACTTTCATTCTTACTGCGCTATTGAATTTTCTCTCTCATAAAAGGTTTCGGTTAGAAAACATAGCAGAGATCTAATGAAATATTTTCACTATGACTACCTTGTGATCCTTAACTGCTAAATAAATTATAAATACACCAGTAATCAGGTCTATTTTTATAAAAACAATCTCTACTGTTTTTTATTATAACTATTTACGCTTATGTTTGCACTATTGTTGTATACAAAGTATATACAAATTGAAACATAAGTAAATAGAAAGTCAATAAGCCTTCAGGGTAAAAGATTTCATCGTAATATAGCCAGAAACCGCCTGATATCAAGCATTACAAAAACAGGTATTCAGGCCATCATATTAAATTTTTGCCCGCTGGTAAAACGATCAAAAGGGGTGTTAGCAGCCTGATTGTTGTTTTTTATACCCATAGCAAGCTGGGCAAGGCCCATAATGCTCATTGCCATTGAGGCTACAGAAAGATCCTGGCCAGAGGGGTCACCCGGGGCCAGTGCTGCGTCATAAGCTGTGGTGGCTTTTGTCAGTGTTTCCTGCGGGTTTTCTTTATTGACACTTTTAGGTAATGTAATATCAACGTGACCACCCTGAGCAACACCATTTGAATCATAATCAATAAATATACTGCCGGCCTGACTGCCACCAGCCTGTTGATGGGCTTTTTCGTGTTGATATACACGATTAAAGGCATCGTTTTTGAGTGAATCAAATGCCTGAAAGGCTACACCCTTTGTTACAGCCTGATTTGTCTCAGGATGAGTAAACTTTTCCTTGCCACACCTTGAAGTATCAATTTTTGATGGTCTAGAAATATTTCCAAACATAAAATTCTTTCTCTTCTCAGTTAGATAATGTTATGAATCTCTCAAAAAGCTGCTCACTTCATTTCATTATAAAATTTTATGTTATCAATTGACTGAGTATTTATGCCTATGTGCCTGTTAGGTTTTACTTAAATTTGCCGTAAAAAGTTTTGCTCCCTGTTTATTCTGGAATAAGTAATTCCTTAATTAATCAGATATTCCGTTTATAATAACCATATATTACTTATCAAAGAGGCTTTTATGCTGCAATACAAAATCACTAACCACATAAGCGTTTTTGTCTGGATATTTACACTTTTTTTCAATTCTTTAGGGGGTATAGTTTATTATTTGCTTTTAACCGAACCCGTTGGTGATAATCTTTTCAATAATGTAATGAAAATCTTTTTTTTGATTGCTATACCTGTTGTATTTGTATTTTTTATTAACTGGTCACTGAAAAGTTTTATTTCTACTGTTATATTTGACAGAGAAAAGCTGTTAATAACAATTATAAAACAATATATATACAAAAAAGAGTTGAAAACATATACTTATGAAGAAGTTGACGAAATTGATCTTGAAGAAGGCAAAGATACAGAAGGTGATGTTTATTTACGTTTGATTATATATTTTACAGACTGCGAACATATTGTTTTAAAAGAAGGCCATTCCAAAGATAGACTGCTAAAATACCTTACAGAAATAAAAAATTATCTTTAAATAAATTAAAAACCGGCTCTTAAAAGAACCGGTCTTTAATAAGACATTGTATGATTCTATTTAACACGTCTTTTCTTTGCGGCTTCCTGTTTTCTTTTTTTCTTAACGCTTGGTTTTTCGTACCTTTCACGGCGTTTGACTTCAGAAAGGATGCCAGCTTTTTGAATTTTTTTCTTGAAGCGCCTCAAAGCGTTCTCGATACTTTCATTATCGCCGACCTGTATTTCCGTCAACTTTTTCCTGACCTCCCTTCGGGTTGATGATTTAAAAAATCGTGCCCATTAAGAAATTGAGCACGAACACTTTGCAGCGTATTTATATTAACATAATAATTTACTCAATTCAATACTAAAATTTTTTAACCCGGTGGCCACCCTAATGAACGCCCACCTAGTATATGAATATGCAGATGAAATACTGTTTGTCCGGCTTTTGCGCCTTTGTTTATTACCAGCCTGAAGCCATCTTCAATATTTTTATCTTTAGCTATTTTGCCGGCCAGCAATAATAATTTGCCAAGAAGTTCAGCATCTTCAGCTTCAATTACATCTGCAAAATGTTTTCTGGGTATTACTAAGATATGCACTGGTGCCTGCGGGCTGATATCTTCAAATGCCAGTGCATAATCTGTTTCACACACTATTTTTGAGGGTATTTCTTTATTGATTATTTTACAAAAAATACAATCTGTCATATTTTATCCTTATTATTTACTAAAAGACATAAAGTATTAAACAATTCTAATATTCTCCAGGTTGCTATTCACTATTCTGAATATTTTTTATTTCATCGATCATGATGTCATCAATGAGCAGGTCGTCGTCTGTATTGATTACATCCTCTTTTGAGGGGGCTTTTCTATGAGGTGGAGATTCTATCACTCTGCCTATTTGATAACCTATAAACCCTGTTATAAGGGCACCTATAAAACCAAACCACAGAGCGTCAAAGACAGCATATAGTGTTATTGTTTTTTTGAATAATAAGACGTGGGTTCCGAGCAGCAAGAATGAGCTTGTCCCTATTATCCCTGCGAATTTCTTTCTCAGTATAATGGTTTAACGACCTCCTTACACGATTCCTCTTTGTCTTAGTTCAAGTTGACGTTTAAAACAAAGCTGAATAATGGTTGATCTGTCGACATCTTCTATGTCAGTAAAGCACAGTGCAGTTATGTAGTTAAACTTAGCGTATTCGTTTGGTGTAAACTCTTTTTCTGAAATCTTTGTATTAGGTATACTTCTAATGACTTTAGCATTAGAGATAATTTCTTTCATTGGCAATCTGAGCATTGCTTTTATAATGGTATCAGATTCAAATTGAAGCGGGCCAAATATCTTAATACCTCCGCCTGAGATATCAATGCTGGTGGTAGAGAAGAAGCCGTCTTCGAGTACGCTTTCAGCAAGAACATTAGATTCAAGGCATTCATCAGCGATAGTGGTTTCTCCTTTGATTGTTACTACTACAGGAAGTTTGATATTAACCCTGACATATTCTCTACGCTGAACCCTTCTATAGGTTTCAGGCAAGCTAAGCCATAGTGCTGGCGGGTTTTTTTGCTTTCCGATAACGCTGGTATTAAATGAATAAACGCACTTTGTATCAATGACAAGAACTTCAATTACTGAACCTATTGGAACATTGACAGGTTGAGCTTTAAAAGTAGGATCAGCAATAAGCATAGATGTATTGTCATAGTCCATTATCTGGCTGACACAGGTTTTAGTAACGTTAGGGGTAGTTTCCAGTATAATCTGGACTTTTTGATTTAATTTAAGAAATTCCATTTTTCTTTATCTCATAACTTTTAACTGTATACAGAAGAATCTGTGCTAGCTTTTACAACACCAACTGATTTTGCATTAGTTTGAGGTGTTACCTCATTATATGACATAACTGTCAACTGTGGTAGTGTTCTTTCAATAAGTCTTCTAAATGGCAGTCTTATCACGCCGCTACAGAGAACTATGGGCTGAATGCCAAGAGTTGTCAGGCAATTTTCAACTTCCTGCCCTAGAGAAGTTAAGACGTTTTGCAAAAAGACCGGGTCAATATTTAAGGATTGTCCATCATCGCTGAGACCTTCAAGAATTGTCTGTTCTACTTCAGGAGATAATGTGAGAGCAACGAGGTCTCCGTCAGGGCTGAGGTTCTGTTTACAAATATTTCGAGCCAGTGCCATTCTGCATTGTTCTGTCAGATAATCAGGGTTTTTAGATATTTTGCAGTGATTAGAGAGTGTTTCAAGGATAGTTCCGAGATCTCTAATTGAAATTCTTTCTCTAAGCAGGTTTTGGAGAACGAGCTGAATCTCTCCCACGCTGAGATCTTCAGATACAAGGTCTTCAACAAGAGCTTCAGATTTCTTTTTGACGTTATCAAGCAGAGATTGAACATCACTGCGGCTGATAAGTTCGCCGGCGTGCTTTTTAATCACTTCTGTGAGGTGTGTTGCAACTACAGCTGAGGGGCTTACTACGGTATACCCGAGGGCTTCGGCCTGTTCTTTTGAAGATGTATCGATCCAGAGTGCAGGAAGCCCAAAGGCCGGTTCAACAGTCTTAATACCTTTAATTGGTGACGGTTCTACTACGGTTCCGGCATCCATGGCAAGCCATTTGCCCGGAAGAACTTCACCACCTTCAATAGGCAGCCCTTTAAGTTTTATCTGATAAGAGTTAGGCCCTAGCTGTAAATTGTCTCTAACTCTGACAGAAGGCAAAATGATACCCATTTCCATTGCTGTTTGTCTTCTTATCTGAGTAATTCTATCAAGAAGATCACCACTTTTATCTGTATCAAGAAGGGCAACAAGTCTGTATCCTATTTCCAACTCGAGAGTTTCGATACTTAAAAGGTCCATGACATTTTCAGGTCCCTTTTTCAAGGATTTCTTAGTTTTGGTTTGATCAATTGATGCGGCCTGTATGGCACTTTCTTCCTGTTCTTTGATAAATTTATATTTATAATAAGCAGCACTTCCTGCAATAGCGCCTATAATAACGAAAGGCAAAAAGGGCAGCCCGGGTACAATGCTAAGAAAAATCATTAAAGCAGCAACTAGTGTTAATACTCTCGGGTTATCAAATAATTGTCCGCCCATATCTTCAGAAAGACTGTTTGCATCGCTATGAGCTCTGGTAACAATAATACCTGTGGCAGATGATATAATTAAAGCTGGCAACTGAGATACTAAACCGTCACCAACTGTGAGCAATGTATAGGTTGAAGCTGCATCCGGCGGAGACATGCCCTGTTGCCAGACACCAACGATTAAGCCCCCGACAATGTTAATAATTGTAATGATGATACCTGCAATAGCATCCCCTTTTACGAACTTGGTAGCACCATCCATTGTGCCGTAGAAATCGGCTTCTCTCTCTATTTCTTGCCTTCTTTTTTTTGCGGATGCTTCATCTATAAGGCCACTATTAAGATCAGCATCTATACTTAACTGTTTGCCGGGCATAGCATCCAGTGTGAATCTGGCTGCAACTTCTGATACACGGGTAGCACCATTAGTAATAACAATAAAGTTTATGATAACAAGTATAATAAATATCAGGACACCAACAACATAGTTGCCTCCGACAACAAAGCTGCCAAAGGCATCGATAACCTGACCAGCATTGGCTTGAAGCAAGATTAAACGTGTAGAACTTACGTTAAGGCCCAGCCTGAACAGTGTAGCGACAAGCAATATTGTTGGAAAAGTTGAATATTGTAAAGGCTCTTTAGTATATATAGCTACCAGCATTATTGTAACAGCAAAAGCTATATTGATAGTCAGCAAAACATCAAGCAATGGAGGCGGTAAAGGTATTAACATCATTGCTACGATTAGTACTACACCAACCGGTAGAATGATATCTCTGTTTTTTAGAATGTTAGTCAGTTTAAACATTATTTAAGAAGAGCCTCTTTTTTTCTTTTATTTCGCCGTTTGTTCTTTTTATAAACATAAGCCAGCACTTCTGCAACGGCCACAAACAATTCAGCAGGTATCATTTTGTTAATATCTACAAGCTTATACAGACTTCGAGCAAGAGGTTTGTTTTCTACAATAGGCACTTTATGCTCTTTAGCCAGCTCTTTTATTCTCTTTGCAATAAGATCAGCACCTTTAGCAATAACTATCGGTGCTGGTGCGGTTTTAGCATCATATTTTATGGCTACAGCAAAGTGTGTAGGGTTTGTTACCACGACATCTGCTTCCTGAACTTTGCTCATCATTCTATTTTGAGCCATTTGCATCTGAACAGATTTCACTTTCCTCTTGATCTGTGGGTTGCCTTCAGTATTTTTCAGTTCGTCTTTGACATCCTGTTTGGTCATTTTAATTGATTTTTCAAATTCGTATTTCTGGTAGATATAATCGAAAATCCCGAGTATCAACAATATTATACATACCTTCCAGGAAATTGAGAAAATTATGTTGTTTATTACAATACCTGCAATTTCAAGATCAATACCTGAAAGGGCCATAAGGTTTTCACGCTGTGAATAAATTGTAAAGTAACCTACACCCCCTATAATTAATACCTTTAGAATACCTTTTAAAAGTTCTACAAGCCCCCTTAAAGAAAAAATTCTCTTAAAGCCGTTAATAGGGTTTAATTTAGTGGGGCTTGGCTTGAGAGGTTTTGAAGTTAATAAAGGCCCGACTTGAGTAATGTTAACAACCACACCTATGAGCATAAGGCAGAAAAGAAGAGGGGCTAAAAGCTTTGCTACAATGATTATATAAGAAATCAAATAAGGTACAATACCTTCAAGGGTGATATTATCAACTTCAAAATGTGAAAGGTTGGTTCTGAGAATAATTGATAGGTCATTTAGCATATACTTGCCAAGGAAAAAAAGTATCGCAAAAGCAATGCTAAGAACCACAGCTGATGATAGATCAGCACTCTTGGCTACCTGACCATCCTGTCGTGCTTTTTGCCGTCGTTTTGGCGTCGCCTTTTCTGTTTTTTCTCCGGCACTGGAGTTTGACATTAAAAGTTACTCCTATATTACTAATTTGAAAAGAAAATGATTTAAAGTTCTAAAGATATTTGCAATGAAAGACTGCGACATAGGCATAATCATAACCATAACAACAAGTCCGACATAGATTTTAAGAGGCAGGCCAACTACAAATATGTTCATCTGGGGCATAACTTTTGCCATAAAGCCTAGGGCAACCTCTGTTACGAAAAGAACACCCAGAACAGGTACAATCAACATCATAGCAATAACAAACATTTCAGAGGATATATAAATGATTTTTTCCATAGCAAGCTGCCCACCAGGAAACGCCAGCCCGATCGGTACAGCTTCAAAACTATTTTGCACTGCTGCAATAAGCCAGTGATGCCCGTTAACAAATAAAAAGAGCAATAAAGCCAGAATAAAGTAAAACTGGCCTATTACCGGTACGTGCTGTCTGGTAACAGGGTCAACAACGTTTGCAATACTCAGACCCATCAGGTGGCTGATATATTCACCTGCAAGCTGGATAGAAGCCATAAATAAAGCTGCACAGAAACCTAATAATAGTCCGACAGCCATTTCTTTTGCAGCAGCCAGTGCAAACAGTGGTATTTGATTTGGTACGGATGTTGTTTGCATAAAAACAATAGGAAACATAACAACCGTTAAGCCAAAAGATATAGCTACTTTAACATTGTTGGGCATTTGTCCAGTGCCAAATATTGGTGCAGTAAGAAGCATGCCCGTATTGCGGGTCAATATCAGGAAAAATATTAATACAGCATCTGTTGTAAGATATTCCATTTATTATCCCTGAATATTTTAAGTTACATGAAGAGCTGCAAGTTCTGGTATAGCTCATTGACAAAAGTTACATAGTTTCTTAACATCCATGGGCCAAGTATAGAAAGAGTAAGTAAACTCATAATAATCTTGGGTACAAAGGTCAGTGTTGCTTCTTGAATTTGTGTAACAGCCTGAAAGAGTCCTATTAAAAGACCAACAGATAAGCTTACCAGTAAAACGGGCATACTTAGCTGTATGATTATTAATAGTGTACGCTGTATAAGCTCTAGGAACATGCTTTCAGTCATTGATAGATCCTTTTAAGTCATAAAGCCTGAAACAAGTGCCTTTGTAATCAAGTGCCATCCGTCTACCAGCACAAATAAGACGATTTTAAAAGGCAGAGAGACTGTTACAGGAGGCAAGAATAACATACCCATAGAAATCAGGATACTGGCCACAACTACATCAATAATTAGAAATGGCAGAAAGACAATAAAACCAATCTGAAATGCTCTTTTAAGTTCACTAATAATAAATGAAGGTATCAGAACATAGGTTGGAACATCAGCAAGAACATCTGGTTGTTTGATCTTTGACATTTTTACAAACAGGGCCAGGTCTTTTTCATTTGTTTGCTTGAACATAAATGCTCTTAATGGCTCCATACCTTTTTTAAAGGCTTCATCCTGTGCCATTTCACCTTTAGAATAAGGCTCAAGAGCAGTTTGATGTATAGTTTCAAAAGTTGGTGCCATTACAAAGAAAGTTAATATAACTGACAAGCCTATTATAATCTGGTTAGGCGGCAGTGAAGGTGTTCCTATGGCCTGTCTGACAAGTGCCAGAACTATTACTATTCTGGTGAAAGATGTCATTAAGATAAGTATACTGGGGGCCAGTGTGAGAATGGTTAATACAATTAATATCTGAAGCCCTTTCGTTAGGTCTTCAGGGGCACCTGAACCACCAACTGTGAGGTTGATATTGGGCACAGTGACCTGCGCCATAACAACACCTGAGCTCATCAAGTATGCAATCATTGCAAAAAATGAACTTAAACCTATTTTGCCTGTTAAAACTTTTTTTATGTCCACTTCTGAACACCCAATTCCTAACTTACGATAAACACACCCTATATTAATTATTAATAATATTGTGGCTGTGTTCATCGACCAGTGGGTTTATTTTGTCGTCCGATGGATCAGTTTTTAATTAAACCGGTAAGTTTTTTAGTTGTGAGGTCTTTTATTTTGAGAAAAGAATCTTTAATGGGTTTTATATCGTCAGTATTGATCTTTTGGGTATAAATATCTCTTGCATAGAGGCTATAATTTTTGAAATAGTTGAATTTAGAGTGTTGTTGAAGTTTTTTTGCTCTTGATATGAAATGGTTATTGTTGAAATCATGAGGTTTTCTGGCAGCCAGTAAAACGATATTGGTCAAATTACCAAGTTTATATCTCAGGTTACAGGCAAGTCTATAGAATTCATAAGCACCGTAAATCACCGGAAAACAGGCAACAAAAGGAAAGATATTATTGTATACTTTATACTGTGAGCGGAAAATAATACTCTGGTCACCTGAAATATCTTCATTGCCAAAGAGGTTAATACCAACTATGCCATTATCTGTCAATATATCAGATAACTTTTGAGCAAATTCTTCTGTTAGGAAGTTTAGAGGCATACCTTTAGCAAGAAACAGGTCAACAATAACAAGGTCATATTTCTTATCAGTTCTTAATATATAAGAACCGGCGTCTTCTACAATATAGTTAATTCTATTATTTTGGGGTAATTCAAAATAGGTTTGAGCAATATCAACAACCTCAGAATCAATATCAATGGCATCAATTTCTCTATAATCATATATCATCGTAGAGTCTTTGATGACAGAACCACTGCCAATGCCTAGTATCAGTATATTTCTAATATCAGTATTAAAAATACCTGCGAGATGATAATATCTTGTATATGGCATACCGCCTTTAAAACTTATATAATTAATATTTCCACCCTGATATGATCTGTCAAACATTAACATACGTCCTATGTCACTGTCTGATATGCTGATATTGCTATACCTGCTTTTAACAGAATAGATAATATTATCTTGAGCCTCAATATTCTGGAGTTTTTTTTCGTCTTTATAGTTCAAAACAGATGTTTCATCTGCACAAATTGTTATTATCAAAACGATGTCCCTTAATATAAGCAATTAAATAATTTAAAAAACTTAATAATGTTTATTTATATTAAAAACGACGCTACATATTTAAAAATATTATCATTAAAAGCTTTTGAAAAGTTTAAAAAATGTTCAATAAGAAATTTCTTCACTAATTCTTAATAATTCTTAAATCTAATTATAAAGATGTATTTAACAACTCAACCAATGTGAATTTTTTATGTTATCCTTTTTTTATCCTGAAATTAGTGGAAAAATAATCTTTCAGGAATCAAAATAAATATTAATTAAAATAGATAAGATGCTGAACAATAAGAAAATTCTGTTAAAAATTATTTAGAAGTCTAAATATTTTGTCAATTCGGAGGCTAAAAATCAAAAATGACTCAATATACAACTGGCAAAATCGGTATGAGTGGCTCTGTAAACTCACCTGAAGCCTTTAAGCCTAAAGAAGATGCCGGTATAAAAGATGTTAGATCTGATATAGAAAAGGGAGCAACCTGGAATTATTTGCAAAGGTTTCATTATTTTTCTCATTTGCTGGGTGGAATGAAGTCAGTTGTTCATAGCAGATTCTTTTCTAAAAGACCACGGCCGTTTTCATTATCACATATGGTTACAAACAGGTGTAATTCTGATTGTCCTTATTGTTTTTGGAAGCATCACATAAAAGAAGATGAACTTTCTCTTGAAGAAATACAGAGAGTTTATCGTGAAGCAAAAAAAGAAGGCTTTATGACCAGCATAATCTGGGGAGGAGAGCCGCTTTTAAGAGATGATCTGCCGCAAATATGCAAAGCTTCTCAGGATAATGGAATGTATACCAAGGTTGCAACCAACGGATATTTTCTTGAAGAAAGATCAGATTATGGCAAATATGCTGATCTGACTTTTGTTTCAATTGATGCTGTAGGCTGTCACCACGATAAAATGCGTCGTACTGAAGGTTTATATGACAGAGCTACAAATGGTATAACTCTTCTCAAGAAAAAATATCCTAAGATGAGAATATATATCTGTCATTGTGTATCAACTGAGAGCAACGGCAGAATTCAGGAAGTTGCCAACCTTGCTAAAGATCTGGGCATACTTCTCTATTTTGTTGTCAACAAAAGCAATCAGGATTTTCAGGACTGGCAGGGTAAAAATGAGGTCAAACAATACGAAAAAACAGATGACGAACTGGCTGACGATTTCAGATTAATTAAAGACCTCAAAAATCAGGGCTACCCTATACGTAATTCTGATTATTTTATTGACTACATAATAAATAAAAAGAATCATTATACCTGTCACTGGCCTAAAGTAACACTTGTTATGTATTCTGATGGCAAAGTACTCAGATGCTATGATAGAAAACCTATTGCTGATCTCAGAAAACAATCTCTGGGTGAGGTTATTAGATCTTCAGAATATCGTTATATTGCTGAAAATAGTTCAAATTGCAAACTTGCCTGTCTTGGCAATTATGCTATAGATAGTTCTGGCCTCTGGAATTTTGAATGGCAGGCTATACATTCTATTGCTCAATTTGCAATCGTATAAATCAGTCAATAAACAAGCTTTTAAGGGCTATTTTTATTCTTAGGTAGTTTTAATCAATGTTATATTGCCATAATATCTGTCATGATGGCCGGAGAAAACCTGTATGTAGATAATATAGATTTTAAAGCTGCAAAAACTTAATTTTTCTGGCCTTTTCAACAAGTTCAACCGGATAAACTTCTGTAACCCTGTATACTTCATCATCGTCAAGTCCGGCCCCTTTTGCTACTGCCTGAGAAAACTCGAACGTAATCAGGTCTGTGCCTGTGTGAGCATCAGAATTAACTATCATCCTGGTTCCTGCTTCAACAGCCATTTTTGCAATATGGCCGTTAGCAATGCAATGCCCTTTTCGTGAAGATAATTCAAGATAGATGTTTTTTTCTGCTGCAAGTTTAGCCTGTTCCGGGGTTATGAACCCGGGATGAGCAATGATATCAATTAATCCTTCTTTGCATCTTACAGCAGCTTCGTTTATTTCTCCGGCAAATGGTTCAACAGGCGAATCACCATGAACAAGAATAACCTGTACACCTAGATTTCTGGCCTTTTGAGCCAGCGGTTCCAGTTCTTCAGGATATATATAAGAAAGCTCAACACCTATTAATACTTCTAGTTTTTCGGGTGGGGTCATTTTTAAAAGGGTTTTAAAGTTATATACCAGTTCTTCAAGATTGGATTCATCAGCGTGGTCTGTCAGTGCTATTGCCTGATAGTTCATCTGCATTGCTTTGGTTATTACTTCACTCGGAAGCATAACACCGTCACTGTGAAATGTATGTATATGCAGGTCAATTCGTTTTGACATAAGCTTTTTTGATCCTTTTGCTGGTTGTTTTACTATTAAGAGATTTACATAATTATAAAATAAAAGTTTTAAGATCAGTGCATAACTTAAAAATTTTTCGATTTTCAAAACTCGTGCCATGACTGTCACCTGACCCCATAAAGGGGGCAGCGCCCCCTTTCGCCTGCTTTGCAGGCTATCCCCCGGGGTATTGAGTGTTTTCTTGTGATCTTTCTAAGCAAGTGGTTGCCTGCTCATTCAACCCAAATCTTCACTTTTTAAATTTTTGAAAATCGAAAACAAAAAGTCTATTGTTATAGTTATGCATTAGTCATATTAAAAAAAACCGGTAAACATTTTTCCTGATGATGGGCAGGATGCTTTATTAATGCCTGAAAAGCACTTTTATAGCCAGATTATTAAAATCTGTTCAGGTTAAAAAAGTTTTTTAAGTAATTCTGATTAATACTAGATCATATCAGGATTAACTACTTTGAAAACCTTTGTGCTGCCTTCATCTACAGGTAAATAGTAGGTGTTATTAACCTGTAAAATGGTTTGACCATTTATATCAACCTCATCAAATCCATCTGGAATATAGGGTACAGTTGCGCCCATCGGTGGAGCAACGACATTATAGGTTCCTGTGGATTGATTAAAAACATAAAAGGTGCCAAAGTAGTAATAGTATTGAATTCCATTGGCAGAAACTGACAGATATCCATCAGGTATTGATTGTACCTGCAAACCTGCGGGAGGTTCTGTTACCTGATAACCATTATCACTGTGGACATAGTATACGCCTTCGTTATAATAATATTTTGTATTATTTTCAGCACTATATATAGTTGCCATTGTGAGGGGCAGTGTCCCTATAAAGGTACCCAGAGCTACTCCCCAGGGGTAATGGTAATTATAGCCATTCCACCAGCCACGCCAGTAGGGGCCTACATGGTAATGGTGATAACGCCAGTCAGGGTAATAATTGTTTATTGTGGTATTACGTACTCTAACATTCTTGTGTATATTGACATTTTTATGTATGTTTATGTCTTTATGGTTATGATGATTGTAGGGATGATGATTATGTATGTAGTCATGATGATTAATACTGCCATGATGTGGTGTATCATGTTTGCGGTGATCATAATCTGAGGGCTTATGAGTATCATGATGGTTTATATTACCGTGAGGTGTGACGTTATGAGGTTTATAAGGATGAATATTATTATGTGGTGTTATATTATGATTTGTATGATGATTATAACCCGGGTGAACCATCCCTCCATGATGAGCACCTCCAGCATGGGCTCCACCGCCACTGCCATGATGAGTTTTACTGCTATGATGACTGCCACTATGATGAACCCCACCGCTGCTGTGGTGGCTGCCACCGTGATGAACCCCACCGCCGTGTCCCTTTGTGGCTATAAGAGTGCCAGAAAGGTTGTAACCAGAATCTGCTATCTCTTTATTTTCTGCATTAGCAGAATGCTGAAAAGCTGATAACATACATATCATTGTAAATATCAATAAACAATATAATTTACGCTTCATAATTTATTCCTATCTAAGACTTGTATGCAGAATCAATACATAAGTATTGGTTATCTGTCATTAATTTCTACCTCTACTTCTTCAATTTTAATCGTTTCTTGCCGGGCTATTGCTGCCGGAAATGAAAAATGCAGGTTAATTATCTTCCAGTTGTCATCAATTTTTTGAAATACCATAGTTATTCTGGATTTAATAACATGTTCTGTTTCATCCTCTGTCTTATAAACAGCCAGTGCAATAGCATTCAGCCAGGCAACTTTCCCTTCCCCAAAGATATAAAGCCAGGGAATATTAACATCAAAATCATCCATTGCCTTAAAATCGTGTTCAAATACTTCTTTAATGTTGTTTTTACCTACTAAAATAGCCCGGGAGCCACTACCAATAAAGACAACATGCTCATTATCCGGCAGAGTTTCAAGCACTGCGTCAAGGTTTTCATGCAGATATCCTACCATAAACTGGTCAAAAACTTTGTGTACATCTTCATAACCTTCTTCGATATAGTTTGTTAGCGGGTGACCATCTTGATTGATGGCTGCTTCTGATGTGCTAACGTCTGCTATGAACTGCTTGTTAGCAGGTTGACTTTCTGCAAAAGCCTGATTATAAGATATCAGGCTGCAAATAAGAATCATTACCGTAAAAAAACTTTTTTTCATAATCTTTCCACTCCTCTAAACTGGCAATATTATACCTCAAAAGAAAATTGAAATATGCAATTAAAAGAACAATTTATATTGATAAAAGGTTTTTAGGTTCTTTTATTCTGAAAATCATTGATAAAATGACCTGAATGCAGACTGATCTTGAATTTTATTTTTGTGCTAGATTACAGGTATAACTAGAAGTTATTTTTTTGGCAACAATCAGAAAGGGGCAATAATGATAAAAAGTATTTGTAGTTTTTGTGTATTTCTTTTTGCCCTGAGTATAAGCTTTAGCACTGTTTATGCACAGGATTTGCCTGAAATAGAATCTTTACAGGGCTTTGACGCCGAAATAAACCAGCTCATGCAAGAATGGCATGTGCCCGGAATGGCTATTGCTATTGTCAAAAAGGATAAAGTCATTTATATGAACTGCTCTGGTTATAGAGATCTTGAAAAAAAGCTTCCTGTAACACCTGATACTCTTTTTGCCATTGGCTCTGACTCAAAAGCATTCACAACAACAGCTCTTGGTATACTGGTTGATGAAGATAAAATCGATTTTAACAAGCCATTAAAATACTATATGCCTGAATTTAAACTTGCTGATGAGTATGCATCAAATCATGCAACAACAAGAGATCTTATGTTACATATTACAGGTATTTCCCGTAATGATGTTATCCTGGCAAACACTTCATGCAACAGAAAAGAACTTATTAATAAGCTTCAATACCTTCAACCATTTGCAGAACTGCGGCAGCAATGGCGCTATAATAACTTTATGTATGTTACACTGGGCTATCTGATTGAAAAAATCTCTGGCAAAACCTGGGAGAACTATGTGCAGGAAAAGATTTTAGATCCTCTTGAAATGGATTCTACTAACTTTTCAGTCTTAGACTCACAAAAAACTGATAACTATTCCTTGCCTTATAACTCAGATGAAGAGGGGGCCAAACCTGTACCCTTTGAAAATGCTGATAGCTTCTGCCCGGCTGGAGGAATCAACTCAACAATCAATGATATGTCTAAATGGCTTATTCTTAACCTAAATAAAGGTAAATATAAAGACAAAGAGTTAATTTCATCTGAAATGATGGATGAAATTCATACCCCGGGCTTTATAATGCCAAAAGCATTACCCTGGGATGAGTTATATTACGAAAGTTATGCTTATGCCTGGGGAGCAACCAAATATAATGATGTTCCAATTCTCAGGCATGACGGCCAAATAAGAGGCTTTCACGCCAGTATATTTCTTTTGCCTGAACAAAACCTCGGTATTGTTGCACTTTCTAATGGCAGAACCATCTTGCCACACGTAACAAGTATGTTTGCAATAGACCGTTTGCTTGGCAATGACAGAATAAACTGGAGCAAACGTTTTAAAGATCGCAACAAAAAAGAAGCTGAAACATCAAAAAAAGCTGAAGAAGACTTTCTGAAAACACAGATCAAAAATACAAAACCTTCTTTGCCTCTGACAAGGTACACCGGAACCTACTATAACGATGCTTACGGGCCATTTGATTTGAAAATGAAAAACAATAAACTGGTAGCTACCTACAATAACATTAGTTATCCGGTGTCTCATTTTCACTATGATATATTTACAATGGAGGATGAGGAGTCTAAAATACCTGTACAGTTTGATATGAATCTCAAAGGTGAAATATCTACACTGAAAGTACCTTTCGACCCTGACATAAGTGAAGTAACATTTAAACGCAGGAAGTAGTCAACAAATACATTAGTCAACAAATATAATACTAATTTTAAAACTTATTCATAACAGGAACCTCTGATTGATTAAGAAATTACTGATTCCAGCCAAAGCAGGGAGGGGGTTAAAAAAACCGCTGTGCGGTTTTTTTAACCCCCGACACTAATTTCTTGAATCAGTTACCTTTTGATGGCAACGTAGTATCAGCAATCAGATTTCATAAGGTAAAGGGCTAATTATAGAAGTGTTTAATTTGTTATGCCGTTTAGTATAAAACCTAGCCGCAATGAATATATCTATCAACAATGTTTTTCAATGCATCAGCATTTCCAAACATACGTTCACTGAGATCTTTATCGTTAAAAGCTTTTAAATCGGCTGCTATTTTGTCAATCATACCCGGAGGAAAGACTGAATTTCTTTCATATATTTCACGGTCTTTTAAGAGCATTTCTGCTGCTTCATAACAGGATTTTGGCAATTGCTTCAGATGTTTTAAAGAGCTGGCATCAACATTGACATACAATTTGTTTGCCACATCAATTGAATCAGGGTTTTCCAGCCCAAATAATGCTGCAACAGTCATACCTGCTAAAAGTTGATGAGCATTTGCGCTGCCATCCGGGCTTCTGAGTTCAACTGTTTGGCTGTTAATGTATTCCTGATGTTCTATTATCTCCTGGGGGTTTGCATCTTTGATCATTTCGTCAACCCCATGTCCACTCAGTGGAACTCTGATAAGTACTGATCTATTTCTATCACCCCAGCATATGCTTGTTGGGGCTTCTTGATGAGGAACCAGCCTTAAAAACGAAGTGGGAACAGTATTACCAAAAGCCGTAAGTGAAGGAGCAAGAAGCAAATAACCTGCAATAAGTTTTTTAGCCACATCGCTCAATTTATTACCATCAACCATCATATTTTTACCGTCTTTAACCAGCCTTGAATGTATATGAAGACCACTACCGGCATGTCCAACTATGATTTTAGGTGCGAAGCTTATCTCAAGATGGTGTTTATAAGCAATTTCTCTAATGGCCCATTTAGCAAGCAAGATTTGATCTGCTGCATCTTCGATCGGTACTGGCAAAAACTCTATCTCATGCTGTACCATCTGAATGTTATTATTGATTATATTTCCTACTTCAGCATGTCCATATTTTATTTTGCCACCTATTTCACTGATAGCCTTCATTGCCTCTTTTCTGATGGCTCCCCATTTAGAAAATGGATGTGATTCATGGTATCCCCTTTGTTCTAAAATAGGATAAATAGTATCAACTTCCGAAAAAAGATAATACTCAAGTTCTCCCATTGCTTCTAACGTAAACCCTGTTTGTTCTTTCAGTGCATTATGAGCTTTTTTAATAATATATTCAGGTGAACTTTCCAGTGGTTTACCTTCACTTGTGTAGAAAGAACACATTAAATCAATCGTAGGAAACTCAGCAAAAGGATCAACAAAGGCGCTTCTATACCTGGGAATAACATAAAGATCACTCGAAGAAGCACTAATATATGGAAAAAGGCTTGACCCATCAACACGCTCACCGGCAGATAAAATGCTATCAAGATGTTTTTTACTATTAATAATAAAATTAAGCTTTTTTAACCGGCCGTCCCCTCCAACGTACCTGAAATTAACCATTTTAATGTTATTTTCCTGAATAAATTTAATAATATCATTCTTTGTAAAATCACTTGATGTTTTTTTTAAATATTGAACAAGCTTATTAGGGTTTAATTCAATTTCTTCAAACATATCTCTCACCCGCTTTAAGACCTCTAATGAACTATCATTATTTCACTAAAAAAATTAATATCAAGGGAAGGTTCAAAAAAGCCATGTTAAAACCCGGCATCACTGGATACCGGGCTTTGAACTTATTCTTTGAGTTTTTAGTTATGTGAGTATATTTAAATGGGAATTATTATCAGCGAAACCATTGAAGTTATTGATCATACCGGCAAAGTTGTTGAAGTTTACAACTGAACCGCCCTGAGCATTAATGTTAGCATTGTTGATGAAGCCATCATTCTGAATATTGAATAAGCTGCCTGGTTTATTGCCTACGTTTTGAGTTGTCAGGTTGTTGATTGAACCGGTTGAAGTATTGTGAACATTAAATTCACCAGCCCAATAGCCAGTTAAGTTCATGTTATTCCAGGCACCAGCGTTCTGAACGTTTGTCAGGTCTTTTGAATCATATAAGCTTGCGTTATTTACAAAACCAGACTGTGTATTAGCAATGTTGGTTACACCACCGTGAAGAGTTCTTGTATTCAGATTATTTGTTGAACCATTATTTACAAAATTAAAGTTAGCACCATTACCGTTAGCAACAGAATTAAGGTTTGCCATATGGCCATTATTAACAATATTGGTTGTGCCGCTGTCATTTTGTCTCCAGGTGTTAATGTTGGAGCTTGTGTTTTGCATATATCCGTTGTTGGCGATATTGGTTACACCGCCGCCTGCATTTTGAACCTGAGTATTTTGAATTGCTCCATTGTTTTGAACATTAACCATTCCGCCCTGAGTGTTAAGATTTAAATTTCCAATATAACCCATAAAATTCCTCCTTTTTATTATAAACATTCCTACTGAATTATAGACAGGTTTAAAAAATAACCTATACGAGAGAATAATAAGTCTTTTGATACGCTCCGGTTAGATTTAAAAAAGTTACATAAAATACTCCATTTATTACAACTATTCAGGTATAATGTGTGCTTATTATTTGCTCCTTAAGATTAAAAAAACAAACACTAGTAAGAAATTGCTAACACTGGGTAGTAGTTTTTATACCCTAAAGTGGTAGCAAATCTCCGATACTTATGTATTACCTGACGAAAGAAGATATAAACTTAACCACAAAAAGAAATAAAAATATTAAGTTTTGCTAATTATCGTTATTATTGTTCACTCTAAGACTGATAATAAACTTAAAATGAATCATCTGAGAGAATAGCTGACTTCATATGTGTGCTTTGAACGCTCATGTCAATTTGCTCGTTCAATCCATATCTTAGCTTTAGTCTTTAATAGAGTTATTGCTATTTATTCTTAAGGGCAAAAAAAACCTCATTTTTTTTGAGGTTTGGCAAACAATTTTCTTGGGGGATCAATAATTCAACTAACTGTTTTGTTTAGGGGATCAAATTCAACTATCTTTTGTTTTGTGTTTTTAAACTTTTTAGGGATCAGGGAAATCTCTTTCTTTATCTTGATACTAATATTAAATCAGAATTAAAAATTTAGTAACCCTTATTAAGGGTAAAATTTACACTTATTTACAATAATTGTATTTTCTACACTTATTCATCCGGGTATATCAATAAACCCTCTGATTAATTAAGGGATTACAGATACCTGCAAAAACCAAACCCGACCTATCTCTTCGCTGAACCCTGTTTAATAATTTTTACAGTTTCTTTAATTTTACTTCCTGTAAAGTTTTCTAATCCAAAACAGATATTATGACCGGTTTTATACATTTAAATAAAATCTTTTACCGGATACCAGTGTATATACATAAAAAAAACACCCTTGCGGGTGTATTTTCGGTAGTTTGATTTGTTACTCGTAATAATTAGGGTAAAAGAGACTCACTTAACAGCTACTAATCTTGGTGTAATACCTTGTTCCCCTTGCACCATCTTGGCTTTGGCATAAGCCATACTGCGCCTTTTGGAAGCCCCACGTAATATAAAACTTACTGAACTTGATGAATTGCTTGCTGGTCTTCTTAACATATATTTATCCTCTTAACTGTTTAGTATTTCGCTCACATTTCCGGTATCGGAGAGAATGAATTTTACTTTAGTATTGTATATATTTAATATATACAATTTTGTTTACATACTGTTACAAGGGTAAAAGATTCAAGCAATATGCATTATTTGACTGTAAATATGAAGAAAAATTTGAACTATGAAAGCTTTCTATCCAGAACAGGCCTGACATGCTCTTCAAGAGGATTCACATAGAGAGTCTTTTCATTGGAATACACCACAAAGCCAGGGTTTGCCCCTGCGGGTTTTTTGACAAATTTCTTTAAAGTATACACAACTGGCACCGTAGATGAATAACGTCCTTCGCTGAAATAACCTGCCAAAAGAGCTGCTTCATGCAGTGTTGACTCCGGTATATCTTGCTGACCTCTGTTGGTCTTGATGATAACGTGTGCGCCGTGAGCCATTTGCGTATGTACCCATAAATCCATGGGATGTGCAAGCCTGCTCAATAAAAAATCGTTTTGTCTGTTATTTTTACCTACAAAAATCTCTAAATCGTCTGTCGAAAGAAATTTTTTAACCGACACTTTTGATTTTTCTTTTTTCTGGTTGCCGGTTTTTTTATGGTGTTTTTGCTGCCTCAAATCAAGTTCTTCTTTGATTTCATCGAGTGTTTCTTTATCTGTAGAGTATTCTATACTAATGAGTATTCCTTTTAGATAATCTTTTTCTTCTTCTTCGGTTTTTTTTCGTTGTTGTGTAACCTTATAACTGCTTTTTGCTTTGTTATATTGCTTAAAAAATCTCTGTGCATTCTGGCTTGCTGTCAACAGTGGATCAAGCTCAATAGTAACAAGCTGTTGATTGGCATAGAAATTTTCCAGAACAATTGATTTTAAACCTGGTTCGACACTGTTAAAATTTGCCATCAGTATGTCGCCCTTTTGCCTGTATTCATCAGCTTTATCAGCTTTTGCCAGAACTTCATCATATTTTTTTATTCTATCATTAACTTTCTTGATTTCTCTTTTAACCCTTGATATCAGGTTTTTTTGAAGCTGTGAAAATGTATCTATATTAATATGATGTGCAAAATATCTATCTACCATCTCGTTAACAGTAGAAACTGGCAGCCATTCAACATCAGGATCAAGAGCCAGCAGGGAATAATAACGCATATCAACGCTGAGAGAAGGCTTAAACCGTTTTTCTGATAAAAGCTCATAAGCCAGTTCATAAAGTGTTTCAATGTTTTCCAGCCTGTTTACTGGGCAATCCTGATAGCTGACACCGCAAACGTGGCATAATTCACGGGCAAGCGCCCGGCTGATATAATGAAAGCTGGTAGAAAGCCAGACATCAAAAGGTTCACTGAGGGCCAGTGTCATACCCGCAAACTGTTTTTTTGACAAAGAAAGCAGGTTTAGCTTTGTTTGTACCGGTGGATAAACATAGGGCAGGCTGCCTGCCAGTTCACGCCTTGAACTCATTAGTTCTCCTACGTTGTGTGCACATCCCAGGATCAGTTTTGAATCTGTAATATAAAGAATAACATTACTGTATTTGCCCATAATTTCACAGGCCAGAGTCATCATCTGCCTGTCGCCAAGCTCATTAAAGCTCTCAAAGTATATTTCAAGTATACGTTCATTATCAGGCTGAATAATGTCAACTATTTTAGCCCCTTCCATATGCTTTCTTAACAGCATACAGAACATTGGGGGAGATTGCGGGTTTACAAAAGACCTTTTAGAATGATCTAAAAGCGAAATATAAGCATATTTGGGATGAGCAGAGATACATAGCCTGCGGTTTTTGCCGCCTGCCCTGATAGTCAACAATAACTCATACTTTGATGGTTGCTGTACACGGTGAATACGGCTACCTTTAAGTGCCTCTTTGAGCTCTTCTGTCAGTGCAGACAGGGTTAAACTATCAAAATTTATCATATTTAAAGGTTATCAGAGACTCTTTTCATCATTCTCTGTTGTTATTAACAGCAGGTGCTGCAACTGCCACCTGAACAGGTAGAGCAGCTTGCCCCGGAACTAACCTTATTGGTCATTCCACCAAGGTTTACGCATCCCCATACTCTGGAGACTTCTTCGCTGGAAAGACAAGAAGGACAGGTAGGGGTTTCCTGATCACTCATTGATCTGCTTACTGTAAAAACATAATCGCATGTTTTGCATTCATAGTCGTATGATGGCATATTATACCTCAAAACTTTCCTGTTACGATAGCTAATATATCGTTGAAGATGATAAATATCATAAGCCCTATGAGAAATAGAAAACCATATTTCATAAAGGCCTCCTGATATTTTTCTTCAACCGGTCTGCCTCTCAACTTTTCGACTAATAGAAACAGTAGATGACCTCCATCAAGTGCGGGGATAGGTAAAAGGTTAATAATAGCCAGGTCAATACTAATAAGAGCAGTTAATAACCAGCCATCCACCATTCCTCTGTGTTGAATTATTTGACCGCCAATTTTTGTAATGGCCACAATTCCGTGAAGATCCCACAGGGATATCTGTCCGGTAAAGATTTTATACAGTCCGAGGCACATTAGGTATGTTTTAGAACAAATATAATCCCAGGAGCCAGTAAAGAGCTGGCTGACAGAGGTTAGAGGTACTGTAACATCTTCTACTCTGGTAATAATACCTATATGCCCTTCTTTGTTAGGGGATAATTTCAGGGTTATGGCTTCTCCATTTCTTTCTACAACCATATTCAGGTTGTGTTTTCCGTCGGCAGCGGCCTTTGCTATCTCTCCAAAAGTGGTATAGCCGTTACCGGCAAATTTTTCTTTTACTATTGCTGATTTAAGTTGTTTTTCCGTATCTGTTAATTTATCTTCTTCTGAGAGAACCTGAGGTTGAGCAAAGGGGTCTTTGAGATCAGGCAATAGAAAATCTTCGTAGACCAGTGCCGGTACATTAATGACTTTTCCCGGCGGAATTACAGTATTTTCTATCTCTACAAGTTCTCTGGTTTTTATTTCAGAGGTATTAAAACCAAGATTTTTAATCAGGTGGGGGTTAGCTTCAACAATTTGTTTTAATTGCTTTTCCAGGTCTGAATTTGATACATATCCGTCGTCAGTTTTGTTTGCAGTAAGGATCTTTTTAAATTCCATGAACGATTTAATTTCAATACCATTGATAGAAACCACTTTATCACCTTTTTCAAGGCCGGCTTCAGCTGCTACAGATATTTCATCCACGAGTTTTTCTACGTAAATATTGTTAAAGTCAGTTGGCACGCCCCTTGTAAAGAGAATGACACAAAAGACAATCACATATGCAAGTATAACATTTGCAGTTACGCCGGCAGAAATGACCAGTGCACGTTCCCAGACTTTTCTGTTTTTTAGTCTTGCCGGGTCGTCAAGTGGCAGATCAGATTCAGGGTCATCATCAGGAAAGGCAACATACCCGCCAAGCAGGAATGCATGGATGCAATAAGTAACATCACCAATCTTTTTTTCCCACAGTGTTGGGCCAAAAGGCAGCCCGAACCCGAAACGATCTACTCTGATTTTGAGAAGCCTTGCCACAGAAAAATGTCCCAGTTCATGAACCAGAATCAAAAGGCTTATCATCAGTAACATTATAATAATAGACATTTTTTTAGTATTCCAACATATAATCTACAGCATAATAGTAGCACACACTTATAATGAAGGCCATAAATAAGAAAGGATGATCTGAAAAATAATGCTTACAATTGTAAAGGTTATTAAAACCTGAAAAATGCCCATATTCCACATTTTCTGAGATGCAGAAATCTTGAGAGGGCGTGTATTGTTTTCATAAAACTTAAGTAATTCTTGTCCGGCTTTGATGCCGCTCATTAATTGTGAATCAGTAGCCCGGGCTGTAGTGAAGACACCCTGAAGCTTGTTGCCGAGTTTTTTCCAGTTAGAAAAAAGTATGACAGAAAAGACCACCAGTATAAGAGTCTGTTCAAGCATTCCCAGATATTGGAGGTATTCAAAGGAAAGCATAAACATTAAGCTCAATCCCAGTACAAGTATCATAATGTTTGTACCGCATCGTTCATGTTCTTTTGGTTGTTTTTTTACGTTTTCCATAGTGAGTTCCAGACCTTTTTCAATAGCATGTATAGTTTGGTGTTCGGCTGCATGGTATCCAGAAAGTGGAGACAATCTTAGAATCAACAAAAACAGAGACAGCTCTATAACAAGCATCAAGGATTGAGGCAATTTGTATGGTTCCAGAAAGATGATAGCCAGCAGAGAAATAATATTGATAAGCATACCAAAGGCTATGCCGGTTGCAATAAGGCCCGGCAGGCCAGCACCCGAGTAAAATACTCCATCTGTGAGATATACCCCGAGAGGTGTTGCCAGTCCTCCTATGGTACGGGGCTTAATAGAATTAGAAGTATATGAAATAAGCTTTGCAGCAGTAATACAATACCCTGAATATTTGCCATTTTCATCTATTAGCGGTACTATTTCTACATTTTTACCGGTAAACTCAACTGCCACCTCTTCCAGTGAGGCTTCAATGTTTACGATATTTGTTGAATTCAAATATAGTGTATCAACAGAATAATTCTTCAGCGCAGACCAGCCTACAATACTCTGAAGAGAGATCAAATGAGCTATATCTCTTTCAGTAATAATACCTATTACCTCATAATCAATGCTTACTACAGGTATGGCAGAGACTTCATACTTCTTAAATGTTTCCATAGCTTCAACAACTGAAGAAAACGGATAAAGAGAAGGAATCTCCTGAAGCAATTCTTCATACTCAAATTGCGACTGGCTGGTAAATTTTTTATATCTCTGTATAATTTTTCTATATATGTCTTTAATTTGATTTTTCATCAGTGTTATATTACTTATTAAGCTGACTTATACCCTTAAATAGAAAGAATGAAAGAAAAACTATTAAATATTTTACCCGGTATGCTTTCATTTTTATACAAAAATAAATGTGTTTGTTGTAAAAATCAAGCTGCAAACACGATCTGTTCATCCTGTATGAATGAAATAACAACCGTTTCAGGTTCTCCGGTAAGGATTATTGAAAATGTAAAAATTTATTCTGCCTGTAAATATCAGGGCAATATAAAAGAAGCCCTGCATGCTCTTAAGTTTAGCAAAAAAAGAAATACTGCTTCTGATCTAGGGTTAATGCTTTATAAGTACTGGTTAAAGATAGATTTAAGCAATCAAAGATTCCAGATAGTACCTATACCAATTCATAAATCAAAGAGAAAAATACGTGGATATGATCAAACAGAGCTTATAACCGCTACCTTTTGTTTCTTATCAGGCAATAAGCATAATACCCGTCTTTTAAGCAGAGTAAAAAATACCCGGCCTCAATTCAGGCTTACCCAGCAGGAAAGGTCAGATAACCTGAAAGATGCTTTCAAGGTCAATAAAAAATTCCTGAAAAAGATGCCAGTACTTATAGTTGATGATATTTGCACTACTGGTACAACTATAAAAGAAGCCATTAAAGCCCTGAATAACGAAAATATTTTAGATATAACAGTTTTAACCCTGAGCCACGTTGATCTCAGGATACAACAGAGACCACCTGAGTCATTTTAGTACTTAATGCAGGGTGTTTACCAGAGATTGATGAAGCCAGGTTTAATGACCTCCATAAAAAAATCATTATAATTATTCAGTAAAGATCAGTGTATAACTTAAAAATTTTTCGATTTTTAAAACCCTTGCCATGACTGGCACCTGACCCCATAAAGGGGGCAACGCCCCCTTTCGCCTGCAAAGCGGCTATCCCCCGGGGTATTGAGTGATTTCTTGTGATCTTTCTCAGCAAGTAGTTGTCTGCTCGTTCAACCCATATATTTACTTTTAAATTTTTTGAAAATCGAAACCAGAAAAATCTTTCATTCAGGTTATGCATTAGTTTTTTTTAAGTTATTCAAAGATATCTATTAAAGTATTCAATATTTATTATTTGTCTTCAAACTTGAAGCAAATGTAAAAAAACATTATTAAGAAATGTTAAACTTTTCTGCCATCCAGCCGATTACTTAAATAACTACCACGCTTAATATAATCTCAAAAATTCTTTTATAGACAGTCAGCATTACATTTTAAGGCACCACACAGTTTTGAGGAAGACAGAGGGAAATGGTATCAAACATCTACGGCAATTCGTTTCTACCAAATGTTAAGACCTACCACCTAAACCCCGGACAGGCCAATAAAAAAGGCAGTTCTGTTGATCCTGACGCCTCAGGTAAAAGAAAGCAGCAACTAAATGATGAGTATTCTCACGATAATAGCAACAGTCTTAACAAGCTCTTAACCTCAGACAACAGCAATATTAATGTATCTGACATATTAAAAGATTTTAAATCTACTATGACAGCAATAGGTGTGCCAAAAAGCTCTGGCAAATATATTATGGAACACCTGAAAACAGCACACATTGAAGCATCAAAAAACAATCCTTCAATATCTCAAATTCAAAGCAACCTCTGTGAAGCTGCTAAAAAACTTGATAGTTTCATATCAGAAACTCTCGGGCAGCCGTCAACAGTTGTTAAGCAGTGGATGGATGCTCTTCTGCTTCAAAAAGTTGACTATAAGGCAACAGACCCGCTGCCAGAACAGATGATATCACAGGCCCCAAAACAGATAGAAACCAGAGATCAGAATCAAAGTCCACAGAATAAGGGGTTTCAGCAAATATTGGAAGCTGAAATAGTTTCAAATAATACATTACCTGTTTCTAATCTGGAAGAGATGAAGGTTCAAAATAGCATTGAGTTGAATGATGCCAGCAATTTTAAACCTGAAAAAGCACTAATGCCTTTAGAAATACCTAAAGTTCCAGAAGAAAAAATAACACCAGAAATAAAGACACCTGATATGCCCCAGAGCAGGCCTAAAAACATTAATCATGAGGCCAGAATGCTTTATCAGCAGGCAAAACAGGATTTATCCTCTGGAAATATCAATATTGCTGAACAAAAACTTTATGCTGTTCTTGATGCAGCCAGAGAGAGCCATGACGAAAAGCTTATGCTGGTAGCACACAATAAACTTGGAGATATTGAAGACACAAAATACAATCTTTCAGGAGCTTTAGAACATTATAATGAGGCCTTAAAATTAGCATCAAAGCTTGACAACAAAAAAGCTCTCGGCAAACTACACTATAATATAGGATCTATCTATGAAGACCTCAATAGAAGTCCTCAGGCCTTGAAACATTTTTATGCCTCCCTTGAATTTGACGGAGAAACAGAGAATCTTAGCGGTCAGGCACTTACCCTCACTACTATCGGTAATATTTATTCAGCAGGTAAAGACTACAATAAAGCTCTTGAACACTATGCCATGGCAGATGGTCTTGCTGCTCAATCCGGTGAATATGAGGCAAGAGCACATATTTTATCTAATACGGGTACTGCTCAGAAGAAATTACATAATTTATCTGGAGCTATGAAAAGCTATAGAGAGTCTCTTGAACTGGATCGAAAGGCAAATAACCTTGAAGGATACACTAATACCCTGTTTAATATTGGTGAAATTTATGAGATGAGTGGCAATCAGAATGCAGCGAAAAAAGCCTATCAGATAGTTTTAAACAATGCCACCTCTTTAAATGACACTTATCTGGCTGATCTTGCATTTCAGAAACTAAATAGTAATCCGGGTGACAAGATACCAGCTTAACGAATCATCTGATCAACAGACAATATCAGGATACCTGAAGCGCCATATTGTTTTAGTTTTCTGATGCTGTCATATATTTTATCTCTGTCAACAACAACATGAATGGCTACTTCATCAGGCTTATCAAGCAGACTAACTACTGTTGGTGCAGATAGCCCTGGTAGAAAAGTTTTAATGTCGTTGAGAGAGGCTTTGGGTAAGTTAGCCATCAGATATTTCTTTTCTTCAGCCAGCATAACAGAATCAATAGCCAGACAAAACATATCCACTTCTTCTCTGGCTTTTTTAAGTTTGTCAGGGTTTGCTACAATAACCGTTTGAGATTGCATTATATCTGCGATAACTTTTAATTTGTTGACTTTCAGGGTTGACCCTGTTGAAGTAATATCTACAATGACATCAGCAAGCCCTAGCTGAGGGCTAACCTCTGTTGCGCCAGATATTTCAATGACTTCAACCATTTTACCTTTTTGTTTAAAGAAGTCTTTAGCTATATTGACAAAACTGGTAGCTACTTTAGCCCCGTCAGGAATATCTTCTACGCTATTTATATCAGAGTTCTGGCTGACAGCAATGACAACTTTACAGAATCCGAAATTCAGGTCTTTGATTATTTCGACATTTTCTTTTGATTCAGCAACTATGTCTTTGCCGGTAATGCCAAGATCCACGACCCCTTCACTGACAAAGCTTGGTATATCTTGTGTGCGAAGAAACACTATAGTATAATTACCGTCTTTACTGCTTGTGCATAGAACCCGTTCTTTATGACTTATGATATTAATACCTGCACGTTCGATTAGTTTTACAGAGGCATCGTGAAGTCTGCCTTTATTGGGTACTGCAACTTTAAGGGCTACCATTTTTCCTCTCTCTCGAAAAACATAGCATAACTAAAAAGTTCTTTTAATAAATAGTTATGCATCATTATCTACTACAGGGGTTTATTATATCAGGGCTGAGCAATAATTACCAGCAAAACACAAAATGAACAAGCCGTGGTATCAGTGGCTGTGAAGCGACAAAGGATGATCTATCTTTCTTTTCAGTCAGCAAGGTAATATTAAAAAGATCAGTGCATAACTTAAAAATTTTTCGATTTTCAAAACCCAGATCCCGC
>CAZFBA010000040.1:0-34440 GCA_964517135.1 uncultured Gammaproteobacteria bacterium
GACCGCAGAGGACTGTAAAAGGGGCCTCCGGCCCCTTTCGCTGGCTTCGCCAGCTCAGGGCCCACCCACCCACCCTCAGGGGTCGGGTTTCAGGGCGCCGGGCTGCGCCCGGCGCCCTGAAACCCTCATTTAACAGGAGACAGAAGTCATGGCACTCTGAACCCTGTTTTATGAGGGTTTGCGAGGCGAACGAAGTGAGCCGAGCATAACCCGAATTGAAGGGCGGCAGCGGGCGGGAACTTGCTGTGGTGGGGCCGCCACTCTACCGGCTGAACCCTGTTTTATGAGGGTGTTATGCGGCGCCTACGGCGCCGCATAACACCCGACCTCTATAATCTAGAATCTATACATTACTTCCAAGTATCAATATATTATTGATTCTTGGCGATCTAATACATTTGTTTTATCAAAAGTAAAGAGGACAAGTTAAATGCCCTCTCTGTATATATCTTTAATTGAATTATACTATTAACAAACGCTGGAAAGCTTTTTAAGGCATTTAAAAGCCTGCATACCTGCATATCTGGCAACAGGCCCTAATTCCTGCTCAATTCTGATTAGCTGGTTATATTTAGCTACACGGTCTGTTCTACAGGCAGAGCCGGTTTTAATTTGTCCTGCATTGGTTGCAACAGCAAGGTCAGCAATAGTTGTATCTTCTGTTTCTCCTGATCTGTGACTGATAACACTTGTATAGCCTGCCTGATGTGCCATGTTAATACAGGCAAGGGTTTCAGAAAGTGTACCAATCTGATTAAGCTTAATCAGAATGCTGTTAGCAATATTTCTTTCTATACCCATTGCCAGGCGTTTTGTATTGGTTACAAACAGGTCATCACCTACGAGTTGAATCTTGTTGCCCAATTTGTCAGTAATAATTTTCCAGCCATCCCAGTCTTCTTCAGCCATACCGTCTTCTATAGAAATAATTGGATATTTATTAACCCAGTTTACATAATAGTCAGCCATTTCTTCAGAAGAAAGAACCTTGTTTTCGCTTTCGAGGTGATATTTACCATCCTTATAAAATTCTGAAGATGCCGGGTCAAGGGCTAATTTGATATCATTCTGTGTATAACCGGCTTTTTCAATAGCTTCCAGTATGACTTCAACAGCTTCTTCGTTGGATTTAAGATCCGGCGCAAAACCGCCTTCATCACCTACAGCTGTATTGTAGCCTCTGGCATGTAAGACTTTCTTAAGAGAGTGGAAGGTCTCAGCTCCCCACCTGAGAGCCTCAGCAAATGTTGGCGCACCAACAGGAACAATCATAAATTCTTGAAGATCAACATTGTTATCAGCATGCTGACCACCATTAATAATATTCATCATCGGAACAGGTAAAACTGACGCATTAACGCCACCAATATACCTGTATAGAGGAAGACCCAGCGCAGCAGCAGAAGCTTTTGCTATTGCCAGACTGACACCTAAAATGGCATTAGCACCAAGTTTTTTCTTTGTTTCTGTTCCATCCATATCTATAAGGAGCTTGTCGATTTCTACCTGGTTGGAAGCATCATGATCAATGAGTTCTTTAGCAATAATTTCATTAACATTCTCTACTGCCTGCATAACTCCTTTACCGTTATACTGGCTCTGGTCTTCATCTCTTAATTCAAGAGCTTCGTGAACACCTGTAGAAGCTCCTGACGGAACCGCTGCACGGCCAATATCTCCACCTGACAAAACAACATCAACTTCTATTGTCGGGTTGCCTCTGGAATCTAAAATTTGTCTTGCTTTAATATGTTCGATAAAAGTAGACATAGCGTCCTCCAATCTTATCTAATAACTATATCTCAGTATTGTTTCTGTTCTACTAATTCGTAGAGATTTTTTGACTCTTGAATGCTCACATTGCCGGCAGGTACTTCAAGAATTTTTACCACAACGGTCTTGTTAGCATACTCAATGGTAATGAAGTCATCTTCCTTAACAGTGGTAGAGGGTTTAGCAACATTTTTATTTACAAAAACCCTTCCCTGGTTGCACACAGTATTTGCGACGGTTCTTCTTTTTATTAATCGTGAGACTTTAAGAAATTTATCCAACCGCAAATTTTTTGATACCTCATCAAAAATTCATTGATTGAAGTCATTTTACTGTGATCAAAATTTCTTCTCAAGAAATATTTTTGTTTTGTAAAGACTGGATAAGTCTTTATCTCTGACATAGAAATGGTTTTGCCATTTAAACAGTTATTTTAAATTAGTTTATCTTTATCCCGAATTATTCATCAATTTATAGTCTATTTATTCTTGAGGGTTTAAAAGTGCTGCGCCGCCGCACTTTTAAACCCGACCCCCTAACTTCTGTTCCCTGCAATGTTTTAACACTGTGTTAAATAGATGTATTCGCTAAACCTCAATTTCTATAACTGTTTCAGGTCAATTTATTAATAGTTTATGAATTAAATTGGTTATACTATTGCAAGTTTTGAGTATTAAACATTAAAATGGATAAAAAGGCTATCAGGTGATTATGGAACAGAAAAAAGGCATTATTGATCTTAATAAAAAAGGTGAGCTGATTGTCACAACAGAAGGCGAAACTCACAGGATTTCATTTGAGATTAAAGGATATACGTCAGACAGTGTTATGCTTGATTGCCCGCAAGAACATAAACAGATGCTCAAGGGGCTTAAACCCGGCACTCTAATAGAATTAAATATGTTTACACATAGTGGGGTCATTGTGCTGGGGTCACAAATCAAAGAAACTTTCAGAGATGATAATGTTATTATTGATTTTCCACATGAAAAAAAGACTATTCAACGTCGAGAGTTTTTCAGGGTGGGTGTTCAACGTAAAATCAAAGTCAGATATAATGATGGGTATCATGATATTCTTGCAGAGGGTAAGACTGTCGATATTAGCGGCGGTGGCGTTAGATTCTGGACTCCGCAACACCTTCATGTAGGTTTTATGGCCGATGTTGAAATGTATATAGGGGATCTTTGCGATTATGATGGCACAGTTCCTGCTAAGGGAAGAATTCTTTACACTAAAACTCATGATAGCCTTTTTACTACCAAAACAGGGTATCTCAGTGTCATAAAATTCTCTGAAATAACAAATAAATCAAGGCAGTTAATTATGAAAACCTGTTTTAAACTTCAGATTGATATGCGCAAAAAAGGTATATTATAGTCTATAAAAGACATTAACATCTTAATAGTTAATATTCATAACTGTGCTATACCATTCCACGTAAATAATTAATATATGCAGATAGAATTCAGTAATCTATACATTACTTTCAAGGATCAGTATAGAATAACCCTGAACAACTGCAAAGGTCATTTTACCGGGCATAACTTGTTAAATGCTAAACTCGTTTACTGGCGGAGAATTATATAGATCCTGAAGACGCTGCATATCATTTTCTGAAATTGACCTGTTTGAAATACCTCTGTGATGCATTATGTCTTTTGCAGTTTCAGAGTGATGCAAACCAAGAGCATGGCCAAACTCATGTAATAACGTGCGCCTTACACGCTCAATTCTCTTTGATGCTGGCAAAAGCTTATCTATAGCCGGGTATAAAACTATAGATATTTCTGCTTTCTCTATTCTTTCACCAACCACTTTGAGATTATTGTGCCCTGATTCATAATCACGACCAATAATAACTGTATCTGCCCATCTTATAACAATATCAGCTTCCTGTTCTGAAAGGGTCTTGATAAACCTTATTTTGCCCAGCGATGCCCGGGACCAATCCAGTGTTACTGTGTTTATTACCTCTTCAAATTCTTTAAGATAGCCTGATATAAACATACCTTTATGAACATAATATTTGAGAGGCATTATAGAAAGATCCCAGCGGGCACCTTTCTTCTTTTCTGTCTGGTCAGAATTTTCCCACTGTTTAATGCACTGAATAAGATCTTCAGGAAGTTTTTTCTTCTCTTTTACCTCTGATGTATTACTGGTATCAGTGTTTCTTCTTACTTTAATTTCTGTTAAGTTATAATTATTAGGGTGCACCCGATATATTTGATCTGGCCTGTTAATATTCATTAGACTTCCCCGGTTTTTTCTCTTAAAAGGTTTATACTATGGTAGTTATAGAATTTCTGGTTTGAACCTTGCAATGGTTTATTTAATAAGTATAGTCATATATTTTTAATAAATCCATTTTGAATGCATTAAATCGTTTGTTTGATTGAAATTATTTACGTGTATAATGCTAAAATAGTTTTAGAGCCTCAAAAGAATGAATAAATTTAAATATTCTATAAAATATAGTCATTTGCCGGGGTTTGGATGTTGTATCAAAATCAAATGTTATAATATTTTTTAATTTATTAAATTTAGTGTAAGGAGAAATGATTTTTTTGGGTTAAAATTATTGAAACAGTAATATTAAAACCCGTAAACAATATGCTATGATCTTTGTAACACAATAGTTTTAGAAGTATTTCCCGGGTAAACATATTCAGTAAAGAGAAAAAACAGACACCGTCATAGAAATTGTTTTGAATAAAGAAAATATAATGACAAACCAATCTTTAGACAAAATTATAGACGATCTTCCAACATTACCATCAATGCCTAATATTATCTTTGAGGCATTAGCAGTTATTGGAAACCCCAGATCAAGCATCAGACAGTTGAGCAGAATCATTTCTAAAGATCTTTCAATAACAACAGAAATACTTAAGATGGTTAATTCAGCCTATTATGGTTTTCCCAGTCAGATAACAACAATTAATCAGGCTATGGCCTTATTGGGTCTTGAAAATGTTCGGGGGGTTATATTTGGAGCTGCCACAAAGCCAATGCTCACAACGTATTCTGGAAGAACCTTATGGGTGCATTCTATTCGTTGTGCTGTAGGCTGCCAAATGCTTTCAAAAGGATTAGGCATGGGTAACCCTGATGAAGCCTTTGTTGTAGGCCTGCTTCATGACGTAGGCAAAACCGTTATGGAAATCTATGACAGAAACAGAATGAAAGAATTATCACGCCTTGTTAATATGGGGGCCGATCAGCTATATATGGAACAAACTCTATTCGGTTTTCTTCATACAGAGGCAGGAGCAGCCCTGGCATCAAAATGGAAGCTGCCTAACGTCATTATAGATTGCATTCGATATCACCATAACCCACAGGATACAGATGATATACCGCTGGCACAGATTGTATATGTTGCTAATTGCCTCACACAAGAAAAAGAAGTATTCCCCATGATTGACCCTGAGATTGCAGACTATCTTGACTTTGAACTACCCAACCCATCAGATGTCAGAGAAAAAATCTTTACAGATAGTGAGTCTATTATCAGGGCACTGGAAAAGAAATAAACAAATTTATTGCTGTCTATTTTTAAAACAAAGGCTATTTAAGAGAATAAATAGCTGTTTATCTTTTGTATGAAAGAAATTATTATTACCTTTTTGTTAAAACTTTTGTCCTGACTTATTGAACACATTAATCATTTGTTTAGTGGATGATGTAAAAAGCTGAAAACGGTATCTTTAAATATAGTAAACGCATAATTTAATACCTCTTAAAATTAAATAAGAGCTTGATTTTTCTAAAATATGTGTTTCAAATGCGTTTACTAAGTATGAAGTAAAATAAATCAATAACAGGTAAAATTATGGATATTGCAACTCTAATAGGAATCATTATCGGCCTGTCAGCAATTATAGGCGGGCAAATGCTTGAATCTGGTGCCGCTATTTCAATTATACACCCGACCGCAGCTATTATTGTTTTTGGCGGGACTCTGGGTGCTATAATGATTAACTTCCCTATGAAAACAATCATTAACGCTATCTTCTCCCTTAAAAAAGTTTTTCTCTCTGATAAAATCGATCTCCGTAATGTTTTTATTCAGATTATTAACCTTGCAGACCTGACCAGAAGAGAAGGCAATCTGGCACTTGAGCCAGTAGTAAACACCATAGATAATGACTTTCTGAGAAAAGGTGTACAGTTAATAGCTGATAGTGCAAATGCCCGTGTTATTAAAGATATACTGGGTACACAGATCAAACAGGAAGAAGAAGAGGCCGCTTATAGCGCACTGGTATTTGAAAGTGCTGGCGGGTTTGCCCCTACATTCGGTATTGTTGGAGCCGTTCTTGGTTTAATACAAGTTATGCAGCACATATCAGAACCCTCTATGCTGGGTCAGGGCATTGCAACTGCCTTTATTGCCACTTTTTATGGGGTTGCTGCCGCTAACCTGATACTTTTACCACTTGGCGGAAAAATCAGAATTAAGATCAATGAAGAAATCGCCATCAAACAAATGATACTTGAAGGCGTTCTATCAATACATTCAGGAGAAAACCCTGCTGTAGTAGAAGAAAAACTTAACTCTTTCCTTATACATAAATATCAATATAGCCAGCCACAAGAAATAATGGAACCCGAAGGATGGTAAGACCTGATCAAAACAAGCTTTCAGCATATCCTCATGACCCTAACCGATGGATAGTCTCATATGCAGATTTTACTACAATGCTTCTGGCACTTTTTATAGTTCTATACGCTGTATCGCAGCTTGACATTGCTCAAATGAGAGACTTCACCACCTCTCTGAAGAAATCTTTCGCCTCAATTGAACTTACTCACAAAGAAAAAAGAAGCGAACTCAATAAACTGTTTGCTACAACTCAATCTGTCATTAAAGCAAAACCTGTTACTTTCAGCTTTCAAGAGCAGATAGCAGCCCTCAAGAAAAAGCTCGAAGAAGCAAGTCAGGAAGTACCTGCCAGTATGAATGAACTGGATAAAGTCAAAAACCTCCTCAAAGAAAAATTACCTGCACAGGATCAAATAAACATGATACATTCAGAAAGAGGGCTGATAATAAGTCTTGCAGATACAGTTCTTTTTGATACCGGGTCGGCAGAAATAAAAAATCAGGCACTGCCAACCCTGAATGAAATTGCTACAATTCTTCGTACGCTGCCAAACCCTATCAGAGTTGAAGGCCACACTGACGACCGGCCAATAAATACACCGAGATACCCCTCAAACTGGGAACTTTCTACAGACCGTGCAACGAGCATTGTTAAATACTTTATAGAAAAGTTTAACTTTGCCCCCTCAAAGCTTTCAGCTGCCGGATACGGTAAATATCGACCTGTTGCCTCAAATACTACAACCGAAGGAAGACAGGCCAACAGGAGAGTTGATATAGTTATCTTAAACAGTGGAAGCGAAATTTTTGAACCTGATGTAAAATTACAAGTAGAACAACCCTCAGGAGAATAATATATGGCAAGGCCTACAAAAGCAAAAGAACCAAAACCCAAAGCAGAAGGGCAGAGCGGTGGAACCGGTAATATACCCGGTGGTTTTATCGGGTTTGTAGTTATGAACGGCGCACTTACAATGGTTATATGTGCAATATTTGTTGCAGCTACATATATGATGATGCAGGGTATGGTCAATAAACTTGGCCCACAGGAAGATGACAAAGCCCATCAGAGCAGTCATATAGGTGCGTCAATGACATTTCCTTATGAGTTAGATGACTTTATTATAAACCTGAACAGCCCTAACGAAAGAAGATACCTGAAGGTCAAAATATCACTTGATATTGAACGCCACGAAGGAGAGCCTGAAATAGGTGTACCACCTGGTGGCGGTGGTGGTCATGGTGCCAAACCTGCCGGTGGCGGTGGTGTTCCACCAGAGGAGTTTTATAGAATCATCATGGAACCCTTTAAAATGCCCATCAGGGATATCATTATTACCCAGCTTTCTTCGATGTCAGCAGAAGAGTTGAGTTCTACGCCTGGCAAAGAAGCAGCCAAAGATGCTATCAAAGAAGAGATTAATACCATTATGCCAGAAGACAGGCAGGTTTTAAGAGTTAACTTTGGAGAGTTTATTATACAATAATACAATATAGGCAGATCAAAGCAGGCTTCTGATAAGTAATAAAGCTGATTTAGTTAATGCCGGTGTTTGTAAGCCTTCGGGCAGATCAGATATGTATAGCTGAAAGGCTCTGAAACCAATCTTTCTGCCAGAATACGTACAGGCATTATACCAGTAGTCTGAGAGCATAGCGATAAAAGCTTCTTGATGAAAGACCCTGTGAGTTTTATTATGCTTGATTAGTTTTGCCAGCCAGATACTGGCCAGTGTTAGATAAACCTCTGACGGCTCAAAAGTCAATATTCTAAGGCTTTCATGAATGTTGATTTCTTCTTCTGAAGGGTTAATATTAAGTTTTGTAAAGTACCTGTTTCTGATCTGCCGTGCAAATGTTAGCTGTTCGGATCTGGCTTCTGAGGTAATTGTTTTCGGGTGAACCCTGTAGGTTAGCAATATTTCTGGAATATTTGTTATGGGGGTATGTTCTGATAGCCTGGCCCAGAGGTCATAATCCTGAGCATATTTGAAGGATTCATCATAGGCAAGGTTATTCTTTTTGAGAACTTCAGCCCTGATCATCACTGAAGGATGAGCGACAGCAGGGTAAAACAGCAGCTCACACCTGACTTTTTCGGGGTCAGTTGAATATTCAAACTTCTGTGGTTTATTTTCTGACAGTGTTTCTACAAATGTTCCACAGAGGCCTGTTTGAGGGTTATTTTCCATAAAGTTGAATTGTTTTTCCAGGCGTTCCGGGTGGCTGATGTCGTCTGAATCCATTCGTGCGATATATTTACCCTGTGCCTGAGTGATTCCGTAGTTTAGAGAGGCAGCGAGGCCTTTGTTTAGATTATTTTTGAGGGTAATGATTCTTGAATCGTTGAATTCTTTAATAATGTCAGGGGTAGAGTCAGTTGACCCGTCGTCGATGAGTATTAATTCGAGGTTCTGGAAAGTCTGGTTGAGAATACTCTCAACTGCATCATTGAGGTAGGTTTCGTTATTGTAGACACTCATCACGACAGATATTTGAGGGGGCATAATGTAAGTTAATCCCTTGATATCATAATTGATCTGGCAATTCTTTCTGCATCACCTTCAACGTGTCTGAAACAGGCAAATGATATGAAGTCTTCTTCTTTTACATTTTCAAAAAGACCTCTTTCTCTTCCATCTGTTTGAAATGTTTTTGAAGGAGTATATCCAGCTTTTGCAAACGCTTCCGGAATGCTAACAGGTGTTGATACAATGTATTTAGGTTTAAAGCCTATCTTAAAATAATCTCTTAAAATATTAGCAAAAGTATCTGAAAGGTTATTATTGTGATAATACTTCTGGTGTACTTCCATTAAAATATTTGTATTTTCGTTATGTTTTTTGAAAAAGTCTTTAGAGCTTTCAAGTATTTCAATTTCAGCCCCTTCAACATCCATTTTAATAAAATGAGGAAATTTTCTGTCTTTAAAATAATCGTCTAGAGTATAAGAATCAACGTTAATTCTTTCCTTTACACTGGTAGGTTTTGTAATACTGCTTAAATTAGGTGCTGAAGCCTGATAAAAATCAGTTTTACCAGTTTTATTAAAAATTACACCCTGACTAATTTCACAAAAATCTGAAAAATTATTGAGATCAATGTTCATGTTTAAAAGTTTGATATTACGGGGATCAGGTTCAATAGCATATACAAACCCATTGTTTTTGATGGCTTTTAACATATATAATGTTACATAACCAATATTTGCACCCAGATCAAAGCAAATCATACCAGGTTTTACAGTTGTTTCAACGATATACATAAATACTGCTTCTCTATAACCTTGATGATAGAGAGTTGAAGATACACCACCGGCTTTCAGGTCGAGATACATTTCAAAAGTATGAACAGGTTTTTTGACAATTTTTTCTTTTTTTAAAAGGTTTTTAATAATCTGAAACAAGTTAATTCCTCCATAAAGTTTTTTTTAGGCTTAAACTGTTTGCTTTGCTTTGATATTTTAAAGTAATAGTTTCAAAAGTATCAACATACTTTTTGCCACATAAATCAAATGAGACCATTTTATAGTAATTAATTGTTTTCTGCCTGAATTTCTCAAATTCTTCAACAGCCAGCAATATTTTCTCAGCGAGTTTATCAGGGATAAGATCTTCAGGAGAATTAAAAACACGATCAGGTACTGCTGCCAGCAGTTCACTGTTAAAGTTCAGCAGTTCAGGCATAGAACCATCACTGAATGCTACTACTGGTAGCCCGCAGGATACTGCTTCAAGGACACTATTCGGGCAGGGCGGGTTCAGGCTTGAAAAGAGAAAGATATCTGATTGCCTGAGTAACCCGGCAACATCTTTTATATCGAGTTCACCGGCATATTGAATATAGTTTTGTTTAAGATATTCTTTAAGGGATGCATCACTAATCGGGCCGGCAATGGTCAGTGTAAAAGTTAACCGGTTTTTAACAAGTTCCAGTGCTTTGATAACAGGATATAACTGATCAGGGTTTCTAAAATTGCCTGTCATTACAAGCCGTATATCATCTTTGTTCAGGGTTTTCTTTTCTTCAGAGGGGTAAAAAATTGATTGATTGACGCCGTTGTGAATTATTGAATATTGCCCTTCTTTTTTTTTGCCAAACATTTTGAAGCATTGGTTTTTGCAGTATTCACTCTGGAAAACAGTATGTGTGGCAAGGTTTTGATAAACTTGTTTGATAGTCTTGTTCATTTTTTTATAGTCTTTGCCGTGTTTTTCAGGGTAAAAAATGCCATCTAATCTTTGTATTATGTGTTTTCTTTGTTTTTTGAAACGTTTAAGGGTTTCTATATCATAAGCAATCGGAAAAAATATACCGGCACTGTTTTCAATATCTTCAGAATAGGGGTAGTGGTGTTTATCGAGCCAGGTTTTCAGGTTTTTCATGAAAGTTGAGGGGCCGCCAATGCTGGCGTCTGAACGTTCTTTAAAAGGTATATAGAGGTTATTTTCAGTCATTATGTTTTTCTAAAACCCACCATGATGTGCCATAATAGAGATCTGAAAGCTCAATATCTTTTCTAAAAAGCAGTTTCATCAATGCAATATGATAAAAGTTTTTAATATTCTTATGGAAGTGTTCATTATTGACCTGAACATCTATAATTTTCATAGCATTTTTTTGAGCATTAATCTCAACAAACGTTTTAAGCTCTGAAAAAGGGAAAAACCATTTATGCCGGTCTTCTTCAGGTTTGACCGGTAGCCCGTAAAATTTCAGGTTCTTGTTATCACGATATTTGTTAAATCGAAGGCTGTTCATCAGGTCTGCCCAGGGGTTTGGGAAAGAAAGAATCAAATAACGGGAAGTTATACGGCAGCATTCAGCAAATACATCATGTATATTATCAAGGTGTTCAAGTACATCAAGGCAAAGAACACAGTAATAAGAATCATTATCAAGAAAAATGGCTTCTTTTTCGAGATCAATTTTAAGAAGGTCAGGGTGGTCACCAAGGCCAATGCCTGTATAGGTGACATTATCAGGCAGGTTTTCTTTTAAATAGCAGTTATCAGCGCCGATATCGAGAATGCTGTTTTTTAAAATACTTTTGTATTTCTCATAAACATACTTTGATTTTGTTTTGCGGTCGGTATATTTGTAGTCTGTTTGAAATTTCATAGGTAGTATCTTTAGCTAAATTATAACTTTAGTTTTAAAGGGTTCTTTGAGTTTTATATAAAAACGAATAAACATTATTTTAAGGTTTTGGATAGGTGATACCTTTCTTTTAAATAGCTTTTCATAACGATAGTGATCCCTCATATTGGGTAATACAATACCTATTGTTGGGCCATAACTCCCAATTTTTTTCCAGCCTTTGTAATAGGGTTTCCAGCTATGTTCCGTCATGTTGTTTTGTGTGGCTATACAGGGTGTATCAATTTCCCGAAAAGTGTCAACAAATTCTTCATTATCTGTAAACCATAGCCGGTCAAAGAATTTGTATATTTCATTTCTTGAATTATTAGTCATATGACGATATGGTTTTCTGCAATCGTGAAAAAAGCCTGCTATTATGTTTTTATGTTTATAATATAACTCAGAAAAGAGCTTATAAGCTTCATAACCTTTGGGGCCATCCATTAAAATTACAATTTTTTTATTTGAATTTTTTTTCACCAGATCTGGTAACAGTTTATGAGTATCACCATAAAGGAGTTTTAAATTAGAAAAATCTTTTAATTTGTTTTCAGCAATATTAGCATTTTCATCTTTTGTAAGTTCAATACTGATAACTGGTATGTTATCTTTTTCAAAGGCTTTCGTTAGAATATAAGTGCTTTGCCCCTGAAATCTGCCACTTTCAATAATCAAGTCAGGTTTAAGTTCTTTTATAGTAGAAATAGTTGCAAGCATTTCACTGTGAAGAATGCCACGAATAAGATGTTTTGTATTTAACCAGTCTATAGTATCTTTCCATTTTATTGAAGCGTTCATTATAATACTATGCATAATTTTATAGTTGGCTTCTTCAAATAAATTATCCCAGTAATAATACATATCAAGAGCTGACTCTTTGGGCCTATTTTTACTAAAAGGCATAAGTTTTAATAATATTGGCTGCCAGCCACCTTTATAATGAAAAATATAGCTACCACAGTTTATGGGTACGCTTTGAGTTTGATTTAGTTTATCACAGGGAATACCAGAAAATTTAATATCTCCAAAATCAAATGATATTGACTTATCAGGGTTATTTAAATCAAATCTCATAAGTCCTGCAAGTGCTTTCTGGTCAGCAGCACCAAATGTTTGAAAGGCTTCCTGAAGCTTTTCAGAATCATTGATAATGATTTCGATTTCATCAAGCCATTTATCAAAAAATGTTTTTATTTTATCTGATGTTTTAACAATTACAACCCCTACATTGATAGGGAATTTCTCATCTTTGAAGGTATATAGAAAATCAAAATCTTTGTTAACAAAGTCGTTTATATTTTTGTATACAAGGGTATCACAATCAAGAAAGCAAATTGTATCATTATCTGTTTCATTAAGAATATCACACCAGTATTTTAGTTTTAATGGAATCCTTTTTAACTGATCATTCTTGGGGATATTATGTTCTAATTTTATAAAAGTGACGTCATTAAAATAAGATGATAACAGGTTAATTTCATTTTCATTGATATCATCCCATAAAACAATGGTTTCATCGTCGGGATGTACTTTTTTTAGCTGAAATAAAAAGGTTGTGATCAGTGGAACATATAAATTACCATAAACAGCTGTAACAAATTTCATAAGATTCTTTCATAAAAGTTAGTTTAACCATTGACTATCAATATAATGTGATAAATTCCAGCTTCCGGGGTATGAAAAGCCCGAGTTAAAACAATCGTGCTCAGTTATTTCAAATGATAAAGCATCATCCCAGGCATCAAAGTTTTCTCTGTTACTCATATGTCTTAAATGAAGCTGAAGTTTGAAAAAATACTTACCGGGGCAAAGTGCTAAAGGTTTAAAATGACATTTTAGCTCACTTGCTTCAGAAGAATAAAAGATAGAATTCATCATCCCTGATTCACCTATGGCTATCATCTGTCTGATTTCATTAAATAATACCCAGCAAGCTGAATATTTAGTATCTATTTTATCACTATTATCAAGTTTTAAATTAATATAAAATGTTTCGTCAGCTTTAAATTGTGTTCTATAATCTCCATTATTATCAATTATAGAAGCCTCAATTATCTTAGGCCCCCTGAGATTTTTATTGATAGTGTTTTTACGAATACTGGGGTTTTTATTCTCAAAATAGTTTCCAATACTATTTAAATAAGATCTTACAACCTCATTTGTTTGGCCTGCGTCCTTGATTTCTCCTTTATCAATCCATATGGCTTTATTACATAGCGATCGTATATTGCCCATATCGTGCGATACAAAAAGCAGAGTCTTATCAGATTTTTCCATCTCAGACATCTTGCCCAAGCACTTCTTTCTGAATTGATAATCTCCGACGGCCAGCACCTCATCTACCAGCAATATCTCGGGGTCAAGATGAGCTGCTACTGCAAACGCCAGCCTGACATACATACCTGATGAATAACGTTTCACAGGCGTATCTAAAAACCTTTCTACCTCGGCAAAAGCCACTATCTCATCAAACTTACTGATGATCTCTTTTCTGGTCATACCTAAAACAGCACCGTTCAAAAAGATGTTTTCTCTGCCTGTGAGTTCAGGGTGAAAACCTGTGCCAACTTCTAACAGGCTTGAAACCCGTCCGGCCAGCTTAATTTTACCTTCAGTGGGTTCTGTAATGCGGCTGAGAAGCTTTAGCAGAGTCGACTTGCCAGCGCCGTTTCTGCCGATTATACCTAATCTGTCACCTTCATTTACTTTAAAAGTAACATCTTTTAATGCCCAGAAGTCTTCTTTTTTAGCCTTTTTAGCCTTCCTGTCAAACATTGTTTTTACTTTATCGGCTAAAATATCTCTCATTGTGAGATAACGGTCAGTCGCTTCGTGGCTTATAACGTATTTTTTGCTGAGATTTTCTACCTCAATAGCTGTCGTCATTGGCTTCTCCTGAGACTCAACAAATCAATTATATCATACACCCTTTTCATTATTCATACCTGATCACAGTTTTATTACAATAGGAACCTCTGATTAATTAAGAAATTACTGATTCCAGCAAAAACAGGGAGGGTGTTAAAAAAACCGCTGTGCGGTTTTTTTAACACCCGACACTAATTTCTTGAATCAGTGAACTTTTAAATTATTCAGAGATCTCAATAATCTTTTGACACATCATTATTTTTAGCTTTAAATAAAAATGTTTTACTGTCTAAATGTATTATTATGACTGACAGGTTATTCAAGAAAATTTGTAATGCTTATACTTATGGGTTTGTTTTTATTGTCTTACTATGTCTTTTCAGAGTAAGAAATATCTTCGGCAAAGGGCTTGATTTTACTGATAATACTCTGTGTTTTCATTTTTCAACCAAAATTGCCAGTGGTCTGATGCCTTATAGAGATTTTGATATGCCAACAACACCTCTGGCTCACTATATTGAAGCCATGTTTCTTTTAATATTTGGGAAATATTTTATTATAGATTCAATACTGGGTCTTTTTGTCATTATATTTCAATGTTTTGCTGCATTTTTAATTCTTTCTCTATTTATGGATAAGCTGAAATCTTCTATTGTAGTTGCTTTTATTATTTTATCTGATACAGGTTATTCTGGAAGTTTTGGCTTTTCACCTTTATCCACACTTTTAGTTGCTTTTACTGTTTATACCTTTTTATTGTATGCCAAAAGCTTCTCTTATAAGCTTTTATGGATTACTTCAATAATGTGTTCCTTTACCTTTCTGACCAAACAAAATCATGGTATGTTTCTTTTTCTTTCTTTACTGTTTTTTATCATTCTGTTTAACATTAAAGACCTGAAAAAAGCTTTCAAGCCAATAATAATTACTATTATCGGGTTTCTTGCTCCATTTATCTTCTATTGCCTCTATTTATGGTTTGCAGGAGGCTTTTCTGTCTTTATAGAAAACATCTTTCTTGAATCAGCAGAAAAAAAAGCTATTATGAAAGATGGGCTGGCCGGGCTAATACATACTACAGCAGGCATTATATCTGTTAAACTGGCAATAGGAACCCTTATTGCTCTGATTATGCTATATCTCTACATGTTTAAAGAAGGTATGCTGAAAAACATTGCACTGACATATATTATAGTATCTATTGTTGCCTTACCCCTCAGTAAACTGGCATCTCCTTCTTTGAGTGATCATTTATATCAGGAAATAACAAGGTACACAACATTTTTCTCTTCTGTGATGTGGTATGATGCAATGAGAATAACTGCATTAACTTACCTTTTTTATTGTTTTTACCTTCTGATAAAGAATTCTCTTGGTTCTATTAACAGGTTATTTTTCTGTCTTTCAATTGCAATGCTTACAATAACCTTTTCTTCGCAATTATCATACCCCGGAAGAGAACTAATGCATGCCCTTCTTCCTACTTTATACTTTTTTGTGTTTATGGAAATACAAGTCAAACAGCTTTTAAATAAGACAGGTGAAGTCTATGTTGAAATAAATCAGAAAACAGGATAACAAATGTTTCATAATATACTCTCAAAACTAAAAAACCTTCCAGCATTATATATAATATTACTTGGTGTAACCGTTTTAATGTTTATATCAGATATCATATATCCACAAATCAGCCCGAGAAGAGAAGGTAAAGATCTTTTATATACTATCAATAGTGATTATTTTAAATATACAAAGGCTTCAAAGCTCCATAGTGAAACGGTAACATCAGCAAAAAGTTATTTTGAAACATATTGTTCTATTAATAGAACGGTTATCTCATTTCCCTGGGCACCGGTGTTTATTACCCTTCTTGAAGGTATAAACCCTACTAAATATGATATGATGAACCATGATTATTGGGTCGAAAAAGAGGCAGATGAAGCCATAACAATTCTCAAAGAAAAACCTGTTTGCATGATTATTACACAGTTTCATAAAGAAGATTTTTATTTAGATCCGCCCTTCCCGGCAAAAGCCGAAAGAAAGATGAATGCTTTTTTAAAAGACTTTGTAGAAGAGAAATACATCAAAGTAGACACACTAAAAACCCATCATTATGACATTATTGGTGTCTACGTATTAAAAGATGCCTATAATTCTAATAAAGACCAATAATTATTTAAACTTTTTCTTCATATACCCTGCCAGATCTCCCAGTGATCCGGCAAGCCCTGCAAAAGAATAACACAACGCCCTCTTAAATGGCAGATTTCGCTTTTTAAATAAAAGATATATACAAACAAAAATGCTCTCAACCACACGCCACAATAGATAACATAATGAAGGCTCTTGAAAATTCTTTTTAAATGAATCTCTATGACTCTTATAAATGGATTTCAATATATAAAAAACTGACAGCTTATAGTCTGCAACCAGATGACTGACCTTCATCTGCGGTACATAATAGACGGTAATACCCTGTTTATAAAGTTTTGATATATATTCAGTCTCTTCACCATAAGCTTCAGTCTCTCCTTTCATACCAAGGTCAGTGTTAAAACCACCGTGTTCAATAAACAAAGATCGATGAAAGACCATGTTGGTTCCGGTGATGCCCCCCCGGGAAAAATCAAGAGCTATTTCATCAGGGCCACGGTCAAGAGTGCCATACTCAGGCGGGTACCAGTTCGGTATTTCTACCAGGGCAAAAGCATCATAGGGGCCGCCAAAGACCTTTATTTCAGGCATTCGCTGAATAAAATCATACATGTTCTCCAGCCAGTCAGGGTAAGCCCTGCCATCATCATCTATATAGGCAATGTAGGTTCCTTTTGCCTCTTTCCAGCCCCTGTTACGGGAATAGCTGAGACCCTGATTGGTCTCTAATACATACCTGAAATTGCTGTTACGACTTACAAATGCCTGACTGACTTCAGCAGTTGCATCACTGGAATTGTTATCCACAATGATAACTTCATAGAGATCTTTTGAAAGCCCCTGTTTCTCTAGAGATTCAAGGCAGATTTTTAATATAACGGCCCTGTTATAGGTCGACACAACAACTGATAATACAATCTGGTTCATAATAAAAGGACACACTTACTTAAGCCTGAACGCTTAAATCCTCTAAAATAGCATCATAAAACTCTACCTGAAGATAAAATTTGAAGTGTCAGGATTAATAACCTTGTTAAGAAAGAAACTTATGTCATGGTAACCGGTTTAAGAGTAAATCTGGTAGTAAATCAAGAATAGCTCAAAAAATCGATGATCAAATCCTTAAAAAACGGAAAAAACGATACATACATTTGAACTCAGTTTTCTGAATGCAGGTTCTTCAATAATTGTTGAGGTTGTCTCTAAATACACTGAAGAATGCAAATTGGACCTGATAATAATGATAATGTTTCTTCTTTTAATCTTTATTATGTTTCGTTTAACTTAATATAACTAGGCCTGTTTCTCCTTTTGTTTTAATTCTGGAAAGCTTTATTGCCTTAACCGTTTCTGTAACAGTCAGAACAATAAACCGGTCTGTCGCCTCTGGGCTCAAACGGAACCGTAGTTTCACAACCACAGGCACTACAAGTAACTCTGTATTGCGGTTTGTTGAATCCGCCGCCACCACCTCTGGAGCGACCGCCGCCTCTAGGGCTATTCATTTTTCTTTGTGCACGGCAATCCGGACATCTTTTTGGGTTTGAATATCTTTTCTGGCTGTAGAACTCTTGATCTTCAGCGCTGAAAACGAATGTCACACCACAATCTCCGCATTCGAGTTCCATGTCTTCAAAATCTTGATAACTCATAAAATCACTTTCTTAATAATTTACTACACACGATTATTATTCTATAACCTGTGCTAAAAGTCGAGATTTATATTGTAAAGATTCTTATAAACAGTATTGATTTATATAACTGATGAAGTCAAAAATACTTTCAGGACAGGCATACCTTCAATAGTTAAATTTTTAAGTTCTGTATAGACTCTTAAAAATAGAAGATTTCTACTATAAATTTAAAAAAATTCTTCTAACAGGTTCTTAGAGTATATTTTTTTTATATATATGGGGTTAGGAAATTACAGGGCGTAAAAATTATGACAAGCATTACTTTCAATCAGGATAATCTTAAAGAAACACTCTCAGCTAAAATGGCAGAGTTTTATCTCGCTTTAGATAAAATTAAAAGCATTGAATCAGATATGGTCTTTGCTGAATTTTCTGCTGCAAAAGCTGAACAGAGAAAAGATGAATACAGCTTCATGATTGACCACTGGAACAATATCATTGGACAATCTCAAAAAATCAATATTGCCAGTGCTGAAACTATTATTACCAGTGCACTTTTTCTAATGATGGAAATGAAAAACAAAATGAGTAATCTGACAGCAAAAAAAGCTCAAGTTCAATCTGCTGCTAACAATAGCACGGGTGATAATGCAACACCTCCAGAGCCACCACTTAGTTTCGGACTAATCAGAAGGGCTTTTGACAGGTTGATTAACTCTCAGGCTGCAACAGAACTTCAGGATGCAAACAATACAAGAGATTTTATTAAAGAAAAATCTCAATATTTTGATGCAATTATTTCTACATCCTTTGAATATAAATCAAACATCAAACATCAAAAAGAACAACAGAATAATATAGACTATACATATCAAAACAGACAAATGGTTTACACATTAACTGAAATACAAAATATTCAAAATGCTATACATTATAATGATAAAGATAAGGATACCCGGAAAAATAAAGTAGTTCTTGAGTTTAAACATGCCATAAATAATGCTCAACAAGCCCCGGCTGCAATGGCTAATGAAAATATTCTTCAGACAATCAAAAAATACGCTAATGCTTATATAGATGAAGAAATAAACGTTATATTAGATAAAGACATGTCTTACTTTAATGAAGAATTACAACAATTACTACCGAATAGCAAAATTATTGTAGATCGAAGAAATAATCAGGATAACAATAATTATTTTAATAATATTCAGGCCGATAACAAAGATAAAATCAATACTGACAGAAGAAAAAATCAGCCAATATCTTTCAGTATAGACAGTAACACATCTTCGTTTCTATCATAGTTAAACATATCAAGCTATTGCAGTGTTAATAGCAATAGCTCTTAATATTAGTATATGTTTAAACTTATGGCCCTATTAATCTAATTATTGAAATTATTTTGACCTCTATTTTAAGCTGATTTGCTCTGTATCAGAATTTTTTAAAGGAGAAAAAATAAACAATTATTACTATTTTATATTTATAAGGCTAATGTAATTATAAAAAATGTCGTAAATGTAAGTATCATTAAGCAGGTTAGGAAGATTAAAAATGAAAAAAACTAACGGTAATGCTATAGCTCAGTATGGTATAATTATTGCCCTAGTAGTGCTGGCTCTTATACCGGTGTTTTATCTGCTGGGCAAAAATATTGTTGATTATTTTTCTGGCTTTACCACAACACTTGAAAAAGACCATTCTCCAGCAGTGATTAAAACCTCCCGTGATGGAAAATATCCTATGACGAACTATAAGCCCGGTGACCTCGGAGGAACAACTGATCAACCGGTAAGTTTTTGCTCAGAAGGTGTCTGCGCTGTAGATTATGGAGAGTTTGTCTTAAATGGCATACCTGAAAACTTTCAGGAATTTGCACAGGCCTCAGGTGTCTCAGGTGGCACTGATATGCTGTCTTCTCTGATTGAACAAATAGCCCGTCAACTGGAACAGCAGGGTGATATTGAAGGCGCAACTAATTACAGAAACCTCGCTAATATGGGGTATTTTCTCTCTTCTACTCAAAACACTATTGAAAACCTTTTAAATTATTGTATTGCGAACTTTGCCAGAGATCTTAAATGCCTGAAAGATAGATATAATTCTCCGGTTAATATGGCGGTACCAGAAGAAGTAGCTTCTTTGTTGCCTGGCGTCAGTTCAAAAATGACATACGCCCAGTTGATAAATTTGAGCAAAGAAATTCAAACCGCAAGAATACTGAAAGAAACCAATCCAAAGGCTTATGAGAAGAAAGCAGGCACCACAGGCTATGCTATCATTGAGCAGCTTGATGCTATACTTAACAATCCTGAATATTCAGATACAATGAAAGATGTAACCATTGCCCTGGTTAATCAAATAAATAATATTGGTATCGGTTTTGCTGAAGTAGTTGCAGTATCAGGTACAAAACCTGATTATACTACTGCAAAAGTGTATGATGTAGTTACTGGTGAGCTGCTTTATACTAAAGTAATTGGAGATACAGGGGGGCAGCTTATGGTTCATCCACCTGAAGCCAGCATCGGTACTAATATAAGATCAACTCTAATTTGTAACACAGGGAGAAGGAAAAATATCAACAATACATGTGAGTAGGAGCCAATCATGAGAACTAAAGGTAATGCTATAGCTCAATATGGTATAATCATAGCCCTTGTGGCTCTGGCACTTGTGCCGGTGTTTTATCTATTCGGCAAAAATATTGTTGATTATTTTGCTAATTTCAAAAACATGCTTGGTGGAAATAATACAAATGTAGTCGAGCAGCCAGTTTCAACTACTCCAGAAGCAATGCCACCTGCACCAGTAGCTACAGCTGCAATTAAAGCTGGTGAACTTGGCGGTACTCCTGATCAGCCCCAGCTGGTTTGTAAAAATGGAATTTGTGCTATTGATTATGGAGATTTTGTTTTAAACGGAATACCTGAAAACTTCAATGACTTTGTTCTTTCAAGCGGTACTTCTGGGGGCACAACAACGATTACTGATCTTCTAATGCAGCTTGCTCAGCAATACAAAGACAATGGAAAATTAGAAGAATCTGAAATCATTAAGAAACTAGCCATCACTGGGCACAACATAGCTGCTATACAGAAATACTCTGAAAAAATGATCAATAGCTGTAATAAAGATATACAGTGTCTGAAAAACTTGACAGATAAAAATGACAACTATTTAAGCTCCATTGAAGGATTTGATGATACTTATTATGAATTTCCCGCTCATCTTGTATATTATGAAATCAATGATGCTGCAAATTTTACTTTGAAAAATGTCTCAGAACGTGTCAATACAACTGATTTTCAGGATAAACTCAATGATGGTAGACTTGAATATATATTTTTGGATCAGTTTAACAATATACAGCAATCAAACGGCATAGACGATGCAACCAAAGATTTAATTACTGAATTATCTTGGGTCATAGGGGTTATGGGTAAAGAGTTTGAAAATAATACAGAGATGATCTATAATCCAGAGCATCCACCCAACCAGGGATATAATGATCCTCTCACAGGAGAGTATATTGAACGAGAATACATGGGTGATGATACTCAAATAAACCTGAGTATGTTTGAAAATTATACTGCAAGCAGAATTACTAATCTTAATTCAATGTTAATCTGTGTTACCGGTCAAAATATTGACACAGGAGAAAAATGCCACTAAAGGAGCCAATCATGAAAACTAAAGGTAATGCTATAGCTCAATATGGTATAATCATAGCCCTTGTGGCTCTGGCACTTGTGCCGGTGTTTTATCTATTCGGCAAAAATATTGTTGATTATTTTGCTAATTTCAAAAACATGCTTGGTGGAAATAATACAAATGTAGTCGAGCAGCCAGTTTCAACTACTCCAGAAGCAATGCCACCTGCACCAGTAGCTACAGCTGCAATTAAAGCTGGTGAACTTGGCGGTACTCCTGATCAGCCCCAGCTGGTTTGTAAAAATGGAATTTGTGCTATTGATTATGGAGATTTTGTTTTAAACGGAATACCTGAAAACTTTCAGGAATTTGCTCAGGCCGCAGGCATTTCAGGCGGTACTGACAAACTAATATCACTCATAGAGCAGATAGCTGAACAGCTTGAAGCTGACGAAGAGCACGAAAAAGCTGCTCAACTTCGTCAATTGGCTAATTTGGGCCACGCCGTAGCTGATATTGACAAATTATATGAAGATATTGCCGAAAACTGTATCGGAAATGAATACGAAATGGCCTGTCTCACCAATAATTTAAGTTATGGTTCTGCAGACATTCAATTTTATGAAGATATTGATGCTCTTGTACCTGATTTTTCTCCTGAGCACCCAAAAGAGATCTATGACTCAATTGATATTGGCTATGCAAGATATTTGAAAAACTTTGAGCCAGGCAAATATGAAGATCTTAAAACCTCATTGATTTCTATCCAGATGGTAGAAATTTTTGACAGTATTATGAATGATCCTGGATATAGTGATTCTATGAAGACTGTTACTACTGAACTACTTAAAAACCTTAGTGATCTTAATTATCAAATGAGGGGTCTTATGATGGCCGGATATTACGCAGGCCGTGATAGTGCAAAAGGCTCTTATGATCTGGATAAATATGATCCTATTACTGGTGAAAATACTGGAAAGTCAAGTTTTTCCAGAGAGATGGGCCTTGAGGATATAATCTCACCTGAAATAAGTAATAAGTCAGATATCAAAAGTGCTCTCATCTGTGCAACAGGAGAGTATGACGATACAGGAAAGGTGTGTGAATAATATGAATAATAAACAGAGAAAAGAATCTGGTGCTGGTCTCGTTGATTATGTAATACCGACAGCTATTGTGGGTCTTGCCTTTGGCTTGGGACTTTATTTCCTGGTTTCCAGTGGTAATCTTACTGGCTTTTTTGGAGCCTCACTTAATTCAGAGCAGGGAGAACCAGGAACTCTTAATATACCTGCATATAATAGTAGTGAAACCCAATCAGTCATAAACCCGGGAAGCCTGGGTGGTACACCGGAAAACCCCCAAATGCAATGCCAGGGAGGTGTTTGTACTATAGACTTTGGTGAATATGTCCTGTCAGGTATACCTGAAAATTTTAATGACTATGTTCTCTCAAGCGGAGCATCAGGAGGCACAGAAAAACTTGCCAGTCTATTTGCTCAACTTGCTGAACAGCTGGAGTTATCCGGCAAAAATGCTGAAGCCGAAGAGCTAAAAAAGCTTGCCTCTATTGCATATAATATGTCTCTTATTCATAAAGATTCTGAGAATACTATTAATAACTGCCAGACTGATAGTGATTGTTATTTTAATAAAGCTGTTTCAACATTTTCTAAACCTGAAGGTTATGATGAAACATATTATAGTTTTACTGAAAACCTTGAAGCACAGTCATATTATTCAGGTTCAATGAGCCTGGCTTATGCAAAATATGTTGAAATGTATGAACACCCTTCAGCCTTTCAGTATAATCTTGATAATAACCAGCTCGCCTTTCTTTTTCAGGATCAACTATCTTCTATTATGCAAAATGATAACTTTTCCAGTTCAATGAAAGGGGTCATAGAAACACTTAGCAGAGATATAGGTATTATCGGTCAGGATTTATACACTTTATACTATTCTGCTGAATGGCCGGGTAACCCGATGGCCATGCGTGACCCTCTTACAGGTGAAGAATGGCCGCCCGTTACATATAATACCCCCCTTCAGGATTTTCAAAACTATAATGCAGCTTCAATAAATAATCTTATTAATCAACTTACAAACCCCTCTTAGCCTGTTTTATGGTTGTATTTGCCCAATTGCTGGTAAAAAATTACTATTAAGATAAGAAATATCTTCTAACAATACATTTGCAACGATTTTTTTTATTATAATAGGTAGTATTACAGGGAAAACCATTTTTAAAATCTTAATAGTGCTTATTATTACAGGTGTATATACATTTGCAAGGAGGATGTTGTATGGGTTTTATAGGAAATTTAAGTTTAAATAATCAAAATGCTACACTGAGCCTGATAAATAATGGTCAGATAAATAATACTATTTCAAGCAACTGGCATTCCGGCCTTACAGGTATTCAGAACAATGGACTAATGAACCAGATCAAACTGTATACTGATTCAGCCAGGTCTTTTATGACTAACAATGGCTCTGTTAATAATACTCAAATTAATGCAATAAATGGTGGTTATGCAGGGTTTCAAAACAATGGTGCTCTTAATTATGTTAGTGCAAACGCTTCAAAGCTTGGCAATATAAACTTTAATAATTTATTTGGATCAACAAACTGGCTGACAGCAACAGCCACTACAGGCGGTAACATAAGTATATTATCCTGAAATCCAATTCGTTGACCCTCTCTTTACCGCAGATTACCTTTCTGCAACCTCCACCCGGAGGTTTTTTTCTGACTATAAAAACTAACTCATTATTAAATTATGCATTTACTATAATTAATGATTCTAGCGACATCAATTTTTGAATCTGAGAACTTTAAAGGTATTCAGAACCCCAGGGTAAATTATTGATTTCAAAAATAAAAGAAAATATAATGAAAATCAGGAGATTAGATTTTGAATATTCTTGAAAAATTCTTTAAATACAAGAAATATCTAAAATTATTTGAAGCAAATATCAATGGATATCATATTCTTTTTAATACTGAACCTTCAATTTTTCAAGATTCAAATAATAAAAGCCTGATTGCAATTCTGAATAATGATCAATATAAAGTTTTTAGTCTCATCCAAACACGGGTTTATCATTTTACTGAAAACAATCAGATTGTATTTCATGAAAACAATCAAGTAAAAATGGTTAATTCAAAAAAAGATAAATTTGATCTCCAGGAAACTTTAGATGATTTAAAAAGAGCCTTCTGTTCAGTATCAAAAATTGAACAGAAAGCCTATAATATTTATCTTCACAGATTAAACAAAAACATTGCAGGTGATAGTCTTCAAGACTGGTTAACAGCAGAAAAAGAATGCCTCGTTGAAGCCATCAAAATAGTAGATTTTATCATTAAGTTTCTTCAATCAAATCAGGAACTGGTAATCAAAACACTTGATGATCTTGAATCAAAAAATATAATTTATGATTACACTAAATATGAAGTAAGCCTTGGAGAAAAGCTGTTAACTTATAGTTCAAATATAAAGCAGGATTTAACATTAAAAACTGCAAAAAAAAGCACTATTAATATAATATTCCATACAACAGATAAATGTAATCTTACATGCCCTTATTGCTACCTTGATAAAGAACGTGAACATCTTTCAAGAGAAGATGGCCGATTATATTTAGAGCGTATTTTTGATATTACTAAGTCTTATGAACAAATAGAACTTACCTATACAGGTGGAGAAGCTTTTTTAAACTATGACGTACTAATTTACCTGATAGAATACTCCAAAAATCTTGCTCAAAAATATAACTTAATACTTAAACAGAATATATTTACCAACGGAACCCTTTTAAAAGAAGATAAAATACAACAAATAAAAAATATAGCCCCTGATACTAACTTTAGAATAACTCTTGATGGTATTGAAGAAATACACAATAAAACACGTTATTATAAAAATAAAAAAGGCTCTTTTAAAGATATTGAAAACGGTGTTAAACTCTTAAAAAAATATAAGTTAAATTTTTCTTTTACTACTGTAATCAATTATCATAACTGGCAATATATACCTGAATTAATTGAATACTACCTGCAAAATGGATATACATTTACAATTGGCCTTGAAAATGAATACAAAGAATCACTTGAAACAATTAGAAATTCTAAAAAACAATGTCTTTTGAATGTTAATATGAATGAACTTGTAAAAATGATGTTACGGGCCTTTGAAATAATAAATAAATATCCTCCTCAACCAGTATCATTAATGGATAATCTTTTTCAGCTTTCATCTATGTCAACCTATACCTGTTCTGGAGGTGTTAATACATTTGCTGTTTCTGAAAAAGGAAGTGTTTCAGCTTGTCATAATTCTATGGATATGTCTTTTGGCTCCATTTTTGATGATGATATTTTAAAAATAGCAACAGGAAATACCTGTGGTTTTGTATATAGTATTCTTGAACGAAATGTGTGTAATAAATGTCTCTGGGGGTTTATTTGCCGTGGAGGATGCCCTCTTTTAGCCCGGGCTGTTTATGGTTCTTTGAAAGCACCTTCTCCTTTTTGCCAGTTTTACAAAACTTTATTGCCTGAAGCTGTTAAAATGGAAGCACTGAGATTAATTAGATTAAAAGAAAATATTTAATAATTCATCTTACAGGAATAAATATGGATATAATTAAAAAGCTCTATAGCTATAGAAGATACAGCCTGATATATGAAACAAAAATAAGAGAATTTTATGTTCTTTACAGTGCTGCACCTTCACTTATAAAAATTGATAGGGATACTGGCAAAGAAAGCCCTGTTGTTATTTTAAACCCTGTACAATATCAAATTTATAGACTAATTAATTTAAGGTCTTATCAACTTGTACCTTTGATAAATGATGAAAACTCTGAAATTACTGGCTATGATGTTTTTATTATAGAACCCGGTAAATCTCAGTGGAATATAAAAGAAAATAATAATGCTGTAGACATTGTTGATGAATTAACACGCTCATATTTCACCCATCCCAGGATTGAAGCACTGGCTTATCAAATATACCAGAATAGAATCGCTTCTAACCTCATTGGCAATCAGCTTCAAGATTGGCTTGCAGCAGAAAAACAGCTTAAATACAATGCTTCCATTCAAGCTAAAAAGCTCATTGATTTTCTCAATGCTAATAAAGAATTCGTTTTAAAAACTCTTGAATACCTTGAAAGATATGAAATTATTTTTGATATTAATAAAGTCAAAAAAGAACTTTTAACTGTCTGCAAAATTAATGAACCTGCTGAAACTATTGACATAGAGGAAGATACCAGAAAAGGCAGCTTTGTAATTCATATTACTGATAAATGCAATCTATCATGTTCTTACTGCTATGTTAATAAAGATGGAGAACACCTCACAGCTGAAAAAGGTGAAACGTATCTAAACAGAATTTTTGAAGGATTAAAAGATTGTACACACTTTGACATTCTATGGGTTGGAGGCGAACCTTTTTATAACTATGATGTATTAATTCATTTAATGAAACATGTAAATAATTACGCTAAAAAACGTAGTATAAAAGTAAAAAACACAATATCAACAAATGGAACACTGATAACAAAAGAACGAATTGAAGAAATAATAAGCATTGATCCAGATGTTGAGTTTGGTATTTCTATCGATGGGATAGAAGACATCCATGGCAAAACAAGATTTTATCCCTGCGATAAGAAAAATACTTTTGAAGATATTATGAAAAATGTTGATTTACTTAAAAAATTCAACATTAAATTCAGGTTAAAAACATTTGTAAATACGAATAATATATCAACATTACCTCAACTGGTTGATTTTTATTTAAAAAATAAGTTTAACTTCACTATTAGCCGTCTTAGAGAAAATAACTATTCTAATACATCAACAATACCATCTGTTGATTCATATATTGAAGCTATTAAAAATATTATTGCCTTTATTAGGAATAATCATCTTATTTCATACCCGGTAATAAACAGTCTGTTGCTTGATTTTAATAATAAAAAAATGTATCCCTGTGGTGCCGGGCGTGGCTATTTTGCTGTGTCAGAAAAAGGTACTGTTTCTGCCTGTCACTGGTATCTGGATAATCCTTATGGTTCTATATTTGATGAAGATATTTTTGAAAAGATATATGGCAATGTCGATAAACTTTCTCACCCGATAGACAGCATAGAAGACTGTAAATTATGCTTCTGGCGATATTTATGCCGGGGTGATTGCCCTATCCATACCAGTTATAAGTATGGATCATCCAAAAAAGCCTCTCCTTATTGTAAAATCTTTCAAGAATTAATACCTGAACTTATTCATTTTGAAGCTGATCGACTGATTAAACAGGTTCAACAATAAATAATTTGCAGTAAAAGGTTCTCACGAAAAATGAGAACCTTTTTATATTAATAGCAATTTCTTTATGTAGTTTTTTATTCAGTATTATAACCAGGGTTACTACAGTTTTCGGGGTCTTTGTTTGACCAGTTGCCCGGACACGGATCAGGACATCCAGTCAGTAAACCCAGAGGTGATAACAATGTCCCTATTGCTACAGTGCCTGCTGTTGCTACAGTTGCTGAAGCATGTTCAAGTGGTGTTTCAATTTCTGCATCCCACATCATATCTAAGCCCTGACGGTGAGCATCCAGATAATTTTCAGGGCTGAATACATATCTAACTGCATCCCAGAAAGTTTCTACTTTTGGCGTACTTGGGGTAGATGGTCTGCTGGATCCGCCTGGTAACCTGTCGCCAAGGCTAACGGCTACACCACCAGTGTTAATATTGCCATGGTTTGTCGGGTCATCTGCGTGTGGGCTTACGCTGGTATTATTGCCAAAGGTATTAGTATTACCACGTGCTAAGTCTGAGTAGCTGGTTGGTCTTGTACTGCCTGAAGACCCACTTGAATCATTTGAGCCTGAGCTGCCTGATGATCCGCCAGAATAAATATCGCCATGATTTGTAGGGTCATCTGCTTGCGGGCTTATACCAGTATTATTGCCACCAGTATTATTATTGCCTCGAGCTCTATCTGAGTAGCTGGTAGGTCTTGTGCTTTCTGATGATCCGCCAGAATCATTAGATCCTGAGGTGTTATTATTGTTACTGGTGTTACCACGGGTTCTATCTGAAGCACTGCCATTGTTATTGCTTTCATTTGGCCTTGTGCGTGGTGGATCTGGTGCGCCTGAAATCATTACCATAGTTAAACTCCTTTCCTCCTGTGTAATTATTAATCTTCGACTTTTGATATCTTAATAATATCCACTAACTATGTATTTCTAAGTTTATAAAAACATTTTTGCCTGCTGGATTCATAGAAGAAATTTTTCAAAAGTTTAAATGATTTATACTAAAGATTCACGATGCAATTTTCTGGTTAAATCTATCTATACCGTCACGTTTTGAGTATAGCTGATTTTGTATCGTTCTTTTAATATTGCCGAATTTAGCCCTATTGTGTTGCCGTAGTGCAGACAGCAAACTAAAAGCAAGGCAAACAAATCCAACATGATTTACCAAATGACTTGCATCCAAAATCAAATACCAGCGAGAGGTATTTTGCTTATTTAACACTGCTTTAATCAATGTATAGAACAGTTTTTTTAGTTAATTCTGTATTGAAGCAGTTTGTATAATTGATATGTATTAAATTTTCGGGTCTTTTCAGACAATCCTCGTACACTAAAGTAGCGATCATCGAGTATTAAGCCCAATATGTTTTAAAGAGATCAACAAGGATTGCTGGAGATAGTAGTAAAATTAGGGGGTTTAAAAAATTTGCAAGATGTTTTATAGTATTCATAATCAACAAATGCCTCCTTATTCTACATATCAGATAAGGAGGTTATTTGTTGAGCATTTTTTTAATTTTTATATCTTTGCTTCTTTTAAATAATTAGAATGAATATTTTTTATAGTTTGATTTTTATAACCAGTTATCAAAGAAATTAAATCATTATTGTAGTCGAATTTTACCCTGAGATAAACGCTTAAGATTCTTTTATATTCATTTAAGTCTTTAGTTTAAGGTCGTCGTATTTATTCCAGATTTCTATCGTTAATATTTAACTTACATTATAGTTATGATTTAATAAACGGGTTTCCTGCTCCTATAGATTGAGACAATTTGGGGAATGTCTGCTGTACCATAGCGTTGCTAGCGACTCCTTTTGGGCCATCGGAATTTAACTTTGTGAAATCATCCATTAACTTTTTAGGCTGAAGAGTTACAAAAGGCATTGTGCCTCTGTAGTCTTTCTTTTTATCTGTTGCCGGTGGTTTTTCTTCTGTGTGAGTTTTAGACAGGGCTTCGGATTCTCTGGTTTCTGCAAATGCTTTCATAGAAGTAAAGTTGTTTTTAGCTTCTGTATGAGATGTTTCAAGTGATTTAACATAATTATCAAGGTTTTCGTAGGCCGCAAAAGCATCATAATATTCCTGTTGCTTTTTAACAGATTTTTCTCTTAGCTGTCTAATGAAGTCATTGTGGGCTTTTTTCTGCATGTCGTATTTGAGATCTTCCATCCCTTTGCTTTTGCTCTGGGCTTTTTCATCGGTACCACCGAATTTTTCGGGGTTGTTGAGGACCAGATTTATAACATTAGTATTTCCTTTCGTGATGGCGTGTGCTAAAACCATCATGGGTAGATCCTGTTTCATATTGTTGAGTTTTTCATAGAGATTATTAACATCCCTATTGCCTTCTGTATTTAAAGCATCGATAAGACCAAGTTTATTATGAAGATCTGATCTAACATCTTCAAGAAGGTAGGCTGTTGATCTGATGGTGTCACTGCACTCAACGGAAGCCAGTTGAAAACTGCTGGCTGCATTTAAAGAGGTCGATTTACCTCCATTCAATAACTTTGCACCGGTATTATTATGGAATGAAGCTTTTAACATCCCGTTATTGATACGAGATCTAAAGGTCGAGATCTTACCCGCTAGAGTTCCCGGTGTTAAAGATATGCTGCCCTGTTTCATTGTTTCCTCAAATATAATTATTTGAATTTACACATTTTTTACTTGCAGAAATCCCTATATTCTATTTTATCGTTTTTATAAAGATAGCGCATTAAACTTATATAAGGCATATATATAAATATTTACGTTTTATTCATAAAGCTATAAGGCCACCATAAGATACTGATTAACGATATAAATTCCGACTCTCTTTACAAAAGCATCACTGTAATTTACTTCTGCTGTATCATTTTGAGACGCTGTTAAGATACTCTACTGGTATTCTAAGCCAGTCAGGGCGATTGTTTATTTCATAATCCAATTCATAGATGGCTTTATCAATAGTATAAGATTTCAGTGTTTTAAAAAATATTTCTCTTTCAGGCAATTGAGATTCCATAATACTCATATAGCCTTCTATAAATGAATTTGCTATAAGCCCTTCAGTATATAGACCCCATTTCTTGAGATTTTCCATCTCTTCAGGGTCTATGCCCTGGAGTTCAAATAGGCTGGCATAAGTTGCATAATTAAAAGATCTAAGCATACCGGCAATATCTTTTTGCGGTAGCAGCTTGGCCCTTCTTTCTTCCATTGTTTTAATAGGTTCACCTTCAAAATCAAGTATCACAAAATCATCTTCAGTTTTTAACACCTGACCCAGGTGATAGTCTCCGTGAATACGTATTTTTTTTTGTGGATGTTTTTTTAACACTTCCAGGTTGCCAACTGTGTCGATAAAATTATTTCTGTTTTTGAGTATTGTTTCTGCTTTTTCTCTCACATCTTCAGAATATTGTGGCAGGTTCTTTTCTATTTTGCAGAAGATGGCATCAATATTACTTATAATATAAAACTGCCAGTTATCAATGTCTTCATCATTGACGAATTCGGCTTTAAAAGCACTATCATCAAGGTCTGTAGTCAGGGCTCTATGAAACTTTCCGGTAATTTCGCCTAGTTTATGTATTTCATCAAGAAAACTTCTGCCAAACTCTTTAATGACATTCTGAATCTTGTCTTTTTCTTTTAATAGAACGTTTCTCATAGCAATTCTATAAATCAATTCATAGAAAAGCAGAGTATAGTTCCAGCAGTCACCTCTATTGGCAATATATTCCTGAAGTACAGCGGCAGTTGCGGTTAGTTTATCCTGATTCTGGTATTCTATATAGCCATATAGTGTTGGTACATTTTCGAGGTCGGTCTTTTTGGTAAGGAAATAAGTAATTTCAAAGTCAGGGTTCAGCCCATATTCAATGTTTCTAAAGTTTTTCATAATCAGGCTATCGCCATAGTTAATAGATGTATTAGTTTGCTCTGTTGATATAAGTCTAATTTGCTCTTCTTTTAGATGTTCTATAAATCTGCCAAGCCCCTTAGCACCTGTAGGATAAAAACTAAATACCCCTTTCATTGAGCAAACCTGTTTGTTTTGTTTAATAAGCTTTAAAAGACTGGCGCAAAAACCTATATCTTCGAAAGCATCAAACAGTGATATCTCTTTACCGTTTATATTAATCTTTAGTATGGTCTTGAAATTAAGTGCTCTGGTGCGTTCATTCTGAAACATAAGTGGCAAATAATATATTTCTGAACGAAAGTTCTCATAATAGATCTCGAGAATAGTTAATATTTCTACTGGATCATCATTTAAAATCGCATAATCCCTGAACACGACTTTTGTAATTGTTTCTGATTTCCTTCTAAACCACCTTCTATTGCGAATATAGGTTTCAATACTTGATATATCACCGTTATAAAGATATTCGCCAACCTGTTTTGCGCTAATACTGCTGCTATAAGACATAAATGACCTTTCAGAATTAATCTGGCTGAGTATAAAAGACTTTAATATTTATCAAATACGTTAGCATACTAAACTATTAAAAAATAAATTTAGATCATTATGCAACTAATTAACATTTTTTTCAAAAGTTTTAATAACAAAGATGTGCATAACCTAAAAAAATTCTATCATTATATTAAGATCAGTGCACAGTTTAAAATAATTTTTATTGTTGTATAAAAGCTGTGTAATATTTTCTTTTGAATAAATTAAGTGCAGGTAACCCCAAAGCACATAACACGTTTAATATTAGCATGGTCGGGTATTACACAAAACCTGTATGTTTCATTTATATAAGTAAATACAGAAATGTTAAACCAGCCATCTTGCATTATATTTTCATAAAAGGATTTGTAAATAATTGATCCTCTTTCAATGGGTATTCCTTTTTTTATAAAAAAGTCTACATACCTGTTTCTTACTGAATAATTAATAATAAGATTTTTCATTTCAGGCTCAGCTTCATCTTCTTTGATGCACAGAATAAAGGCTTTTCTTTCAAGGTGGTCTAAAATAGATCTCATTGTAGATTCTATTGAGGCGTTAAAATTTTGAGAGATGTTTGCTATCTGGGGTGATAATTGTTAAGATAAAATCGAGCTATCTCTTTAGGTGGAAGATTGAACTCTTTCATCGGGAGGCTAAACAAAAGCTGGGACTAAGCTACATACGCATGGAAAATTATCGTTCTTTAGTAAATCATGTTGGATTTGTTTGCCTTGCTTTTAGTTTGCTGTCTGCACTACGGCAACACAATAGGGCTAAATTCGGCAATATTAAAAGAACGATACAAAATCAGCTATACTCAAAACGTGACGGTATCGATAGATTTAACCAGAAAATTGCATCGTGAATCTTTGGAAATTACTGATTCCAGCAAAAGCAGGGAGGAAGTTAAAAAAAACATTTTTGTGCTATCATTTGTTGTGTAAATCTTATGAGGCACTATAAAATGAAAAATATACAACAAATAATTATTATATGCATATGTTTACTTGTGTCCGGGTGTGCCCTGGGAGGAAAGACTAAAACTAATTATGGAGCCCAGGTTGAACTGCCACAGCGTGGAAACTATACTTCTCCAGGTGAAATACACGTTGTGCCCCTGCCAGGGCAATATAAACAAGAATTAACAATTGAAGAACTTAATAAAACCTATTATGTGCCTTACTCTGAACTTTTTACGGCCTGTCTTAAAGCCATTAGATCTATGAATTTATCTCTTAAAACCTTTAATTCTACCAGTGGCATTATAGAATTTAAAACACTCCAGGGTAACACTTATTATTTGAGGCTTTCTCCTGATTCTGAATTTAATAGTCGCTCTCTTATACGGCTGGCAAGCCCTGATGGCTCTCGTAGAATTGACAAATCATTTGTAGACAATATATTTAATGCAATCAATTATCAAATAAATAAGACACAGGGCTAAATTATACCCATTACAACCAGTCTATCAAGCATTACTATTAAAACACATATTACTACTATCGGGATATATTCGTTCATTTCTTTCTCCTTTAAGTTCCCTGACAATATACAGTATAAAATTTTTTCTCTTAAAATGATGTGATCACCGCAACAAAGAGGCGTGATTGTCATCACAAAGGGTTTAGTGCCTTTAAATAAAGTATTCTAAACTTCACCAAGATTTAATTTATCAATGTATGCAAATAAAAAAGATCAGTGCATAACTTAAAAATTTTTCGATTTTCAAAAATTTTAAAAGTAAAGATTTGGGTTGAACGAGTCGATTGGCCTGGGCTTTCAAAGCACGTATACGAAGCCAGCA
>CAZFBA010000041.1:0-34231 GCA_964517135.1 uncultured Gammaproteobacteria bacterium
ATATTCTTAAGGTCAGTGAATAACTTAAAAATTTTTCGATTTTCAAAACCCAAATACCGCCCACCCTAAAGGAAGACATGGGGTCTCACTCCCAGGCTGCGCCTGCTCGTTCAACCCATATCTTCACTTTTAAAATTTTTGAAAATCGAAAACAGAAAATTGATTGTTATTGTTATGCATTAGTCTTTTCTTGAAATTGTCCTCAAAGTCAAAAAAAAGCCCCCTTGTCGGGGGTTAAATCTTTTATGAGAGAGTAGAGAGATTACGGAATTTATTTAGAGGAATTTTTGAGAGGAGAGAGATGAGATTTTGTTTTGAACTTTTTAACTGCCTTGTATTTATATAAAAACAACCAAGCTGGTTTTTGGAACAGTTTGTTAAGAAATATTAAACAAATACCTTTAGAAATTTTTTTGATGGGTTGAGATAACTAATATAAAGGTGTTAAGCAACAGAAGCTAAATAGCCTTGCAATCCACCCGGTATACATCCAGGATTGCCACGCCGGGCTTAAAGCCTTCCATATAATGATGATTGACAACATCAATAGTTTATTGAATGCCTGAATTAGTATTAAATAAAGACTCTATTCGAAGTGGATTTACAGAATTTGAATTCAAAATGGTATTATTCGTCAACAATCCCCTTATATCTGGTTAGCAGTAGTAGATACGTTCATCAAGACCTTTGAATTCTTTGTGTTAAGCTCAATTGAGAGTTCACCGTCAGTTATGCTGCTTATGACTGCATAATTTTCTTTTACCTTATTATGCTGTTTTTCTGAGCTGGTTACAGGTACGTGGAGTACTTCTGTGTTTCCCTGTCTGAAAATAACAAATTTATCCTCTCCATTATCCTTATATTCCAGGAGATAGAACCCGGCAGGTATTTGATGATTCTTGCTGTAAACGCTTACTGGCAACCTGAGAAGTGCATAAGGGCTCGGGTTGAGAGGATCCACTTTGGGCTGGTCTTCTTTAACTCTTTCCATTCTTCTTTTTTGTACATAATCTCTCTGCTTTGGGGTTAAACCATACTTCTCTATAGTTGCTTCAGCATCATCCATTTCTCTGGGCGATATATGACGGGCATTTTCAGGATACGAAATGTCTACAGTCCCATAATAAGAATCTTCCTGATAATAATCACTTTCATCCCTGTAAAAATCAAAATAATGAGCCCCTTCATTCAAGTTTGTTGATTGAGCCATAATACTTTCAGACATTAAAAATGCCAGCAATATTATAATAACTGTTTTTATTGGTAAATTTATCATATTTACAGATCAACTTTTTTGTGACTCTATATTTAAAGTATACTTATCCTTGCCGGTGCAGGCAATTTAATAAACAAATTATAACAACTATGTAAAAATGAAAAATGCCTGCTGTGTAGATACTTTGATTGTTTAATTAACATGGATCCAAACATAATACAACTAGGATTAATTATAATTGCCTTAATATTGCTGATATTCTCAGTTATGGTTATAATATCAGCGTTAAAGCCTCTTAATGCTAAGAATATGAAGCAAAAATTATCTACTGCCCAGGTAAAAGAGGCTCATGAGCTTGAAATAATTGATAAAGAGAAAGACCCTGTGAAAAAAGCAGATGCATTGCTTGCTAAAAACAAGTCCCATGAAGCTATTAATGCATTGAAAGAGGCTGCCAGACACGATACAGACAACATTAAGATCTATAGAAAACTCGCTAACATCTATAAAAACCAGTCCAGAATAGATGACCTGATAGCACAGTATAAAGTGATACTGGAACTTGAACCATCTGACGGAGAAGTGCGTAAAGACCTTGCAAATATGTATATCAAGAAAAATAAACATTCTCAGGCTTTAGAGCATCTGAAAATATTGATGAATAAAGACCTTTATTACGAAGATGCCTGCCTTAAAACAGGACAAATTCAAAAACAACAAAAAAAATTTCAGGAAGCAAGGGCCACCTTTGAGCAGGTTCTATCAATTAATCCTAATAACAAAGAGGCTAAATTTCACCTGGCCATGGTGCTTGAGGTCTTGAAAGATTTTGAAAAAGCTGTCCTGGTCTATAAAGATCTTTTAAACTATGATACTGGCAGCAGTAAAGTAAAAGAACACCTTGCCGCTGCTCTATGCAATCACGGAGTAAACTGCTTTCAGAATAATGATGTGCCAGGAGCTATGAAATATTATGAAGAAGCCCTGAAATATGATGACACTAATCCTGATATATACTATAATTTAGGGAAATCATACTACCATAATAACCAGTACTCAAAGGCTATTGAATATTTTAATAAGGCATCAAATATAAACCCTGAGGATCTTGACCTTATGATAGCCATGGCTAATACGCTTGATGCAATGGGAGATGTGAAAGCATCTCTGAAAAAGTTTAGAGATGCGCTTAACATTAACCCTGATGATGCCAGAGTTCATTGTGCATACGGTGCAGCACTAGGCAGCAATGGAGATATTGAAGGAGCTATAAGAGAACTAGAAGAAGCTGTACGCTGTGATCCTTCTTATGACGAGGCCCATTATAATCTGGGTGTCGCTTATGAGGCATCAGGAAGAATTGGCGAAGCTATCGATCAATATCAGGCAACTATAGATTGCACTCCAAACCATTATGAGGCTATTTCAAATCTCGAAGCTATTCAGCAAGAAATGAACAGTGCAGAAGAAGAATAACCTAAAGCATATTCAAAGGATCAATATCTACAGTAATTTTGACATCTTTTGCAGTGTAGTTTTTAAGTATGCCAGTAATTAGAGAGTGCCCGTGTGTTGATAAAAGGTTTTTAATAAGTATCTGAATCCTGAAGCGATTTTGAATCTTTGGAATAATACACTCTGCCGGGCCGAGGATCTCAATTTTTTCTGATAAATCAGCAAAGTTTTTAAACAGAATGTCTGAAAGCCTCATAGCTTCAGCAAAAGCCAGAGCATAGTCGTCAGAGGTAATTATAACTCTTATAAGCTGACTGAACGGCGGATAGTTATACTTTTCCCGCTCAAGAATTTCAAAAGCATAGAAAGAAAAATAATCCTGTTTTTGTGCGCATAGAATGGGGTAAATATCAGGTGAATAGCTTTGAAATATTACTTTCCCCGGAACTTCTCCTCTGCCTGACCTGCCGGCAACCTGAGTAAGGAGCTGAAACCCTCTTTCCATAGATCTGTAATCAGGAAAAGTAAAAGAGCTATCAGATGCAAGCACACCAACAAGGGTTACGTTATGCAGATCAAGGCCTTTTGCAACCATCTGGGTTCCAATGAGTATATCAGCTTTGCCAGCTGCAAAATCATCTATAATATCGTAATGAGCTTCTTTTTTAGTAGTAACATCACTATCAAGCCTTAAAACACGGGCTTCAGAGAATTTACGGATAACCTCCTGTTCAACCCGCTGGGTGCCTGTGCCATAGTGCTTAATATAAGGGCTCTCACACTCAGGGCATTTTTCGTAGGTATTAATCTTATAATTACAGTAATGACAGCGCAATTGGCTGGCAGATTGGTGATATATCAGCGGTATAGAGCAATTTTTACATTCAGCTACATATCCGCACGCCCGGCAGAAAATATAGGTTGTAAAGCCTCTGCGATTAATTAACAGTATTATTTGTTGTTGATGTTTCAATCTTTCCTGAATTTCATAGCTAAGGGTTCTTGAAAAGATAGATTTGTTACCGATTTCAAGTTCTCGCTTCATGTCAATAATGCTGATATCTGCCATTGGACGCTTTTCTATACGATAAGGCAGAGTAAGAACCCTGTTATTGTTAGTGGCCCTGTAATATGTTCCAACATCAGGGGTGGCAGAACCAAGTATAACCTTTGCACCAAAGCGTCTAGCTCTTTCAATAGCAACTTCTCTGGCATGATAGCGAGGAGAAGGATTGTCTTGCTTGTATGCTGACTCATGTTCTTCGTCAATAATAATTAGCCCTGGGTTTTTAGCCGGAGCAAAAACTGCTGATCTTGCCCCTAAAATAACTTTTATTTCTCCTGAGTGAATTTTTTTCCAGCTGTCAAGCCTTTCTCCTGTTGAAAGACTGCTATGCCAGATTCCTACAATTTCTGCCCCAAATCGTGCAATCATACGGGCTGATATTTGAGAGGTAAGTGTTATTTCAGGCACCAGATAAATAGCTGATTTGCCTTCTTTGAGAATTTTTTCTATTGCTTGAAAGTATACTTCTGTTTTTCCTGATCCGGTGACGCCATAAAGCATTACAGGTTCTGTAGCATCTTTATTTTCAAGGTCTTTTTTTATGTAATCAAGTGCTTTTTTCTGTTCTTCTGTCAGTGTAAATTTTTTATCGGGTTTTATTGAAGCGTATCGCTGGAGTGGGTTTCTGTATTCCTGTATTTCTATTATTTCGACATTACCGGCACTTTCCAGCTTTTTTAGTGTAGGCCTGGTTGTTCTGGCCAACTTTAAAAAATCTTTCACTGGAATAGTTGTATCTTCGTAGCTTTTAAAAGCATCCAAGATGGTAAGGTGTCTCTTGTTTTGCGTATCAGCATTCAAAAACTTAACATGTTCAATCAGCCTGGGCTTTGACCTGCCGGTGTTGACAATGTTTCTAATAAAAATATACTCTTTATTTTTAAGGTTTCTTAACAGTGAATAGAGCCTGTTTCTGGCTATTTTAGTCTTATGGCCAATAGTAGAAGGACCAAGTTCAGCTTTTTTCGAGTTTATCAAAATTGCTATAATCTTTTTTTCATCGGAATTAAGTTTTTCAATATCAGCATCTTCGATCTTTTTAGCGAGTTGAACCACTCTTTTAGTTGAAGACCATAGCCCTGAAGGTATTGCAGCGGATAAAGCAGAAACAATTCCGCAGGCATAATAGTTTGAGACCCATTCAATAAACTTCAGGTATTCCAGGTCAAATAAAGGTTCATCATCAAGTATATCAAAGATAGACTTAAGCTTAATATTGTCAGGAATATAGTCTGTAAAACCAACTATATAACCAAAAACAGGATCCTGTTTGCCAAAAGGGACTGAAACAGGGAGTCCAATACCAACCCTATCTCTTAATTCTTCCGGTATAGAATAAGAGAAAGTTCTCATGTTAAGTTCTATGGCAGGTATATCAACAATTACCTGGGCATATTTTTGTTTCACAGTCATTTAAAAACCACTTTGCATAATTTTATCATCCTGATGCCTTTTATAGTCTGCTGGCAAACATTCTGATAACCAGAAATAAAACCCGAAATCATCCTTTTAAATATAAGTTAACACTAATCAGAAGAAAAATAAAAAAATCTTTTCATAATGGTAAATATAAATTACAATGAACATTAGTGCGGTCATTGTAGAATGTAAATGCATTAAGAACCCCGGCAGGGTTGATTCAAGAAATAGAAATGTGGATAGATAATGATAATTGTTATTGACAACTATGACTCATTTACTTATAACCTTGTGCAGTACCTCGGTGAACTAGGACAATCTCTTGAGGTTTACCGCAATGATGCTATAACACTGGAAGAAGTTGAAAAGATTTCTCCCTCGCATATTTTGCTATCTCCTGGGCCTTCAACTCCTTCAACAGCAAGAATTTCAAATGATATTGTCAGAGAATTAAAAGGCAAATATCCCATTCTTGGTGTGTGTCTAGGGCATCAATGTATTGGTGAAAACTTTGGTGCAAAGGTTGTTAGAGCTCCTTATTTAATGCATGGCAAAGTATCAACAATATTTTTTAACGACAATGAACCTATGTATGCCGGTATTAGACAGGGTTTTACTGCTACAAGGTATCATTCACTCATTATAGATAGAGAGTCAATTGATAATACACCACTTGAAATTACTTCATGGACAGATGATGGCATTGTTATGGGAGTCAGACATAAAGAATACAGTAACCTTGTAGGTGTTCAATTTCATCCTGAGTCAATATTAACTGATTATGGTCATCAATTACTTGAAAATTTTCTTTATATGAAAGGGCTATGAGTTGATAAAGCGGCTTATTGCAAAAGCAAGTAATAAACAGAATCTTACTATTGCTGAAGCCTACCAGGCTTTAAGTTATTTCACAGGTACAGAAGCTACTGATGCTCAGATAGCAGCATTATTGATGGCTCTAAAAATGAAAGGTGAGACAGTAGATGAATTAACAGGCTTTGCCTGTGCCATGAGAGAAAAAGCTTTGCCTGTAAAATATACTTCTCATGAGGTTTTTGACTGCTGCGGCACTGGTGGAGATCTTGCTTCAACAATCAATGTTTCAACAGCGTCAGCTATTGTTGCTGCTGCGTGCGGGGTATATATTGCAAAGCACTCTAACAAGAGTATTACCAGTATGTGTGGCAGTTCAGATGTCCTTCAAGAGCTTGGTATACCTTTATGTGTAGAAGCCAATCATGTTTACAATCAACTTGATACAAGCAATATTGCATTTCTTCATGCCCCTAGCTTCCACAACTCAACAAAAAGAGTTGCAGGTATACGCAAAGAACTTGGCACCAGGACGATTTTCAATTTACTGGGCCCTCTTACAAACCCTGTTATGCCAGATGGGCAACTGCTGGGGGTAAGCAGTCCTGAGCTGTGTTCTATTGTGATAGAAGTTCTGAAAAACCTCAAAACAAAACGTGCTTTGGTTGTTTGTGCCTCCAGGCCCCGCCTTGATGAGTTAAGTATTGCTGGCCCAACAATGGTTTATGAACTTGATAGAGATAATATTTCTTCTTATGAACTTAACCCGGAGGATGCCGGTATTCAAAGAGCTTCTATAGATAAAGTTAAAGGATCAGATCCGGCGGCCAATGCAGTCATTATAAATGATATACTGGAATCAAAGATAACAGACGCCAGAAGGGATATTGTTTTATTAAACGCCGGGGCTCTATTATATATAGCCGGCAAAGCAGGATCCATTAAAGAAGGTGTAAATATCGCAGCTGTAGCTGTGAAAACAGGCAAAGCATACGAGAAGCTGTTAATATTGCAGTCTGATACTCTTTTTTCAAAAAATAGATAGACAACATTTTGTTGACTAATTTGGATATTCTGAGAATTTATATTATTTATCAGGTTGCAATCATTTTGAAAAGCCTGTTTTAACCAGAGAAAGATCAGTGCATAACTTAAAAAATTTTCGATTTTCAAAACCCAAATCCCGCCCACCCTAAAGGAAGGCTTGGGGTCTCACTCACAGGCTGTGCCTGCTCGTTCAACCCATATTTTTACTTTTAAAATTTTTGAAAATCGCTATATGTTCTGCTTATACACTGATCTTAATAGGGTTTTGGGCTCTCTGAATAACTTGTATGTTTATATTATTGGTTTTAAATTTGTTCAAATGTATAATTAAGTTTGATATTAGACAGAATAAGGCAGTACTGAATTATCATTTTAAAAACTTCTAAGTTCTCAGATTCAAGAAATTAGTGCCTGGGTCGAAAAAATTTAACCTGATAGTCAAAATAATAGTAAATTTTATATTATTTTTAGGTAAAAAATCTTTAATGTTTAAGAAAAATAGTTTATTCTTAAAGTATAGCAGGCTTTACTAAGATCTGAAGAGAAAAATCAGGCAATTATAGTGATTTACAATGATACTGGCAGGGTCATTAAATATTGACATCAACTGAACAAAATAATAATTTTCATAAGATAAACTGCTGTCTGGCTAAAGAAACAGTTTATACAGTTGTTGAAAGTATAAAAATGTTTATACTTTCAATAGAAAACGAAGCAGAAGTAGACCTCAATGGGCTTCTTGAGACCAGAGACATTCTATTAAAAGAAGTACAGGATAAAGCTTCAAAGCTAAACAGCCTGAGAGAAATCAGGATAGATGAACATTATCACATATCTCACAATATTAATGTCGCCAGCATAGCAACAATACTGGGTGTAAAAATAGGCCTTAAGCAGGATGAATTGAAGCTTTTAATGCTTGCGGGCCTGGTTCATGATGTAGGTAAGATTAAAATACCTATTCAAATTCTCTTAAAGCCTGATAAGCTTACATCAAAAGAGTTTGAACTCGTAAAGCTGCATGTTCCGCTGGGGTATAAGATAGTCAAAGATGAAATAGGGCTCCATAAGACGGTATGCAGAACCGTTATGGAACATCATGAACGCTATGATGGTTCAGGTTATCCAAGAAGACTTTCAGGACACGACCAGCACCAGTTTTCACAAATCATTGCTGTTGCAGACATCTTCGATGCTCTTTCTTCTAACAGGGTTTATGCAAAACCTAAAACGCCAGCCGAAATAGTTAAAGAGATGCTTGCGGTCAGCTATGCCTTTAACCCTCTCATATTGCACACTTTGATTCATATGATCAGGTTCAGCATCTAATCAAATCATTAATTTTTTTATATATATTTCATTTGATGATGTTAATAAACCGTTATCGTACTATAATAAAAGTCATTGCATAACTCAAAATCCAGAAATATGTTTAGTTGTGCCTTAGTATATATCACAGCGGATATTAAACAGACAGTTGAAATATGAAAACCAAACTCTTAAAAAAAGATAGACGGGCTGAACCTGCCCCACTTGAGAATAAAATGTTTTTTATTGGCATTTCTTTAGGGGAAAATAACACCGCAGAAACCAGTGCTGTTGTATTAAATCGTAATCTTGACCTTTTAAAAGTTGAAAAACTCTTTACGAATTATGATATTGAGGTCTTTCTAAAAAACTTTCCAGGAACCTATGACTCAGTTATATGTATGTCACTACCCCTGAATGCTATTGAAATTGAAAGCAAATGGAGAAGAGAAGAGAAAGATATACACGCTTTTAAGCTCTATAACAGTTCTGAAGATATGTTCTGGGCTGACAGGTTTTCTGAAAGGGGCAAAGAAATCTTTGAGACACTTAAAATAACAGGGCATTCAATATATCGGTATCACATACCTCTTTCCAAGATAAGGCTTAATCTTATGCCACCGTTTAAAATGCGCTCACAGCCTGGTTGCAAGTATCTGCAAACAGTCATTAAAGATAGACTGTCAGTAAACAATCTTCCCAGTAACCTGATACCTATAGCAGCACTTGATGCAGTTATTGGCGGTTATACCGGATGGCTTATGGCTACTGACAAGCAAGGGTCAGGTTATGAGTATATAGATGATTATCTTGATCAGAAAGTAGTTTTGCCCCTCAAAATTAATCCGAGACCGGTTGATGATCAGGAAGTTAAGAAAAAGAAGAAGAAATGATTGCCAACTCAAAACTATATTTTCTTGTTTTTCTTGGTCTGATACCACTTGTATTAGCTGGTATCATACAGGTAGCGTACTCGTTTTTTAACCCTGGCAAGTTTCCGATGGCAGGGCTGGAACCTGTAATTATTGCACTGGTTATCATATATGATGTATTGCTTTTAATAATCTTTCTTACAGATATTATCCTGAGTATTCATCCTGATGAACTAGTTATATCAAGGGAAGTAGCAGATAAACTTTCTATCAATCGATATAATGAAGTAACTTTAAATATATCAAATTTCTCATCAGACACTCTGACCGGCATTATAAAGGATGACTCACCTGAAATGCCAGTATATCAGCTTACTAATAAAAATAATTATGTTAGTGCAAAAAAATTCAATATATCTCTTCCTCCTGGTTCAAAAGGAGAGCTTGTATATTACCTTAAACCTGATTATAGAGGCCATTTTGCCTTCGAAAATATTAATATACGCTATCTTTCACGATTTAAACTTTTCTGGAGACAGGTCAAATTCAACTTTCCTAAAGAAATAAAAGTTTATCCTGACCTGGTAGGGCTACAAGAGCTATCATTTAAGCTTACAAGATCAACAGAAGTAGGTGAAACCAGAATAAGAAAACTGGGAGAAGGTACTGAATTTTCATCTTTAAGAGAATATATCATTGGAGATGACGTTAAAAGAATAGACTGGAAAGCTACAGCAAGAAGAGACTTCCCTATAGTCAGGACATTTGAGGTCAGCAAAGATCAAACAATACTGATATTGCTTGATGCAGGCCGTATGATGTCTACCAGGATTTCAGGGCTGAGCCGTTTTGATTGGGGGCTTAATGCAGCTCTATCACTATCTCTTGCAGCACTGTCTAAAGGTGATCAGGTTGGTGTAGGAGTTTTTTCTGATACACCGAAGCTGTTTATACCTGCTAAAAGAGGAAAAATAAATTTAAAAAATATCATTGAAGGTATTCACGCTATTCAACCAGAACCTGTTGAGCCAGATTATGTTGGTGTTCTTGCAAACTTTGCCTCTTTACAGAAAAAAAGAGCTCTTATAGTAGTTATAACAGATTTAATTGATGCTATAGCCTCAAAAAGTCTTCTTAAAGGGCTTGCCCATCTAGCCCCGAGGCATCTGCCTTTTTGTGTAACCTTTAATGACAAACAGATTATACAATATGCTCACCAGCAGGTTGAAACGCCAGATGATGTTTTCAGGCAATCGGTATCTATTGACCTTTTAGAGCAGCGCAAGCAGGCATTGAATACGCTTATTCGCAAGGGTGGCTTAGCTCTTGATGTTCCACCCGAAGAACTAAGTAATGCTATTGTGGATAAATATCTGACTATAAAAGCCAAAAACATGATATAACTAATTTCTGACGTATTGAAAGCTGATTCTCAGAGGATAGTCAAGCTGTCAAAAGACAACTGATTCCAGAGGTATTGAACCATCAAAAAAATCCGGTAAAAATTATGCTTTAAAAGCATTGCTTTTTGCGGCTTTCAGCAGACAGGATCATATTTAATATTTACTTTACCTGCCTTAATTTCCGCTGGCAGCTCTGGAAAATAAGCCTTTGAGTTTAGACAATAGTATATGTTTGCCGCTGTCTTTTAAACGAACCCCTGTGGCCTGAGAGATGCCTTTTTCTGCTTTTTCAATTACATCTGAAATACCCGGCCCTGCTGCTTTCTGGTGAGCATAATATAATGGATCATCAAGCTCTGCCAGGTATCGTTTTAGCTGCTGTATAGCATCTTTAGAAAGTTTAGCCGGCTTAATCTTTACGTTGGTAGCTTTTGTTTTAAACTTAAATCTTATGTCGTCTCCGATATTACGAACTGCAACTACTGCACCTGTTATAGTAGCTGTTATCAAGGCAAATGCCCTTTTGATATGCTTTAACCCTTTGTGTAAAAGCTTTTTAGCAGGCCCGCTGCGTGCTATATCATCCGAGGTAGTTTGAGCAAATCTGGCAGCTCCACGCACAAGACCCCTGGTATGAGAAAGAGCAATACCATTAAATGCCGGCTGATAGTTTTTGTTAGCAGAACTATTACCCTTGAATGGTGTGACATTCAGGTTATTCTTGAGCGCATAACTACCTTGAAAAGAAATGTTCACTACTCTCTATTTCCTGTGATCTCTCTAATGACCGTTAACTCTCTTACTTATCTGTATCCCCAAAATTTGTTGATAACAGTCATCAGCATTAAAAAAGGAACAATAAAAAAGTTGCTATCTTCAGAGACTAACAAAGTATACTACGAACGTCTCAAAGCGTCAAGAAGGCTGATTTAGAAAGCCTTTTAGAAACCGGGATACAGGGGAAAAGTTTTACAAAACTTAATATTTTTACCAGTTAAAGTAAATTTTTTTCTTGAGCGTTTTTAAAAAATTAGTACAACTTCTCTTCAGGTATCTCATAAAATGATTAATAATGTAAGCTTAACGCCAGTACCAGAAAGAAAAAAGCAGGCACAGCAAACCAGAAAGTGCTGTAGCTTTTTTGGCAACACTCCAGCAATAGTGACAGGAAATGTTAAAGCAGTTAATACGCACGGTGATAGCCTGAATATTTCTTCAGGAAATAACCCTTCTGGCTATTATGCTCCTCAACCGATTTACCCGGTGTTTAAAATACCGGTAGAAACAATCAAAAATAAGTTTATCAGTGCCATAGATGGTTTATTGCCTTATGGGGCCGGTACTCCTCAGAGCTGGCAAGGGTTCCCTCAGAGAAATTCATATCACGATGCACCCGGTTTCAGGCATAATTTAACTCTAAACGGAAATCATACATTTAATAAAGGCATTCAAAACGGCTGCATAGACTATCACGAAAAAGAACTGGCCACTAATCAACTGGCCTATGATGCCAGTCTACATTATCCACAGGGCACAGCGGAACACAATGCAGCCTTAAACGGTTTAAATTTATTGAATTCTATTTTTCAGGGGCCTGTCTATATGCAAGCACAGGGACTCATCAGGCCTGAGTTTGATAAAAACCGTAACGGCAAATTTGATGCCTATGATGTAGAAATGCTCGCTATGCTAGATGGAGACCCGCATACGCTGTCTTCAGATGATCTAAATATTGCTTCTACAAACTTTATAATGAAAAAAAGATTTTAAACCTGCCCAGGCTAGAAAGTTTATCCTTAAAAAACTGTTATCAGTTAATAATACTGGTTTATGGCCCCCATTAAACAATATTTTCAAGATAACCTGTTAATGGTGCAAAATATTGCACTATGGCTATCAAGATAATGGCCGCAGCCAGCAATGCAAACAATACCACAGGATAAGCAAAAACCTGAAGTCTGCCCAGTTTTGGAATCCTCGAAAGGTAAGCGTTGAGAGTGTATAACTTTTCCATACTATATTCTCCATAAGAACTATTTTTTTGATGTGTTACTATAAAAAATGATTAGTCAAAAGAATAATATTATTTCCTTTTGCTGGACATTCATTTTAAAGGATAATAATATAATACTACAAGCGACAACCTTTACAATCTGAAAAATTGTAAACATAGTAACCGAAAGGAGAGGAACGTGGAACAGGACATCGTTGATGTTGTAGTCGTAGGAGCTGGACCAGCAGGTATAGCCGCAGCTATGGTCTTGGCCAGAGCAGGCAAAGAAGTTGTTGTGCTTGAAAGAGGTGATTATCCGGGATGTAAAAATATGTTTGGCGGTGCCATTTATACACAACCAACTGCCGAGCTTTTTCCTGAATTCTGGAAAGATGCACCTGTTGAACGCTTTAACACTGAGCACCGGTTTGCATTCCTGACAAATGATTCAGCCGTTACAATGGGTTATAAGAGTGATGTACATGCCAAAGAACCTCACTACAATAGTTTTACCGTAAAAAGACCCAAGTGGGATAGATGGTGTGCTCAAAAAGCTGAAGAGGCAGGCGCATTCATTGTTCCCCAAACACTTGTAGTGGAACTCTTAAGGGAAGACGGCAAAATTGTTGGCGTTAAAACTGAACAAGAAGACTTTAGAGCAAGAGTAACTATTGTCGCTGAAGGTTGTAACTCTTTGCTGGCCAAAAAAGCCGGCCTGCACCCTGAATTGAATCCTGAAGATGTTGCCGTGGGAATCAAAGAAGTTATTAAACTGCCTAAAGAAAAAATCGAAGACCGGTTTAACTGTGAAAACGGCAGTGGCGTAATATATACCATTATTGGCGGCCCAATGGAAAATATGATGGGTATGGGATATATTTACACCAACCAGGATTCTGTAGTAGTTGGCCTTGGCGTATCTCTGGGAGATCTTAAAGAGAAAAAACTTAAACCCTATGATCTGCTTGAAGATCTGAAGAAGCATCCTGCTATTCGCCCACTAATAGAAGGCGGAGAACTGGAAGAATATTCAGGTCACCTTATACCAGAGGGTGGATACAGGTCTGTACCAAAGCTTTATACTGATGGTTTAATGCTGGTAGGCGATTCCGCTATGCTGGTAAATAATGTACACTGGGAAGGAACCAACCTTGCCATGGCCAGCGGCAGAATGGCAGCCGAAACAGCACTAGAAGCTCTTGAAAAGAATGATTTTTCAGCTAATACGCTTTCATTATATAAGAAAAAACTCGATGAGAGCTACGTTATGAAGGATCTTAAATCTTATAAAGACGTTGCCCACTTTGCCGAGAAAAATAGCCACATTATGATGGGCTTCTATCCAAGAAAAATGAATGAATTCATGGATACCTTTGTCGGTGTAGACAGCGTTCCGAAGGCCAAGAAGTTCAAATCCTTCATAAGTAATACTATAAAAGAAAGATCCATACCGGCAATGATAAGCGATTTCGTTAAATTTGCCAGAATAGGCGGAGGTGTAATTATCCGATGAGTACACATAATAAAATGCCCGAACATATTGATGACAAGCTGTTTACAGTAAAGTATAAACCTGATTCAACAAGCCATCTTGAACCTGATCAGGAAAAATGTAAAGAATGTCCTACAAAAATATGTACTTATTTCTGTCCGGCTCACGTCTATGACTGGGACGAAGAACAGGAAAAGCTTATTGTAGGTTATGAAAACTGTATAGAGTGTGGAGCCTGCCGTATCGGATGCCACTTTGTATCTATTGAGTGGAGATACCCCGGTGCAGGGTATGGCGTAACCTTTAAACACAGCTAAATTAAAGTATTTTCAACAGGGGGCGTGCATACAGTACGTCCCTGTTGTTTGGTTAAAAGCAAGAAAGGGGTTCATATATGACAGTAGAACTAAAAGGCCCTTCCAGCAATCAGTTTAAGAAATATATTACCGGTAAAACAATTGTTGAAATAAAGGTTATGACAGGTGAAACTATCTCAGGACACATTAAATGGTCTGATGATGATGCAATTTTTATTGAAACAGAGGCAAAAACCAGCATGCTGATAATGAAAAATGCTATTATTTATCTTTATACCCGCTGCCCTGAAGGTATTGGCGAATCACAGTGTAATCAATAAAAAGACTAACAAATAACTATCACGATAGAATTTCTTGTTTTTTTAATTATCTACCATTCGTTATTAGTTATGCCTGACCTGATCTTCTGATGAGACCAGTTTTCAGGCTATCAATTCTATCAATGAAAACTATTCCGTCGAGGTGGTCGACCTCGTGCTGAATGGCTACAGCCTCAAGTTCGCTGGCAGAGAGTTCAAAGAAGTTTCCATCGATATTTTGAGCTCTTACGGTAACTTTTTTACCTCTTTTTATATCAGCTAAATATTCTGGTATGCTCAGGCATCCTTCTCTGACATACTTTTTTTTTGATATGCTTATAATTTCAGGGTTGATTAGAACAAAAAGTTTATCCTGAGAAGATTTAGCATTTATATCTATTGTGACAATTCGCTTCAATATGTTAACCTGTGGAGCAGCAAGCCCTACAGTGCCTTTATAAAAATACATTGTTTCTATCATATCATTGACAATGCTCTTTAATTCAGCATCAAAGGTTTCTACCGGAGCACAAACAGTTCTCAGTGCTTTATCAGGATACAGAACTATTTTTAAAACGGTCAATGGGCTTGCTCCTTTAAAGTTCGCATAGCTCTATTTCTTTGATGGTAAGGTCTACGTTGATTTCTTCAGCTTTGTTTTTAAGTTTTTGAGTAAGTTTCAGCATATCGGTTTCAGCGGGTATTCGGGTTTCGATCATCATAATGTATACCGGGTTGGCTTTTTTGCTGATCAGTTTTGAGTTAAAATCAGTAATGTTGACCTTATGTTCTGCCAGTATATTTGTAATGTGGTAGGCTATGCCAGTTTTGTCTGATCCTGAGACGCTGATAATGTGCGGTTTGTAAGAATCAGAGTTCAGGCCATTGATATCGTTTTCAGCAATGTGTTTAATGCTGGTAAAAAGGTTAAATTTGGTTTCTACAGATTTGAGAGCCTGTTTCATTTCTCCGATATTAAAATCATCAGGTGTTGATATAATAAGTATCATTGCAAACTGGTTGCACAGTATGGTCATGGAGGCATCTTCAATATTGCATCCTGTTTTAAACAAAACTTCTGTGAAGGCTCCGACGATGCCTGGCTTGTCTTTGCCGATGGATGAGATGACGTAGTTTGGCATAAGCATTTGCCCTTTTTGGTTGTTAACGGTTCTTTAATGATATATGATCAAGAGGTTTTTGGCAATAAAAAGGGCTTATTGCTTCTGTGAGCGTAATAAGCCCCAATGCGAGAATACAAGGTGTATTGTGGAGTGGACTAACAGGAGTTATAATTTTTAAACCGCTTGAGTGTGCTGTAAAACCGTTTTTTATTGCCTCTCATAAATTTCTGGAAAGCTTTCTAGAGATAGCCGAACTTCTTGTTCATAAGTCGTCTTCTGTTAAACATTTCACGTTCCATTTTCATTTGCTTGCTGTAGGCAATTTCTTTTTGTTTAATCTGCTCTGTTAGGGCTGAGTGGCTGATTGCATAAACATATGTGCCATAAAATCTTTTTCTGACTACAAATCCGTTATCCAGTAAATGTTTTAAGGCAGTCGAGACATTGGTTTTATTGGCTTTGAGTTCGTGTGCAATCTCTCTTGGAAGGCAATAACCGTTTTTAATTAGGTTAACTATTTCATTTTGCCTTTTAGTGAGTTTTCTAATATCCATTTTTGACTCCTTTAAATGTTTTTCTCGATCCTGACCTTATTATGATTTATTTAGCAGGAATATTCCGTAATATTGGTCACCTTAAGGTTGTGATTTCTATCACACAGGGCAGTTAAACCCTTATCTGGCAGGGGTTTTGGTTTGCAAAACCAGAAACGGGTTTCTGTTAATAGCTATTTATTAAGAATCATTATTAATTATAAAGTTAAAAAATCTAAGGATTCTGTTTTTTTGGGGTTCATATAATAAACGTCAGGCGGGTGTTTTAGAATTGTTTAATTCTTATGTCGCCTGGTATAAACGTTATAAATAACATTTTGCTTTTTAAGGTATAACTTTTGAGTCATCCTTGTATGATAAAAATAACAGATTATACATTGATTGCAACTCAGTATAAGTAATCATATTCTGACATTACTGTCCGATTAAATTTTTTCTGAGGGTTTGGTTTTTGGGCCTGCGGGCCAAAAAACCAAACCCGACCTATCTCTTTGCTGAATCCTGTTTAATAAATTTTGCCAGTTTCTTTAATTTAACTTCCTGAATTTAACTTCCTGTAAAATTATCTAATCCAAAACAGATATTATGACAGGTTTTATACATCTAAATAAAATCTTTTGCCGGACACCAGTGATATTCTGAAGGTATAAAACGGTTTTCTTATTCTTCTGGTTGTTCAGAAGGTTCAATGTTTTCTGGTGCAGGTTTTTCTGAATGTTTTTTATCTTTTTTTAGTTTTTTGCCCTGTTCATCAATTTTTTTAGTTGCAACCTGAATGCCTTTTTTTGCTATATCAGTTTGAGGATTAATTTTAAGAGCCTTTTCAAAATATTTGAGGGCTTTTTCATACTCTTTTTGATCCAGGTAAATGTTGCCAAGAAAAACATTTGCCCTGACATCATACGGGTTGGTTTCAAGTGTTTTGCTGTAGTATTTGAGTGCTTTATTGACTTTTCCCTGTTTTTCATATAGGTTTCCGAGCAAATAGTTAGCGTCAGCAAAGCCAGGGTTAAGTTCCAGTGCTTTCTTTAAAGATTTAATAGCATTATCATGTTCATTTTTCTTGATGTAAGCAACTCCCATGCCATAATAAGCACCGGGAAAAAGAGGATCTATATTTATACATGACTGATAATGCCTGATAGCAGTGTTTAATATGGCTTCGTGATCTTTCTTTTGAGCTTTGTAAAGCTTTTTTAAATAAGTATTTCCAATATGATAATGTGATACCGGGCTATCAGGTTCAATGCTGGCAATAACGCTTTCTTTATATGAATCAAAAAGCTTATCATAAGATTGAAGTTCAATATTTCCCTGATAATCAGGTGTGCAGCCTGAAACAAAAATAAACAAGAGTGCTGCTGCGAATAATTTTTTCATATAAAAATACTCCATTAGTGTTTGTCAGGAAAGTTTTGTAAGTATTTCAGGCCCCTGTTTAGTAATAGCTACAGTGTGTTCAAAATGAGCAGATGCTTTTCCGTCGTTGGTTACAACGGTCCAGCCATCAGACAGCGTATGAACATCATCACATCCAAGGTTAAACATAGGTTCAAGACAGATAGTCATACCTGATTTTAATTTTGGCCCAGGCTGCCCTGTTCTGAAGTTGTGTATAAAAGGTTCTTCATGCATGTTGCGTCCTACACCGTGCCCCCCATAGTTTCTGACAAGGCCCAGGTTATATTTTTTGCTTATGTCTTCAATCGTTCCAGAGACTTCTTGCAGATAGTTAGTAGTCATGCAAGCTTTAATTGACTCATAAAGAGCCTCTTCAGTAGCTTTTAGAAGCATTTGCCTGTCTTCAGGTATCTCACCAACAGGCACTGTGATAGCAGAATCACCGACAAGGCCTTTATATGTAGCTCCACAATCAATGCTTATGACATCACCTTCCTGAAGAACCCTTTCTTTAGAGGGTATGCCGTGAACAACTTCTTCATTGACTGAAGCACATATAGTACCCGGAAAGCCGTGATATCCTTTAAAAGTAGGTATAGCCTGATGGTTTTTTATTATGGATTCAGCTTTTTCATCTAGTTCCCAGGTTGTAACACCGGGTTTAACCATTTCTTTCAATTCATATAATACCTCAGCTACGATACTTCCTGCTATTCGCATCAAGCTGAGTTCATATTTTGACTTTTTAGTTATCATTTACTGCTTTTAATACCTCTTCAAATATTTCTTCAACTGATTTATTGCCGTTGATATTCTGAAGTAAGCTTTTCCTGATGTAATATTCAATAAGAGGTTCTGTTTCATCTTTGTATGTTTTGAATCTGCGTTTAGTGTTTTCCAGGTTATCGTCTGAACGCTGGGTTAATTCTCCACCACATTTGTCACAAGCTTTTTCATTAGCCGGTGGGGCAAATTTCAAGTTGTATTTAGCACCACATTGAGCGCAGGTACGGCGATAAACAAGCCTGTCTGTCAGAATAGACTCATCAACTTCTATATTGAGAACACAGGATAACTCTTTATTAATTTCTTCTAAAATGCTGTCGAGCCCTTCAGCCTGAACAGTATTTCTAGGAAAACCATCGAGAATAAAACCATTTTCAGTATCGGGTTTAAGTAATCTTTCTTTAATAATGCCAATAACAATCTCAGGTGGTACTAATTGTCCTTGTTCCATATAACCGCTGGCAATTTTACCATATTCTGTACCTTCACTGACAGCAGCACGCAGCATGCTTCCTGTATCTACGTGTGGTATATCAAGCTTTTCTGCCAGTATGTCAGCCTGAGTACCTTTTCCACTGCCGGGAGCGCCCAGAAATACAACCTGTACTTGTTTATCTGTCATTGTTTTAAAAACCCTTCATATTGTCTTGCTAACATATGAGTTCTGATTTGATTGACAGTATCTAAGGCTACACCGACTATAATGATCAAAGCTGTTGCCCCGATACCCTGTAACGTAGTTATATTAGTCATAGTAGTCGCCATAGACGGTATTAAAGCAACTACACCAAGGCCGATGGCTCCTATAAATGTAACTCTTCCTAATATTGTATCAAGATAATCGGCTGTTGGTTTGCCGGGTTTGATTCCCGGTATTGCACTGCCATATTTTTTCAGGTTATTAGCGATATCTTTCGGTTGCATATTAGGCATAATGGAAGCATAGAAGAAAGTAAGGAATACAATAAGAGCAAAATAGATGAAATTATAAGAGAAAGAACCAGGTGTAAAGAGTGTATTCAGGAAAGCAATAACTTCCTGCACAGCTCCTGGAGCCTGCATACTTATGTTGTTTAACACTCCTATAACAGTTGCAGGGAAAAGCAAAATGGCAACTGCGAAAATAATAGGCATAACTCCACCAGGGTTAATCTTAAAAGGTATATGAGTGTTGCCGCCACCATAAACTTTATTTCCTACCTGCCGTTTAGCATTAACAATAATGATTTTTCTCACTGCTTCGTGCATAATGACAACCATAACAATGGTAACAACAAATATAGCAAGCAAAATTAATAGTGCTGCCTGTCTTGTCGGGTCATTAGCGACAGCATCCCATGTTCTTTGAGAATAGACCGGTATACTGGCAAGAATACCGAAGAAGATTAATAGAGAACCCCCGTTACCTATACCCTTTTCAGTAATTATCTCACCAAGATACATAACAAATACTGCACCCGTAACCATTGAAACCATAGCGCCAATATTAAACAGTACAAGGTTAACATCACCCTGGTATGCATGTGCCCTGTTAACATAGCTTAACAATACTATAGACTGGAAAATAGCCAGCACTACAGTAAAATAACGTGTGTATTGCTGTATCTGTCTTCTGCCAGCTTCGCCTTCTTCTTTCTGAAGCTCTTCAAGTTTAGGTATAACAGCTGTTAAAAGCTGCATAATAATACTTGCTGTAATGTAGGGGCCGATACCCAGTGCAAAAATGGAAATTTGTCCGAGAGCGCCGCCAGAAAACAAATCAAGAAAGCCGACAATGTTATTGCCGGATGCAAGATTTAAAAACCTTTCTGCGTCAATACCATAAACAGGTATTTGAGCTCCAAGCCTGAATATGACTAGCATACCCAGTGTAAAAAGCAATTTTTGTTTTAACCCGGAGGCCTTAAAGATATCAGCAAGGTTGCCAAGTTGTTCAGGGCCTGGCATTTTCATACTTGCCATATTATATTACCTCGGTGGTTCCACCTGCTGCATTGATTTTTTCTTTTGCACCGGGCGTAAAATATAATGCTTTAACAGTCAGGGCTTTTTCAAGTTGACCTTTGCCCAGCACACGAAGATAGTCAGTGTTTTTAGGTGCTATACCTTTTTCAATAAGAAGGTCAAGAGAAATCTCTGTTTCTTCAAGTTTATTCAGGTCTGAAACATTGATAGAGAAAGTTTTAATTGGGTTTCTGGAAGTAAAACCTTTTAATTTAGGTAATCTTCTGAATGCCGGTGTTTGACCACCTTCAAAACCTCTTTTGTGTTTATTGCCTGAGCGTTGCCCTTCACCTCTATGACCACGGCAGCTTGTTTTGCCATGCCCGGATGGTATACCTCTACCTTTGCGCTTGGGTTTATGTGTTGAGCCTTCAGCTGGTTTTAAGTTTGTTAAAGTAATTTCACTCATCTTATATCACCAATACTTACTCTACAGTAACTAAATGTTTTACCTTTTCAATCATTCCCCTTATTTGCGGGGTATCATAATGTTCAACAGTCTGGTTAAGCTTTTTAATACCAAGAGATCGAACAATTTTTTTGTGTTTTTCCGGTCTGCCAATGATGCTTCTGACCAGTTTAACTCTAATTTTATTTGTTTCTTCAGCCATGATTTTTTGACCTCAATTAATTTAACATTTCTTTAACTGATAAACCTCTCATTTCGGCAACCTCAGAAAACCTGCGAAGGTTTTTCAGTGCGTCAATGGTAGCTCTGGCTACGTTAAGGGGTGAATCAGAGCCCAGAGATTTACATAAAATATTTTCAATGCCTGCAAGTTCAAGTACTGCCCTTGCTGCTCCGCCGGCAATAATACCGGTACCAGGGCCAGCAGGTTTTAAGATAACTTTGCCGCTATTGGCCCTGCCTATAATCTGATGCGGAATGGTTGTTTTGAAGATAGGCACATCAATAAGGTTTTTTCTTGCAGTAGCAACACCTTTTTGAATGGCGCCAATAACCTCATTGGATTTACCAATGCCTATACCTACCTGGCCTTTGGTGTTACCAACTACAACTACTGACCTGAAACTTAACTTTTTACCACCTTTAACAACTTTTGTTACCCTTCTTATCTGGATAACTTTCTCTTTCCACTCTGATTGTAGAGCTAGAGACTTGTCAGATTCAGGCTTTGCAGATTCTGATTTTGAGCGTCTTATTTTTCTTTGTTGCTGTTCCACTTATTTATTTTCCTCTCTATACTTAAATGAGTTATTTTAGTTACCCGAGTTAAGACATTATCAAACACAAAAAATATGAAAAAATCAACAGTTAAGGTTTATTTGCTTAACAATTTACGTTAAATAAGTTTAAAAAACGCTATATCTACGGAGTATAAAACAGGCACTAGCAACCATTGCTTATAGAATACAAAAAGAGCCCTGATTTCAGTCAGGACTCTTTATTATGTCAGATTTATTCTTAATGGCCGCCACCGCCGCCCACACTACATGAGCCAAGGCCGGGATTTTTTTCTTTAACAAATTGCAGTGCAATAATAGCACAGAATACAGATACAGAAGCCACAACAAAAGCAATAGACCAGTTGTGAGACATACCAAGTTCAGTGGCCATAGGTGTGTGTCTTATGAGATACCCTACACCGAGGGCAGAAATAAGCTGCGGCCCTGCAATAAACATATTAAATATGCCCATCAAAGAGCCTTCTTCACCTTCTGGAATATAGTCACACATAAAGGCAAATGGTATAGACAATATAGTAGCCCAGGCAACACCAGCACATGCCATCATAATAATAGCGTGAAGGGGTGTAGTCAGGAACGGTGCAAAGAAAAAGGCTACGGCAAGGAAACCCAGGGTTACAGAATAGATAGGCTTTTTACCCAGCTTTGTACAGAGATAACCGATAGGTATTGAAAGCAGCAGTGGTATAAAGTTAAATGCTACCAGAGCTTTTTGAGCTGTGTTAGTAGCTTCAAGATCGAGTTTTTTCAGTTGAGTAACGGTGTATATTCGGTAGAATTTTTCAACAGTACCCGGAAATGTCAGCACATCACTGAATTTATCATCATCAAACATCAGTTTGTCATCTCTGCCATATGCAACATATTTTTGAACTTTGTTATTAACCTTGACCATTTCAGTATCCAGAACAGCAAGTTCTTTTTCAACTTCGATGTTATGTATAGCAAAGTTCATTTTGCTTCTTAGCTCAGGGTTTAAGAAAAATGGATATTGAATAAGAAGCATCTTTAGTTCAACCAGGTTTTTCTGATATACATAATCTTTAAAAGCGCTGTTAAGATTGTCATTTAGCTTGAGAAGCCTGCCAGAAATGACTTTATCAGGCATAAAGTTTTTGGCCAGTTCTTGAAGTCTGGGGTTAACATCAGATTCAAGAATAGTTTTGCTGCCGGCAAAATTTGATAAAAGCATATCCAGCTGGTTGTTGATTTCTCTATATTTATTGGTTTCTACTTTAATATTTACTTCAAGCTGAATGGCTTCAGGTTTTGAGAGTTTATTAAGGTCATCTTTTACTACCTGCTCAAAATTAACCTGAGATAGCCCTGTCTGTGTAATTATATTTGAAGCCATCTTATTAGAGGTCAGAAGCAGCTTCGTTTCAGGGTCAAATTTATCTCTGATTTCATTGAACTGATCGTGAATAGTTTCCTGTGCTTTGAACTCTTTAGTAGATAAATCTGGAACGTGATAAATATTATGAACTATAAAAGGAGTCAGATAGATGAACATACACATAACGCCCATCCAGGTAAGAAACTGAACCCCGCATATTTTATGTATTTCACGATTACAGGTAAAGAATAATTTAAATGATTCTAATATAGATCTTTTTTCTTCTTTCTGTTCAGTTTGTTGAGACTGTTCAGCCTGTTCAGTATTTCCATCCTGTTTTTTAGAAGATCTAGCATATTCTTTTATCGTTAAAGATGTATACACAATAAACAGTATCAGAGCCAGTGCAGCCATAAAATATTGTTGTGTAACTGTCATAGATATATCGAATAATCTTAGTAAAGGAGCTACGCCCAGTGCTATAACAGAACCTGCTCCGAAAGCAAAGTTAAGATATGAATTAGCTACAGCGTGCTGTTCAGGCGGTGCAACATCAGGCACTAAAGCTCTATAAGGGCCCTGTGAGATATTGACACAAGCGTCAATGATCCATATCATAATTGCAGCGAGAAGTAATGTAGGTGCCAGCGGGAAGAGTATCAGAGCAATACCGCCCAGTATAGCACCTAACAGCAGAAATGGCCTCCTGCGTCCTATTCGAGTCCAGGTTCTATCGGATATAGCTCCGACGATTGGCTGTACAAGCAGGCCTGTAATAGGGCCGGCGCACCATATAACGCCAAATAAAAACGGATCTGCGCCAAGAGGTTCTAAAACCCTTGAAGAAAGAGCAATTTGCATACTCCAGGCAAACTGAATACCAATGATCCCGATACATAAGTTGATTAACTGAACGGTCGAGAGTTTTGGCAGTTTAAATGAACCATTTTGTTCGTTAGCCATTGTTTTTTCTCCTAGTAATAAAATTATTTTTGAATTAAGCCAATTTTTACACAAAATAGAATTTTTTTTATAGTAGTTTTACTAAATCTTAACCCCGGCCAATTAATATTATAGAAAAAAGCTTTTAAATGGATATAAATAGATGTTTACAGAGTCGAAAGTTTGCCTGCAAAAGAAATATAAGATCAATGCATAACTTAAAAAGTTTTCGATTTTCAAGACCAAATCCCACCCACCCTAAAGGAAGACATGGGGTCTCTTCTTTTTGAAAAAAGAAGCAAAAACTTTTCACTACTGGCTTACTAACTTCGTATACGTGCTTTGAAAGCCCAGGCCAATCGGCTCGTTCAACCCATATCTTCACTTTTAAAATTTTTGAAAATCGAAAACAAAAAATCTATTGTTATAGTTATGCATTAGTCTTAAATATGCAGGTTTTAGTGAATATAATTTTGCAACTGACTCTATACTGCTTTTTGAAGGTAATGATATATTCAAGCAAATTTGTGGCAGCTAGATTTAAAGTATATATAGCTTACTTTCGTGTATTGGGATAAATCGCATTTAAAAAATATTTTTCAGTCGCCCAGAGTCTAACAAAGGGTCGTATAAATCAATGTTTTTAAGATAGGCAATAATTTTTACAGGGTAAAATAACAGTAAAAACTGAACCTTTGCCCGGTGAGCTTTTAACGTTAATTTTTCCGTTATGCATAGTTATAATTTTCTTTGTAATAGCAAGCCCGAGGCCTGAGCCGGTTATCTTTTTTGTTTCAGATGTTTTAACCCGATAAAAACGATCAAAAATTTTGTCTATTTCATCATCCGGGATGCCAAACCCCTGATCTATAATACTAACAAGAACTGAAGACTCATCTCTAGTTGCAAGAACTCTAATAGAAGTATTTTCTGGTGAATATTTTATTGCATTAGATATAATGTTGATAAAAACCTGCTTGAGTCGTATGCTGTCACCTTTCACGCAGGCATTTTCACATTCATCTATGTCTGGCATGATTTTGATTTCTTTTTGATTGGCCAGTTCTGTCATTGAATCAACTGTTGTTTGAAGCAGATTACAGATATTAATATCTTCAAAGCTAAGCTCAATCATATTTGCTTCAAGTTTGCTTAGATCGAGAAATTCAGAAACAAGAGTAGTTAATTCTTCTGTTTTAGCAGAAATACTGTCAAAAGATTTAATAGCGGTTTGCAGGTCACCCATTTCTTTTCCTATATCACAATCAAGCTGAATCATCGTTAAAGGTGTTCTAATTTCATGGCTTACTGTTCTTATGAGGTCTGTTTTAAGCCTATCAAGTTTCTTAAACTCCGTAATATCGTTAAAAATACAGACATAATTTGTGCTTACATCAGCAGGTATAGTAATAATAAGCAAATAATCTTTTTCTTCTATATATAATTCCTGCTTGTAAGGAATATCGGGTGCAGTTAATTTTCTAATATCGTTTATATTGATTGACAAATCTTTGATATTAGAGGCTAAAACCATTGACTGAATAGAATTAACATTAAGGTTTTTCCATATAATATTGCCTTCAGAATCAATCAGCATAACAGGAGAGTTAATCGCATTTAAAATAGCCTTTATAACCTGTCGGTCTTTATTAATCAACTGTGTTAACTGGCTAAGACTTAATACGCCATCTTCTACTTTATTTGATAAATCTGGCAGTGGATAATTTTCATCATATGAAAGTTCTGTAAATGTGCGGTTAACAACTTTATCTATTTTAAGCAACGTTTTAAACGCAAAGAAAATATAGATAACAATATATGATAATACAAAAATAGATGGTGTAACCCAGTATAACAGATTGCTAAACAAGAAAAAGCTTATCAAAAAAGCACTGACTATAAAAATTAAAGTTAAAATTGGTTGCATCAAGGGCTTTAATCGTTTTAACAACTGTATAAAGATAATAATCGTAAGAAAAAGAAGAACAAATATTGTCAAAGAGCTTGATTTCGTGATTAACTTATCATTAACTATTGTATTAATAATATGTGCCTGTAACTCTACACCTTTAATGGCCTTTTCTATCTTGGCAGAAAGGGGTGTATTAAAATTATCTGTCAAAGCTTCTGCTGTAATACCGATAAGGACAATTTTATCTTTTAAGTCTTCTTTATTAAATTGATTTTTATAAACATCAATAAATGAAATTCTTTTAAATAAAGCTGTTTTATGGATAAAGTTAATATAAAATTTTTTTTTGCCGTATATATAAGAAGTAAAATCAGGTTTAAAAATCTTATTAACAGCAACGGCAAAAGAGTCATAGCCTGGCAAATATACAGATTCTTTATAGGCCTGTCTTACAATGCCATCTTTGTCTTTAATTAAGGTCATATCACCACAAATACTGTTATTTTTAATTTCCTTTAAAGGGAACAAAACTGAATCCCTGTCGTATGTAAAAGGTGAAACAATGTGGTTAAAATTCTTGAATACATTAAAAAGAGAACTATCATCAGGCGAAGGTTCAGAAAAGAGAATAGTTAACCCTGTTGCTGCTGGTTTAGCTTTGTTAATATTTTCTAGAGCGATACTATGATATTTTCTATTCCATGGCCAGCGACCGATTGTTTTGATACTTTTATTATCTATTTCAACAATAATAATATCATTATGAGAGCTATGATCTATTTTCATAGACATAAAACTATCATAAATACTGTTATCAAAAGGTCTCAGCAGGTTGAAAAGATATACAATAAGTATCAATATACTAAAACAAAATGATAACAGAACAGCAGTTCTAAATTCTTTTAGATAAGGTTGCATTTAATACCCATTACAGCTGCTTGAGTTCTATTTTCAACTTTTAATTTAGAAAAAATGGCTTTTATATGAGCTTCAACAGTAGATCTCGTAATAACTAATTTGTCAGCGATTTGATTATTTGATAGCCCTTCAGATAGACACAAAAGAACTTCTCGTTCTCTTTCTGTAAGCGGTTTAATATCATTTTGCAGTGGAACAGCAGTGCCTGAAGATATTACGGGTCTCTGTATAACAGCATCTATTCTTGCAAGAAGGGTTTTTATTCTAAAAGGTTTGGTAATATAATCACTGGCACCATCATAAAGGGCATTGGCCTCAGAAGTTTCATCATCCAGGGCAGTTAACATTATTACCGGCCAGCATTCAGTTTTTGGATTTGATTTTATTTTAATAAGTAATTCCCAACCATTAGGAGGAGGCATCATAACATCAAGAATCACAAGATTAAAATGGGCAGAATGTTCAATAATGTCAAGGGCATCTTTTCCACTATGAGCAACAGTAACATCATACTTTTTTAAAGCAAGCAACTGTGTCAGCTTATCAGTAATTTCAACATTATCATCAACTAATAATATTTTTTTAGAAGCCAATTCAGACATAAGCTTTCCTCAAGAAACTTGAATTATGCATTAATAATAATGAATATTAATAATTCAATACAAACATAAGTTTACCCTAAAGTTATAGTTGCAAACAACCGAAATTAAAATAGGCAGGTTATTCAAATCATTAATTATTTAGCTTTGAGAAAGAAAGTTAAATTACCCTGAATTAAGTAATAGACATTGATACTTTTCTATTAATATAATTTTAAATTCGTAGTTATTTAATAATAAGGTTGTTTTATGAGAGAAATAAAAGGAAATCTTGTAGATTATGTTATTCCAACAGCACTTGTTGGCATTGTAGCAGGTTTAGCATTATTTGCACTGCTTAATAGCGGTAACCTTTTAGGGTTTTTGTCAAAAAGTGTTGATGGAAAAGTTGAACAAGAAGAGTTAATTATAGGTGAAAGATCTGATTTAATAGAGCCAGGAGACATAGATGGCGAACCAGGTAACCCCAAAATGCAGTGTGAATTTGGTTATTGCACAATAGATTTTGGTGATTACATATTAAGAGGCATTCCGGAAGAAATAGCCAGTGTGAATTCAGCTAATAGAGGTGGAGATGCTACTGTAGCATATTATGAACTTCTTGAACAGCTGGCAGATCAACTCGAAGAGAATTATCCTGCTATGGCATCTATTCTTGATGAAATGGCCAGAGAAGCAAAAAAGATGGCACTCATTGAAAAAGCTGCTGCTGAAGCACTTGATAGACTCAATAATCAACAACAGAAATTAAATCAGCTTGCAGGAGATACCTACCAAAAAGTAGAAACAGGGCTAAATCAAATTGACCCCAATAGCTTAAATAATGATGACTATCAGACTATGCTTGCTGCTACAGCATTTCTGAAAAGTCAGGGTGTTATATCACAGGATGAAACAAAAGATATGGCAATGATTATTCTTGATATTAAGAATGATGCTCCAAACCTGGAACAGTGGCAAATTGACTTCATTAATACCTTAAAAAATTCCCCAGATCAAGTTAATGATCTTATAAATAACACAGCAGCAAATCTCAGTGCTAGCGATCAAGCACTTGTTATAAATACGAATAGCACTTTATACGAAGTAGCAACTGGCGTAATGGATAAAACTCTTAATTCTGTCAGTTCTGGTGATGATGGTCAGATGATAGATCCTGGTAATAATTTTTATAATTTGGTAACTCAACTTGAAGGGCTTCCACCATCTGCTATTCATGAAGATGTAAGAAATGCAGCACTTTTTATAAGCAGTCAAATTCAAACTATTGGTGATTCTATAGAACAGACTGAACAATCTATTGATGGTTATGGAGGTGTAATAGTTGGGCTTGAAATACCTGAAGATGCTGGTATTTCTACAGCAGTTGCAGCAGATATGCTTGCTTCACTGCAATAAAAAAAAACAGGTTTCTTAATTATGAAACCTGTTTATGACAATCTCTTGAATTTTTTCGGGGGTAAGGGGTATTAACTTCTTATGCATACATAACAAATGGTTCTGCAATTATAATGCTTTTGTTTTGAGTTTGAATTGTGCCGGTGCCGTTTTCCATATCTACTTTAAGTTTTTCTGATTCAATTTTGCAATGACTGTTATCAGGAGTTTTTGCGGCATCAAGTGAAGCACCATTAGAAGTTGCACCCTTAATAGATCCTGATTGAGTTGCTTTGTCTACTTCACCCATTAAATAGGCCCATTGACCGGTATTAGAATTTCCTACAGCAACCATACCAGCTGCCTGCGTACCGTTAGTAGTACCTGCTGCAATAAATCCATTTCCTGTTGCAGGGTTATAGCCACCAATTACGCCTCCAGCGTTACCTGTATTCGGGTTATAACCTGCTGCATAACCACCTTTAGCACCTGTTGACATATTATTGAAAGATGCTGCCTGTGCATATTGTCCCTGATATTGTCTGGTAAGTTGTAATGTCATAGTCCTATCTCCTTATCTTATCTTATCTATAAACTCTAGTCTGTTATTTATGTTTCATACTTATATAAAAACAATATAAACTCGCCTATTGTTAATGGTTTACGGTGATTTTGGCTTACTGAAAACCCTGATAATTTTATTACTGATATCAGTAATAAAATGACAAAACCCCTTTAAAAAGGGGCCTGTCATAATGAAGGGAGAGATATATAGGCAGGTTATGCAAAGGTTTTAAATGACATATCAATGTTTTTGTCGATAACTTTTTGAACTGCCTGAATTTCTGTTTGAACTGCCTGTTGTTGAGTGTCAACTCTTCTAAGTTGAAGCTCCAGAATTTTATCTTGCTGCTGGAGGGCTTCGATTTGTTTTTGCATTTGCTGTGATTGTGCAGAATCTGGATCAAGGTTAGCCTGAGTTTCAAACATTTTGCTGGTAGAGTTTGCAATTGCTATTCTTTGCTGGTTGATAGATTGTCCATCCATTTCAAGATCTGATTTTCTGGCTGTTAACATTAAAAAACGTGCCTGTGATGCTGCTAGTCCCATGTTATGTTCTCCTTTATATTAATTAAAGTGACTTTTGCCTGTTTAAATAATGATATCCCTTCTATATATAAAAAAACAAAAAAACAAATAGTTTTGATAGTTGTTTTCGGTGATATATACCTGCTGAAAACCATAATGTTATTGGAACCTCTGATTAATTAAGAAATTATAGATTCCAGCAAAAACAGGGAGGGGTAAAAAAACCCGCACAGCGGTTTTTTTACCCCCGACACTAATTTCTTGAATCTGTGAACTTTTAAATTATTCAGAGATCTCTATTATAGTTAACTGCACAACTTAACGTAATTTGATTAGATTGTCACGCTCACTACGTTCGCTCACAATGACAGTTTCAGGGTGTTTTGGGGCGGCTTCGCCGCCCCAAAACACCCTTTTGACGTCTTTCTGAGGCCGAAGGCTGAAGAATCGCATAAAATTTATGAATAGTTTTGCGGAATACTATAAAGGATAAGTGCATAACTTAAAAAATTTTCGATTTAAAATAAAAATGACATTCAAAATTAAAGAATGTCATTTATTAAGTAGGAGCTAAGATAAGAGTTTCTGAGGTGGAAATTTTAATTATGTTTATTTTGAGTTACGCTGCTTTAGATGTGTCAGAAACATCTTCAACTTTGTGATGATCTAAAGGGGTTACAGTATCTCCTTCAACAAGGTATTCATTTCCATTTTGGTCTTTCACAGAAGAAGTTTGATCTGAGTCTTCGTCAAAAGTAGAACCCAATATGCCGTCAGGAACTACGCCATCTGCTGCAACTCCCTCTTCGGGGGTAGTTATAGTGGTATTAATATAGTCATAGCCATCCCAGGTAAGAGCTTCTTGCTCTATTTGATACCCTTCGGCAGTTATTACTGTGAGCTTGTATCCATCAAGGGTTGCACTTCCACCATCTGCAAGATCAATGGTCTGACCGTTTTCAAGGGGAACGTCGTTATAAGTTGCTGTTCCATCTGCGTTATAAACCAGTGATTCGTATCCGTTTTCGCCTTCTACATTAATAGCTGTTTCAGTAACGATGTTTCCTTGATCTTTATAGTTGTCCATTGTTGCATTCATTTGCAGTCCTTGATCAGAGAGTACGTTATAAGATTCACCCGGGACACCGTGTACGTCAAAGGTTCCGCCATCGCCTCCAGTACAGTGCGGGTCTCCTATCATTGATGCTGTTTCATTGGCAGCAACAGGTGATGGAGGCACTTCCTTTTTTTCTGGCGGAGGTACTGGTTGAGGTTGTGGTGGAGGTACTGGTTGAGGTTGTGGTGGAGGTACTGGTTGAGGTTGTGGCGGAGGTACCGGTTGAGGTTGTGGCGGAGGTACTGGTTGAGGTTGTGGCGGAGGTACTGGTTGAGGTTGTGGCGGAGGTACCGGTTGAGGCTGTGGTGGACAGCTAGATGAAGCTGTTGCAGATGCAGATGCACTGGAACCAGAGCTGCTTGATGCGGCTGCTGCCGATGCACTGCTAGCATTACCACTGGATCTGGCAAATGCTGCGCTTCCATTTGGCCCTGCAAAAGCGAATGCTACTGCTCTTGAATTATTGCTACTTGCGCTTGCAAAAGCTACACTTCTTTTTGGGCCTGCAAACGCAAATGCTTTGCTGTTTGAAGAGCTTGAAGACTGTGTTTGAGCTGGGCTATCAACAGAATTATTAAATATGTTAATTGTTTTATTGGGCGTTGTAATTGTTCCTTCGCCGTTATTCATATTAATATTGACATTGTTTCCATTAAAATAAAAATGTGAGTTTTCAGGAGATCTCATTATGTCAAGGGAACTGCCATTTGAAGTTTGTCCTTTAAGAGTTGCAGTTTGAGAAGCCTGATCAAGCTGACCCATCAAATAAGCCCAGTTACCTGTTGCAGGGTTAGCAGCACCAGCTGCAAATCCTTTATTACCGTTTTGAGGGTTGTTCCATGTTGCCAGGCCAGCCCGGGAACCATTATAAGAATTGTAATAACCTTGAGCCTGAGCATTTGGCCCTGAAAATGATCTGTTCATTACCCATTGTGTCATAATTATATCCTCCTTTTACTCCTAAAAATAAGTTGCATTCAAGAATATTTGATCCCGGAAAAACAACCGACAGCCTTTCGTTTAGATGTTTTTTTAAAAGCATTTTAATATAAAATCATTATAATTTGCCCTATTATTATAAAAACAGGCGCAAGTCGGGTATTGTTAACTGATAATCCTGATTTTGGCTTACTGAAAACCCTGATATTTATATTACTGATTTCAATAATAAAATCACTGGTGTCCGGTAAAAGATTATATTTAGATATATAAAACCTGTCATAATATTTGTTTTGGATTAGAAAATTTTACAGGAATTTAAATTAAAGAAACAGGCAAAAATTATTAAACAGGGTTCAGTGAAGAGATTGGTCGGGTTCGGTTCGCTGCGCTCACCTCACCAAAACCCTCAAAGAATCCGGTGAAACCTTATGCCTTGAAAACAAACTGGTATAAGTTATTCTGAGACCCCTGATGTAATTTCTTGTTTTAGTGACACTGTGTACCCGTATCACTCATATTACCCGTTGCACAAATAATGGCAGAATCAAGATCAGTTATATTGCTTGATCCTGGTTTATAAATATCTTCATTAGTAAAACCTGTAACATCGATTTCAACACCATCACCAGTTATCGGATCATTAATGATGATAGTTTCATTGATACCTGAAGCCCCCCAGAGCTTGGCATCAATTTCTTCTCCCAGAATAGCAATTTGCCAGTACATCTCTTTTATAATAGCTTTCTGCATATCTGAAATATATTCATCCTGCATGACTTTATTATAACGCTCAACAAAAGTAAAACTAAGATCTTTTTCTACACGTGCATCATAAAAATCAGTATTCAGAAGGTAATCATGCATTGCCCCGCCTATACGTCCGCTTTGAACGATTAAGTTACCCAGCATACCAGTAGTATTAAGGGTTGGAAATGCCTTAAGTAACTCAGGATCAATTTCGAGAGTACTTTTACTGCAAATTTTATTATGAAAACAATCCTTGGGATAAGATGTCTGTGCACATTGTTCAGCAATATTCTCTACATGTCTTTCGAAAGCCGCCAGAATATGACCTAAATCAGCTAATTCTTCCAAATTTTTTCTTGATTCTGCCGGAACATCACTATCAAGCTGATCTATAATCTGATCAATAATACTTAAGATAGCCTCTGTGCCGCCTGAAGAGCCAGTAGTCTGAACCAGTTCAGAAAAATTATCCGGAATGCCGGTTAAAATCATATTGCCAAAATCGATCACACAGAGACCAGAGTCGCAATTTTTTACCGGGTTATCCGGTGTACCTCCCAGTGAACCGGCTGCAATACTTTGCGTGTCACTTGAAGGAGTTTTTACATCAGTAATATCAGGTTCAGGTGTAGATATATCTGCATTATTGGCAGTTTTGCCGGCTAATAGTTGATAGAAAAGGTCAAAATGTCCATAAATATTTTTACCCAGAAGAAAAAAGGCAGGCACAAGCGCCAATGCTATGAGGGCAATTATTATTGCATATTGACTTAAAGAATTTCCCTTAATATTTTTCATTAATATAATCTCTTTAATTTTGTTAGTAATTAAAAGAGATTATCGGATAAACTGAATAAAAGTTAAATAACCTGTTAACAGAAGCTAAGATATAAATGCCAAGTAATATTAAATATATAAGATCAGTGCATAACTTAAAAAGTTTTCGATTTTCAAGCCCAAATCCCACCCACCCTAAAGGAAGGCATGGGGTCTCTTCTTTTTGAAAAAAGAAGCAAAAGCTTTTCACAACTGGCTTACTGACTTCGTATACGTGCTTTGAAAGCCCAGGCCAATCGGCTCGTTCAACCCATATCTTCACTTTTAAAATTTTTGAAAATCGAAAACAGAAAATTGATTGTTATAGTTATGCATTAGTCTAATTGATTAGGTTTGTTTAACATTTATTTCTAGTAATGAACTTTTTATGTATATAATAAATTAGGCATTAGAAAATATTCAGACTATAAACATGAAGACTTTTCCTATTAAACTGCCCGCAGAAATAAGTTCTACAAATATTGATTTATTGATCAATACAATATTTCAGGATTTTACAAACAAGAAAGTTCTTCTTGACTTTACTTATGCTAAGTGGCTTGAACCTATCTGCCTTGCATTAGTGGCTTTCAGTGTGTTCCACCCGACTTCCGACATAAAAACGCCGAAAGGCCCATGAAATAAGGATTTATTTTTT